>NZ_JBJNLK010000001.1:0-998918 GCF_052169115.1 Serratia sp. CY33525 | reverse complement strand
TCCATCATGCAGCCATCGCCCATGAAGGCGTAGGTGTGGTGGTCAACGATGTCGTGGCCCGGGCGGTTGAACTGCGCCGCCAGGGTGCGTTCGGCGATGGCGAAGCCGACGGCGTTGGCGATGCCCTGGCCCAGCGGGCCGGTGGTGGTCTCAACGCCCGGGGTGTAGCCGTACTCCGGGTGCCCTGGGGTTTTGGAGTGCAGCTGACGGAAGTTTTCCAGCTCGCGCATCGGCAGGTCGTAGCCGGTGAGGTGCAGGAGACTGTAAATCAACATGGAGCCGTGGCCGTTGGAGAGCACGAAACGGTCGCGGTCAGCCCAGTGCGGGTTAGTCGGGTTGTGGTTGAGGTAGTCACGCCACAGGACTTCGGCGATGTCCGCCATGCCCATAGGGGCACCCGGGTGGCCGGAATTGGCTTTTTGTACGGCGTCCATGCTGAGTGCGCGGATGGCGTTGGCAAGCTCTTTACGAGAAGACATAACGAAACTCCAGTGCGGTTACAGTTGAGCGGCCAACATGTCTTCCAGCTTCTGCTGGTCGACGGCGAACAGGCGAATGCCTTCGGCGAGTTTTTCCACCGCCATGGCGTCCTGGTTGTGCAGCCAGCGGAACTCCGCTTCGGCCAGCGGGGCCGGTTGGTGGAAGCCCTCGGTGGACGGGGTCAGCTTGCGCTCGACCGGCCGGTCGCTGTTTTTCAGCTGTTCCAAAAGGTTCGGCGCGATGGTCAGGCGATCGCAGCCGGCCAGCGCCAGGATCTGCTCAACCTTGCGGAAGCTGGCGCCCATGATCACCGTCTGGTAACGATGACGCTTGTAGTATTCATAGATGGTGCGCACCGATTTCACGCCCGGATCCTGCTCGGCATCGTAGTCGGCGGCAGGCTGTTTGGCCTGATACCAGTCATAGATGCGGCCGACGAACGGCGAGATCAGATACACGCCGGCTTCGGCGCAGGCGCGGGCCTGGGCGAAGGAGAACAGCAGCGTCAGGTTGGTGTTGATGCCTTCTTTTTCCAGCTCCTCGGCGGCTTTGATGCCTTCCCAAGTGGAAGCCAGTTTGATCAGGATGCGCGATTTGTCGATGCCCTGTTCTTGATACATGGCGATCAGCTTGCGCGCTTTGGCGACGCACATGCCGCGATCGAACGACAGGCGGGCGTCCACTTCGGTGGAGATGCGGCCCGGCACGCTTTTGAGGATCTCGACGCCGATATTGACCGCCAGCTTATCGCTGGCGTTGATCAGCTGGGTTTCCTTGCTGCCGCCCTGGCGGCGGGCATAGTCCAGCGCTTCGACGATCAGCGCCTTGTACTGCGGCAGCGCGGCGGCTTTCAGGATCAGCGAAGGGTTGGTGGTAGCGTCCTGGGGTTCGAACTGGCGGATGGATTCGATATCGCCGCTGTCGGCGACCACCGTGGTCAGCTGCTTGAGTGCGTCTAATTGATTCATTGATAAGCTCCTTGACCAAGCTCAACGTAGGGAAATGAGAACCTTTTTCATCATAGGGGGAACACACTGCATCATCGGGTCGGGAATGAAAATGCGCTTTTTCTGATTGTTGCGATGGATAATAACAATGAATGCCGAGTAAACCCAGGCGGGGCGCGGTTTACGGCGGGGGAGGCGAGGGGAGCGGTGGCGCGAGAGCCAAAAAAAGAAGGGTTCAGCGCCAGGCTGAACCCTCAAAGATGGCCTCATTTGGCCGATTATTTGCTCAGGTTGACGTCGATCGCCTGATAGAAGGCGTTGGCGGTGTCGGCTACATCCCACACGGCAAGGATCACGTGCGAACCGCTGCGATCTGCCGGTATATTGCACTGGTGGGTAACCTGTGCGGCAGGGATGGCGCCGCCGTCGTTGAACTGGCAGAACGGCGTCAGATCAAAGGAGGCGCGGGTCAGCGGCTGCGAAGCGTCCCAGTTCGGCTTGGTGATGAAATAGCGCCAGCTGGTGGTGCTGTGACGCGCGGTCAGCTTCCAGGTAAAGGAGTTCGGGCCGGTTTTCAGGTTGAGCTTGTTCCAGCGCGTCGGCGTTTGCTGATCCAGTTCGAAGAAGGTGGACTTGTCGGCGCTGGCGATGTGGCCGTCAGCCGGGCCGGCCTGCGGGAAACCTTTCAGGCCTTCGACGCTCTGCGGTTCATACTGCACGCTGCCGCACTGGGTGTTGAGCTGCAGTTTGCACTGATAGGCGCGGCTGGCCGGCGATTCGACATAACCGTGAGCATTCGCCTGTTGCGAAACGCCGAACATGGCTGCGCTCAGCAGGCCCAGAGAGAATAGGGTACGGGAAGTTTTGTTCATAAGTCACTCCTGACTGAAATTATGTTGTAAGTTGAGCGTATTTCACCGACAAAATGAGAGGCTAATAACGTAATTGGAAATAACCCTTCTTGTCGGCTTGTTTTATTTTTATCATTCTGGTCGTGCGGCAGAGCGGAATGTTTTAACGGCTATTAACGAAAATTATTATGATGACGATCTTTGATCGTTAGGCTGAATTTATTTAACTGTCACAATGCAAAAATAGAGCGCTATGATGAATTTTATATCAGGTCGTGATGAATAGTATTTAAGATAGCGCTCTCATTTATGAAGTATATTGCTTGTTGCCTTGAGTATCCTTGTTCGATTTGATCGATTTTTGTGCGCCACCACCTTGGGAATTTAGTGTCATTTTTCTTGTTTTATTTTAAAGAGGAATTTGTATGACTAGATTATCCCTGGACGCGATTAAAATAATCAGCACCATTAAGAGCACCGGCTCTTTCTCTATGGCGGCGGAGGCGCTGCATAAAACGCCTTCGGCAATCTCTTATCGGGTTTCCAATATTGAAAGCAAACTCTGCGTGAAACTTTTTCATCGCAATGGCCCCATGATTACCCTGACGGATGAAGGGGAATTTCTCCTGCAGGAGGGCAGCTGGATATTAAATGCGGTGCAGGATCTGGAAAGCCGGGTAAGAAACATCCCCAAGCTGGACAATAATATCCGCCTGGCGGTGGACACCTTCTTCCCGTTGGAGACCCTGACGCAGGATATCCGCGACTATATTCAGCATTGCCCGAACGCCAATATCTCGGTGCAGCGAGAAGCGCTGAACGGCACCTGGGATGCGCTGAAGAACAACCGGGCGGATCTGATCATCGCCATCGGCCAAATCCCCGACAGCGTACAGGCCAAAACCCTGATGCTTGGCAAGCTCAACTTTGTGCTGTGCGTGTCGCCCTCGCATCCGTTCGCGGCGCAGAAAAAGCCGGTGTGCAAGAAGCAGCGCTTGAACGACATCGTGGTTGCGATCGCCGACAGCAGCCATGAACTGCCCAAACGCAATCACGGCACGTTGCCTTTGCAGCGCCAACTGGTGGTGTGCGACGTGGAAAGCAACCTGGCGCTGCTCAAACGCGGCATCGGCCACGCTTTTCTGCCGCCGTCGCTGATCGAAAAGGAACTGGCCAGCGGCGAACTGGTGACGGTGCCGGTGGAGATGCAAAAGGGCGACGAAATGATTTGGCTGGCGTGGCATCCGGCCAGCAAGGGCGCCGGGTTTAACTGGTGGCATGAGCGGCTGACGCGCAAAAGCGATGTTTACAGCCTGATGGGCCGCGAAGTGGTGCGGGATGGCGGCTATCCTTGGTGCCACAACTGAAGGAATAGAGACGAAGGGACGCGAAAATCAAACGGTTAACTCAATGAAAACCCCGCAGCGCTCGGCTACGGGGTTTTTTTATGGTTTACGCTACGCGGCCCACCTTCAGCCAGGCGCTGTCGGAACCGGGCGCCGAGGTGATGTAACCCCATTTGGTCTGCCAGACGTAACCCTGATAGGACACCAGCGCGCCCTGCGCGTAAGTGGTGCCCGGCACGTAGGCCGGCGCGGTCATGATCGGCAGGTTGCCGGGGCCGACGCCGGTGTAACGCAGGCCGGTGCCCATATCCAGCTGGCTGTCGTCGTAGTCCGCGGCGTTGAAATAGCGATCCAGCGCGGCCAGCAGATCGCCGTTGCGGTTGTCTTGCCCCAGATGCCAGAACATCACGCCGCCCAGCTGCTGCTGCTTGATGTACTTCGCTTTGTATTTGAAGCTTTCGGCATCGTCATAGGTGACGAACAGCCCGTTCTGCGCATGATACAGGTAAGGGGTTTTGGTCTTGTCGTTCCACAACCGCTGATAGCCGTAGTTGCCCTGCAGCATCTGCTCCAGCTGGCGATAGGAGGCGATGCGCGGATCCTTGTCGCGCACGCACTCTTCGCAGCCCACCAGCCAGTAATCGGTGCCCGGATACGGATCTTCGCCCGGCGTGCTGTGGCTGCTGTACTGGCCGCCGTTGCTGCCGCTGACGCCCTTGAAGGCGCGGCCGTAGAAGGGGACGCCCATCACGATCTTGGCGCTTGGCACGCCTTCCATCATCAGGTGTTGCTGCACCGCGGCGTCGACCGTCAGGCTGAACGGGCTGGGGAAGGCGCGGGTCAGCTCTTCCCAGCTCCAGCCCAGATTGGCTTCGCGCAGCGCGTTGTAGAAGGTCGGCCCGGCCGCGTCGCCGAACAGCGCCGCCTGGTGGTTGGTGATCTTCTCCCAGGGGCCGGCCAGATCGTAGGTCATCAGGTTGATGTAATCGAGCGGCGCGACGATCTGCGCCAGCTTGCTGTAATAGCGCGACAGGAAGAAGGCGCCGCCGGCGCCGGCGATAGTCAACTGATACGGCAGCGCCTGGCGGCCGTCGGCGACGGTTTGCTGATTCAGCAGGGTGCGGATCTCTTGCAGCGCGGCGATGAAACCGTCCACTTCTGATGCTTGCGGGTACTCCCAGTCGATATCCACGCCGTCGAAGCCGTAATCCTTCATGATGCGCACGCAGGATTGGGCAAACTTGGTGCGCGAGGCCGGGGTTTTCACCGCGTTGACGTAGTTGGCGTGCGACACGCCCAGATCGTTGGAGTAGTACCAACCGCCGATGGAGAACATGATGCGCAGGCTGGGATTGTGCGCCTTGAGCGCGGTCAGGCGGTTGACCACATCGCGCGCCTTGGCATCGTTGGTGGCCGGATCCCAGGCGCATTCCAGGTTGCTGTTGATATCCAGGAACGAGAAGTTGATGTGCGTCAGCTGTTTGGCTTTGGCCGGCGTGATGTTGGAAACCGGGAACGGCACGACGGACGTATCGGACTCGGTGTAATTATTGATTTGGTTGGTCGGAATAAAATAATACCCAATAACGGCTTTGCGTGTGGACATGGTATTTCTCCAGAGTGGATGTTTTTAAAATGGGACATATTTCCCGCAGCCATTAATGTTTATTTTTCGTGAAAACGAAAGTCGAAATAAATCACGATAACAATGAAATTTTATTCATTGCCGTCAACATTGGCGCTTATGCGTTGTGCCAGCGCTCAGCATGAATGAATTCGACCATAGGGCCTGTATTTATTCATTTGCTTTGTAATAGCATCCTTAACTAGATTCTGATTATCCGATGTCCCACCGGCCGTGATTGGCATTTAATTAAAAATAAAAAAGGAGATGAGCTATGTCCAGCATAGAGCCTGACGCTGTTGGCTTAATAGTCCAGCGAGTATGTGAATATCTTCAGCCGGTATTAAACGCCATTTTGGCCGGCGTCATGGCGCTATTGCACGGCGCTTACCGCAACGTGGGCATTCGGCGCCGTTTATTGAATGCGGCGATGTGCGCGTTATTGGCCTGGACGGTGCGCGATGCGCTGGCGCTGATGGGCCTGGAATTAAAGTGGGCGAATTTGGCCAGCGTACTGATTGGCTTTATGGGGGCAGATTACATCAACGCCTTAATTAAAAAGTTCATCGGCAAAAAGACGGGGTTTAAAAATGTTAAATGACATCGAAGAGATTCGTTTTACCGCCCGCAGCGAAGAGAACCTGCGCGGCGTGCACCCGGATCTGGTGCGCGTTATTCGTCTGGCGCTGCGTTATTCGCTGGTGCCGTTTTCCGTCAGCGAGGGGCTGCGCAGCATGGCGCGCCAACGGGAAATGGTGCGCGCCGGCAGCAGCCAAACGCTGCGCAGCCGCCATCTGACCGGCCACGCGGTGGACGTGGTGGCGATGCCGGCGGGTGTGGTCTCCTGGGAGTGGGATTACTACGCGCAGATTGCGGTGGCGGTGCGGCGCGCGGCGCGTGAATGCGGGGTCAACGTCGAATGGGGCGGCGAGTGGAAAACCCTCAAGGATGGCCCGCACTTCCAGCTGGCGTTCCGGGACTATCCGGCATGAGCGGCTGGTTGCAAAAACTGATGCAGGGCGGGTTGCTGCTGCTGTTGCTGGCGGCCATCTGCCTCGGCGGCTACAGCTCGCTGCTGTCGCACCAGTTGGCGTCCGCGCGCCAACAGGCGGCGGAGCTACAGAAAAGCCTGGCGCAGCAGGCCGGGCTGATCGCCACCCTGCAGACCCAGGATGCGCAAAACCGCGCGCTGATGGCGGCGCAGCAGCGGCAGGAACGGCAGCTGCGCCAACAACACGAGGCTTATCAGAGGAAATACCGTGAAGCGATTAAAAACGATCCCTGCGCCGCTCAGCCTCTGCCTGGCGCTGTGCTTGAGCTCCTGCGCCCGGCCGCCGGCGCCGCAGGCCGTGCCGCTGTTGCCCCCTGAATCGGTGTTCGCGCCCTGTGAGCAACCGCAGCTGCAAGGGGAGACCTGGGGCGATGCGGTAAGCTATACCCTGGCGTTACAAACCTCGTTACACATTTGCGCCGGCCAGGTGGAGACGCTCAACGCCTGGCGCGCCAGGCTGCCGCCACGCTGACGGCGGCGCTTCTTCGACTCGTCTCGCGATCCTTTTTTTACTTTTAAAACGGTCTTTCGGCCAAGGTTATGGCGCGCTTCAAAGTTTGTGATGTTTCTCTCACTATACTTCAAGGCTGCGCCCTGTCATTGTACTTGGGCGCCACGGCCCACGGCAGGGCGCAGCCTCAAAGCCTTACCTCAACATAAAAGCAAAAAACAAAGGAATCCATAATGGACGAACAGCTCAAACAGAGTGCCCTTGATTTCCATCAGTTTCCTGTCCCAGGGAAGATCCAGGTTTCCCCCACCAAACCGTTGGCGACCCAGCGCGATCTGGCGTTGGCCTATTCGCCGGGCGTCGCCGCGCCTTGCCTCGAGATCGCCGAAGATCCGTTGGCAGCCTACAAATACACCGCGCGCGGCAATCTGGTGGCGGTGATTTCCAACGGCACGGCGGTACTGGGTCTGGGCAATATCGGCGCGTTGGCCGGTAAGCCGGTGATGGAAGGCAAGGGCGTTTTGTTCAAGAAGTTTTCCGGTATTGATGTGTTTGATATCGAAGTGGATGAGCATAACCCTGACAAGTTAATCGACATTATCGCCGCGCTGGAACCGACCTTCGGCGGCATCAACCTGGAAGACATCAAGGCGCCGGAGTGTTTCTACATCGAACAGAAACTGCGCGAGCGCATGAAGATCCCGGTGTTCCACGACGACCAGCACGGCACGGCGATCATTACCACTGCGGCGGTGCTCAACGGCCTGCGCGTGGTGAAGAAGAATATCTCCGACGTACGCCTGGTGGTGTCCGGCGCCGGCGCGGCCTCCATCGCCTGCCTGAACCTGCTGGTGGCGCTGGGGCTGCGGCAACAGAACATCACCGTTTGCGACTCCAAGGGCGTCATCTATAAAGGCCGCGACGCCAATATGGAGCAGACCAAAGCCGCCTACGCCATCGAGGACAACGGCCAGCGCACGCTGGGCGATGCCATCCCGAACGCCGACATCTTCCTCGGCTGCTCCGGCCCGGGTGTCTTGACGCAGGATATGGTGAAAACCATGGCGCGCGATCCGCTGATCATGGCGCTGGCCAACCCGGAACCGGAAATTCTGCCGCCGCTGGCCAAAGCGGTGCGCCCGGACGCCATCATCTGTACCGGCCGTTCCGATTACCCGAACCAGGTGAACAACGTCCTGTGCTTCCCGTTCATCTTCCGCGGCGCGCTGGACGTGGGCGCGACCACCATCAACGAAGAGATGAAGCTGGCCTGCGTGCACGCCATCGCCGATCTGGCGCTGGCGGAGCAGAGCGACGTGGTGGCTTCCGCCTATGACGATCAGGATCTCTCCTTCGGGCCGGAATACATCATCCCGAAACCGTTCGATCCGCGCCTGATCGTCAAGATCGCGCCGGCGGTAGCCAAGGCGGCGATGGACTCCGGCGTGGCGACGCGCCCGATCGAAGACTTCGACGCTTACGTCGAGAAGCTGGCGGAGTTCGTCTACAAAACCAACCTGTTCATGAAGCCGATCTTCTCGCAGGCGCGCAAAGAGGTGAAGCGGGTGGTGCTGGCGGAAGGCGAGGAAGAGCGCGTGCTGCACGCCACGCAGGAACTGGTGTCACAGGGGCTGGCCTTCCCGATCCTGGTCGGCCGCCCGAGCGTGATCGAGATGCGTCTGAAAAAGCTGGGTCTGCAGCTGACGCCGGGCAAGGATTTCGAAGTGGTAAACAACGAGTCGGATCCGCGCTTTAACGAATACTGGGGCGAGTACTACCAGATCATGAAACGCCGCGGCGTCTCGCAAGAGCAGGCGCGCCGCGCGGTGATCGGTAACCCGACGCTGATCGCCGCCATCATGCTGCACCGCGGCGAAGCGGACGCGATGATCTGCGGCACCATCGGCAGCTACCACGAGCATTACGACGTGGTGAAGAACGTGTTCGGCTTCCGTGAAGGCGCGCACGTCGCCGGCGCGATGAACGCGCTGCTGCTGCCGAGCGGCAACACCTTTATCGCCGACACCTACGTCAACGACGATCCGACCCCGGAACAGCTGGCGGAGATCACCCTGATGGCGGCGGAAACCGTGCGCCGCTTCGGTATCGAGCCGAAGGTGGCGCTGCTGTCTCACTCCAGCTTCGGCTCTTCCGACTGCCCGGCGGCGCGCAAGATGCGCAAAACGCTGGAGCTGGTGAACGAGCTGGCGCCGGAGCTGGAGATCGACGGCGAAATGCACGGTGACGCCGCGCTGGTGGAAAGCATCCGTCACGATCTGATGCCGGACAGCCCGCTGAAAGGCTCGGCCAACCTGCTGATCATGCCGAACATGGAAGCGGCGCGCATCAGCTACAACCTGCTGCGCGTCTCCTGCTCGGAAGGGGTGACCGTCGGGCCGGTGCTGATGGGGGTCGCCAAGCCGGTACACATCCTGACGCCGATCGCCTCGGTGCGCCGCATCGTCAACATGGTGGCGCTGGCGGTGGTGGAAGCCCAAACCCAGCCGCTGTAAGCCCGGGTTGAGTGACTGGCCCCCTGCGCCGCTGGCGTCGGGGGCTTTTTTATTTTCAGCGAACGTGGTACAAATAATCGTCAAACATGTACATGTACAGGTAAAGAAAATGACTACGATTAGCTACACGGCGGCGAGAAACAATTTGGCCGAGGTGCTTTTGGAAGCGCAAAAACAGCCGGTGGAAGTGACGCGCCGCGGACACGATGAGGTTTACATCATCAGTAAGGCCGACTATGAGGTTTTGGTCAAAGCCAAGGTGAAAGCGCGTATTCAGGCTAAACACGCGGATACGATTAAGGCGCTGGCGAATAGATGATCTTTTTGACCGCAGAGGATATTGCGGAATTCAATGCTGAAATTGTGCCTCACGGCCGCCAGGATGGCAGCAAAGTTGAGGCTGTAGCCAACCGCGTGCTCAATGCTTACCACTACGAGAACGTCACTGACGTTTACCGTTTGGCCGCGCTCTATCTCATCGCCATCAGTCACGGTCACATTTTTCTTGATGGCAACAAACGCACGGCCTTCCAAAGCATGGCGCTATTTCTCGGTATTAATGGCGTTGCACTGCGGGAAGACGCAGAACTGGTCGAAATTACGGTTGAAGCAGCTCAAGGCCGCCTCAACGTTGAACAAGCCGCTGAATACTTACGCCTGCTAACCGAATAACCCCCCTTTCTCATTTCTTGCAGCGCGCAGCGATGGCGCGGATATCCTGCGGCGTAGTGCGGCAACAGCCGCCGATCAATTGTGCGCCGAGCGTGCGCCACTCCGTCGCCTGATCGGCCAGGCTGCCGTGCTCGCCGTCGCAGGCGTGCCAGGTTTTGCTTACCGCATCGTAGTGCTCGCCGGAGTTCGGGTAAACCAGCAGCGGCTTGTCGGCCAGCGCGTTCAGCTGACGCAGCGCCGGGGCGACCTTGTCCAGCGCGATGCAGTTGATGCCGATGGCCAACACCTGCGGGTTGCCGCGCAGCGCGGGCAGGACCTCCGTCAGCGGCGTACCGTCGCTGAGATGTTGACTGTCGCGCAGGGTCAAGGCGAACCAGGCGCCGAGCGTCGGGAATTCCTGCAGTAGCGTCAGCAGCGCCTGCAGTTCGGCGAACGACGGCAGCGTTTCGCAGGCCAGCAGATCGACGCCGGCGGCGGCCAGGGCGGCGATGCGCGGGCGGTGGAAGGCCATCATGTCATCCTGCGCCAGCCGGTAATCGCCGCGGTATTCCGAGCCGTCGGCCAGATAGGCGCCGTACGGGCCTACCGAACCGGCGATCAGCAGCGGCGCCGCCTGCGGGTGTTCGGCCAGATAATCGCGGCGCGCCCGCTGCGCCAGTTGCACGCTTTTGGCGATCAACGCCAGCGATTGCTCCTGATCCAGGCCGCGGCGCAAGAAGCCCTGCGGCGTGGCCTGATAGCTGGCGGTGATGGCGCATTGTGCGCCGGCGTTGAAATAATCGAGATGCACCTGATAGATAAGCTCGGGATTTTCAATCAGCACCTTGGCCGACCACAGCGGATCGGTCAGATCGCAGCCGCGCGCTTCCAGCTCGGTGGCCAGCGCGCCGTCCAGGATCAGCGTGGGATGTTCGGCCAGCAGGCGGGCGACGGGGTTGTTAACCGACATGTTGTTCTCCCAAAGCGGTTTTTTGCCCGGCGCGCCGGGTCAGGAAATAGGTGAGGTAGCACAGGGCGACGAACGGCAGCCCACAGTAGAGCGCAATGCGCTGCTCCGGATCGAACGCCAGCCCGATGCAGGCCAGCAGGCACAGCGCAAAGCCGAGGATCGGCGTCAATGGGTAGCCGGGCGCGCGGTATTTCAGGCCGCTTATCGGCTGGCCGCTGCGCAGGTAGGCGCGGCGGAAAGCATAGTGAGCCGCGCAGATGCTCAGCCACACCGCCACCACCGCAAAACCGGAGATCGCCGACAGGGCGACAAACACCGTGTCCGGCGCGATCACGCTGGTCAGCAGCGCCAGCACGCCGCCGAGCATGCTGAAGGTCAGGGCGTTGATCGGAATGCCGCGCGCATTGACGCGCGCAAAGTAGGCCGGCAGGGTGCGCTGGTGGGCCAGCGACCACAGCATGCGCCCCGAGGCGTACAGGCCAGAGTTGGCCGCCGACAGGATGGCGGTCAGGATCACGAAGTTGAAGATATCGGCGGCGTAAGGCACGCCGATGCGTTCAAACACCAGCACGAACGGGCTTTTGACGATCCCCGCCTGATCCATCGGGATCAACGCCGCCAGCACGAAGACCGTGCCGATAAAGAACAGCATCAGGCGGATCACCGTAGTGCGGATCGCCAGCGGCACGACTTTTTCCGGGTTCTCGGTTTCGCCGGCGGCGATGCCGATCAGTTCCGTGCCGGAGAAGGCGAAGTTCACCGCCACCATGGTCATCAGGATCGGCAGCGTGCCGTGCGGCAGCCAGCCGGAAGCGGTCAGGTTATGCAGGAACGGCGCCGGGGTACCGTCTTTCATCGGCAGCAGGCCGAACATGGCGGCGCCGCCCAGAATGATAAACGCCAGAATGGTCACCACTTTGATCAGCGAAAACCAGAATTCGCTTTCGGCGAAAAAGCGGGTGGTCACCACGTTAAGCAGGAAAATGGCCACGCAGAAGATCAAACACCACAGCCACACCGGCGACTGCGGGAACCAGTACTGCATGCAGAATCCGGCGGCGGTCAGGCTGGAGCCGAGCGCCACCGTCCAGGTGAGCCAATACAGCCAGGCGACGGTATAGCCGGTGGCCGGCCCCAGATAGCGCGAAGCATAGACGTGAAAAGCGCCGGTTTCCGGCATCGCCACCGACAGCTCGCCCAGGCACAGCATCACCAGATACACCACCAGCGCGCCGATCAGGTAGGCCAGCAGCGTGCCGAGCGCCCCGGTGGTGGAGATGATGTAGCCGGTGTTGAAAAACAGCCCGGTGCCGATCACGCCGCCCAGCGACAGCATCACCAGGTGCCGGGCCTTCATGCTGCGTTTGAACTGTCCTGCGGCGGGTGCCGATGGTTGCATAATAATCTATCCGTATAGACGTCTAAATATCTGAATGGCTATTGGTTATACCCGCAATGCTTTTTCAACGCAATGCACAGCCGGCGATCGCCGCGTAAAAAAATCGTTAAGCCGGATCTATATGCAAATGATAATTATTATCTATAATGTCGCCATTTTCGATAATGGGGCAACATGATGAGATACCTGATTTTATTGGCGGCGTTGGCGCTCGGCGCCTGCAGCCAGGCGCCGGTGAAGGCGCCGGCCAACGACGTCGCGAGTTTGGGGAGCATCACCGATCTGCACAGCGGCGCGACCCTGACGCCGGAGCAGCTGTTGACGCGACTGGCGCAGCAGCCGCGGGTGATCCTGGGTGAGAAACATGACAATCCTTACCACCATCAGATTAAGCAATGGCTGGTGCAGCAACTGCCGCAGCGGCGGCCGCAGGGCAGCGTGCTGATGGAGATGATCAATCCGAACCAACAGGCGCAGATCGACAAGGTCAAGCAGTGGTTGCAGAGCGATCCGACGGTGCGCGACGGCCGCGTAGCGGAGCTGATCGCCTGGCAGCCGGGCTGGAAGTGGGCGCTGTATGGCGGGGTGACGATGGCGGCGATGCGCGCGCCTTACCCGCTGTGGTCGGCCAACCTGGATCGCAGCGAGATTACTGCGTTCTATCAGCAGCCGCAATTCCCGGCGGGGCAGCTATCGGCGCAGCCGGCGGTGCGCAAGGCGCTGGAAGAGACCATCCGCACTTCGCACGGCGGCAAGATTGAGGCCGACCAGTTGCGTGCGATGCTGGCGATCCAGCAGCAGCGCGACCGGCGCATGGCTGAGCGCCTGCTGGCGGCGCCCACGCCCGCGCTGTTGATCGCCGGTGGCTATCACGCCGCCAAATCGGTGGGGGTGCCGCTGCACGTGCGGGATCTGCAACCGGCGGCGGCGCTGACGGTGCTGATGCTGGCGGAGCCGGGCGTACAGGTCGATGCGAACACCGCAGACTACCTGTGGATCACACCATCAGTGAAATGAATACGTTAAGAGAGTGAAAAGGGGTATTAATTATAGTTGCAAATGATTATCATTAGTAAATGTGATCTGCAATCATTCGCAATTAAGCAAGCTAATGCCCCTATGTTAAGTCAGTCTTACTCCCTCCCGGCCTTTGAACTGCCGCAGCCGCGCTGGGCGCGCGGCCTGCTGCTCGCTCTGGCGGCGCACGCGGCGTTGGTGCTGTTGTTTTACTGGCCGCAGACGGCGCTGGAGCCGGTGGTGTTGCCACCGCCGGCGGTGATGATGAGCTGGGCGGCGCAGATTGAAGCGCCGGAAAGCAAGCCGCTGCCGCTGGGCGTGCAGCAGGCGGAATCCGCTGCGGCGCAGCCGGCGGAGCAGCAGCAACAGCCGGATCTGCCCAAGCTGGCGCGCGCCGAGAAAGCGAAAATCGTGACGGCGCAGAAGAAGCGCGCCGAACGCCGCCCCCCGCAAAAAACGCAGCCGCAGCCTAAGCCGCAGGAACAGGCCAAAGAGACGCGCAACGCCGCCGCGTCCAGCGCCGCCGCGCCGCAGGCGCAGACGCTCTCTCACCAGACCGCCGCACCGATCAACAGCGACGCCAACAGCAACGCGCAGGCCAAACTGTCGTGGGAGAGCCTGGTGAAAGGCAAACTGAACCGCATCAAGGATTACCCTTTGGATGCCCGCAGCCGCCGGCGCAGCGGCATGCCGCAGGTCAGTTTCAGCGTCGACGCGCAGGGGCGGGTCTCGAACGTTACGCTGCTGGTGCGCTCCGGCACTGCGTCGCTGGATCGGGAAGCGGTAGCGGTGGTGTCGCGCGCTCAGCCGTTGCCGCCTCCGCCGCCGGAGATGCTGCAGCAGGGGGCCGTCAGGGTGACGATGCCGATCGATTTCAATCTGGCGGAGCTGAATGCCCGCCGTTAATGCCCGCAGGCGCCGTATCGCCGTCGTGCGCCTTTTCAAACTTCGTGAGGGATTATGAATCCGCTGTTATCCACCCCGCGCCGTCGCATCGCGGCCGCGCTCTGGCTTTCTTTAGGCGTCGCCGGCGCCGCGCTGGCGCAACCGCAGCCGCCGTTGGCGGAACGCGCGCCGAAAGCGCTGACCGCCCACGGCGAGACGCGCACCGACGATTACTACTGGCTGCGCGACGACAGCCGAAAAGAGCAGAAGGTGCTGGACTATCTGAAGGCGGAGAACCGCTACACCGAGCAGATGATGGCGCCGTACCAGAAGCTGCGCGCCACGCTGTATCAGGAGATGCTGGGCCGCATGAACCCTGACGATCGTTCGGTGCCGTATCAGCTCAACGGCTATCGCTATCAGGAAAGCTACGCCGCCGGTAAAGATTTCGCGCGGTATCAGCGCCAGGCGCTGACCGCCGACGCGCCGTGGCAAACCTTGCTGGACGCCAATCAGCGCGCGGCCGGCCACGCCTACTATCGCCTGGGGGCGATGGACGTCAGCCAGGACAACCGCCGGCTGGCGGTGGCCGAAGATCTGCAGGGCCGCCGCCAATACCGCATCTCCCTGCGCGAGATAGGCAGCGAACGCTGGTCGCCGGAAACGCTGGAAAACACCTCCGGCAACATGGTGTGGGCCAACGACAACCAAACCCTGTTCTACGTGCGCAACCACCCGCAAACGCTGTTGCCATACCAGGTCTATCGCCATCAGTACGGTACGCCGACGGCGGAAGATAAGCTGGTGTACCAGGAAAACGATCCGGCGTTCTACCTCAGCCTCGGCCGCTCGTCCTCGCGCGATTACCTGATTCTGACCATCAGCGGCAACACCACCTCCGAAGTGCGCCTGATCGACGCCAATCAGCCGCAGCGCGAGCCGCAGCTGTTCGCCGCCCGGCAGAACGGCCGCGAGTATTATCTCGATCACTACCGCGGCGAGTTCTATCTGCGTTCCAACCATCAGGATCCGAACTTCGGCCTGTACCGCACGGCGGCGGCGGGCAAACCCTGGCAGACGCTGATCGCACCGCAGGCGCAGCACGAGGTGGAGAACTTCAGCCTGTTCCGCGACTGGCTGGTGGTGCAGGAGCGCGCCAACGGGCTGGTGCAGCTGCGGCAAATCAGCTGGGACGGCAAAACCGAGCGCGCCATCCCGTTCGACGACGCCAGCTACATGGCCTGGCTGGGCTATAACCCCGAGCCGGACAGCGATCGGTTGCGCTACGGCTATTCGGCGATGACCACGCCGACCCGCACCTATGAGTGGGATCTGAACAAGGGCGAGCGCACCCTGCTGAAGCAGCAGGAGGTGAAAGGCGTCGATCCCAGCCTGTATCACAGCGAGCGCATCTGGGTAACGGCGCGTGACGGCGTGAAGGTGCCGGTCTCGCTGGTGTACCGCACATCGCTGTTCAAAAACGGGCATAACCCGCTGCTGGTGTACGGCTACGGTGCTTACGGCATGAGCATGGATCCGGCGTTCAGCGCCAACCGCATCAGCCTGCTGGATCGCGGCTTCGTCTATGCGCTGATCCACGTGCGCGGCGGCGGGGAGCTGGGGCAGAGCTGGTACAAACAGGGCAAGCTAACGCACAAACCGAACAGCTTCAACGACTTCATCGACGCCACCCAGGCGCTGATCAAAGACGGCTACGGCCAACCGGGGCGCATCTACGCCATGGGCGGCAGCGCCGGCGGCTTGCTGATGGGAGCGGTGATCAATCAGGCGCCGCAGCTGTACAACGCGGTGGTGGCGCAGGTGCCATTCGTCGACGTGGTGACCACCATGCTGGACGACAGCATTCCACTCACCACCGGGGAGTACGAGGAGTGGGGCAACCCGCACCAGCCGGCCGCCTATGCGCTGATGAAGTCCTACAGCCCGTACGACAACGTGCGCAAGCAGCGTTACCCGAACCTGCTGGTTACCAGCGGCTTGTACGACTCGCAGGTGCAGTATTGGGAGCCGGCCAAATGGGTGGCGAAGCTGCGGCGCTTCAAGCAGGGCGATTCGCTGCTGCTGCTCTCCACCGACATGACCGCCGGCCACGGCGGCAAATCGGGCCGCCTGGCGCGGCTGGAAAACGGCGCGCTGGAGTACGCCTTTATTCTGGCGGCGGATCGGCAGGCGCAGAAATAACCTTCAGCGCCGCGGCACGCTGCGGCGCAATAAAACAATAACAATCTTTTACCGCGCTTTCGGCGGGCTTTTTGCTGGGCATTGTCGGCCATCAAACCTTATTGGCTATTTCTGGGGATATATGAAAATCAAAATGATAGCGAGCCTGATCGGCGCGGGACTGGCGCTGTACGGGCCGGCTGCGGCCGCGCAGGAACAGGCGGAAAATAATAAAGGCAGCGTGGCGTTCAGCCCGCTCAACGTCTCGGCCGCCGACAGCGGCAACAGCAGCGAAAAAGACGCGTTGGCGAGGCCAGGTGCATTCAGCTCGCGCGACGAAAACAAGAATCTGGAGTCGGTGGACAGCATTCTGCGCAGCATGCCGGGCACCTATACCCAGATCGATCCCGGCCAGGGATCGGTCAGCGTCAATATCCGCGGCCTGAGCGGCTTTGGCCGGGTCAACACCATGGTCGACGGCATCACGCAAAACTACTACGGCAACTCGCCGAGCGACGCAGCGCACGGGGGATTGCCCACCAGCCAGTTCGGGGCGCTGATCGATCCTAACTTTATCGTCGGCGTCGACGTGGCGCGCGGCAATGCCACCGGCTCCGCTGGGGTGAACGCCCTGGCGGGCAGCGCCAACTTCCGCACTATCGGCGTGGACGACGTAGTATTTTCCGATAACCCGTTCGGCGTGCGCACCAAATTCTCGGTGGGCAATAACGGCATCGGCCGCAGCGGCATGATCGCCGTGGGCGCCAAAACCGCCGCCTTTGCCGACGGCGGCAGCCTGGGAGCGATGGCGGCCATCAGCGGCAGCTCCATCACCTCCAACTACAAAAACGGCGCCGGTTTCGACAGCGAGGTGTTCAACGTCGATAAAACCTATCGTCAGAACCCGAAATCCCAGCTGTTCAAGGTGGACATCAAGCCGGATGCCTTCAACAGCATCGAACTGTCGGCGCGCAGCTACCAGAATAAAATCACCCGCCGCCACATCGACAGCGACGATTTTTACCTTAAATATCACTACGCGCCGTTCTCGGAACTGATCGATTTCAACCTGACCGCCAGCACCAGCCGCGGCAAACAGCAATTTATGTCCGACAACATGGCGGGATTCAGCGACAGCACGGCGAAAAACATCTCCGATGCGCTGGATATCAACAACACCAGCCGTTTCAGCCTGCAGGATGTCGATTTCGCCTTCAGCTACGGCGGCAAGCTGGTGCGCAACGAGTATAAGAAAAAGGCCTCCGGTTTGGTGACGGATGACAATCAGGCGGAAAGCATGCCGGTGGGCATTGCCGGCAAACAAGATATCTCCAGCCTGTACAGTGGGTTGCAGGCCAACTACGGCACCTGGCAGGGGAATTTCGATCTGAACTACACCGCCTATCGCCTCTCCGGCTATAAGCCGGCCTGTGACGAACGTGTAGAGTGCTTCCCGCAGGGCGCCAGCAATATCACTCGCAATGAACAGGGTTTCAATCCGTCGGTCATGCTGTCGGCGCAGGTGACGCCGTGGCTGCAGCCGTTCGTCAGCTACAGCAAGTCGATGCGCGGGCCGAATATCCAGGAGGTGTTCTTCGCCAACAGCGGCGGCCAGTCGATGAACCCGTTCCTGAAAGGCGAAAAAGCGGAGACCTGGCAGGGCGGTTTCAACGCCAATGCCCACGATCTGTTGTTCAAGCAGGACAGCTTCCAACTGAAAGCGGTCTATTTCGAAACCAGGATCAAAAACTACATATCCAGCCAAACCTACCTGGTGTGTAAAAACCGCCAGAAATGCAACCGTTCGCAGGCGACGCAGGAAGAGTGGGATAACGCGGACGTCAACGTCAGCATGACCATGTACAGCAACGCCCCAGAACCGGTCAAAATGCGCGGGGTGGAGCTCGAAGCGCTGTACGACGCCGGTTTCGCCTTTACCAAGCTGTCGTTAAGCAAGGAACATACCTCCCAGCCGACCAACCAGGCCAGCAACGTGTTCGGCGCGGGTGATGTCAGCGAACTGCCGGAATTCTACTTCACGCTGGACAGCGGGGTGCGCCTGCTGGACGAGACATTGACGCTGGGCGGGGTGGTGAAATACACCGGCAAGTCGGTGCGCCTGTCGCCTGATTCCACTCTCGATGAAAACGAACAGTTGATGAAGGAGCCGGCGCCGCATATTCCGACCATTATCGATCTGTACGGCACCTATCAGGTGAATCGCAATCTGCTGCTGAAGCTCAGCGTGCAAAACCTGATGGACAAGGACTACTCGGACGCGCTGAACAAGATGAATTCGCTGCCGTCGCAGTCACAAGATTTCACGCCGACCAACACCGCCCGTGGGCGGACTTATATCTTCGGGGGGGAGTTGCGCTTCTAAAGCGCAGCAGAGCAGGGCGCAGTTCATTCATCACTGCGCCCGCTTTGCTTGCAGCAGCCATTTGTCCAGCTCGTTGGCGAACTGCTGGCGGTCGCGCTGGCTCAGCGCGTTCGGGCCGCCGGTCTGGATGCCGCTGGCGCGCAGGGTATCCATAAAATCGCGCATGTTGAGGCGCTCGCGGATGGTGTCCGGCGTATAGCGCTCGCCGCGCGGGTTCAGCGCCACCGCGCCTTTCTCTATCACCTCCGCCGCCAGCGGGATATCGGCGGTGATCACCAGATCGCCCGCTTCGCAGCGGCGCACGATCTCGTTGTCGGCTACGTCGAAGCCGGCCGCCACCTGCAGCGAACGGATGTACTTCGACGGCGGCGTGCGCAGCGGCTGGTTCGCCACCAGCGTTACGGTGATGGCGGTACGATCGGCGGCGCGAAACAGCACCTCTTTTATCACGTTCGGACAGGCGTCTGCATCGACCCAAATCTGCATCATTTCGGCTCCTGCAGCCAGTCGCGCACCGGCAGGAAATCGCGCGCCAGCGCCGCTTCCGGGCTGCCTGTGTCCGGCTGGTAGTTATATTCCCAACGCACCAACGGCGGCATCGACATCAGAATGGACTCGGTGCGCCCGCCGGTTTGCAGCCCGAACAGCGTGCCGCGATCCCATACCAGGTTGAACTCCACGTAGCGGCCGCGGCGATACAGCTGAAACTGACGCTCGCGCTCGCCCCAGGTCAAGGCCTTGCGTTTTTCGACGATCGGCAGATAGGCGTCGAGGAAGCCCTGGCCCACCGCGCGGGTGAAGGCGAAGCAGTGGTCGAAGTCCGGGGTGTTCAGATCGTCATAGAACAGGCCGCCGATGCCGCGCGCTTCGTTGCGGTGCTTGATGAAGAAGTAATCGTCGCACCACTGTTTGTATTTGGGGTAGACCTCGTCGCCGAACGGCGCGCACAGCTCGGCCGCAGTGCGGTGCCAATGCACGGCATCCTCTGCGAAACCGTAGAACGGCGTCAGATCAAAGCCGCCGCCGAACCACCACACCGGCGCCTCGCCCGGCTTTTCGGCGATGAAGAAGCGCACGTTGGCGTGGCTGGTGGGCACGTAGGGGCTGAGCGGGTGGATAACCAACGAGACGCCCATCGCCTGGAAGCTGCGCCCGGCCAGCTCCGGCCGGTGCGCGGTCGCCGAGGCCGGCAGGGTGGCGCCGGAGACGTGCGAGAAGTTGACCCCCGCCTGTTCGAACACCGCGCCGTTGGTCAACACGCGGCTGCGGCCACCGCCGCCTTCTTCACGCGTCCATTGGTCTTCGGTGAACGCGGCGCCGCCGTCGGCCTGGGCGAGCTGCGCGCAGATGTGATCCTGCAGCGCCAGCAGGAAGGATTTTACTTCAGCGATGTTAGGTAAACTCATGCGGGGTCTTTATAGCGTCTGGCTGAACAAGGCGCTGAGTATACTCTTATTCGCCGCCCGCGGCATCAGCGGGGTTTGCGTTGGTGGGCGTCGAAGTAGTCGAAGAAGTTAACGATGCCGTCCGCGATGGCGCGGGCAATCTTCTCGCGAAACGCGGTGGTGCCCAGCAGCCGCTCTTCGTTCGGGTTGGTGATGAACGAGGTTTCCACCAGCACCGAGGGAATGGACGGCGATTTCAACACCGCAAACGCCGCCTGTTCGGTGCTGTCGCTGTGCAGATGGTGTACTGGGCGAATTTGGCCGAGCACGTGGCGGCCGAGCGTCAGGCTGTTGTTGATGGTGTCGGTTTGCACCAGATCGAACAGCACCTGCTGCAGGTAGTTGTCCTGATCCTTGTATTTGCCGCCCGCCACGTCGTCGGCGGCGTTTTCACGGTTGGACAGGTAGCGCGCCATGGCGCTGCTGGCGCCGCGGTTGGACAGGGCGAACACCGAAGCGCCGGAGGCCGACGGGCTGGTAAAGCCGTCGGCGTGAATCGAAATGAACAGGTCGGCCTGGTGCTGGTGGGCGATCTCCACCCGCTGGAACAGCGGAATGAACTCGTCTTCTTCACGCGTCAGGCGCGCCTCGACGTGATCGCGCTCATGCAGGAAACGGCGCACGTGGTTGGCGATTTCCAGCACGATGTGTTTTTCCTGCGAGCCTTCGTGGCCGACCGCGCCGGAGTCGATGCCGCCGTGGCCGGGATCGATCATCACCAGCTTCTTGGCTCCGGCCGGTTTCGCCGCCGGCTTGCTGTGTTGATTGCGCAGCAGGCCTTCCGCCCTGGCGCGTTGGCTTTTCACGCCGAGCAGCGCCACCGCCAGGCCGGAAAGCAAAAGTTGGCGTCGCGTCGGGGAAACGGCAAGCGGTTTAAAATTGAGGAAGGGTTTACCCTGCTTTTTCATTACGCAATGCTCCGTCGACGTTTCTATTTTGCGACGTTATATCGTATTGATAATCATTAATCGACCCGATAACTATTTCCATTTATTACGCCTGTTACCGGCGATTTCTGGGCAAATAGCGCGGTAAATCGCAGTTTGATATTGCGTAAGTGAATAATCACGCGATAATCAGATAAACACCTTAATTAACAGCGGCCAACATCGATGGAAATTCGCGTATTTCGACAAGACGACTTTGAAGAAGTCATTACCCTGTGGGAGCGCTGCGATCTGCTGCGGCCCTGGAACGATCCGGAAATGGACATCGAGCGCAAGCTGAACCACGATCCGGAGCTGTTCCTGGTGGCGGAAGTCGGCGGCGAAGTGGTCGGTTCGGTGATGGGCGGCTATGACGGCCACCGCGGCTCGGCGTATTACCTCGGGGTGCATCCCGACTATCGCGGGCGCGGCATCGCCAATGCGTTGATCAACCGTCTGGAGAAGAAATTGATCGCCCGTGGCTGCCCGAAGATCCAGATTATGGTGCGCGAAGACAACGACACGGTGGTCGAGATGTACGAGAAGCTCGGCTACGAGATCCAGGGCATCACCAGCCTGGGCAAGCGGCTGATCGAAGATCAGGAATATTGAGCGGGCGGCGGGCGGCGGCGTTGCACCGCCCGCCGCAGTGCATTACGGCAGCTTTTTGACGGTTTTCACGTCCACTTCGACGCTGCTCCAGTCTTTATCCACTTTGCCTTCCAACTGCACCTTGTCTTTCGGCGTAACGGTTTGGCCGTTCCAGCGCTTGCGATCGATTTCGACCGTCAGCGTGCCGGTGGCATCGCGGAAGGTATAGGTGTCGTCGCCGATGCGCTGCTCGATATTGCCCTGCAGCATCACCCAGGTGTCATCGCTCAGCGATTTCACCTTGTCCACGGTGGTCAGCGCCGCGCTGGGGCCGGAGAAACCGCCCTGAGGAGCGGGTTGCGTTTGGGCCTGCGGCGCGGCCGGATCGAGGAACCCGCCTTGCTGCGCCAGTACCGGTGCGCTGCACAGCGCGATCAGAGCGGCCAGAGTCAGTTTTTTCATGTTGCGCTTCCTTATCATCGTTATCGAAAATCACATCCCGCTGATATCGGGCTGCTTGTTAAGTGCTAACGATTAAAACACACCGATCTTAAGAGCTTCTTAAGCCGACGCATTGAAATTCCCGCCGCCGGCGCCCATCTGTAGCCATAGTCTTTATTCTGTTGGCAAGGAACGATCGTTGAAGCCATTCTTACCCCGGTTTTCCCCGGACGATTACGACCAGCACGGCGCGCTGCGGCTGCCGCTGGGATTTTGGGCCGTGTTGATTTTGCAGGCGCGCACCTGGCTGCTGTTCGTGATGGCCGGCGCTTCGCGCGAGCAGGGCGAAAGCCTGCTGGCGCTATTTTATCCGGATACCCAACGTTTTTGGTACGGCATGCTGCTCGGCCTGCCGGCGGCGCTGGCGTTTTTGCTGAGCGGCCGCCGCCACCAATGGCCGCGGCTGTGGCGCGGCTGGCGCTGGGGGCTGGCTGTCTCCCTGCTGGCGTCGCTCGGCGGCTCGCTGTTCAGCCTGTGGCACCAGGACGGCGATGCGCCGGGGCTGGAGCTGGCGTTGGCGCTGCTCGATGCGCTGGCGCTAAGCTATCTGTTGCTGAATGCGCGCCTGAAAGCCTGCTTTGCGCCGGCGGAGCACGCCGACTAATTGCCGAGAAGTGCGGCACTTTTCGCATTTTCCGCACTCCAAGCTGGCAACCGTTGGCGTAGTGCGGGCCGTTGTGAGAGGCTGGCACGCAGCAAAATGCCGAGTGCGGCGGGGGCGGGTTACCGCCCCGTGCCATTGATGTTTAAGGAGCTAGAGATGAATATTCGCCCCCTGCTGTTAGGGCTTCCGCTGTTACTGACCGGCTGTTCGAGCATGTCCAATTTTTCCTGGTCCAGCCTGTCGCCGTTCAACTGGTTCGGCAGCAGCCTGGAGGTCGGCGCCAAGGGCGTCGGCAAGCTCAACGCCGGCACGCCGATGTCGGAAAGCGCCATCAACGACGGGCTGGACGGCAACTACCGCCTGCGCGGCGGCATGGCGACCAGCAACGGCCAGATCGTCTCTTATTACCAGGCGCTGTCCGGCGACGAGGTGAAGCTGGTGATCACCGGCGAACCGAAAGGGCGCCTGCAGCGGGTAGACGTGCTGGATCCGCAAGTGGCGACGGAGTGGGGTAACAAGCTCGGCACGCCGTTCGGAGACATGTACAGCAAGGCGTTCGGTTCCTGTAAACCGGGCAGCGGCGAAGACGCCGGTAAAGTGGAGTGCGTGGCGGAGCAGAGCAAGTACGTCACCTACATTTTCAGCGGCAAGTGGGCAGGGGCGCAGGATATCATCCCGCCGGACGACACCCTGAAAAGCTGGACGGTCAGCAAAATCATCTGGCACGCCAAACCGCAGCAGTAACATGTTCAACGGGCGCCGGTTCACGGCGTCTGCTTTTTCAAGCCATTACCCCTATTTTCTTTGCGCTGCTGCAAGGCAAGCGCCCGTGCTTGCGGTATGATAGCGCGCGTTTGTAACAGGGAACCCGCGCGTCAACCGCCATATCTTACCTGTTGCCGGATTCTGGTATTGAGGATAACAACATGACACAGGTTCAGAGCGGCATTCTGCTGGAGCACTGCCGTTTCGCCATTTTTATGGAAGCCAGCGTACAGGGTGAATTCGCCGACTTGCGCCAGGGCTGCAAGCAGTTTTGTCAGACGCTGAGCGAGCTGCAGCAGCAGTTCCCCGATGCGCGCCTCGGCGCGGTGATCGCTTTCGGCTACGACGTTTGGCACGATCTCTCCAGCGGCCAGGGCGCGCAAGAGCTGAAACCGTTCACGCCGCTCGGCAAAGGGCTGGCGCCGGCCACCCAGCGCGATATGCTGATCCACATCCAGTCGCTGCGTCACGACGTCAACTTCACGCTGGCGCAGGCGGCACTGGCGGCGTTCGGCAACGCCATCAAGATTGAAGAAGAAACCCACGGTTTCCGCTGGGTGGAAGAGCGCGATTTGAGCGGCTTCATCGACGGCACCGAAAATCCGCAGGGCGAGCAGCGCCCGGCAGTGGCGACGATCGCCGAAGGCGAAGAGGACGCAGGCGGCAGCTACGTGCTGGTGCAGCGCTACGAGCACAACCTGCGCCAGTGGCAGCGCTTTACCACCGAACAGCAGGAGCAGATCATCGGCCGCACCAAGCACGACAGCGAAGAGCTGCCGGCCGACCAGCGCCCGGATACCTCGCACGTCAGCCGCGTCGATCTGAAAGAGGATGGCAAAGGCCTGAAAATTCTGCGCCAGAGCCTGCCTTACGGCACCGCCAGCGGCAAGCACGGCCTGTTCTTCATCGCGTATTGCGCGCGCCTGCACAATATCGAGCAGCAGCTGCTGAGCATGTTCGGCGATCTGGACGGCAAACGCGACGCCATGCTGCGTTTCAGCCGCGCGGTCACCGGCAGCTACTACTTCGCGCCATCGCTGACTCGCCTGCTGTCACTTTGACGCCGTTGCCGAAGCCGGCTCGCCCGGCTTCGGTCCGTTTCCCCGCCCCAAAACGCCTCGCATTCCCTGCCTTATAGCGTTTGATGCTTGTAAATCACTAAACGGTATATAAAAGCGTTACAGCTCCGCACCGAGTTATAAATACACTGGTCGTCAATAAGGCGAAAGCCTGAAGGAATGACTCAGTGATAAGGTGCAGAATGAAACAAAACCGGGTTAAAAATCTCGTGCTGAAAGGTTGGCTGGCGGCTGCGCTGTTGGCGAGCGGCGCCGCGTCGGCGGCGGAATTGCTGAACAGCTCTTATGACGTTTCCCGTGAATTGTTCGTCGCGCTGAATCCCGGCTTTGAACAGCAGTGGAATCAACAGCATCCGAACGATAAGCTGACCATCAAACAATCGCATGCCGGTTCCTCCAAGCAGGCGCTGGCGATCCTGCAGGGCCTGCGCGCCGACGTGGTGACGTATAACCAGGTCACCGACGTGCAAATCCTGCACGATCGCGGGCAGCTGATCCCGGCGGACTGGCAGGCGCGCCTGCCGAACAACAGTTCGCCGTTCTATTCCACCATGGCGTTTCTGGTGCGCAAGGATAACCCGAAGGGCATCCACACCTGGAACGATCTGGTGCGCGACGACGTGAAGCTGGTGTTCCCGAACCCGAAAACCTCCGGCAACGGCCGTTACACCTATCTGGCCGCCTGGGGCGCCGCCAGCCAGGCCGACGGCAACGACGCGGCCAAGACCCGCGCCTTCATGACCCGCTTCCTGAAAAACGTGCTGGTGTTCGATACCGGCGGCCGCGGCGCGACCACCACCTTCGTCGAGCGCGGCTTGGGCGACGTGCTGATCAGCTTCGAGTCCGAAGTGAACAACATCCGCAAGCAATACGGTGAAGACAAGTACGAAGTGATCGTGCCGCCGGTCGATATTCTGGCGGAGTTCCCGGTGGCCTGGATCGACAAAAACGTCGAGCGCAACGGCACCGAACAGGCGGCCAAAGCCTATCTGAACTATCTCTACAGCCCGGCGGCGCAGCAGGTGATCACCAGCTTCTACTACCGCGTGTATGACCAGAAAGCGATGGCGGCGGCGAAGGGGCAATTCCCGGATACCCAACTGTTCCGCGTGGAAGATCAATTCGGCGGCTGGCCGCAGGTGATGAAAACCCACTTCGCCACCGGCGGCGAGCTGGATCAGCTGTTAGCGGCAGGGCGCAAGTAAATGTTGGCGTTGTCGTCCAGTAAGCGGGTGCTGCCCGGATTTGGCCTCAGCCTCGGCAGCAGCCTGTTTTATACCTGTTTGATCCTGCTGCTGCCGCTCAGCGCGCTGGTGATGCAGCTGGCGCAGATGAGCCTGGCGCAATACTGGGAAGTGATTTCCAACCCGCAGGTGGTGGCGGCGTATAAAGTGACGCTGCTGGCGGCCGGCGTCGCCAGCCTGTTCAACGCGGTGTTCGGCATGCTGATGGCCTGGATCCTGACGCGCTACCGTTTTCCCGGCCGCTCGCTGCTGGACGGCCTGATCGATCTGCCGTTCGCGCTGCCGACCGCGGTGGCCGGCCTGACGCTGGCGGGGCTGTTTTCCACCACCGGCTGGTACGGTCAGTGGCTGGCGCACTTCGACATCAAGGTCACCTTTACCTGGCTTGGGATCGCGGTAGCGATGGCGTTCACCAGCCTGCCGTTTGTGGTGCGCACCGTGCAACCGGTTCTGGAAGAGCTGGGGCCGGAATACGAAGAGGCGGCCGAGACGCTGGGCGCCACGCGCTGGCAGAGCTTCCGCCGTGTGGTATTGCCTGAGGTGGCGCCGGCGCTGCTGGCCGGCACCGCCATCTCCTTTACCCGCAGCCTGGGCGAGTTTGGCGCGGTGATTTTCATCGCCGGCAACATCGCCTGGAAGACGGAAGTGACCTCGCTGATGATTTTTGTGCGTTTGCAGGAGTTCGATTATCCGGCGGCCAGCGCCATCGCCTCGGTGATCCTGGCGGCGTCGCTGCTGCTGCTGTTCAGCATTAACGTCTTGCAAAGCCGCTTCGGCAGACGTTTGGGAGGAGGGCACTGATGGCTGATGTTTCCGCCTTCAACGGCGCCGAGCGCCCGCGCGTCAACTGGGGCAAGTGGACGCTGATCGCCATCGGCGCGCTGTTCTCGGTGCTGCTGCTGGTGGTGCCGATGATATCGATTTTCGCCGAGGCCTTTTCCAAAGGATTCGGCGCGATGTGGAGCAACTTGCTCGATCCGGACATGCTGCACGCCATTTGGCTGACGGTGTTGATCGCGCTGATCACCGTGCCGTTCAACCTGGTGTTCGGCACGTTGCTGGCGTGGCTGGTGACGCGCTTCACTTTCCCCGGCCGCCAGCTGCTGCTGACGCTGATCGATATCCCGTTCGCCGTTTCACCGGTGGTGGCGGGGCTGATTTATCTGCTGTTTTACGGCAGCAACGGCCTGCTGGGCGGCTGGCTGGATGCGCATAACATCCAGATCATGTTCTCCTGGCCGGGCATGGTGCTGGTGACCATTTTCGTCACCTGCCCCTTCGTGGTGCGCGAGCTGGTGCCGATGATGCTCAGCCAGGGCAGCCAGGAAGACGAGGCCGCCATTCTGCTGGGGGCGTCCGGCTGGCAAATGTTCCGCCGCGTGACGCTGCCCAACATTCGCTGGGCGCTGCTGTATGGCGTGGTGCTGACCAACGCGCGCGCCATCGGCGAGTTCGGCGCGGTGTCGGTGGTGTCCGGTTCGATTCGCGGCGAAACCTACAGCCTGCCGCTGCAGGTCGAGCTGTTGCAGCAGGATTACAACACCGTCGGCTCCTTTACCGCCGCCGCCCTGTTGACCCTGATGGCGATCGTTACCCTATTTTTGAAGAGCGCGCTGCAGTGGCGTCTGGAACGTCAAAACGCGCGTCTCGAGCGGGAGGAAAATCATGAGCATTGAGATTAACGGCATCAACAAGTACTTCGGTCGCACCAAGGTATTGAACGATATCTCGCTCGATATTGCTTCCGGTGAGATGGTGGCTCTGCTCGGGCCGTCCGGTTCAGGCAAGACCACGCTGCTGCGCATTATCGCCGGGCTGGAAAGCCAGAGCGGCGGCAAGCTGGGCTTCCACGGCACTGACGTCAGCCACATGCACGCGCGCGACAGGCGCGTGGGCTTCGTATTTCAGCACTATGCGCTGTTCCGCCATATGACGGTGTTCGACAACATCGCCTTCGGCCTGACCGTGCTGCCGCGTCGCGAGCGGCCGAACGCCGCGGCGATCAAACAGAAAGTCACCCAGCTGCTGGAAATGGTGCAGCTGGCCCACCTGGCCAACCGCTATCCGTCGCAGCTGTCCGGCGGCCAGAAACAGCGCGTGGCGTTGGCGCGCGCCCTGGCGGTGGAACCGCAAATTCTGCTGCTGGACGAACCGTTCGGCGCGCTGGATGCGCAGGTGCGCAAAGAGCTGCGCCGCTGGCTGCGTCAGCTGCACGAAGAGCTGAAGTTCACCAGCGTGTTCGTCACCCACGATCAGGAAGAGGCGATGGAAGTGGCCGACCGCATCGTGGTGATGAGCCAGGGCAATATCGAACAGGTAGGCTCGCCGGAAGAGATCATGCGCGAACCGGCCAGCCGCTTCGTGCTGGAGTTCATGGGGGAAGTGAACCGCCTGAACGGCGAGATCCGCGGCTCCCAGCTGTTCGTCGGCGCGCACCAGTGGCCGCTGTCGTTCCAGCCGATGCACCAGGGCAGCGTCGATCTGTTCCTGCGCCCGTGGGAAATGGAAGTGGCGACCGAAAGCAGCGAGCGCTGCCCGCTGCCGGTGCAGGTGCTGGAAGTCAGCCCGCGTGGCCACTTCTGGCAGTTGACGGTGCAGCCAATCGGCTGGCATCAGGAGCCGATCGGCGTGGTGTTGCCGGAAGGCAACCCAACCCCGGTGCGCGGCGGCCGTTATTACGTCGGCAGCCTCAATGCGCGGCTGTATGCCGGCGATCAACTGCTGCAACCTGTTGCGTTAGCCAAAAGCGCCTGATAGGTTTTAGCTGCCCTTTTATTCAAGGCAACCCCCGGGTTGCCTTTTTACTTTACGCACACCAACACACAGGCAAAGATCGTGACAACGCTCGAACAATGCATCGGGAATACCCCGCTGGTACAACTGCAACGGCTGGCCGCCCAGGCGGGCAGCGAGGTATGGGTCAAACTGGAAGGCAATAACCCGGCGGGCTCGGTGAAGGATCGCGCTGCGTTGGCGATGATCCAGCAGGCGGAGCTGCGCGGCGAGATCAAGCCCGGCGACGTGCTGATCGAGGCCACCAGCGGCAACACCGGCATCGCGCTGGCGATGATCGCCGCGCTCAAAGGCTATACGCTGAAGCTGCTGATGCCGGAGAACATGAGCCTGGAGCGGCAGGCGGCGATGCGCGCCTACGGCGCCGAGCTGATCCTGGTCAGCCGTGAGCAGGGAATGGAAGGGGCGCGCGATCTGGCGCTGGAGATGCAGCGCCAGGGGCAGGGCAAGGTGCTGGACCAGTTCAACAACCTCGACAACCCCTACGCCCACTTCACCACCACCGGCCCGGAGATCTGGCGCCAGACCGAAGGGCGCATCACCCACTTTGTTTCCAGCATGGGCACCACCGGCACCATTACCGGCGTAGGCGGTTATCTGAAGAGCCAGAATCCGCAGGTGCAGATCATCGGCCTGCAGCCGGCGGAAGGCAGCAGCATCCCCGGCATTCGCCGTTGGGCGCCCGCTTACCTGCCGGGCATTTTCCGCCCGGAGCTGGTGGATCAGGTGCTGGATATCGAGCAGCGCGATGCCGAGCAGACCATGCGCCAGCTGGCGCAGCGTGAAGGCATCTTCTGCGGCGTCAGCTCCGGCGGCGCGGTGGCCGGCGCCCTGCGCGTCGCGGCGGCCCACCCGGGCAGCGTCGTGGTGGCGATCGTCTGCGATCGCGGTGACCGTTATCTCTCCACCGGCGTGTTCGACTGAATGTGCCCTCCCGGCGGCGCGTTTCGCCGGGAAACCCCTCTCGCTTCCCTTTTGACCGACGGCATAGCCGCCCCGCCAGCATGGCGGCTGGCGCCTGCCTGCATGCCAATGCCCTGACTGAAGTAGAGAAATCGCGCGACAGCAGCCACACTAACGGTGGCGAGACGCGAACCGCGATGTGTAAGGATTGAGTAAAACCGGCTGCGGGCCGGCGGAATTGGCGGGAAAATAACGAAAATCGGTGAAGGAGCAAGGCATGAAAATTTTATTGGTCGACGATGACCTGGAGCTTGGCACCATGCTGAGCGAATACCTGACGGGCGAAGGCTTCGACGCCACGCTGGTGCTGACCGGCAAGGCGGGAGTAGAGGGCGCGCTGTCGGGCGACTATACCGCGATGATCCTCGATATCATGCTGCCGGACATGAGCGGCATCGACGTGCTGCGCGACGTGCGTAAAAAGAGCCGGCTGCCGATCATCATGCTGACCGCCAAAGGCGACAACATCGATCGGGTGATTGGCCTGGAGATGGGCGCCGACGATTACATGCCCAAGCCGTGCTACCCGCGCGAACTGGTGGCGCGTCTGCGCGCGGTGCTGCGCCGGTTCGAAGAGCGGCCGCAGGAGGCGGACGACGAGGCCGCCATCAGCTTCGGCGAGCTGACGCTGAACCCTTCAACCCGCAGCAGCGAATGGCGCGGCAAGGCGTTTGATCTGACCGCTTCGGAATTCAATCTGCTGGAGCTGTTGCTGCGCGCGCCGGATCGCGTGGTGTCGAAGGACGAACTGTCCGAGAAGGGGCTGGGGCGCCCGCGCGAGGCCTATGACCGCAGCGTGGACGTGCACATCAGCAATATCCGCCAGAAGCTGAGCGCGTTGGCTGGCAGTAAGCTCATTATCGAGACGGTGCGCAGCATCGGCTATCGCATTCGGTAACCTGATATGCGCGGAAGACTGTTCTGGAAAATTTTGCTCGGCTTTTGGCTGACTTTCCTCATCATGACGCAGGCGCTGTGGGTGGCGTTTTCTCTCTATGGCGATCGCTATGTGCCGCCGGAGAACGCCATGGCGCGGCGGGTGATCGGCCTGCAGCTGGCCTCGGCCGCCACCCAGTTGCGCAGCGGTGGCATGCCGGCGCTGGAAGCCCTGATGCGCGACTGGCCCGAGGACGACAGGCGTTTGCTGTCGGTGACGCCGATGACCCAACCGCCGCCGCCCGCGCCGGAAGAACCGGCGTTTGAAGGGCGGCGGATGCCGAAAGAGATCTCTGCCTGGGTGCAGACCGGGGAAGGGCAGGGATACTGGCTGAGTTATAACGTGCGCGGGCTGCGGGAAGAGTATCGGCCGGAGCGGCGTTCCCACTTCTTCAACATTCCTGCGCCGATGCTGTGGGTCGGCGGGCTGGGCGGTTTGCTGTTCAGCGCCGTGCTGGCCTGGAACCTGACCCGGCCGATGCGTCAGCTGCGCGGCGGCCTGGATCGGGTGGCGCAGGGCGATCTCTCGGTACGGTTGTTTCCGAAAATGCGGCGCCGCCATGACGAGCTGTCCGACGTGGCGCGCGATTTCGACACCATGGCCGAGCGGCTGGAGCTGCTGGTCAGCGCCCGCGAGCAGCTGTTGCACGACGTTTCGCATGAGCTGCGTTCGCCGCTGGCGCGCCTGCAGCTGGCGATCGGTCTGGCGCGGCAGAATGCCGGCAATGTCGAAACCTCGCTCAAGCGCATCGAACACGAGTCGGGGCGGCTGGACAAAATGATCGGCGAGCTGCTGGCGTTGTCGCGTACCGAACACAGCAGCCTGCCGGACGAAGAGTATTTCGATCTCTATGGGTTAGTGGACGCGGTGGTGAGCGATGCGCGCTACGAGGCGCAGGTGCCCGGCGTGGATATCGTGCTGCAGGCCGAATCGGACGTGGAGTACACCGTCAAGGGCAATGCGGAGCTGATGCGGCGTGCGGTGGACAACATCGTGCGCAATGCGCTGCGCTTTTCCAGCCACGGCCAGCGGGTGACGGTAGCGCTGACGCGCGTCGATAACCAGTTCCAGATCGCCGTCAGCGATCAGGGGCCGGGGGTCGAGGAGGCGAAGCTGTCGAGCATCTTCGATCCGTTCGTGCGCGTGAAGTCGGCGCTGTCGGGCAAGGGCTACGGCCTGGGGCTGGCGATTACCCGCAAGGTGGTGCTGGCGCACGGCGGCCAGGTTGAGGCGCGCAACGGCGATAAAGAGGGGCTGGTCATTACCCTGCGCATCCCGCGCTGGCCGTCATAACGTAGCGAAATCGGGATACGACGAAGGGGATAAAAAAACGGCGCCGAGGGCGCCGTTTTTCTTGCTCATCCGCGCTTACTTCTTGATGCGGATAATCGGGGTTTCGCCAACGGTCACGCTGCCGGACAGTTTGATCAGCTCTTTGATCTCGTCCATGTTGGAGATAACGACCGGCGTCAGGGTAGACTTGGCTTTCTCTTCCAGCAGTGGCAGGTTGAACTCGATAACCACGTCACCTTTCTTGACGCGCTGGCCTTCTTCGGCGATGCGTTTGAAGCCTTCGCCTTTCAGTTCTACGGTATCGATGCCGAAGTGGACGAACAGCTCAATGCCGCTGTCGGATTCGATAGAGAATGCATGGTTGGTTTCGAAAATCTTGCCGATGGTGCCGTCAACCGGAGCAACCATTTTGTTGCCGGCCGGTTTGATGGCGATACCGTCGCCAACGATTTTTTCAGCGAACACTACGTCCGGCACATCTTCGATATTGACGATTTCGCCAGAAAGGGGAGCGACGATCTCGATAGTGCCCGTGTCTTTCTTGTCATCAGAAACCAGAGATTTCAGTTTATCGAACAAACCCATGATCTTCTCCTAAGCATTAAATTGGGCGGCGTTCCAGTGTCGTGGAAGTTTAGCAGAGCGTTTTTTCTTCGATGAATTTATTGACGCAATTCATCAGGTCTTGTGCCGTTGGCTGTGCCAAGGCCTGCGCTGCCAACGCCTTCACATCTTCGAAATTCGTGTTACGAATAATTTTCTTGATGCGCGGGATTGAAATCGCACTCATGCTGAACTCATCCAGCCCCATGCCCAATAACAACAGTGTAGCACGCTCATCGCCAGCCAGTTCGCCGCACATGCCGGTCCACTTGCCTTCCGCGTGAGATGCATCAATAACCTGTTTGATCAGGCCTAGCACTGATGGGGACATCGGGTTATAGAGATGAGAAATCAGCTCGTTGCCGCGATCTACCGCCAGAGTATACTGGGTTAGATCGTTTGTCCCAATACTAAAGAAGTCGACTTCTTTCGCCAGGTGGTGAGCGATGACCGCCGCAGCCGGTGTTTCCACCATCACGCCCACTTCGATGCTCTCGTCAAACGCCTTGCCTTCTTCGCGCAGCTGCGCCTTCAGCGTCTCGATTTCGCCTTTCAGATCGCGCACTTCCTCCACGGAGATGATCATCGGGAACATGATGCGCAGTTTGCCGAACGCCGAGGCGCGCAGGATGGCGCGCAGCTGGGCGTGCAGGATTTCACGGCGGTCCATCGCGATGCGGATGGCGCGCCAGCCGAGGAACGGGTTCTCTTCCTTCGGCAGATTCATGTACGGCAGGTCTTTGTCGCCGCCGATGTCCATGGTGCGGACGATCACGGCCTGCGAGCCCATGGCTTCCGCCACGGCTTTATAAGCCTGGAACTGCTCGTCTTCGGTCGGCAGCGAGTCGCGGTCCATGAACAGGAATTCGGTACGATACAGGCCGACGCCTTCCGCGCCGTTGCGCTCTGCACCCGCGACGTCGCGCACGGTGCCGATGTTGGCGCAGACTTCAACCTGATGGCCGTCCAGCGTAATCGCCGGCAGGTCCTTCAGCTTGGCCAGATCGTTTTTCTCGGTGATGTATTGGTTCTGGGCGGCTTTCAGCTGATCGATAACGTCAGCGGTCGGGTTAACGTAAATCTGGTTGTTAACCGCATCCAGAATCAGGTAGTCGTCGTTCTTCACCTGCTTGGTCACGTCGCTGGTGCCGACGATCGCCGGCAGCTCCAGGGAGCGCGCCATGATAGAGGTGTGGGAAGTCCGGCCGCCGAGATCGGTAATGAAGCCCAGCACTTTGTCCAGGTTCAGCTGCGCGGTCTCGGACGGGGTCAGATCGGTGGCCACCAGGATCACTTCGTCCTGAATGGAGCCCAGATCGACGATCGGCATGCCCAGAATGTTCTGCAGCAGGCGCTTGCCGATGTCGCGCACGTCGGCGGCGCGTTCTTTCAGGTACTCGTCGTCCAGCTCTTCCAGCGCTTTCGCCTGACCTTCGATCACGGTGTAGGCGGCGGCGTCTGCGGAGGCCAGATCGTCTTTGATTAGGGCTATGATTTCCTGCTCAAGCTCTTCGTCTTCCAGCAACATGATGTGGCCTTCGAAGATAGCTTCCTTCTCTTCGCCGAAGGTTTCGCCAGCTTTGGTCTTGATCGCTTCCAGCTGTTCGGACGCTTTCGCGCGGCCGGCCAGAAAACGCGAGACTTCCTGCTCTACTTGATCAGCAGAGATTTTCTTCCGGTTGATGACGATGTCGTCTTCTTTCAGCAAGAGAGCCTTACCAAAAGCGATGCCCGGTGATACTAAAATGCCTGAAATCATAACCCTACCTTACTCTTGACTGGTGTTAACTAAAAAGACGGGCCGATTACTCAAGCTCTGCCATCAGTTTTACCAAGTGCTCAACGGCTTTCTGCTCGTCTTCACCTTCAGCGGAGATTGTCACTACGGTCCCTTGAGTCAGCCCCAGAGTTTGCAGTTTGAACAGGCTTTTAGCGCTGGCGCTTTTGCCGTTGGAGGTCACGGTGATGTCAGACGCGAAGCCTTTGGCTTCTTTAACGAACTGAGCGGCAGGGCGAGTATGCAGACCATTCGGAGCGGTAATAGTAACTTCTTGCTGGAACATTGATGTTTCCCCAACTTATTGGATTAATGTTGTGGAGCTAAAGTTTAGCCCAGGGGCCTGACTTTAGCTTGTCTGGTTATAGCGCCTGACTATGGACAGGGGCGAACGTTGATGCAACAGAAAACGACGCGTTAGGCACTTCAGATCAAAAAACTCGGCTTTAGACGTCGTTCCAATCCGCTCCCCATTATGCCCGATTCGCCGCGTCGGCGACAGATGAGTAAATCGATTCAGCCTTGACCGGGCTCAGGGGGGATTAATTTTGCGCATCGAAATAATGCACCGTTAAATACTAAAGCCGGCGGGCAAAAGCAATCTTGGACTGCTATAAAGTTTGATCCAGTCCACAAAAAAGCACCCCGCAGGGTGCTTTTTTAGCGATTTGTGCAGTGGCGGAATTACTGCTGCAATTCCTGCTCGGTGAACAGATCGGCGAACAGCGCGGTGCTCAGGTAACGTTCGCCGGAAGAGGGCAGGATCACCACGATGGTCTTGTCGGCGAACGCCGGTTCTTCGGCCAGTTTCACCGCCGCCGCGACCGCTGCGCCGGAGGAAATGCCCGCCAGGATGCCTTCTTCGTCCATCAGGCGGCGCGCCATGCTGATGGCCTCGTCGTTGGAGACTTTCTCGACGCGATCCACCAGATCCAGATCGAGGTTGCCCGGAATGAAGCCGGCACCGATGCCCTGGATCTTGTGCGGGCCCGGCTTCAGCTCTTCACCGGCCAGCGCCTGGCTGATGACCGGCGAGTCGGTCGGCTCGACCGCCACGGTGGTGATGGCCTTGCCTTTGGTGTTCTTGATGTAGCGGCTGACGCCGGTCAGCGTGCCGCCGGTGCCGACGCCGGAGATGAATACGTCGACGTCGCCGTCGGTGTCTTCCCAGATTTCCGGGCCGGTGGTTTTTTCATGGATCGCCGGGTTGGCCGGGTTGCTGAACTGTTGCAGGATCAGGTAACGGTTCGGGTCGGTGGCGACGATCTCTTCGGCCTTGGCGATAGCGCCTTTCATGCCTTTCGCCCCTTCGGTCAGCACCAGATTGGCGCCGAGCGCCTTGAGCAGCTTGCGGCGCTCGATGCTCATGGTTTCCGGCATGGTCAGCGTCAGCTTGTAACCGCGTGCGGCGGCAACGAAGGCCAGCGCGATGCCGGTGTTGCCGCTGGTCGGCTCCACCAGCTCTTTGCCGGTGGTCAGCACGCCGCGTTGTTCCGCATCCCAAATCATATTGGCACCGATGCGGCATTTGACGCTGAAGCTCGGGTTGCGTGATTCAACCTTGGCCAGAATGCGTCCGTTGCCGATACGGTTCAGACGAACCAGCGGCGTATGGCCGATTGTTAATGAGTTGTCTTCATATATCTTGCTCATAGCCCGTCCTTTAACTCTATGAAAATGTGGGGAACATCGAAAGCATACGCTAACAGTACCGGCAGGGAAGTAAAGAATTGGTATATCTATATGTTATTAGGAAATAAGTTTTAAGCACAATGATAAGGGCGCGAAATGCGCGCCCTGTCGAAAATTCCCGCGCTATCGGCGGTAAAAAGCGGCGGTTATCGGACGAACTGTGAGCGGTAGCGATCGACCCACATGGCGGTGGCGCCGCAGACGGCGACCGGCAGGATCACCAGGTTGAGGATCGGGATCATGGTGAACAGGCTGACCAGCGCGCCGAACTGCAGGTTAGCGGGTTTGTGCTGGCGCAAGGCGCGGCGCATGTCGGCAAAGCTCACCTTGTGGTTGTCGAACGGGTAGTCGCAATACTGGATCGCCAGCATCCAGGCGCTGAACAGGAACCACAGCACCGGCGCCACCGTCTGGCCGATGCCGGGCACGAAGTACAGCGCCAGCAGCAGCAGCGCGCGCGGCAGGTAATACATCAACTTGCGCCATTCGCGCGCCATGATGCGCGGCAAATCTTTGGCGATGCCGAGCAGGCCGGTGTCCGGCAGCGGTTTGCCGGTCAGGCTGCCTTCGAGCTGCTCGGCCAGCAGGCCGCAGAACGGCGCGGCGATCAGGTTGGTGATGGTGCTGAACAGATAGCTGAACACCAACAGCACCGAAATGACCGCCAGCGGCCACAGCAGGTAGCTCAACCATTGCAGCCAGTCGGGAACGTGGCTCATCATCGCCGGGATCCAGTCGCCGAGTTGGCTGAACAGCCACCAGAAAGCGGAACCCATCAGCAGCACGTTGACCAGCAACGGCAGGACCACATAGCGTTTAATCCCCGGGCGCGAAATCAGGCGCCAACCCTCGGCGAAATAGTGAATGCCGCTGGTCGAACGGGAAGGGGGCTGCGTATAGGACATATCTTAAGTTATCTCGTTGTCTGAACAGGCATCATTATCATATAGGGATGATTTTCCACTGGCTAGGGTAGGGTTGGCTGAAAAACCAGCAGAAAAAGGCAGTATAATCATCTTTATTGGCATAAAGTTCAGCACGGACTTGCACTTGTGTGCGCGGGCAAATAGAGTTAAAGAGTGAATGTTTGCCGCGGTGGCAATGTATTGGAACAACAGAGATAGCAATGATGCAGGATTTGCGTCTGATATTAATCGTTGTTGGCGCGATCGCCATAATAGCGCTGTTATTGCACGGTCTGTGGACCAGTCGCAAAGAACGGTCAGCGCTCTTCCGCGATCGCCCAGCCAAACGTTCCCAAAAGGAACGTGAACAAACTCCGATCGACGATCTCGAAGAAGGCGTCGGTGAGGTGCGCGTACGCGCCGCTCACCCGCAAGACGAGCCGTCATTCGGTCATTTCGATGCCGCACGCGAAGAACCCGTGGCCGCGCCGAAGCCCGCTCCGGCGGCTGCGCCAGCGCCCCGCGCCGTTCAGCCGGCTGCCCATCAGACGCCGCCTCCGCTGTCTCAGCGGCCGGAGTATGATGACATCCTGCTGAACAACTACGCGCCGGACGAAGAACCGGCCGAACCGCAGCAGCCGCAACCGGCCGCGCGCCGTGAGCCGCGCGTCGACGATCTGCCGCATGAACATGAGGCGCCGCAGGTGGCGGAACCGGCATTCCACGCCGAGTCGGCTCCTGTGCAGCCAGCGCCGGAAGCGCCGGAAGTGAAGCCTGCGCCGGAACCTGCACCGCAGCCGGCGGCTGCGCCAATTCAGGCTAAACTGAAAGAGACCGTGCTGGTGCTGCACGTCGCGGCCCACCAGGGCGGCGTGATCGGCGGCGAAGTGCTGCTGCAGAGCGTGTTGCAGGCCGGCTTCCAGTTTGGCGAAATGGGCATCTTCCACCGCCATATCAGCCCGGCCGGCAGCGGCCCGGTGCTGTTCAGCCTGGCGAACATGGTCAAGCCGGGATCGTTCGATCCTGACATGATGTCCGACTTCTCCACGCCGGGCGTGTCGATGTTCATGATGGTGCCGTCTTACGGCGACGCCAATCAGAACTTCAAGCTGATGCTGCAGTCGGCACAGCGCATCGCCGACGACGTGGGCGGCGTGGTGCTGGACGACGAGCGCCGCATGATGACGCCGCAGAAGCTGGAAACCTACAAAGCGCGCATCCGTGAAGTGTTGGAAAACAACGCCTGACCGGGTTGCCGCGCGCACAGAACATCCGTAACAACAAAGCCCCCGCTAGCCGGGGGTTTTTTATCTTTGATGGTGAGCCATGGAATCGATAATCCAACAAATCAATCAACTACGAGCCACATTGCGCCATCATGAATACCAGTATCATGTGCTGGATGCGCCGGAAGTGCCGGATGCGGAATATGACCGCCTGATGCGCGAACTGCGCGAGCTGGAGAGCGCGCATCCGGCGTTGATCACCGCCGATTCGCCGACCCAGCGCGTGGGCGCCGCACCGCTGGCGGCGTTTGACCAGGTGCGCCACGAAGTGCCGATGCTGTCGCTGGACAACGTGTTCGACGAAGAAAGCTTCCTGGCGTTTTACAAGCGCGTGCAGGACAGGCTCAAAAGCAGCGATCCGCTGACCTTCTGCTGCGAGCTGAAGCTGGACGGCCTGGCGGTCAGCCTGCTGTACGAAGACGGCGAGCTGGTGCGCGCGGCGACGCGCGGCGACGGCACCACCGGCGAAAACATCACCTCCAACGTGCGCACCATTCGCGCCATTCCGCTGCGCCTGACCGGGGACAACATCCCGCGCCGGCTGGAAGTGCGTGGGGAAGTGTTCATGCCGCAGGCCGGTTTTGAACAGATGAACGAAGAAGCCCGGCGCAAAGACGGCAAGGTGTTCGCCAACCCGCGCAACGCCGCCGCCGGCTCGCTGCGCCAGCTCGATCCGCGCATTACCGCCAAACGCCCGCTGACCTTCTTCTGCTACGGCGTCGGCCTGCTGGAAGGCGGCGAACTGCCGCGCAGCCACTTTGAGCGCCTGATGCAGTTCAAGGCCTGGGGCCTGCCGGTCAGCGATCGCGCCCAGCGCCGCACCGGCAGCGAGGAAGTGCTGGCGTTTTATCGCCAGGTCGAGCAGGACCGCGCGCAGCTCGGTTTCGACATCGACGGCGTGGTGATCAAGATTGACGACATCGATCTGCAGGAAACGCTGGGCTTCGTGGCGCGTGCGCCGCGCTGGGCGACGGCGTTCAAATTCCCGGCGCAGGAGCAGATCACCGTAGTGCGCGAAGTGGAGTTTCAGGTTGGCCGCACCGGCGCGATTACGCCGGTGGCGCGCCTTGAGCCGGTGCTGGTGGCCGGGGTGACCGTCAGCAACGCCACCTTGCACAACGCCGATGAAATTGAGCGTCTGGGGCTGCGCATCGGCGATACGGTGATCGTGCGCCGCGCCGGCGACGTGATCCCGCAGGTGGTGGGGGTGTTGGAAGACCGCCGGCCACAGGATGCGCGCGAAGTGGTGTTCCCGCTGCATTGCCCGGTGTGCGGCTCCGACGTTGAGCGCGTGGAAGGCGAGGCGGTAGCGCGCTGCACCGGTGGTCTTATCTGCGGCGCGCAGCGCAAAGAGGCGTTGAAGCACTTCGTTTCCCGCCGCGCGCTGGACGTTGAAGGCATGGGCGACAAGATCATCGAGCAGCTGGTGGACAAAGAGTACGTGAAGAACCCGGCCGATCTGTTCCGCTTGTCCGCCGGCATTCTGACCGGCCTGGATCGCATGGGGCCGAAATCGGCGCAGAATCTGGTCAATGCGCTGGAGAAATCCAAGCAGACCACCTTCGCCCGTTTCCTGTATGCGCTGGGCATTCGCGAGGTTGGCGAGGCGACCGCCGCCAACCTGGCGGCGCATTTCGGATCGCTCGAGAAGCTGTTCGCCGCCGATATCGAGGCGCTGAAAGAGGTGCCGGACGTCGGCGAAGTGGTGGCCAAACACACCCGCAATTTCCTTGATGAAGCGCTCAATCAGCAGGTGATCAACGAGCTGGTGGGCGCCGAGATCGGTATTCACTGGCCGGCGCCGGTGGTGGTGGTCGCCGAAGAGATAGACAGCCCGTTCGCCGGCAAAACCGTGGTGCTGACCGGCTCGCTGAGCCAGCTGTCGCGCGACGAGGCCAAAGATCGCCTGACGGCGCTGGGCGCCAAGGTCAGCGGCAGCGTGTCGAAGAAAACCGATTTGGTGATCGCCGGCGAAGCGGCTGGCTCCAAGCTGGCGAAGGCGCAGGAGCTGGGTATCGCCGTGATCGACGAAGCGGAGATGATCCGCCTGCTGGGTGACTGATGGAAAAGGAAAACCTGCTGGAGATCGCCAATACCGTGATGCCGTTCGGCAAGTACCAGGGACGGGTGCTGATCGATCTGCCTGAAGAGTACCTGCTGTGGTTCGCCCGCAAGGGTGAATTTCCCAAAGGCAAGCTCGGCATGCTGATGGAGATGACGCTGGCGATTAAAATCGAAGGGCTTGACCACCTGGTCAAGCCGCTGAAGAAAAACTGATCTGACGGGCCCCGGCCCGTCTTTTTTTACCCGCGCGACACCTGCGCGTTGGCGTTGGGCACCGCCTGTTGCGCCTGCTGCTTGCGCTGATACCTTTTCGCTAGCACCGCACAGGTCATCAGCTGCACCTGATGGAACACCATCAGCGGCAGCACCATGATCCCCACCGTCGCCGCCGGGAACAGGATATTGGCCATCGGAATGCCGTTCGCCAGGCTCTTCTTCGAGCCGCAGAACACGATGGTGATCTCGTCCGCCTTGCTGAATCCCAGCCAGCGCGCCATGTAGGTGTTCACCACCAGCACGATCGTCAGCAGCACGATGCTGCCGCCGACGATAAACGCCAGCGAACCGATCCCCACCTGATGCCAGATGCCGTGCGTCACCGCCTCGCTGAAGGCGGCGTACACCACCAGCAGAATCGAGGTCTGGTCGGTTTTGCCGATCAGCGGGCGATGGCGCTCGATCCAGCCGCCGATCAGCGGCCGCAGCAGGTGGCCGGCGACGAACGGCACCAGCAGTTGCAGCACGATCGAGCCCACCTGCCGCAGGCTGCCGGTATCGCCGTGCACGTTCATCAGCAGGCCAACCAACAGCGGCGACACGAAGATCCCCAGCAGGCTGGAGGCGGAGGCGCTGCACACCGCCGCCGCCACGTTGCCGCCCGCCAGCGAGGTGAAGGCGATGGCCGATTGCACGGTGGCGGGCAGGATGCACAGGTAGATGAAACCGGCGTACAGCTCGGGGCTGACGTCGATCGGCGCCCACCAGGCGAACAGCATCCCCAGCGCCGGAAAAATGATGAAGGTGCTGAACATCACCCACAGATGCAGCCGCCAGTTATTGCTGCCGGCCAGGATGGCCTCGCGCGACAGCTTGGCGCCGTGCATGAAGAACAGCAGGGCGATGGCGGCGATGGTTAGGACGTTGAGCCAGCCGACGAACTCGCCGCGCGCCGGCAGGAAAGAAGCCAGCAGCACGGTGGCGATCAGCGTCAGGGTAAAACGATCGGGCAGGAATCTCATGGCGATGCGCTCGGGTAGAAAATCGATGGGGCTATTCTCCCGCGTGGGCATATAATAATTAAATTGATTTATTTAATTTATATATGAATAAAACACATGAATTACTCACTCAAACAGCTGCGGGTGTTCGTCGCTGTCGCCCGCCACGGCAGCTTCAGCCGCGCCGGCGAGGCGATCGGCCTGACGCAATCGGCGGTCAGCCACAGCGTGAAAGAGCTGGAGGCGGAGGTCGGCGTGCGCCTGCTGGATCGCACCACGCGTGAAGTGGTGTTGACCGACGCCGGCCTGCGGCTGGCCAACCGGGTCGAACGGCTGCTGGACGAACTGCAGGCCGCGTTGCTGGACGCGCGCAGCTTTGGCGTACAGCGCAGCGGCACGGTGCGGGTGGCGACCAGCCAGACCATTTCCGCCCACCTGATGCCGCAGTGCATCGCCGCCGGCGAGCGTGAATACCCGGAGATCCGCATCATGCTGCGCGATCAGGCGCAGCAGCAGGTGCTGCACAGCGTGCGCAACGCCGAGGTGGATTTCGGCATCGTGGTCGATCCGGTGCAGGCGGTGGATCTGGAGTGCGAAGCGGTGCTGCATGAACCGTTCCTGCTGCTGTGCCGCGACGACCACCCGTTTGCTGCGCAGCAAGAGGTGCGTTGGTCGGCGTTAAACGGCTGCCGCCTGGTGTTGCAGGATTACGCGTCGGGTAGCCGGCCGTTGATCGACAGCGCGCTGAGGCAGCAGGGCGTCGAGGCGCAGGTGGTGCAGGAAATCGGCCATCCGGCCACGCTGTTCCCGATGGTGGCGGAAGGGATTGGCATCAGCATTTTCCCGGCGTTGGCGCTGCCGCTGCCGGAAGGGGGGCGGCTCCGGGTGCGGCGGCTGGTGCCGGAGATCAATCGCGCGCTGATGCTGGTGCGGCGTAAAAATCGCTCGCTGACGCCGGCGGCGGAGGCCATCTGGCAGGTCGCGCGTCAGCAGGCGGCGCTGCTGCACCAGCGCCGGCAGGAAAACGCGGAATATTGACTCAGATATAGACGTCCACCGCGTTGAGCGGCGTCGGGCGGTTTACGCCGTCGCCGGCTTGCGCCGCGGCTTTTTCCATTTGCTCCTGCTGCTGCTTTTCCATTTCTTCTTTCTGGATGCGCGCGATCTCGGCCTGCAGCATCTTGATCTGCGCTTCGATCAGCTGTTTCTGCTTCTCGATCTCTTTGGGATCGGCGCTGGAGTCCTTCAGCTCCACCAGCTTTTGCTGCAGAGCCTGAATCTGCCGGTTCAGCGCCTTGATGCGTGCCGAGGCGCGGCTTTCGTTGAGATTTGCCGGTTCGTCATTGCCGTTGGCGCCTTCGCTTTTCTTCGCCTTGCCGCCTTCCGGCTGGTTGTTGACCGGTTTGGCCATCAGCAATTCGCCCTGATGGCCCGGCGCGCTGAAGACGTTGCTGACGCCGGGAACGGTATTTTTGATCGGTACGATCATGGTGATGCTGGTCGACATGGATGCTCTCCCTGAGTCGGTATATCGCTGTTCAGGGTATCGGCAGCGGCGGCTAAATCTTTACCTGCCGCAGGCGCGGCCAATGCTGCAGCCAGCCTTTGTCGAGCACGCGCTGGGCATAGGCGGCGCGATCGCCGTTTTTCACGTTGAAGGTGATGGTGTCGCCGAACAGCGCCGCGAGCCCGAAGGGAGCAACCAGCGTGAGGCTGTCGTCGGCGTTCAGGCGCGCGCCGATCGCCGTTTCCACTTCGGTCCAGAAGCTGATGGCCTCTTCGCTGTTGCGGTAAGGCGCCCGGCCGCCGCGCAGATGCATGCGCGCCTGATTCTTGACCGACCACGGCTGCGGCAGCCATTGCTGCAGCCGCGCCTCCAGCATGCGATCGCGCTCGGCGTCCGCACGCTCTGCATCGAAGTGGATCACGTCGATATCGTTGAGCGGCGTGGGCTCCACATAGCCGTGGCGCCGATCCCACACCAGATTGCGTACGAAGCCGGCGCCGAGGCACCAGTCATTCAGGCCGAGCCGGCGCACGGTGCGCAGGGCGGCCATGCGCGCGTCATCTTGTTGCAGCCAGTCGATAATTTGCCGTTGCGGATCCATCACCCCTCCTGTTTTCGCGGCTACTGTAACCCGAAGCGGCGGCGGGTGAAATGGCGGGAAGCGCGATGACGGCGATCGCAGGCAAATTAATTTTCTTCTCTCACTGACTACACTTGGTGCAGGGCTTTTATCTCGTCACTCGGGGCAAGGGAGGGGGCTATGTATCAGGCAACGGTGGGCCAACGCGGCTATCGCTTCGGCGATCTGCGTCAGCTGATGGCGAAGGCTTCGCCGGCGCGTTCCGGCGATTATCTGGCGGAGGTGGCGGCGCACAGCGCCGAAGAGCGCATGGCGGCGCGCATCGCGCTGGCGGACTTGCCGCTCAAGACGTTCCTGCAGCATGCGCTGGTGCCCTACGAACAGGACGAGGTGACGCGCCTGATTATCGACGGCCACGATGCCGCCGCCTTCGAGCCCATCTCGCACCTCACGGTCGGCGATTTTCGCGACTGGCTGTTGAGCGAGCAGGCGGACAGCGCCATGCTGGCGCAGGTGGCGGCCGGCATCACGCCGGAGATGGCGGCGGCGGTGAGCAAGATCATGCGCAATCAGGATCTGATTTTGGTGGCCAAGAAGTGCCGGGTGGTGACGCGCTTTCGCAATACGATTGGCCTGCCGGGCCACCTCAGCGTGCGGCTGCAGCCCAATCACCCGACCGACAGCCTGCAGGGCATCGCCGCCAGCATGCTGGACGGCCTGTTGTACGGCAGCGGCGACGCGGTGGTCGGCATCAATCCGGCCAGCGACAGCCTGCCGCTGCTGGAAAAGCTCAACTACATGCTGGACGACGTGATCCAGCGCTTTGCCATTCCCACCCAATCCTGCGTGCTGACCCACGTGACCAACACGCTGCGGCTGATAGAGCGCGGCGCGCCGGTGGATCTGGTGTTTCAGTCGATCGCCGGTACCGAAGCGGCCAATCGCGGCTTCGGCATTAATCTGGCGCTGCTGGCGGAAGCGCAGCAGGCGGCGCTGAGCCTCAGGCGCGGCACGCTGGGCGACAACGTGATGTATTTCGAAACCGGGCAGGGCAGCTGCCTGTCGGCCAACGCCCATCACGGCGTCGATCAGCAAACCTGCGAGGCGCGCGCCTATGCGGTGGCGCGCCATTTCTCGCCGCTGCTGATCAACACCGTGGTAGGGTTTATCGGCCCCGAATACCTGTATGACGGCAAGCAAATTATCCGCGCCGGGCTGGAGGATCACTTCTGCGGCAAGCTGCTCGGCCTGCCGCTGGGCTGCGACGTCTGCTACACCAACCATGCCGAAGCCGATCAGGACGACATGGACACGCTGCTGACGCTGTTGGCCGCCGCCGGGTTGACGTTCCTGATCGGCGTGCCGGGCGCGGACGACATCATGCTCAACTACCAAAGCACGTCGTTCCATGACGCGCTCTATATCCGAGAGCTGCTGGGGCTGAAGCACGCGCCGGAGTTCGCCGCCTGGCTGGCGGCGATGAACATCACCGACGAACGCGGGCGGCTGTGCGATGCCGCCGCCAATCATCCGCTGCTACTGGCGCTGCAGGGAGAACGCACATGAGCAAACCGGTTCACGTCAACAGCTGGGACGCGCTGCGCGCCTTTACCGATGCGCGCATCGCGCTGGGGCGCACCGGCGCCAGCCTGCCGACCGACGAACTGCTGCGCTTCGGCCTGGCTCATGCCCAGGCGCGCGACGCGGTGCATCAGCCTTTCGACAGCGAGCGGCTGGCGGCGGATCTGCACGATGCCGGTTGGCCCACGCTGGCGGTGCACAGCCAGGCCGCCGACCGCGCCGCCTATCTGCGCCGGCCGGATCTGGGGCGGCGGTTGGCGTCGGATAGCCGCAGCCTGCTGCTCGGTTCGCCATCGCGCCGCGTCGATCTGCTGCTGATAGTGGCGGACGGCCTCTCCTCCAAGGCGGTGCACCGCCAGGCGCTGCCGCTGCTGCAGGCGCTGCGGCCCTATCTCGATACGCTGGGGCTGACCGTTGCGCCGGTGGTGCTGGCGCATCAGGCGCGGGTGGCGCTGGGGGATGAGATCGGCGAATGCCTGCAAGCCCGGGCGGTGGCGGTGCTGATCGGCGAACGGCCGGGGCTGTCGTCGCCGGACAGCCTGGGTGTCTATATGACCTGGGGGCCGAACGCGCGCAGAACGGACGCCGAGCGCAATTGCATCTCCAACGTGCGCCCCGAGGGGCTGGATTACCCGCAGGCGGCGTTCAAATTGGCCTGGCTGCTGGAGCAGGCGTTCCAGCGCCGGCTGACCGGCGTCGAACTGAAAGACGAGAGTGACAACCCGGCGCTGCGCGGCCGGGTAACGCCGCTTTACCCCCAGTTGGGCGGCTGACCGAGGGTTTGCTGCAGCAGGGCGGTGAAGGCCGCCAGCCGGGCGGACACCTTCGCCATCGGGCGCAGCAGATAGATGCCTTGCTGCTCATGGCGCGGATCTTCGAGCATCTGCACCAGTTGCCCGTGCTGCACGTCCGGCCCCACCACCCAGTTGGGCAGAAAGGCGATGCCGAGCCCGAGCAGCGCCGCCTGACGCTGCGCGGTGAAGTCGTCGCAGCGCAGCGCCATGGTGCAGCGGCTCATCAGCGCCGCGTCGAGGATCTGCGCCCAGCAGGCCGGCTGCTGCTTGTGGTAGCGGGCGATCAGCCGATGCTGCGGCAGCGCTTCCAGATCGGCCGGCAGGCCATAGCGAGCGACATAGGCGGGGCTGGCGCACATCACCCAGCGTTGGGTGGCGATGCGGCTGGCATATAGCGCGCTGTCCTTCTGTTCGCCGATGCGGAGGGCGGCGTCGAGCCGCTCCTGCGTCGGATCGGTCTGGCGTTCGGTCAGATCGAGGTCGACCGACAGCTGCGGGTAGCGTTCCGCCAGCGTCGGCAGCAGCGGCAGCACATAGGTTTTGCCGAAGGTTGGCAGGCAGCTGATGCGCAGCGTGCCCTGCGGCGTTTCGTTCAGCGCGCTCAGCTCGGCGCGAAGGCCGGTGATGTCCGTCATCAGCGCGGCGGCGCGCGTCAGCAGCAGCTCGCCGGCGTCGGTCAGCAGCAGGCCACGGGTGGAGCGCACGAACAGCGCGGCGCCGAGCGCGCTTTCCAGAGCGTCGATGTGGCGCACCAGCGAGGAGGGCACCATGCCCAGCCGGCGCGCAGCGGCGGAAAAGCTGCCCAGGCGGGCGACGTCGAGAAAAATTGGCAGATGTTCTACATAGCGGGCGTCATTCATTTTTGCATTATATGCAAAAGCGTTTCTTATGAATACCCGCTTCTCTGCCGACGGCGCGGCGGCTACTCTGGCTGCGGGTTGATGACGGGCTTCGGCGCCGTCCCATCCCGGCCGCATAGAGAGAAAACGCATAAACCTCGCGGCGCTTAGCACCAAATAGCAGATGTTTTTCCCAGGCCGCGTGAGCCGCCTGCGGAGTTGATTGCCGCTCCAACACCAGATTAACCGTTCAATTTGATAACCGGTTCAGTCTTAATGATTAGTAAGCCTTTACTTTATCTCATTCTGATCTGATGCCTGGTTATCGGCCGGCCAGCCGTGCCGGTTTTTTTGTCGCCTCAGGCTGAATCGTTCCAACTGATGAACGCGCCTTGGGGGGCATCTTGGCTCACCGTCGGTGGGTCTTTTGAACGCGCGGAACCGCGGTTTCGCGCTGGTGGAGGAGTCAGTCATGAACGAAAAACACGGGTGTGCCTGTGCGCGCCATTTGGCGCAGGGTTTTGCCAGGCAGTCGATCAACGCCGGGGAGGGCGAAATCTATCAAATCTCGCTGATGAGCGCGCTCATCGACGGGGTCTACGAGGGTGAAACAACTATTGCCGAGCTGCTCAAGCACGGCGATTTCGGCCTCGGCACCTTCAATCACCTGGACGGCGAACTGATCGCTTTCGACCAGGAAATACACCAGCTGCGCGCCGACGGCAGCGCCCGGCCGGCCGGCCTGCAACAGCAAACCCCCTTCGCCGTCGTCACCTTTTTCCAGCCCAGCGTCAGCCAGCAGTTCGACCGGCCGATCACCAAGGCGCAGCTGCACCAGTGCATCGACGAGCAGGTCGCTTCGCCGAACCTGTTTTGCGCGGTGCGGGTCGACGGTGAGTTCAGCCACGTGGAAACCCGCACCGTGCCGCGCCAGGAGCGGCCCTACCGCCCGATGCTGGAGGCGATAGAAGAGCAGCCGACCTTCTCGTTCCATCAGCGGCGCGGCACGCTGGTCGGCTTCCGCTCGCCAGATTACATGCAGGGCATCGGCGTGGCCGGCTATCACGAACACTTCGTTACCGACGACCGCAGCGGCGGCGGCCACGTGCTGGACTACCAGCTCGATCATGGCCGTCTGCAGTTCGGCGTCATCACGCGTCTCAATCTTCAGTTGCCGCATGATGCGGATTTCTTGCGCGCCAACCTCTGTCCAGAGGATTTGGATCGCGCGATTCGTTCCGCCGAGGGCTAACCCCGGCGATCGTTTTCTTAGGAGGTGGAACCATGGCACAGGAAAAAACAGGCAATGACTGGCAATGCGGCGCCGATTTGGTGGTGAAAAACCTGGAAGCGCAGGGCGTCAAACACGTTTTCGGCATTCCGGGCGCCAAGATCGATCGGGTGTTCGACTCGCTGGAGGACGCGCCATCGATTGAAACGGTGGTGGTGCGGCATGAGGCCAACGCGGCCTTTATGGCGGCGGCGGTCGGCCGCCTGACCGGCAAAGCCGGGGTGGCGCTGGTTACCTCCGGGCCGGGCAGCTCCAACCTGATAACCGGGCTGGCCACCGCCACTTCGGAAGGGGACGCGGTGGTGGCCTTCGGCGGGGCGGTGAAGCGCGCCGACAGCCTGAAGCAGACGCACCAGAGCATGGATACCGTCAGCATGTTCCGGCCGGTGACCAAGTATTGCGCCGAAGTGCATGCCGGTTCGGCGATTTCCGAAGTGATCGCCAACGCCTTTCGCCGCGCCGAGTTCGGCCGGCCGGGGGCGTCGTTCGTCAGCTTGCCGATGGATATCGTCAATGAACCGGTGAGCGCGCCGGTGCTGGCCGGCTGCCGCTTGCCGCGCATGGGGGCCGCCGCGGCGGACGACATTCAGGCGGCGGTGAAACTGATCCGCCAGGCCAAATGCCCGGTATTGCTGCTCGGCCTGCAGGCCAGCCGGCCGGAGAACAGCGAAGCGGTGCGCCATCTGCTGTACCGCACCCATATGCCGGTGGTCGGCACCTATCAGGCGGCGGGGGTGATCGACGTCAACCACTTCGCCCGTTTCGCCGGCCGCGTCGGCCTGTTCAACAACCAGCCGGCCGATCAGCTGTTGCAGAAGGCCGATCTGGTGGTGAGCGTCGGCTATGATCCGATCGAATACGATCCCTGCATGTGGAACAGCCACGGGCGGCTGAAACTGGTGCACATCGACGTGCTGCCGGCGGATATCGACACCTGCTATCGGCCGGACGTCGAGCTGGTGGGCAACATCAGCGCCACGCTGAACATGATGACCGAAACGTTCACTGAGGCGGTCTGCGTGCCGCCGGAGGTGGAGCTGATCCTCACCGATCTCGGCCGCCAACGCACGGAACTGGCGGAGCGCGCCGCGCGCCGCGGCGGCATGCCGATCCACCCGCTGCGCATCGTCAAGGAGCTGCAGGACATCGTCAGCGACGACGTAACCCTGTGCGTGGACATGGGCAGCTTCCATATCTGGATCGCCCGCTACCTGTACAGCTTCCGCGCCCGTCAGCTGTTGATCTCCAATGGCCAGCAAACCATGGGGGTGGCGTTGCCGTGGGCCATCGGCGCGGCGCTGGTGCGCCCTGGCGATAAAGTGGTGTCGATCTCCGGCGACGGCGGGTTCATGCAGTCGAGCATGGAGCTGGAGACCGCGGTGCGGCTGAAAAACAACATCGTGCACGTCATCTGGGTCGATAACGCCTACAACATGGTGGAGATGCAGGAAGTGAACAAATACCAGCGCAAATCCGGCGTGGAGTTTGGGCCGATCGACTTCAAAGCCTACGCGGAATCCTGCGGCGCGGTCGGTTTCGCCGTGCAGTCGGTGGACGATCTGCGGCCGATGCTGCGCAAGGCGATGGCGATCCAGGGGCCGGTGGTGGTGGCCATTCCGGTCGACTACGCCGACAACTATAAGCTGATGGCGCAGATGAACTTCAGCCAGATGATTTAATTTCATCATCCTCGCGCCGTTTCACCGGGCAGGCCGCATGCGCGCCTGCCCGTTTTTATGCGCGGAATTTGTCCTTTACATCGCTAACCGCATGATTTATTGCTAACCGTTGGGCTGTTTTTTCACCACTGGGGATAGCGCAATGAAAAGAAAAGCAATAACGATCGGGCTGCTGGCGTTGGCGATTGCCGGCGGCGCGCGGGCCAATACGCTGGTCTACTGTTCCGAAGGCTCGCCGGAAGGCTTCAACCCGCAGCTGTTCACCTCCGGCACCACGGTGGACGCCAGTTCGGCGGCGATCTACAACCGGCTGGTGGACTTCAAACCCGGCACCGTCGAGCTGCAACCCAGCCTGGCGGAAAGCTGGGAGGTGAGCGAGGACGGCAAGCGCTATACCTTCCACCTGCGCAAGGGCGTGGCATTCCAGAGCAATAAATATTTTACGCCCACCCGCGATTTCAACGCCGATGACGTCATCTTCTCGTTTATGCGGCAAAAGGACGCCAACAACCCGTATCACAAGGTCTCCAACGGCGCCTACACCAACTTCGAGTCGATGGAGTTCGGCACGCTGATCGACCGGATCGTCAAGGTGGACGACAACACCGTGCGCTTTGAGCTCTCCCGCGCCGAGGCGCCGTTCGTCGCCGATCTGGGCATGTACTTCGCCACCATTTTTTCGGCGGAATATGCCGACGCGATGCTGAAGGCCGGCACGCCGCAGCGGGTGGACAACGATCCGATCGGCACCGGGCCGTTCCAACTGGTGCAGTATCAGAAAGACGCGAAAATCCTCTACAAGGCGTTCGATCGTTACTGGGAAGGCAAACCGAAGATCGACCGGCTGGTGTTTTCGATCACGCCGGATGCGACGGTGCGTTACGCCAAGCTGCAAAAGAACGAGTGTCAGGTGATGCCTTTCCCCAATCCGGCGGATCTGGCGCGCATGCGGCAGGACGGCAACCTTCAGGTGATGGAAAAATCCGGCTTGAATATCGGCTTCCTGGCGTTCAACACCCAGAAGAAACCGTTGGATAACGTCAAGGTGCGCCAGGCGTTGGCGCTGGCGGTCAACAAGCCGGCGATCATCGAGGCGGTGTTCCACGGCGCCGGCCAGCCGGCCAAGAACCTGCTGCCGCCGACCCAGTGGGGCAGCAACGCGCAGCTTGAAGATTACCCGTATTCGCCGGAGCGGGCGAAGCAGCTGTTGCAGGAGGCTGGGCTGGGGCAGGGGTTCGACATCGATCTGTGGGCGATGCCGGTGCAGCGGCCCTACAATCCCAACGCCAAGCGCATGGCGGAGATGATCCAGGCCGACTGGGCCAAGATCGGCGTGCGCGCCAAAATCGTCACCTTCGAGTGGGGCGAATATTTGCAGCGGATTAAAAACGGCGAGCATCAGACCGCGCTGATGGGCTGGACCACCGCCAACGGCGATCCGGACAACTTCTTCGGGCCGCTGTTCACCTGCGCTTCGCTCGGTGGTTCGAACTCGGCGAAATGGTGCTATAAACCGTTCGACCAGCTGATCCTGCAGGCGCGCGAGGAGAACGATCACGCCAAGCGGATGGCGATGTACCAGCAGGCGCAGGTGATGATGCACGATCAGATGCCGGCGCTGATGATCGCGCACTCGACCATCTTCGAACCGGTGCGCAAGGAAGTGAAAGGCTACGAGATAGACCCGTTCGGCAAACACATCTTCAAGCAGGTGTCGCTGGAGAAATAAAGCGGGGCGCCGCGGCAATGCGGCGCCCAAAGGTTTTACCAGCTGTAGCTGACCGTGGCGGTGACGGTGCGGCCGCTGCCGTAGAAACAGGCGTCCATGCCGCCGCAGGACGAAACGTAATGCTTGTCGGTCAGGTTGTTGACGTTAACCTGCAGCGCGGCGCCTGCCAGGCTCGGAGCCACTTCTGCCAATTCGTAGCGCGCCATCCAGTCATACAGCGTAAAGGCCGGCACTTTGTAGGTGTTGGTCGCATCGCCTTGGCTGGCGCCGTTGTAGCGTACCCCAGCGCCGGTGGAGAAGCCTTTCAGCGGCCCTTGCAGGAAGCTGTAGGTTCCCCAGGCGGAGGCGGCGTGCGTCGGCACCATCACCAGCGTCTTGCCGCGCTGATCGTCGACATAGGTTTCTTTGGTAACGATGTCGGTATAGGTGTAGGCCGCCATGAGCGCGATGGCCGGGGTGAGCTGTGAATGCACTTCGGCTTCCAGCCCCTTGGAGCGCACTTTGCCGATCTGCTCCTTGTATTTGGTTACCGGGTTGGTGGAGCTGACGTTTTTCTGCGTCAGATCGAACAACGCCAGCGTCAGCAGCGTGTTGCTGTTCTTCGGCTGGAATTTCACGCCGATTTCGGTTTGTTCACCGGTGGTGGGCTTGAACGGATCGGTGCCCGGCGCGCCGGTATCGAGGTTGGGTTCAAACGATGTGCTGTAGCTGATGTACGGGGCAATACCGTTGTCAAAGGCGTACAGCAGGCCGCTGCGGCCAGTCAGCTTGGTGTCGTTTTGCTGACTGTCGCTGGATCTCAACATGTCCTGAGTGCGCAGCTCGGTCCAGTCGTTGCGCAGCGACAACAACAAGTTCCAACCGCCGTAGCTCATCTGATCCTGCAGATAAACGCCGAGTTGATCCAGCACCTTGCGGTTATCGGTGACCTTCGGCAATGCGCTTTCGTTGACCGGCATGCCGTAAACCGGCCGAGTCCAGTCGAGGAAATAGCCCGCGCTGTCGCCGCGCCAGTTTTGGGTATTGACCTTGCTCCACTTGTAGTCAAGGCCGGTCAACACGCTGTGCTCGACGTCGCCGGTGCTGAATTGCGCTTTCAGTTGGTTGTCCAACCCCAGCTCATGGGATTTGACGATATCTTTTTGCGGACGGCGCTGCAGCAGCGTGCTGTTTTTGGCTTGCGACATGAACACCAGATATTTGTAACGTTCATCCACCGTGGTGTAACGCATGTTCTGCTGGAAAGAGAAAACGTCGTTAATATAGTGCTCGAAGATATAGCCGAACGAGGTTTGTTCGCGGCGAGCCTGATTGAAACCGGGATCGCTGACGTTGAAATCATACGGCAGATAGCCGGCGCTGCTTTTGATCGCCACGCCGGAGGTCGGCAAGAAGTTGCGGTAGCCGTTCTCCGGTTCCTTTTGATAGCTGGTCAACAGGGTGAACGTCGTGTCTTCATTGGCGATATAGGTCAGCGCCGGTGCGATGGCGAAGCGTTTTTCCTTGTGCTCTTTGATACCGGTCTCTTTGGTGCCGGCGATGCCGTTAAGGCGATACAGCAGTTTTGCATCTTCGTCCAATGCGCCGCCGAAGTCGAAAGCGGCCTCTCCTTGATGCAGGTTGCCCGCGCTCAATTGCAGTTTGCGAATAGCCTGGGCGACGGGCCGCTTGCTGGTCATCGCCACCAGCCCACCCGGGTTGGCCTGGCCGTACAGCACAGAAGCCGGGCCGCGCACCACCTCAACGCGTTCAAGCAGCCAGGGGTCGATCTGGCCGCTTTGATAGCTCAGGCCGTCCAGATATTTTGGGGCGTAACGAAAGCCGCGTACGATCACTTCGTCGCTGCGGTTAGAGGTGCCGCGGTATTCCGCCACGACGCCGCTGGAGTATCGCAGCGCCTGAGCGACGGAAGCCGCATCCTGCTGATCCATTTGATCGCGCGTGACGACGGTGATGGCCTGCGGCGTTTTTACCAACGGCGCGGCGCTTTTGGTTCCCGCCGCGCTTTCTTTGGCGACGATGCCCTGCAGCGGCGCGGTGACGTTTTCCTGTGCGCCGGCGACGACGGTGATATCACGCTCAACGTTGTCGGTTCCGGCCTGTACGCCCGGCGCCAGCAGCATGGCTGAGGTCAGCAAGAGCTTGGCGGCTGGGTGACGCAGAGGTTGATTGGCGGTATTTTGGGGGTGTTCTGACATTTTTCATCCCTTAAAAAACAATTTTATATCAAGCTATTGCTGTCTTTTTTCATTTGGCGCCGCCGAGAAGGGCTGCGCAGTTCCTTGCCATAAATGAACGGTGGACGAATCGCTTACCGTTTTGCAGAGCCACGCTTCGAAGTGGCCTTGTTGACCCCAGGCGCGTTGATTTATAATTGGTTACATTTTATTGAAAATACAAATGATTCTCAATACCATTTGCATTATTCAAGAAAATAAAAAACGCCGGGTGCGGTGAACAGGGGAAAAAGGAAAAATGCATTCGCTTCATGCCGATGGCCTGGTGCTCAACCTGCTGCAAAGGCCCGATCTCGGCGGAGAAGATTGGTGGCGTCAGGTCGCGGAGTTGGGAACGCCGCTCGTCGAATCGCTGCCCGCAGCGCAGGTGCGCGTTACCTTTTTCTGGCGCGACCCGTGGGGCGATGAACGGCGCTCGCCGATTAAAAAGGTGTATGTCGATATCAACTGTGTGACCAACCATCACAGCCCTTCGCCACAGAGTCTGGAACGCCGGCCGGGTAGCGATATTTGGTGGTGGCAGTTCACTGTTCGCGAAGATTGGCGAGGCAGTTACAGTTTTATACCCATTGAGACGGCGCAACTGCCGCCCGCTTTTACCGGCGATGCGGCTCAGCGTCGGCAGCAGCAGCGTCAGTGGTGGTGTTCGTTGTTTCCGTTGATGCGCCATGATCCGCTCAATCCGGTGGCGCCGCACTGCAGCAGCCGCGGCTTCCCGTTGTCTGCGATACATTTGCCGGCGGCGCCGGATCAATCAGCGTGGCGGGCGTTGGACGCCGGGCAAGCATTGCCCGCCGCGTCTGGGCGTTTGCAGCACTTCTTTTGGCACAGCGAACGATTGGCTAACCGACGCAACATCTGGCTGTACGCCACCGGCGCAGGGGAAGACCGCCCGTTAGTCGTACTGCTGGACGGGCAATTTTGGCTGCATGGCATACCGATTTTTTCCGCACTGGACGCCGAGACGCTTAACGGAAGGCTGCCGTCGGCGCTTTATCTGTTTATCGACGTGATAGACATGGCGCGGCGTGCGGAAGAATTGGCCTGCAATGCGGCTTTCTGGCGGGCGGTGCAAGAGGAGCTGCTGCCGCAGGTGGCGGCGCGTACGCCTTACAGCGACGATCCGCAGCGCACGGTGGTGGCGGGGCAGAGTTACGGCGGGTTGGCGGCGTTGTATGCCGGGTTGCATTGGCCGCAGCGTTTCGGCTGCGTATTGACCCAGTCGGGTTCTTTCTGGTGGCCGCATATTGAAGCGATGATTAACCCGGCTGAGGAGTATGACGCCGACGTCGGCTGGTTGACTGAACAGGTGCGGCGGGGCTTGTGCGCCGCGACGCCGCTGCGCGTCTTTCAGGAAGCCGGTGAAGGGGAGAGGGATATTCATCAGGTCAATCGCCAAATGCATCGGGCGCTGGTGGAGGCGGGGCATCGGGTCGATTATCGCGTGTTCGCCGGCGGGCATGATGCCGTCTGCTGGCGCGGCGGTTTGCTCGACGGATTGCGGGCGCTGTTGGCTCCCTAGTCATGGATAAACGAAGGCCGGGTTAACCCGGCCTTTTTCATGCCTGCGGCGTGTCGCAGTGGTAGCGGCCGCGCGGGATCACCAGCGGCGTGTGGGACAGCGGATCGTCGATGATCATGCACGGCATGCCGAATACCCGCTCAACCAGCTCGGCGGTGATGATCTCCGCCGGTTTCCCCTCCGCCACGATCTTGCCGTCGCGCATAGCGATGATGTGATCGGCATAGCGGCAGGCGTGGTTGAGATCGTGCAGCACCGCGATGAGGGTTTGGCCGTGCTCGCGGTTGAGCTGGCGGAACAGATCCAGCAGCTCGATCTGATGCGCGATGTCCAGATAGGTGGTCGGTTCATCCAGCAGCAGCAGCGGCGTTTGCTGCGCCAACGCCATCGCCACCCAGACGCGCTGGCGCTGCCCGCCGGACAGCTCGTCGACGCTGCGGTCCGCCAGCTGGCCGACGTTGGTGGCCGCCATGGCGGCTTCCACCGCCTGTTTGTCGGCCTGCGTCCACTGTTTCAGCAGGCTCTGGTGCGGGTAGCGGCCGCGCGACACCAGATCCGCCACGGTAATGCTGTCCGGTGCGATCGAGGTTTGCGGCAGCAGCCCAAGCTCGCGCGCCAGCGCCTTGGTGGCGAAGTTGCTGATGTTCTTGCCGTCCAGCATCACCTCGCCGGCGCTGGGTTTCAGCAGGCGGCACAGGGCGCGCAGCAGCGTCGATTTGCCGCAGGCGTTCGGCCCGACGATCACCGTGAAGGCGCCGTCGGGGATCGCCACGCTCAGATCGTCAGCGATGATTTTATTGTCGTAGCCCAGCTTCAGATGCGAGGCGTGCAGGCGGTGGCTCATGGCATTGTCATTCTTCATTATCTGCGGGCCTCACGGATGAGCAGCCAAATCAGGTACAGGCCGCCGATGCAGACGGTCACGACCCCGACCGGCAGTTGGATCGGTGCGAAAAGATGTTGGGACACTACGTCGGCGCCGAGCAGCAGCGCCGCACCCATCAGCGCCGAGGACGTCAGGGTGACCGAGGATTGGCCGGCCAGGCGGCGGGCGATCTGCGGCGCCGCCAGCGCGATAAAGGAAATCGGCCCGGCGGTGGCGGTGACGGCGGCGGTGAGGGTGACGCCGAACAGCATCAGCCACAGCCGGCTGCCTTCGGCGTTCACGCCCAGCGCGCGCGCCGTGTCGTCGCCCATTTCCAGCAGCTGCAGCCGTTTGCCCATCAGCAGCGCGGCCGCGGCCGCCAGCACGATGAACGCCGTGGCGGGTTGGGCTTTCTGCCAGGTCATGCCGTTGAGCGAACCGGCCTGCCACATGGCGGCGTCCATGGCGCGCTCCAGCGAGGCGGTGATGATCAGCCAGGTATTGGTGGAGACCAATACCGCGCTGATGGCGATGCCGACGATGATCAGCCGGAAGCCGGCGATGCCTTGCCGCCAGGCCAGCAGGTAGATGGCCAGCGCAGCGAGAATGCCGCCGGCCAGCGCGCCGCCGGCGATGTAGTAATAGCCGCCGTTGAACAGGGTGATGGCGATCAGCGCGCCGGTGTAAGCCCCCATGTTAAAGCCAATCACGTCCGGGCTGCCGAGCGGGTTGCGGATAATCGACTGGAAAATGGCGCCGCTCATGCCGAGCGCGGCGCCTAACAGCAGCGCCATGGCGATACGCGGCAAGCGCCATTGGGTGACCACGGTGACCAGATTTTTCGGCGCCTCGCCGCTGAGCGCGGCAAAGACCTGCTCCAGCGAGAGCTGCAGCGTGCCGTAGCACAGCGCGGCAACGGCCATCGCCAGGCACAACGCCAGCAGCGAAAGGTTGACCAGCAGCAGGCGCAGCGGCATGCGCCAGTTGATGACGCCGTCCGGGCGGCCGATATGCAACGTGTGGGGCAGACTCATCACAGCCCCCCCAGCGTTTTCTTGCGGCGCACCAGCCAGATCAGCACCGGCGCGCCGATGAAGGCCGCCACGATGGAAACCCGCAGCTCACCGGCCGCCAGCAGACGGCCGACCACGTCGGCGCACAGCAGTAAAATCGGCGCCAGCAGCATGGAGTAGGGCAGGATCCAGCGCTGGTCGGGGCCGACCCACCAGCGGGCGATGTGCGGCACCATCAGGCCGATAAAGCTGATTGGGCCGACGGTGGCGGTTGCCGCGCCGCACAGCAGCGTGATGGCGATCACCGCGATGACCTGAGTCAGCACCACGCGCGCGCCGAGCGCGATAGCCAGATCTTCCCCCATGCCGATGGTATTCAGCGGCCGGGCGATGAGCAGCGTCAGCAGGCAGCCGAGCAAAATGGCGGGGGCGGTGACCGGCAGCGTGGACAGCGTGCGGATATCCAGCGTGCCGGCCTGCCAGAAGCGCAGTTGATCGAAGGTTTGCGGATCGATCAGCGACAGCCCGGTGGTGATGCCGAGCAGCACCGCGCCGATCGCCACGCCGGCCAGCGTCAGCCGCACCGGGTTGATGCGCCCGCCCGCCAGCGTGCCGATCAGGTAGACCAGCAGAGTGGTGAGGGCGGCGCCGACAAAGGCGTAGGCCATATAGCTTTCGGTGGTGGCGGCGCCGAAAAACATGATGCCGATGACCACGGCGAAGCTGGCGCCGGCGTTGATGCCGAGCACGCCGGGATCGGCCAACGGATTGCGCGTCAAGGCCTGAATCAGCGCGCCGGCGGCGCCGAGCGCCATGCCGGCCAAGATGCCCGCCAGCGTACGGGGCACCCGGGCGTTGAGAATGATGGTGCTGTCGGAACCGCTCGCGGCGCCCTGCAGGCTGAGCCAGACGGTGTGGAAGGGGATGGCTTTGGAACCCAGCATCAGGCTGGCAATGATGCACAGCAGCAACAGCGCCAAGCCGATACCGAACCCGGCGATGCGTTTGAAGCCACTGGCGTAAGCTGCGTGCGGTGCGGACGAAAGCGTCCGCTCAGTCGGAGTGGGTACGTTCACACCGGTAACTCCTGTATGATTTTTATTCTCATTGTTATTTGCGTTCATGCGGGCGCTAATAGTAGCACGAGTTTACGCCCGCATGCACCCGCCGGTTGGTGGCGCAGGTGCGTTGACGATGTTAATAACTATTGATATTTCAATTGATTGAATGTGAACGGTTGCCCTGTTTATGGCAAACGTCGGCAGGAGGCTGACCCGCCGACGGCGTGGTTCAGGGCTTTTTGAACAGCCGTTCGATTTGGTTCAGCATGTTGGTGGCGCTGTAGTAATCGAGGCGGAAGGTGTCGTTGCCGACGGCATAGACGTGCCGCTGTTCCACCGGCTCCAGATGTTTGAGGAACGGGTTGGTCAGCACCTCTTGCACTTTGCGCTCGTTGGTGGCGAACAGGATCAGCGTTTTGCCGTTCAGGCCCTCGGCCATTTTTTCGCCGGAGATCTGGATGATGTCATGGCGTTTACCCATGCTGGTGTTGCCTTTGGCGCTTTCCGGCGGGGTGGCCAGCTGGAAGCCGAGCTGCGTCAGCAGCTTGCCCTGGGCGGAACCCGGCGTCCACAGCATGGCCTCGCGGCCATTGTCGGCATACACCAGCGGAGTGGTCGGCTGCGGCGGCAGCGCGATCGCCTGCTTCACTTGCTCCACGCGCTGTTCGAAACGATCCTCCGCCTGTTTGGCGCCGGCTTCATGGCCGGTGATCTCGCCGAGCTCGCTGGCCAGCTGCTGCCAGCTCTTGTCGCCATAGTCGAGCACCAGCGTCGGCGCAATGGCGGACAGCTGGTCATACAGCTTCAACGCCGAATCACCGCCGGTGGCGGCGACGACGATCAAATCCGGTGCGGCGGCGGCGACGGCTTCGGCATTGGGCTCCACCTGGTACAGCCGTTCGACGTGGCGCTGTTTGGCCACTTCGCTCCACTGGGTAAAGAAGCCTTGCTTATCGGCCACCAGGGGATTTGGGCTGGTGGCGGCGCTGGCGACGACCGGGGCGTCGATAGCCAGCAGCGTGCCGGTGATGGTGACGCTGGTGGACACGATGCGCTGCGGCGGTTTTTCCAGCGTGAATTTCCCTTTGACGCTGTCGATGGTGCGCGGCCAACTGCTGTCGGCAGCGGGGGCGGACGGTTTCTGCCCGTCGCTCTGGTCGTCCGGGCCGCAGCCGCTGAGCAGCAGGCTGGAAGTGGCGATAAATGCAATGAACAGCTGGCGTAAGGATAGGGTCATGAGCGGGCTCTTTCTTTCCTTGAACTAAGGCTTATCAATCCGGCGGCGGATTGGCTGCGTGGTGGATGCCCGCTAATTTACCATCCAAGCCGGCAAAATGATAACCATTCGTATCTCAGCGCGTGGTGAATGAAGAAGAAAGGGATATCGAGCGGCAGAAACGAAAAAAGCGCCAAAAGGCGCTTTTTTCTGAATTGGTGGGTCGTGCAGGATTCGAACCTGCGACCAATTGATTAAAAGTCAACTGCTCTACCAACTGAGCTAACGACCCGCAGAAGTGGTGGGTGATGACGGGCTCGAACCGCCGACCCCCTCCGTGTAAAGGAGATGCTCTACCAACTGAGCTAATCACCCACTTCAGGACTTCCAGGTACTGCTAAACGAGAGAATGATGGTGGGTGATGACGGGCTCGAACCGCCGACCCCCTCCGTGTAAAGGAGATGCTCTACCAACTGAGCTAATCACCCTCATTCGTTCTCATTTTTCTCAACAAGATGGTGGGCGATGACGGGCTCGAACCGCCGACCCCCTCCGTGTAAAGGAGATGCTCTACCAACTGAGCTAATCGCCCCGTCTTGTTGGAGTCGCATTATAGGGATAGTTCAAAGTGAGTCAACGGTTTTTAAAATGATTTCAATCGTTCGCCGCAAATTTAGGCAGGGCGCGATAATTATCGCCAACGGCGCCGATTCTTTGCGCAACGCTATGCGAAACTCGCCGCAAAACGCGCGAAATCGACCGGCGCAATATCGTGTCGGCGTTGAGGAATTAGCGCGTGGTGATACAATATCGTCCACTCTTTTTTCAATTCCGAGCAATCGTCGGCAACCGCCGACACGCGTTGCGTAATAAGGCAGTGAACCCAATGAAAATCAAAACCCGTTTTGCACCGAGCCCGACCGGCTATCTTCACGTCGGCGGCGCGCGTACCGCACTTTATTCCTGGTTGTTCAGCCGCCATGCGGGCGGTGAGTTCGTTCTGCGTATCGAAGATACCGATCTGGAACGCTCCACCCAGGACGCGATCGACGCAATTATGGATGGCATGAACTGGTTGAACCTGGATTGGGATGAAGGCCCGTATTTCCAGACCAAGCGTTTCGATCGTTACAACGCGGTCATCGACGAGATGCTGGAGCAGGGCACTGCCTATAAATGCTATTGCTCCAAGGAACGTCTGGAAGCGCTGCGCGAGAAGCAGATGGAAAACGGCGAGAAGCCGCGCTACGACGGCCACTGCCGCGACAGCCAGTGCAGCCACACCGACGACGAGCCGCACGTGGTGCGCTTCCGCAACCCGCAGGAAGGCTCGGTGATCTTCGACGACAAAATTCGCGGCCCGATCGAATTCAGCAACCAGGAGCTGGACGATCTGATCATCCGCCGTACCGATGGTTCGCCAACCTATAACTTCTGCGTCGTCGTCGATGACTGGGACATGGAAATCACCCACGTGATCCGCGGCGAAGACCATATCAACAACACCCCGCGCCAGATCAACATTCTCAAAGCGCTGGGCGCGCCGGTGCCGGAATACGCGCACGTGTCGATGATCCTCGGCGACGATGGTAAAAAGCTGTCCAAGCGTCACGGCGCCGTGGGCGTTATGCAGTACCGCGACGACGGCTATCTGCCGCAGGCGCTGCTGAACTACCTGGTGCGTCTGGGCTGGTCCCACGGCGATCAGGAGATCTTCTCCATCGATGAGATGAAAGAGTTCTTCACGCTGGAAGCGATCAACAAATCCGCAAGCGCGTTCAACACCGAGAAGCTGCAGTGGCTGAACCACCACTACATCAACCATATGCCGGCGGAAGAAGTGGCGGTGCATCTGGCGTGGCACGTTGAGCAACTGGGCCTTGAAACCCGCAACGGCCCGGAACTGAAAGATATCGTCAAGCTGCTGGGCGAGCGTTGCAAAACGCTGAAAGAAATGGCGGAGTCCTGCCGCTACTTCTATGAAGACTTCAGCGAGTTCGATGCCGACGCCGCCAAGAAGCACCTGCGCCCGGTTGCGCGTCAGCCGCTGGAAGCGGTGCGCGCCAAGCTGGCCGCCATCACCGTCTGGACGCCGGAAAACGTGCACGACGCCATTCAGGGCACGGCGGATGAGCTGGGTGTCGGCATGGGTAAAGTCGGCATGCCGCTGCGCGTTGCGGTGACCGGCGCCGGTCAGTCGCCGGGCATGGACGTGACCGTGCATGCTATCGGCCAGAAGCGTTCGCTGCAGCGCATCGACATGGCGCTGGCTTACATCGCCGAGCGCGAAGCGCAAGCCTGATTCGCTGATACGCCTTAAAGAAAAGCCCCGTGGAGCGATCCCGGGGCTTTTTTTCCGCCTACACTCAATGGGCGAACGCAAACGGTGAGAAATATTAAGGAGGCATCTTGTATAGCGTGAAACAGCAAGTGGCGCCGGTGGACGATTTTATGCGGCTGCGGCAGGTTGCCGGCCTGTCGGCGCGGCCGCGTGCGGGCGCCGAACGTGCGTTGCCCAACAGCCTGTACGGCGTGCAAATCACGTTGTCGGGGCTGGTGGTCGGCATGGGGCGTGTGGTGGGGGATGGCGGGCTGAATTTCGAGATTGTTGATGTGGCGGTCGATCCCGAACACCAGGGGAAAGGATTGGGGCGCCAGATCATGAGCCATATTATGGCATATCTGGAACGGGCCGCACCGCAGGGTGCTTATATCACCCTGATGGCCGACGTGCCGTCGCTGTATGAAAAGTTTGGCTTCAAGCTCAGCCGCCCGGCCAGCGAAGGTATGTACCTGGTTAAGTAGAGTTGGCGCAGGCGCTGCATTTTTGCCCGAAACGAGCAATATTTCGTAGCAAACGCGCTGATTTGGCGGCTTTTTCAACGCTTGATTCAGGAATTCAATTTAGCCGTTGACAGCTTTGAGCGGGTTTCATATTATGCGCCCCGTTCACAGCACAAAGTGATTGTGGAACGGGGCTATAGCTCAGCTGGGAGAGCGCTTGCATGGCATGCAAGAGGTCGACGGTTCGATCCCGTCTAGCTCCACCAACCTTCTTCTCAGAGAGGTTGGGGAATACCGTAACGCCGGTCAAAGCGTACCACTTTTGTGGGGCTATAGCTCAGCTGGGAGAGCGCTTGCATGGCATGCAAGAGGTCGACGGTTCGATCCCGTCTAGCTCCACCACAATTTAAAAAGCCGACCTTTGGGTCGGCTTTTTGCTTTGCGTCATTTCACCTTCGCCGAATGCAGGCCAACAAAAAAGGCGCCCGCAGGCGCCTTGTTATCGCAGTCGGTTCGAGGCTTAGCCCAGCACCAGGCCTGCGATCGAAGCGGACAGGATGCTGACCAGCGTAGAGCCGTACACCAGCTTCAGGCCAAAGCGCGACACCACGTTGCCCTGATGTTCGTTCAGGCCCTTGATCGCACCGGCCACGATACCGATGGAAGAGAAGTTGGCGAAGGACACCAGGAACACCGACAGGATCCCCAGGCTGCGCGGCGACAGTTCGGCAGACACTTTCTGCAGCTCCATCATTGCCACGAACTCGTTGGAAACCAGCTTGGTGGCCATGATGCTGCCAACCTGCAGGGCTTCGTGCTTAGGAATGCCCATGATCCAGGCGAACGGATAGAAGAAGTAGCCGAGGATTTCCTGGAAGCTCAGGCCGAAGATGGCGCTGAACACACCGTTGAGCGCGGCGATCAGGGCGATGAAGCCGATCAGCATCGCGGCAACGATAATCGCTACTTTGAAGCCGGCCAGGATATATTCACCCAGCATTTCGAAGAAGCTCTGGCCTTCGTGCAGGTTGCCGAGGTGCAGCTCTTCTTCTTTATTGGTGTCGTACGGGTTGACCAGCGACAGCACGATAAAGGTGCTGAACATGTTCAATACCAGCGCCGCCACCACGAACTTGGCGTCCAGCATGGTCATGTAGGCGCCGACGATGGACATGGACACCGTAGACATCGCGGTCGCCGCCATGGTGTACATGCGCTTTTCCGACATCTTGCCCAGGATATCCTTGTAGGCGATGAAGTTTTCGGATTGGCCGAGGATCAGCGAACTGACGGCGTTGAATGACTCCAGCTTGCCCATGCCGTTCACTTTCGACAGCACGGTACCGATAATGCGGATGATGAACGGCAGCACCTTGATGTACTGCAGAATACCGATCAGCGCCGAAATGAAGACGATCGGGCACAGCACCTTCAGGAAGAAGAACGCCAGGCCTTTGTCGCCCATGCCGCCGAACACGAAATCAGTCCCTTGTCCCGCAAACCCGAGCAGTTTGTCAAACAGCGCGGCGAATCCTTTTACGAAGCCCAAACCCGCTTCCGAATGCAGGAAAAAGTAGGCCAGCAGTACTTCGATAACCAGTAATTGAATAACATAGCGAATGCGGATGCTTTTGCGATCGCGGCACACCAACAGGGCCAGGATCGCCACCACCACTATCGCCAACGCAAAGTGCGCAATATGGGACATGTTTGCTCCAAATTTGAGGCAGGCTGAATTTCGGCTGTCATTTTATGTAACGCTACGTTTAAAAACGAGACTTCTATTGCAAATATGGAAAATCATAGCGGGAGTTCTCCTAAAGTGTTGCGCAAAAGCATAAAAAATCAAGACGTTAAATCGGCAATAGGAAATTCGTATTCTTGTGCTAACCTGTCTTTCAGGGGTATTGCAGCCAAAATCCCATCAGAAAAGCACGGAAATCGGCAAGCTCCGCGCTGAACCCTTCGATAAAACCGTTAATGTTGGCTATTACAGAGATAAGTTTTACCGCTCTAAATGCGCTTGATAATTATTATCATTTATATAGAGTGGAGATAAACGTAATTTCAGTAAGGGTTCAACATATGCTGAACAGTCGCGTGGTTGAAACCACCTCCGGTCGCTCCGCCAGAAAAATCAAACTCTCGCTGATGGGGCCCGCCTTCATCGCCGCTATCGGCTATATCGATCCCGGTAACTTCGCCACCAACATCCAGGCCGGCGCCTCGTTCGGCTACAGCCTGCTGTGGGTGGTGGTTTGGGCCAACGTGATGGCGATGCTGATCCAGCTGTTGTCCGCCAAGCTGGGTATCGCCACCGGGAAAAACCTGGCCGAGCATATTCGCGATCGCTTTCCGCGGCCGGCAGTGTGGGCCTATTGGGTACAGGCGGAGATCATCGCCATGGCGACCGATCTGGCCGAGTTTATCGGCGCGGCGATCGGCTTCAAGCTGCTGCTCGGCGTTTCCCTGTTGCAGGGCGCAGTGCTGACCGGCATCGCCACCTTTTTAATCTTGATGCTGCAAAAGCGCGGGCAAAAACCGCTGGAGCTGGTGATTGGCGGCCTGCTGCTGTTCGTCGCCGCCGCTTATATCGTCGAGCTGGCGTTCTCCCAGCCGCAGCTCGCGCCGCTGCTGAAGGGCATGGCGCTGCCCGATCTGCCTAACGGCGATGCGGTATTTCTGGCCGCCGGGGTATTGGGCGCCACCATCATGCCGCATGTGATCTACCTGCATTCGTCGCTCACCCAAATCGGCGGCGAGCACGACAAGGCGGAGCGCTATGCCGCCACCAAAGTCGACGTCGCCGTGGCCATGACCATTGCCGGTTTTGTTAACCTGGCGATGATGGCCACCGCCGCCGCCGCGTTTCATTTCAGCGGCCACAGCGGCATCGCCGATCTCGACGTGGCCTACCTGACGCTGCAACCGCTGCTCGGGCAAGCCGCCGCCACCGTGTTTGGCCTGAGCCTGGTGGCCGCCGGCCTCTCCTCTACCGTGGTGGGCACGCTGGCGGGGCAGGTGGTGATGCAGGGGTTCGTGCATTTCCATATTCCGCTGTGGCTGCGGCGTGCGGTGACCATGCTGCCGTCGTTTATCGTCATCATGCTGGGGATGGACGCCACGCGCATTCTGGTGCTGAGCCAGGTGCTGCTCAGCTTCGGCATTGCGCTGGCGCTGGTGCCGCTGCTGGCTTTCACCGGCAATCGGGCGCTGATGGGGGAGATGGTCAACGGCCCTGTGGTGCAAAACCTGGGCAAGCTGATCGTGCTGGTGGTGGTGGGATTGAACGGCTACCTGCTGATCGGCAGCGTGCTGTAGGCGAAAATAGCGCGGGCCGGCATTGCGCCGGCCCGTCGTCGTTAATCGCGGTCGTCATCGCCGTGGCGGCGCCAGCGATCGCGGTCATGATCGTGGTGGTGCTTTTTCTCTTTCTTCCAGTGGTGCTTATCGTAATGCCTGTCGTATTTACGATAGCGTCCTTCATGATAGTAATAGTGTTTGCGCCAGTAGTCGCGGTCGCGCCAGCGATAGCCGTCCCAGTAGTAACCGCGGCGGCTGCGGTCGCCGAGATAGCGCCCCTGATGGCCTTGCCACCAGTCGCGATCGCGCCAGTCGTAACCGTCCCAGTAACGGCCGCGATTGTCCCGATCGCCGATGCGCAGTGAAACGCCCGGCATCAGATCGATGCTGATCCCTTCGGCGTGCGCCTGCTGTGCGGCGGGCAGTACCGTCGCCGCCAAGATGGCGGCCAAGAGCAGAGGTTTAAACATGACTTCTCCTTTCCGCTTGCGCGGCCTGGCCGTTTGTCACTTTATGAAGCGCGTTCATCAGTTTAAAAAAGCGGCCTTATCGTTATTTTTGCTGCAATATCGGCATCATAGCGCCGGCGCATAGGGTTGAATCTGAGAGCCACTCTGAAAACGGCGACAAAGGCCAAGATTTGAGATTTTTCTGGGGTATCGCCGCTCGATTGAGCGGCGGAATTTGTAAGCGATTACAATAAGATTTTCTCGATCTGCGCGAGTTCTTCTTCACTGAAGTGGCGATTGGCCAGCATGCCCACCGCGTCTTCTATCTGCGCATTCTTGCTGGCGCCGATCAGCACCGAGGTAACGCGATCGCCGCGCAGCACCCAGGCCAGCGCCATTTGCGACAGCTTCTGCCCGCGTTGCCGCGCCAGCGCATCGAGGCGGCGCACCTTGTCCAGCCGCTCGGCGGTCAACTGCTCCGGCTGCAGGAAGCGGCTGCCGCTGGCGGCGCGGGAATCTTGCGGAACGCCGTGCAGGTAGCGGTCGGTCAGCAGGCCGCCCGCCAGCGGCGAGAAGGCGATCGAGCCGACACCATGCTCCGCCAGCGTATCCAGCAGCGCCGTCTCCGGCCCGCGTTCCAACATCGAATACTTCGGTTGGTGGATCACGCACGGCGTGCCGAGCCGCTGCAGAATGTCGAATGCCTGCCGCGCGCGCTCGGCCGGGTAGTTGGACAGGCCGACATACAGCGCTTTGCCCTGGCGCACCAACAAATCCAGCGCCGCCATGGTTTCTTCCAGCGGCGTCTCCGGATCCGGCCGATGATGATAAAAGATATCCACATACTCCAGCCCCATGCGCTTCAGGCTCTGATCGAGGCTGGCGACCAGGTACTTTTTCGAGCCCCAATCACCGTAGGGGCCGGGCCACATGGTGTAACCGGCTTTGGATGAGACGATCAGCTCATCGCGCCAGGCCCGCAGATCGGCGTTGAGTATGCGGCCAAAGTTCTCCTCGGCGGCGCCGGGCGGCGGGCCGTAGTTATTGGCCAGATCGAAATGAGTAATGCCGCGATCGAAGGCGCAGCGGATCAGGCCGCGGGCGTTGTCGTACAGCGTGGTGTCGCCGAAATTGTGCCACAGTCCGAGCGAGACGGCGGGCAGCTTCAGCCCGCTGCGGCCGCAGCGCCGGTATTCCATGTCTTGATAACGTGAGGGGGAGGCGGGGTAGGACATAGTTATCCTTGTCGGCGAGAGGTGAAGTGTTTTGAGTGTATACGCTTTCACACCGCGCTGCCGGGGGAGCGATCACAGCGCCGGCATGTAACGCCAGGTTGCCGATCGATGCAGGAATCCTTGTTCGAAATTTGAACAGCATCTTCGATACTTAAAGGTAATCGCTCCAGCTGCAGACAGGTGATGATCATGACTCAGACCTATACGGTGGCCGATTATCTGCTCGATCGTCTGGCCCAAATCGGCATCCGTCATTTCTTCGGCGTGCCGGGGGATTACAACCTGCAATTCCTCGATCACGTCCTCGCCCATCCGCAAATCACCTGGGTAGGCTGCGCCAACGAACTGAACGCCGCCTACGCCGCCGACGGCTATGCGCGCTGCAAACCGGCGGCCGCGCTGCTCACCACCTTTGGCGTCGGCGAGCTGAGTGCGTTGAACGGGGTGGCCGGCAGCTACGCCGAATACCTGCCGGTGATCCACGTGGTCGGCACGCCGGCGCAGCGCGCTCAGCGCGCCGGTGATTTGCTGCACCATTCGCTGGGGGATGGCGACTTCACCCACTTCGCCCGGATAGCCAAAGAGGTAACCGTCGCGCAGGCCGACCTGACCGCCGACAACGCCGCAGAGGAGATCGACCGCCTGATCTGCGCCGCCTTGCTGGAGCATCGCCCGGTTTACCTGATGTTGCCCAGCGACGTCGCGCAGGCGCCGCTGCCGAGTAAACCGGCGCCGCTGATGCTGCGCCAGGCCAAACTGTCGCGCAGCGCATTGCAGGCGTTTATCGCCGCGGCGCGCGAAAAGCTGCTGTCGGCGCGGCGGGTATCGCTGCTGGCGGACTTCCTGGCCGATCGCTTCGGTGCCGAAGCGGCGCTGGACGAGTGGCTGCAGGAGGTCAACATTCCGCACGCTACGCTGCTGCTCGGCAAAGGCGTGCTGGATGAGAACCGCGCCGGTTTTGTCGGTACCTACTGCGGCGGTGCCAGCGATCCGGCGGTGAAACAGCTTATCGAAAACGCCGATGTGGTGATCAACGTCGGCGTGCGTTTGACCGACACCATTACCGCCGGTTTCACGCATCATCTGCCGGTGGAAAAATGCATCGACATTCAGCCGTTCGAAGCCTGGGTCGGGCGGCAGCGCTTTAGCCGCATTCCGATGCGCGACGCGGTGCGGGCGCTACATCGCCTGAGCCTGTCGCTGGCGTCGCGTTGGCCGTTGCCGCCGATCGTCCGCCCGGCGCTGCCGGAAGGCGATGGGGAAGGGCTGGATCAGCACGCCTTCTGGCGGCAGATGCAGGATTTCCTGCGGCCCGGGGATATCGTGCTGGCCGATCAGGGCACCGCCTGTTTTGGTGCGGCGGCGCTGACGTTGCCGCGCGGCTGCCGGTTGATCGTGCAGTCGCTCTGGGGATCGATCGGCTATACCCTGCCGGCGACGTTCGGCGTGCAGACCGCCGAACCGCAGCGCCGGGCAGTGCTGCTGATTGGCGACGGCGCCGCGCAGCTGACCGTGCAGGAGCTGGGTTCGATGTTGCGCGACGGACTTAAACCGGTGATCTTCGTGCTGAATAATCAGGGATATACCGTCGAGCGCGCCATCCACGGGCCGGAGCAACGTTATAACGACATCGCGCGCTGGAACTGGACGCAGCTGCCGCCTGCGCTGGCTGGCGAGCGGCCGGTGAAGGCGCTGCGGGTCAGCGATTCGGACGGCTTGCGCCAGGCGCTGCGCGAGGTAGCCGACGGCGATCGGCTGGCCTTCATTGAAGTGATGCTGCCGAAGATGGACATTCCCGAGCTGCTCGACACCGTTTCGCGCGCCATCCAGGCGCGCAACGCCGCCGCTTAAGGCAGGGAATCGCCCAGCAGGCGCTTCAGCACCCAGAACCCCGCCGGGCCCGGCGGGGTCAGTTTTGACCATACCGCATCCACCGAGATCATTTTCGGCCAGCCGCGCGGCCGCAGCTCGGTCAGCATATTGTGGCCGTATTGTTGCACCAGCCAGTGCGGCAACACCGCCCAGCCGAACCCCTGTTCCGCCATCTCCAGCAGCAGCAGATAGCTGGGCGCCGACCAAACCAGGCCGCCTTGTCTGGCCGCTTCGGCGCCGGTGTAGGTGTTCAGGATCAGCTGTCGGGTGCTGGACAACTGCTCTGGCGTCGGCGCGGCGGCCTGCGCCAGCGGATGCTGGTGGGCGACGAACAGCCCCATGTCGGTTTGTTCCGGCAAACGAGAGAAGGCGATATCCGGCGGGTAGCTTTTTTGCACTTCCACCATGCCCAAATGCGCGCGGCCGCTTTGCAGCAGATCAATAACGTCGCCATCTTCGGCGATCATCCACTCCAGCTCAATCTCCGGGTAACGCAGTTCGAATTGTTGCATCAATTGATCGTGATGCTTGGGTTGATAGGTATCGGAGAACACCATGCTCAGGCGCGGTTCGACCTCGCCCGCCAGTTGAATGCTCAGCGCGTCGAGCCGCTCGCTGGCGGCGAGGATCGCCTGCACATGCCCCAGCACTTTGCGGCCGGCGGCGGTGAGCACCGGCTGGCGCGCGCTGCGATCGAACAGCGTCAGCGCCAGGTCGGCCTCCAGATTGGCGATGGCGGTGCTGATGGTGGATTGGCTTTTGCGCAGCTTGCGCGCGGCGGCGGAAAACGAGCCGAGGGCGGCGGCTTCGACAAACGCGTGCAGCGCTTCCGGGGAATAGTGCATAAACTATCTACTTTATCGATGGTATCTATTTTTAATCTACCCAAAAAAGCGATGATAATCACCTGACTTTCGCAACAACTGTCGGAAAAAAGGTGATGTATGCAACTGCAAAACAAGTCTCTCATTGAACGTATCGTCCACGCCGTTGGTTTCGAGGTGATTGCCGTGATGATCGTTTCTCCGCTGGGGGCATGGCTGCTTAATCGTTCGATGGTGCAAATCGGCGCATTGGCGGTGGCCTTGGCGACCATCGCCATGGTCTGGAATATGGTTTACAACACGGTGTTCGACCGTCTGTGGCCGGTCAGCCGGGTCGTCCGCAACCTGAAGGTGCGTGTGCTGCACGCCGTCGGCTTTGAAGCCGGTTTTATCCTGATCGGCGTGCCGATCGCCGCCTGGATGCTGAATATTTCCGTATTGCAGGCCTTTATGCTGGAGATCGGTTTCTTCCTGTTCTTCCTGCCGTACACCATGGCCTATAACTGGCTGTACGACACGCTGCGCCAGCGCTGGTTCGAAGCGCGCCAGCCGATCAATTCCGGCGCTGAATAAGGCGTCGTCAGCCCGGCGATTCTCAGGTAAGGTCAGAGGATTGTCGCAACAGGCTGAGGAAAGAAAAATGAAAGTGTTGGGCTTGCTGGGTGGCATGAGCTGGGAATCCACCATTCCGTATTACCGCACCATCAACGAGCAGGTAAAGGCGCGCCTCGGCGGGCTGCATTCGGCCAAAATCGTGCTCTACAGCGTCGATTTTCAGGAGATCGAGCGATTGCAGCATCAGGGCGATTGGGACGGCGCCGGCCGATTGCTGGCCGCCGCCGCGGTGGCGTTGCGCGCCGCCGGCGCCGAAGCCATCGTGATCTGCACCAACACCATGCACAAGGTGGCGGAGGCGGTCGAGCAGGCCAGCGGCCTGCCGCTGATCCACATCGCCGACGCCACGGCGCTGCAGGTGCGGGAAAAAAACATTCGCCGCGTCGGGCTGCTGGGCACGCGCTTTACCATGGAGCAGACCTTCTACCGTGGCCGCCTGCAGGAATTGCACGGCATTGAGGTGGTGACGCCGGTCAGCGCCGATCGCGACATCGTACACCGCATCATCTATGACGAACTGTGCCTCGGTAAAATTCGCGACGCCTCGCGCGACGAGTATCGCCGGATCATCAGCGATCTGGAGCAGCAGGGCGCGCAGGGGATTATTTTCGGCTGCACCGAGATAGGGTTGTTGGTGAGCGAGCAGGATGCCTCGGTGCCGGTGTTCGACACCACCGCGATCCACGCCCGCGCCGCCGCGGCGTTCGCGCTGGCCTAATCGTCGTGCGGCGGTTGCCGGCGGTTCACCAGCATCAGCGGTTTGCCCGCCAGCGCCAGCCAGGCGGGCAGCATCACGATGCACAAGACCGGCAGCAGGTGCAGATCCGGCACCACCGCCACCGCCATGAACAGGCTGAGCCAGCCGTCGCGCGTCACCACCAGCACCAGCCCCATGATGGCGCAGGAGACGGTGATCGCCGCCGGCACCGCCGGAACGTGCTGGTGCAGCATCAGCCCCAGCGCCACGCCGACGAACACCGCCGGGAAGATGCGCCCGCCGCGAAAGCCGCTGGCGGCGGCGATCACCAGCGCCGCCAGCTTGGTCAGGGTAATGGCCAACAGCGCCGGCACCGAATAGCCGTCGTCTTGCGCGAGGCGCTTCATTTCATCCAGCCCTTTGAACAGGGTAATCTCTCCGCCCACCAGCGCCAGCAGGCCCAGCACAAAACCCCCCAGCCCTAACATCAACACCGGATTCTTCATCGAATGGAACAGGCGGTGAACGTGCGGGAAGCACCACAGCGCCACCATGCCGAGCGCGATGGCGATCAGCGCCACGATGGCGCCGCTGAAGATGTCCGGCAGCCGCGTCACGTCGTAGGCGTCGAGCTGCAGGGCGAAATTGGGCACGAAGAACATCTGGGTGGTGACCGCGCCGGCGGCGGCGGCCACCAGCGGGGCGAACAGGCGATCCCACAGCGGCGTTTCGTTATTGCCCGCCAGGGTTTGCGAGAAGATCAGCGCGGCGGCGACCGGCGTGCCGAACATCGCGCCGATGGTGCCCGCGGCCGCCAGGATGATCCAGTCCATGCGCGGCACCTTCGGCAGCAGGCGCGCACCGGCGGCCGCTACCAGCGCGATATTGATGGCGGTGATCGGGTTCTCCGGCCCCAGGCTGACGCCGCCGGCCAGGCCGACGATCAGCGCCAACCCCAGCCCCGGCAGGGCGGAGAGCGGCAGCGGCATGCCGATCAGCGATTCCGTCGCCGGATCCGGCCCGGCGTGGCCCGGCATATAGCGCACGATAAGGCCCACCGCCACGCCGGTCAGCGTCAGCATCGCGACCGGCCACCAGGGGGACTGGGCATCCAGGCTCAGCGCATCGGGCAGCGTCACCCACAGTAATTGCTGCAGCGCGGCGGCGACTTTCATCACCAGCAGCAGCACCAGACTGGAAGCGGAACCGATAATCAGCGCAGGCAAAGCAAAGGCCAACATGGCATTGGCGCGCGGATGCAGCATGGGTAATCCCTTGTCGATGCCTCCCTGCAGGGCAGGGAGAGCGGGTGGTTGGGCTGTGGCCACAGCTTGCCAGACTATCGGCGCGCAGGCACGCATTGATATTGCCCGGCGGCGATGACGGTTAACAGTCGCCGGGGGGCGTTTTTTGCCGCAATTTGTTTCAAGGCGCGGCGTCGCGGGCAAGCTGAACCGTTTTTTGTGATCCGGATCGCTATTGGGGTGCAGATCCGGGGCGGGTGATTGTTGTTTTCGCAGCAGGATTTTACAGTGTGGGCAGCTTTTTATTTTTCATTTTGCGGAGACGAAATCAATGACCTATGCCCTCGTGGGTGATGTTGGCGGCACCAATGCCCGCCTGGCGTTGTGCACTGTTGCGACGGGTGAAATTACCCAGGCGAAAACCTATTCCGGCCTGGAGTTCGACAGCCTGGAGGCGGTGATCCGCCAATACCTGAAAGCGTGCGATATCGAGGTGCAGGACGCCTGTATCGCGATCGCCTGCCCGGTGACCGAAGACTGGGTGGCGATGACCAACCACAGCTGGGCGTTCTCGATCAAAGAAATGAAGGCCAGTCTGGGGCTGAGCCACCTGGAAGTGATCAACGATTTCACCGCCGTCTCGATGGCGATCCCGATGCTTTCGCCGGACGATGTGCTGCAGTTTGGCGGCGGCGATGCGCAGCCGGGCAAACCGATCGCGGTGTACGGCGCCGGCACAGGGCTGGGCGTCGCCCACCTGGTGCACGTCGATCGCCGCTGGGTCAGCCTGCCGGGCGAGGGCGGCCATGTCGATTTCGCGCCGAACAGCGAAGAAGAGGACATCATTCTGGAGGTGCTGCGCGGTGAAGTGGGGCACGTTTCCGCCGAGCGCGTGCTATCCGGGCCGGGCCTGGTCAATCTGTATCGCGCCATCGTCAAGGCGGACAACCGCCTGCCGGAAAAATGGGAGCCGAAGGACATCACCGAGCGGGCGCTGGCCGACAGCTGCATCGATTGCCGCCGCGCGCTGTCGCTGTTTTGCGTGATCATGGGGCGCTTCGGCGGCAACCTGGCGCTGAATCTGGGCACCTTTGGCGGCGTGTACATCGCCGGCGGCATCGTGCCGCGCTTTATGGAATTCTTCAAGGCCTCGGGCTTCCGCGCCGCCTTCGAAGACAAGGGGCGCTTCCGCGACTATGTGCGAGACATCCCGGTGTTCATGATAACGCACGGCCAGCCGGGCCTGCTGGGGGCCGGCGCGCATCTGCGCCAGACGCTGGGCATGCAGCTGTAAGCAACGCGGCAGCACGATAAAAAAAGGGGGCGCAACCCGCAGGTTGCGCCCCTTGTCGTTTTCGCGGGGGATCAGGCTTTGGCCAGCTCCGCCGTCTGGGCGGTTTCTGCCGTTTCCGCTTCCACCGCTTTCGGCGCTTTGATGAACAGCGTAATCAGCAGGGAGGCGGCGGACAGGACGCCAATCACCATGAAGGTGGCGTGGAAGCCGCCGAAGTATTTGGCGACGAACGAACCGGCCAGCGCGCCCAGGCCGAAACCCTGGTAGATGATGCCGTAGTTCTTGCTGTGGTTTTTCAGGCCGAAGAAGTCGCCGACAATCGCCGGGAACACGGTGATGTTGCCGCCGAAGCAGAAGGCCACCGCGCCGACGCAGATAAAGAACAGCGTGTGGTTCAGGGTCATGAAGCTCAGGGCGACAATCGCCAGCACGGTAACCAGCATGGTGAAGCTGATGACGCGCATGCGGCCCACTTTATCGGACAGCGTACCCAGGATGATGCGGCCGGCGGTGTTGAAGATGGCGACGGCGGACACGGTGTTGGCGGCGGTGGCCAAATCCATCCCGGCCAGTTGAACGCCCATGTCTTTCACGATGCCAATCAGGTACAGACCGCTCATGCAGGCCGCGAAGAAGATGGTGAACAGCAGGTAGGCTTCTTTGGTGGCCAACATCTGGCGCACGCTGAAGTCGTTGCCCAGACCGTTGGCGCCTTGCTGCGCGGCGTTGGTCGCCAGCACCGGCTCTTTCAGCAACAGGGAGCCGACGACGATCAGGCCCATCACGATGGCGCCCCAGTAGAAGAAGGCGCCGGAAACGCCGACGTCGGCGATCAGGGCGGCGTTGACGTATTTGAACAGCAGGCTGCCGCTGCCGAAGGCGCCGACGGAGATGCCGGAAATCAGGCCTTTATTGGCCGGGAACCACTTAATCAGGTTGGACAGGGTGGAGATGTAGGCGATACCGACCGCAAAGCCCACCACCACGCCGGCCAGCAGGTAGATCATGTCGAGCGAGCTGACGTGGGCGCTGGCGATCAGGCCCAGGCCGACCAGGATGCCGGAACACAGCGTCAGATTGCGGATGCCGAAGCGTTCTTGCAGCTTGCCGGCGAACAGCGTGGCGAAGGCCAGGAAGAAGCTGGTGATGGAGAAGGTGGTGGCGACGTCCGCCAGCCCCCAGTGGAACTTGTCGACCAGCGGCTGGTTGAACAGGCTCCAGGTGTAGATGGTGCCCAGGCCCATCTGACAGATGATGGTGCCGAGAACGATTAAGCTGCGATTTGCCGGTTTGGTGTTCATGGCCGGTCTCCTTCCTGTGTGTGCGTTGCCGGGCGTGAGCCGCTGGCTGAAATTTGCGGGGTGAAGCTGTGTTCCCGCGGTATGGGCTTATTATATGGCTGGCCCCCCCGGCGGGCGGCGGATCGGGAATGAGTTGCACGGCGGAAGGAATGAAATGCATGTTATGCGGCGTGAGTTGCCGTTTTTGCGCCGAAAAGCGCGTGAAATGCCGTGGGTGACACGTGATCTACATCAAAGATATCAACGATTTATTGTTAACTGCCGGTGAACGATTGTGGTGAAATTGTGAAGGATGCGTCTGAATGGCGTAAATCGGCATTGCGCCTATAGAGCGGCGATGAGCGCGGGACTATGTTATCTGCGATCGGACGAGGTCCGCTCTGCAGGAGTCCATGAAATGAAAAAAACGCTGTTGTTACTGGCCGCGCTGCTGGCGCTGCCGCTGGCGAGCCAGGCCGACGTGTCCATCGGCGTGAACGTGCCGGGCCTGTCGTTGCATATCGGCGATCGCGATAATCGCGGCCACTACTGGGACGGCTATCGCTGGCGCGATCCGCGCTGGTGGGCCGATCACCACCGGTATGAACGCCCGCGCGGGTACTATTATGGCCCGCCGCCACGGGTGATTTACTACGGGCCGCCGCGGCGCGACTGGCGAGACCGGCCGCATTACCGCATGTCGCCACCGCCGCCGCCCGGCTATTACTACCGTCCGGGCCCGCGCTGGTAAGCGCTTACAGGCGCATCAGCTGGCGAAACTCTTTCACCTTGCTGCGGCTGACCGGCACTTCAAACTCAAGATCGCTCAGCCGCAGAATGTAGGTATTGTTGAACCAGGGCACGATCTCGCGGATCTTCGCCAGGTTAACGCAGTAAGAGCGGTGGCAGCGGAAGAAATGCGCTTCCGGCAGCCGGCCGTAAAACTCGGTGATGTTCATCGGCATCACGAACTCTTCACGGCGGGTATAGACCCGCGTCACCTTTTCATCGGCGGCGGCGTAGTAGATGTCGTTGATGTCGGTAACGATGATCCGCTCGTCTTTGATCAGGTTGATGCTGTGGCTGCCGCGGCTCGGCGCGCTGGCCGGTTCCGCCCCACCGGCGGGGCGCTGGTGCAGCGCCTCCAGCTTTTGCAGCATGGTGACGATGCGCGCTTCGTGATAGGGCTTGAGGATATAGTCGAACGCCTCGATCTCGAACGCTTCCACCGCGTGCTCTTTATAGGCGGTGATGAACACGATCGACGGGCGATGCGCGAACTTGCTGATGTTTTGCGCCAGCAGCACGCCGTCCAGCGACGGGATATTGATGTCGAGGAAAATGGCGTCGACCTGGTGGGTTTGCAGGTATTTCAGGACGTCGAGCCCGTCCTCGAAGCTGGCGACGATATCGATATTGCTGTGTTTCTTGATCAGGTAGCTGAGTTCTTCCTGCGCGAGGAATTCGTCTTCCACGATGATGGCTTTCATGAGGCCTCCCCGACCGGCGGCGCGCTCGGTTCCTGATGCAGCTTGCCGCCGTTTTTGCTGATGTAGAACGCGATTTCGGTGCCCGGCTCCAGGCGGCGGATATGCAGCCCTTCACCATACAGCAGCGACACGCGGTGGTGCACGTTGAGCAGGCCGATATTGTGGCCCGGCATCTCGTTGCGCGCCACCCGGTCGATGGTTTCCTGATTGATGCCGTGGCCGGTATCCTTCACCGAAATCTTCACCCGATCGCCCTGATCTTTCACCGCGATCACCACCACCCCTTTACCCTTGCAGGGCTGGATGCCGTGCACGATGGCGTTTTCCACCAGCGGCTGGATCAGCAGGCTGGGAATGCGCACCGAGACATCGTCGTCGATGTCGTAAATCACCGTCAGCTTGGCGCCGAAGCGCGCCTGTTCGATGGCGATATAGTCCTGAATCTGATGCAGCTCCTTGCGGATATCGATCAGTTCGTCGTTTAGCTCCAGGTTGTAGCGCAGGTAGCGCGACAGATTGATGATCAGCTGGCGCGCGGTGTCCGGATTCAGGCGAATAGAGGAAGAGATGGCGTTCAGCGCGTTGAACAGGAAGTGCGGGTTGATCTTGCTCTGCAGCGCGCGCATTTCGGCTTTGTCCGCCATCTGGCGCAGATGCTCGATGCGGGAAACCTCGATCTGCGTGGAGATGATCTGCGACAGCCCGACCGCCATCACCTTCAGCGTGTTGGTGATCTGGTGGGCGTGGCAGTAGTAAATTTTCAGCGCGCCGGTCACTTCGCCTTTTTCCCACAGCGGCACCACCAGCTGCGAATGGATCTGCGGCGCGGCCGGGTTTTCCAGGTTGTTCTTGATGATGATTTTGCCGTGGCGAATGCTTTCTCGGGTGACGCGGCTCAGCCCTTCGCGGCCGATCGGGTAGGCTTCGCGCCCTACGCCGACGTAGGCCAGCACCTGATGGGTATCGGTGATCGCCACCGCGTCGGCGCGGATGTCCTGGCGGATGATATCGCAGATGGTGGCCAGCGATTCGCTGTTGATGTTGCGGAAATAGGGCAGCGTCTTGTGGGCGATATCCAGCGCCAGCTTGGCCTGGCGCGCGGCGATCACCTCTTTTTCATCCTCGACGCTCTGCACCAGCAGCACGATCAGGCCGATGCACACCGTGCCGAGGATCATCGGCAGGGCAATCTGCGACACGATGTCCAACCCAAGCTCGGTCGGCTTGGCCCACAGCACGATCAGCAGCATGGTGAGGGATTCGCACAGCATGCCGCCGACGATGCCGGCGCGCCAGCGCTGCTCTTTTTTCACCTTGAGGTTGATGTAGCCGGCGCTGATGCCGGCGATGATGCTGGTGATAAGGCAAGGCACCGAGGTGATGCCGCCGATGTCGATCAGATAGCGGTGCACCCCGGCGACGATGCCGGTGACGATGCCCACCCAGGGGCCGAACAGGATGCCGCCGGCCATGATGGCGATGACGCGCACGTTGACCAGCGACCCTTCGACGTTGATGCCGGAGTAGGTGCTGAACAGCGCGAACAGCGAGAAGATCGCCGTGACGATGCCGAGCTCGAGCGGCGTATGGTCTTCTTTTTGCAGCAGTTGGCGGAACAGCCGGGTGCGGGTCAGGAAAAACAGACAGATCAACATCAGCGCGGCGCGATCAAACACCGCCAACAGCATTTCAAAAAAAGGGTGCACGACGGGTTCTCGCTGCGGCCTACGGATGGCGGCAGTATACCACAGCGAAAGGGGCCCGTGGCGCGCGCCACGGGCGGGGGATCAGCCCATGCCGAGCTGCGCTTTGCCCAGCGGCGTCAGCAGGTCGGCGGTGGCGCGGCCGTCGAAATCCACCTCGAAGTCGTCGGGGGCGAAGTCCGGCGGCGTTCTGCCGTCGATAAAGCTCGGCAGCTGGCGCTGCAGATAGGCGTCGTTTTTCTCGCAGCCCGGCGCGGCGGCGATGTACATCACGTTGCTGTCGAACTCACCGTTATGCTCGTTCTCCACCGCGTGGATCACGTCGCAGTGCCAAAATACCGTGTCGCCCGGCTCCAGATCGGGAATAGGGGAAATCCCACTTAATAAAAGGGGATGCCATTTTTCCGAGATCGACAGCGCGCGGCCCGGCGCCGCATCGCACAGATCGTCGTCGGCGACGTCGTCCTGCAGCGCGCGCAGCAGCACATAGGCCATGGCATTGGCGATCGGCACCAGGTTCAGCGTGCCGGCATTGGTGCGCTGCGGCGTCAGCGCCGTCCAACCCTGGAAGGTGCGGAACATCGAACAGACCGCCGGCGAGGCTATCTCGCGCACCTCGGTGCGGCCGTCGGCGGCGAAGGGATCGTACTGCTGCCAGTCGCCGGAGAAAACGTGGCGATACACATAGCGGAAGTTTTCGTCCAGCCAGCGCTCGATGGTGCCGCTGTCGACGTGCGGCGACAGACCCAGCGACGAGGAGTTCGGCGGGCGGCGGCGGGTACGATCGGCATAGGTGGCGACGCGGGTCGGATCGAAATGCTGTTTGCCGTTGCTCTCGGTGGCCCACAGGCTATTGAGGAACACCTGCACCGCATGCATGCGCGCATCCTGCCGCGCCTCGACCTGCGGTTTCGACCAATAGATGCCGTAGATCTGCGGTTTGCTGGCGGCCAGCTTGCCGAAATAGTTGTCTTCGGCGGCGTTTTTCAACCGCTCGACGAAGTTGTTGCGCTCGAGGTAGTCGCCGATTTCCCGGTTCCAGCCCTCGGCCTTGGCGCGGGGAAACACGCCGCGAATGGCGCAGGCGCCGCGCTGTTTGATCAGCGCTATCTGCTGCTCGCTGACGCGCTGCTGCAGGATATCTTCCGCGTCGATCTGCGGCACCGGATTGTGGCCGGCGGCCAGCTCGCGCCGGATCTGTTCGACCTGGCCGCGGATGTTCTCTTCCAGCGCCAGAAATACGTCGCGGTAGTTCGGCAATGCCTGGCGCAGCTGGCGCTTGACGTTAACGATCGTCTGCGGAATATCGTCGATGACTAAAGAGGCCATGGTGTTCTCCTGGTGCCGCGTGAGTGACTGCGGCGAGCGGTTGTAGGGAATCGGGCAAGACGTTATGGTTTTGTGGTTTTAACGTGAATGATTATCGGCAACCAATCGGGGAAAATAAAGAGATATCTTTCATTCGTAAGTTCCTCTTTTTCGTTTTTCGGAGATTTTATGAAGCTGGTCACTGAACGTCTGCACTTACAGTCGATAACCGCCGAGGATTGGCCGCTGTTTTTGCGCCTGTACCAAGATCCCGAGGTGATCCGTTACATCTCCGATCCGCGCAGCGAAGCGGAGATCCGCGCCCGGTTCGAGGAGCGGCTGCCGGCCTGGGACAAACACGGTGAGCAGTGGCTGTGCCTGGTGATGCGTGAGAAGCACAGCGGGGAGGCGGTGGGCGTTACCGGCTTTCGCCCGCAGTGGGTGCCGTATCGGCAGGCGGAAGTGGGATACGGGAGTTTGCCTGCCGGCCAGGGCAAGGGCTATGGCAAGGAGTCGCTGCGGGCGGTGCTGGATTTTGCGGTGAACGCCTGCGGTTTTCACAAGCTGACCGCCACCGTGACCGCGGGCAACCTCGCTTCGCGCGGCCTGCTGGAGTCGTGCGGTTTTCAGCTGGAAGGCACGCTGCGCGACAACTACCGTCTGGCGGGGCAGTGGTGCGACGACTGGCTGTTCGGGCTGCTGGCGGCGGAGTTTCAGGGCGGCAAATAAAAATATCGCGCCAGGTATCGACAAGCTCGTCGGCGCTGCGCTATGTTCGATATTCGGTCAGTTCGCTGGCCAGCGTCGCTCGGACGGTCCGGGCGCTAACGTCTATCGAGGAATCCCCTATGGCTGATAACAGTCCGCAGCGCCGTTTCACGCGCATTGAACGCCTTCCCCCTTACGTATTCAACATCACCGCCGAACTGAAGATGGCCGCGCGCCGTCGCGGCGAGGATATTATCGACTTCAGCATGGGTAACCCCGACGGCCCGACGCCGCCGCACATCGTGGAAAAACTGTGCGCCGTCGCCCAGCGCGACGACACCCACGGTTATTCCACCTCGCGCGGCATTCCGCGCCTGCGTCGCGCCATTTCGCGCTGGTATGCCGACCGTTATCAGGTGGATATCGATCCGGAAAGCGAAGCCATCGTCACCATCGGTTCGAAAGAGGGGCTGGCGCACCTGATGCTGGCGACCCTCGATCACGGCGATACCGTGCTGGTGCCGAACCCCAGCTACCCGATCCACATTTACGGCGCGGTGATCGCCGGCGCCCAGGTGCGTTCGGTGCCGCTGGTGGACGGCGTGGATTTCTTCGGTGAGCTGGAGCGCGCCATTCGGGAAACCATTCCGCGCCCGAAAATGATGATCCTCGGCTTCCCGTCCAACCCGACCGCGCAGTGCGTGGAGCTGGATTTCTTCGAGCGGGTGGTGGCGCTGGCCAAGCAGTACAACGTGCTGGTGATCCACGATCTGGCCTATGCCGACATCGTCTATGACGGCTGGCAAGCGCCGTCGATCATGCAGGTGCCGGGAGCGAAAGACATTGCGGTGGAGTTCTTCACCCTGTCGAAAAGCTACAACATGGCCGGCTGGCGCATCGGTTTCATGGTCGGTAATCCTGAACTGGTCAGCGCGCTGGCGCGCATCAAGAGTTATCACGATTACGGCACCTTTACGCCGCTGCAGGTGGCGGCCATCGCCGCGCTGGAGGGCGATCAGCAGTGCGTGCGCGATATCGCCGAGCAGTATCGGCAGCGCCGCAACGTGCTGGTGAAGGGGCTGCATGAGGCCGGCTGGATGGTGGAAAATCCGAAGGCGTCGATGTACGTGTGGGCGAAAATTCCCGAGCCTTATGCCCACCTCGGTTCGCTGGAGTTCGCCAAACGCCTGCTGGCGGAAGCCAAGGTCTGCGTCTCGCCGGGCATCGGCTTCGGCGACTACGGCGATACCCACGTGCGCTTCGCGCTGATCGAGAACCAGGACCGTATCCGCCAGGCGGTGCGCGGCATCAAGGCGATGTTCCGCGCGGACGGGCTGTTGAAGCCGGGCAAGGCGGGCAGCGCCAAATAATCCTGTCAGGCCGAGCGTTCGCCCGGCCTTATTTTTTCCGTCCCAAGGTTTTCTTCATCATTTCCCCATTATGCTCGACTACGCTGAGTTTTATTTTTTGGATTGAGTGTATGAGCAACCGCTACGCGCGATCGCAAATCGTTTTACATTGGCTGACGCTGCTGCTGGTGATCCTCACCTATTCGGCGATGTTGCTGAAGGATTCGATGCCGGAGGCGTGGGGGCCGGTGGTCAAAAATCTGCACTTTAATTTCGGGGTATCGGTCTTTGCCCTGATGCTGATTCGGTTGGCGGTGCGCGCTTTCCACGCTGCGCCGCCGATCACGCCCCCGCTGGAGGAATGGCAGGAAGTGGGCGCCAAGATCTTCCATTGGCTGCTGTACGTGGTCTTCCTGATGTTGCCGCTGCTGGGTATGTTAACCCTGGCCTACGGCGGCAAATCGTGGTCTTTGCTGGGCTGGCCGGTGCCGCAGTGGATGACGCCGGATCCGGTGATGCGCCGGCTGGTCAAAACGGTGCATGAGACGCTGGCAAACGTTGGCTACTTTATCATTGGCGCGCATGCGCTGGCGGCGCTGTATCATCACTATCTGCGCAAGGACGACACCCTGCGCCGCATGATGCCGGGCAAATGATCGCTAGCCGAAACGCCAAAGGGACGCTTGCGCGTCCCTTTGTCTGTGTTCCCGGTCAGGCAACCATCAACATGAAGGTGCCAACCCAGGCAACCAGCATGAATGACACGCCCATCAAAAAATATTTCACTGAACAACTCCTGTCTGGAGTCCTCGCCAGCAATGATCCCGATTGTTGTGCTGAGTATTTTATGGGCAACCTGCTTGTCGGGCGGATTCTTCCAAGCGAAAGAACAACGTCCTCGAGCGCGGGTTGTCCGGTTGTCGCGCCTCATGCTCTGTGAGGTAAAATCCGAACCGCGACAGGATCGGCGCTAATGTACTCTCAATACTGGTCTGATTTCAATACTGTGTTTTTGATCACAATTTTTGGCTGTTTTTTGCACAGTGAGGGCTGTTTTATAACGCTTTTTATGGGCAAGCGCCAGGAAGTAGCCCGCCGCAGCGGGCTATAAAATCGAGGTATTGCAATGCGGCGGCAGGCGCTCAGGCGACGGCGTTGATGCCGGTCGCCAAAATGACCCAAAAAACGAGACAAGACAGCAGAATAACGGCCCAAATATGACGGCGACTCCACTCCATTTTTAGCCTTCGTTGTTGCGACAAGTGATTAGGTAGCGATCATATCGGCGCAAAACGGGGAAAATTTAGCCCCGTTGGATAATATTTCGCTTACCTGCCGCTAACCTATTGGCAAACTTCGCTTATTGTCACGCGCACTTCGTAGCCCAGCAGATACAGCGCCTGCTCCAACGCCTCAACCTTCGAGGCGTAGCCGATATCCAGCAACCGCTCCATTTGCCCGCCGTTGAACCCCAGCTTGCGCGCCAGCGCCGCTTTGCCGGTGTTTTTGCGCAGCATGGCGTTGTGCAGCTCGATCTTCAGCGCCACCAGCGCCGGCAGATGTACTCTCAGATCATCGGTTTGCACAGGGGAAGGGGCGGGCAGGGGCAGCCCTTCGTCCATCGCGGCGGCGATGGCGGCCAGCAGGCTTTCCTGCGCTTCCAGCTCGATGTCTTCGCGTTTATAGCAGGCAGATTGCCACTCGGGGAAGTCGTGAAAACCGATCTGCCAGGCGTCGCTGTCGCGATCGAAGGTGTAATGGGCGGGGTAGTGGCTGTACATGGCAATCCCTGATTGAGGCCTGAATGAGACGCTATTGTGACGGCATGCCCGGGAGATAGCCAGCATGAACCCAGCCGTGGGGGAATTTAAATTGAAAGTAATAATTATTAGCAGGCAAATTTAATTTCATTGTGAGCAATATTCTTATTATTTTTTCCGGGAAGAAAGATTATTTAATTAGGTGTTTGGATTAATATCCCTGCTGATGGGTGATAATGAGAATTAAAATCAAATATCACGCCGGTTTTTATACAATTTCACACGGAAGGATGAAAATAAGAATATTGATCATGATAAAAGTTCATGTGTTTGATTTGTGGTGGTTTAATTTTTATTATTTCACTTATTAACAATTGTGAAATTCCAGTTTCAGGCAGATATCACCTGGCTGCGGTATTCACCGGCAGCTTTATAAAATACTCTTTTTAGGCAAAGGCGCATTCGATTCTCTTTATGTCTGCGCCAGACAGAAATATTCATTACTCCATGCTTATTACCCGACGGCTCTAGCCGACTTTTCGGGTGCCTGCTCGCATTTGCGCTCTGCCAGGACAGCAGCTCACGGATTAAAGGAATACCTCGTGCCTAAAGTTAACTCGCGTTCATTACGCTTTACCGAACGCCACGTCACCAAATATGCGGCGTCATTGCTGTTTATCGGTTTATCCCTGCCGGCCGCCGCGCTGGCGGATGAACGCTATGACGCGCTGATTCGTCAGGCCAGATCGGGCGATACCGCGCCGGTGCTGGCATATTTATCGCAGCGGCGCGCTCGCGAGGGGTTGAGCCTGCAGCAGCGAGCCGATTATATCCAGGTGGCCGGTTGGGCCGGCCATGACGAAGAGGTGGTCGCACTCTGGCGTGCCGACGGCGCCGCGCTGCAGCGGGATAGCGCCAGCCTGGCGACGGCGGCCCGCGCCTACCGCAATCTTAAGCAGTGGCAACCATCGCTGCGCCTGTGGCGGGCGGCGTTGCAGCTCGCTCCCGCCGACGGCGGCCTGCAGCGTGGCTACGTGATGACGCTGGCGGATGCCGGGCGGGATGCGCAGGCGCAAACGGAAGCGGCCAAAGCGGAGAAGTTACTGGAACCGGCGACGTGGTATCTGACGCGCGCCTATGTGGATCAGGCCGCCGGCCGCAGCTGGGCGGCGTTGGAAAACGTGACCCGCGCCCGTGCGCTGGCGCCGTCCGACGCCGGCATTCAGGCTTATTACGTGACGCTGCTGGCGGCGAACCGGGTCGCGGATCCGGCGCTGCGTGCAAGCCAGGGGCTGGCATTGCCGCCCGCGCAGCAGCGGCGCCTGCAGGCGGATGAAGCCGCCGAACTGGTGCGGCTGTCGTTTATCGATGCTCGTGGCGAACAGGAACGCTTCGTCATCGCCGACCGCGCGCTGGCGCGCTATGACCAACTGCTGACGCAGTGGCGGCCGCTGCCGGAGGCGCAGGACAGCTACCAGCAGGCGCGTATCGATCGCCTGGGCGCGCTGCTGGCGCGTTATCGCATGGCCGACGTGGTGAGCGAGTATCAAACCTTGCAGGCGGAAGGGCGCACGGTGCCGGATTATGCCCAGCGCTGGGCGGCGTCCGCCTACCTCTACCTGCAGCAGCCGGATAAGGCGCAGGCCATTTTCAGCCGCCTGAACGCCGCCGCGCCGCAGGCGGTGACCGCCGAAGACGAAACCGATCTGTTTTACGCGCAGGCGGAGGACGAACGCATCGATCGGGCGGCGTTGCTGGCGCAGCGCGTCAGCCAGCGCTATCCCTACGCGACCCGCCTGTACCAGCTGCCGACGCTGGCCTACAACGATGACTGGCTGGTCGGCCAATCGCTGCTGGCGCAGTCACGGGTTTATCAACGCGATCTGGCCGAGGCCGAACGGCAGCTGACCCATCTGGCGCGCACGGCGCCGGGCAATCAGGGGCTGCGCATCTCATTGGCCAGCGTTTATTTGGCGCGCGGCTGGCCGCGCCGCGCCGAGGACGAGTTGAAGCAGGTGGAAGGGCTGGAGCCGCGCAGCCTGCCGTTGGAGATCCAGCAGGGCTATGTCGCGCAAGAATTGCAGGAGTGGCGGCAGCTGGATTTGCTGGTCGACGACGTCATCCAACGTGCGCCGGAAAGCGTCGCCGCTCAGCAGCTCGAGCGTTCGCGCCGCATTCACCACATGTCTGAACTGCGCATCAGCGGCAATCAGGGCATCGATTCCGACGGGCCGGTCAGCGGCAGCCACGATTTCGGCATTCACGCCGCGCTCTATTCACCGCCGATCGACGACAACTGGCGGCTGTTCACCGGCTGGGGATTCAACACCGGCCAGTTCGACGAGGGCAAGGGCATCAACCGCGATCTCAGCGCCGGCGCCGAGTGGCGCTCGCGCGATCTGTGGCTGGAAGCCGAGGTGGCCAACCGCAACTACGGCCACGGCAATGAGCTCGGCCTGCGCCTTTCATCCTGGTATGACCTGAATGATCAATGGCGCCTCGGCGGTTCGGTGGCGCGCCTGTCGGCCGAGACGCCGCTGCGCGCGTTGACCAACGGCATCAGCGCCAACGGCGGCAACCTGTGGCTACGTTGGCAGCAGAACGAAAGCCGCGAGCTGCGCGCCAGCGTGGCGCCTTCGCACTTCTCGGACGGCAACAACCGGCTGGAATACGGCCTGGAAGGGCGGCAACGGCTGCTCGCCGGCGCCCGTTATCGGCTGGACATGAACCTGACGCTGTCCGGCAGCCGCAACAGCCAGGAGAACGTGCCGTATTACAACCCGAAGCGCGACTTCACGCTGCTGCCGTCGTTAACGCTCGATCACACCCTGTATCGCCATTATCAGACCGAGTGGAGCCAGCAGTTCCAGGCCGGCGCCGGCAGCTATTGGCAGCGGGACTATGCGCGCAAGCCGATCACCCAGCTGGGTTACGGCCAGCGCATCAGTTGGAACGGGGTGCTGGACGCCGGCGCGATGCTGCAGTTTGAGAAGCATCCTTACGACGGCAAGCGCGAGCGGAACATCGGCGTGACGTTTGATCTGAATTATCGTTTTTAAAGGAATAATCATGCTTATTCGATCTTCGCTTTTCGTGTTGGCCGCGTTGCTGACCACCGCCTGCAGCCAGGCGGACGTGCCGCGCTTCACGCCGCCGGCGGAGCGGCCCGTGGGGCCGATGGAACGCCCGTGGCCGGCCAACCGTTACGCGGTGCTGGCGTATCACGACGTGGAAGACGGCGCGGCGGACCAGCGCTACATGTCGGTGCGCACCAGCGCGCTCAATGAACAGTTCGCCTGGCTGAAGCAAAACGGCTACCAGCCGGTGTCGGTCGAGCAGATCCTGCAGGCGCAAAACGGCGGCCCGGCGTTGCCGAACAAGGCGGTGCTGCTGACCTTCGACGACGGCTACCGCAGCTTCTACAGCCGGGTCTTCCCGCTGCTGAAGGCCTACAACTGGCCGGCGGTGCTGGCGCCGGTCGGCGTCTGGCTGGATGCGCCGGCCGACAAGCCGGTCGATTTCGGCGGCCTGATGACGCCGCGCGATCGCTTCCTCACCTGGCAGCAGGTGCGGGAAGTGTCGGACTCCGGCTTGGTGGAGATCGGCGCGCACACCTACGCTTCGCATTACGGCGGCATCGCCAACCCGCAGGGCAATACCGAACCGGCGGTTGCCAATCGGTTGTATGACGCCAAACAGGGCCGTTACGAAAGCGAGGCGGAATATCGCCAACGCATCGAGAAGGACGTGGCGTTGATCACCCAGCGCATCACCGCCGCCACCGGCAAGGCGCCGCGCGTCTGGGTCTGGCCGTACGGCGCGGCCGGCGGCGTGGCGCTGGACATCGCGCGCAAGCACGGTTACCGCATGGCGCTGACGCTGGAGAACGGGCTGGCAGACGTCAACGCGCCTGAGAACGTGCCGCGCATGCTGGTGGCCGGCAACCCGTCGCTGACGAGCTTCGCCCAGCAGCTGACGCAGATACAGAACCGGCAGATCATGCGGGTGGCGCACGTCGATCTCGACTACCTTTACGATCCCGATCCGCAGCAGCAGGCCAAAAACCTCGACAAGCTGATCCAGCGCATCTACGACCTGCGCATCAATACCGTTTTCCTGCAGGCGTTCGCCGATCCAAAAGGCGACGGCAACGTGCGCGAGCTCTATTTTCCCAACCGCTGGCTGCCGATGAAGGCCGACCTGTTCAACCGGGTCTCCTGGCAGCTCTCTTCGCGCACCGGCGTGGCCGTGTATGCCTGGATGCCGGTGTTGGCGTTCGAGCTGGGATCTGACGTGCCGCGCGTACAGCGCCTCGATCCGCAAAACGGGCAGCTGTCGGTAGACGACAAGCAGTACCGCCGCCTGTCGCCGTTCAGCCCGGTGGCGCGCCAGCGCATCGGTGAGATCTACGAGGATCTGGCGGCTCACGCCACCTTCAAAGGGATCCTGTTCCACGACGATGCCCTGCTGTCGGACTTCGAAGATGCCGGCCCCGACGCCGCTGCGGCCTACCGCCAGGCCGGCTTCGCCGATTCGGTGGCGGCGATACGCCAGGATCCGCAGGCGATGGCGCGCTGGACGCGCTTCAAGAGCCGGGCGCTGATCGAATTTACCCAGTCGCTGACCGAGCGGGTGCGGGCGATCCGCGGCCCGCAGGTGCAAACCGCGCGCAACATCTATGCGATGCCGGTGCTCGATCCCGCCAGCGAAGCCTGGTTCGGCCAGAATCTGGCGGATTTCCTGCAGGCCTACGACTGGGTGGCGCCGATGGCGATGCCGCTGATGGAAAACGTGCCGCGCGCCGACAGCGGCCGCTGGCTGGATCAACTGGTGGGCAAAGTGGCCGCTTACCCCGGCGCGCTCGATAAAACGGTGTTTGAGTTGCAGGCCGTCGACTGGCGCAAGGAGCGCCGGATCAGCCTGGATGACGGTCAACTGCTGGCCGAATGGATGCGTCGCCTGCAGCGCAATGGCGCTCAGAGCTTTGGTTATTACCCCGACAACTTCCTCGACGATCGGCCTAAGCTGGATGCCGTTCGCCCGGTGTTGTCCTCAGCCTGGTTCCCACTGCCATGACCGATCGTTTAATTGCCTTATTCATCCTGTGTCTGGTGTTGAGCGTGCCTTTCGGCATCGTCCTGCTGTTTACCGGCGAAGTGCTGCTCAACTTCGTGTTTTTCTGGCCGCTGTTCATGTCCGGTATCTGGATCGCCGGCGGCATCTATTTCTGGCTGCACCGCGAGCGCCACTGGCGCTGGAGCCCGGACATGCCCGCGCCGGTGCTGCCGGGCAACCCGTCGATCAGCGTGCTGATCCCCTGTTTCAACGAAGGGTTGAACGCGCGTGAAACCATTTCGGCAGCGATGGCGCAGCGCTATGAAAATATCGAAGTGATCGCCATCAACGACGGCTCCAGCGATGACACCGCCGAGGTGCTGGATCAGTTGACGCTGGAGTTCCCCCGGCTGCGGGTGATCCATCTGGCGCAAAATCAGGGCAAAGCGATCGCGCTGCAGGCGGGCGCGGCGGCGGCGCGCAGCGAGTATCTGGTGTGCATCGACGGCGATGCGCTGCTGGATCGCGATGCGGCGGCCTATTTGGTGGCGCCGCTGTTGGCCAATCCGCACGTCGGCGCGGTGACCGGCAACCCGCGCATCCGCACGCGCTCCACGCTGATCGGCCGCATCCAGGTCGGTGAGTTTTCGTCGATCATCGGCCTTATCAAGCGCACGCAGCGCGTTTATGGCCGCCTGTTCACCATCTCCGGCGTGGTGGCCGCGTTTCGTAAGCAAGCGCTTACCGATGTCGGTTACTGGAGCCAGGACATGATCACCGAAGACATCGACATCAGCTGGAAACTGCAGCTCAAGCACTGGGCTATCTTCTTCGAACCGCGGGCGCTGTGCTGGATCCTGATGCCGGAGACCCTGCGCGGGCTGTGGAAGCAGCGCCTGCGCTGGGCGCAGGGCGGCGCCGAGGTGTTTTTAAAGAATCTGCGCAACCTGTGGGCCTGGGAGCACCGGCATATGTGGCTGCTGTTCGCCGAGTATTGCCTCTCCACGTTGTGGGCGTTCACTTACCTGGTCAGCGTGCTGATTTTCCTGGTCGGGCTGGCGGTGCCGCTGCCGGAGGGCATCCGCATTCACTCGTTGCTGACGCCGGCGTTTACCGGCCTGGTGCTGGGCGTGGTGTGCCTGCTGCAGTTCACCGTCAGCCTGCTGCTGGAGAAGCGCTATGAGAAGGGCTTCGGCCGCTCGCTGTTCTGGATCATCTGGTATCCGCTGGTGTATTGGCTGCTCAGCCTGCTGACCACGCTGGTGGCGTTTTCCAAAGTGATGTTGAAAGCTCGGCGCGGGCGTGCGCGCTGGATCAGCCCCGACCGGGGCATTGGGAGGATCAAAGAATGACGGACGTCCTGATTTATTCCGAACGCGGCCTGTTGCCGCGCGTGGTAGACAGCCTGCTGACGCTTTTCGCCTGGTGCGGCTTCCTTTATCTGTTCAGCCGCGGCCTGATGTCGGTGATGGATCAGCACGGGGTGGGCTCCGCCCTGTCGCTGCTGGAAGTGATCTCGCTGTACATCATTGTGGCGTTGTTCAATGCCGTCACGCTGATCGCCTGGGCCAAATACAACCAGTATTTCTCCCGTCGCAGGGCGGCCGACCGCTGGCGGAAACAGCAACAGAACACCCACATCGGCTATATCACGCCCGAGCTGACCCGGCAGCTGCGGCGTTTGCCGATCGCCGTGGTGTCCCATAACAGCGGCGGCGGCATCAGCCAGGTCAGCGGCAGGCTGACGGCGGCCGAACCGGCCGCGAACAAGGTGGTGCAGCTGCGTTAGTCGTCAGCGTCGCCGCCCGGCCTGCGGCGCAGCCCGCCCGGCGGCAACAGCAGAGCGCAGATCATGACGGCCAGGCTGAAAAGCGGCAGCCAGCGCGCCACCGGGCCGGGGGAGTAGTTGTTGAGCACCGAGCAAACATAGCACGCTGCGGCCAGCGCCCAGCCGGGCAGGCCGATATCGTTGAGCCGGAACGCGGTTTTGGCCATGAACCACGCCACCAGGCCGAAACAGAACAGCGCCCAGACCATAATGCACAGCAGATACAGCAGCACCGAGACGAATTCCTCGGTATCGCCGTGCGCATGGGCGCGAAAATGGTTTTTGTTGTAGCGCGGCGAAAAATTCCGGACTGTTTTGCAACAAAAATCGGACTGTCTAAACATGGTAAAAAAAACAAATTTGGACAGTCCGAAATAAAACGCAATAGCTAGGAGAATGTAGATAATATCTGAGCCTGGATGGGAAGAGGATCGCGCAGAATAATGAGGTCTTTAAACGAACCGTCGCACGTTTGCATATAAGAGCCACCGCCGACACTGTCAAAAGTTGGGCTGCCGATGATGACATAACCAGGTGCAGTCACATTTGCCAGCTTACCAACTGGGGTTGTCACATCTGAGTGCTTACGTCCATTCTCATAGGCTGTTATGACGCCATTATTAACGTCAAAAAACGCAGCGCTTGGCACATATGCTTCATAGGGTTCCCGCTTAACCAGTACCGCTCCCCCGGCACCAGAACCACTGCTTGCCCCGGTATAATTTCCATCGCGGGTACCATAGCGCCATGCCTCGCGAGTGCCTGTCGAGTATGGACTTGCGATAGTGCGCATATAGGCCAGCCCCAAATTTGAGAGCGACAGTCCGAGGGTTAGGCCGACCTGATCCATTGGGTCTGTATCGTTCGCCAGGGCTTGAATAGCGTAGGTCGTTGCAGAGCCTGTAATGACTGACACCAGATTTTCAGTTCGCAGATAGCCGCCCGAGTATGAAGCCACTTTGACCCGAACGCTCCCTGCAGTAGGGTTGTAAATGGGCAGCGGTAGCGCAGGAGGCTGCTGATATTGTTGTTGTACAGCGATAAAATCCTGCCCATTCAGCCCATAGACTTTGCGAACTGATACGCCATCTGCATCTACCTTGACACCGAATCTCGGGGATGCAGCCACAACGATTTTATTTAACATGTTATGGTCAATTAACAGATTGATTCGCTCCTTCAATCCGTTTTCATCATGAATAACCCCACCGTCCGCGAGAACGCGAGATTTAAAATTTGAAAAAATCGTTTCGGGGTCGATGTATTTCCCCGTCAAATCTACAGGAGAGCGCCAACCACGGTAGGGTTCTGACAGACCGATAATTTGTCCCATTATTACATCCTCACAGGGTGTCAGTGAATGAACCGTCGAGAGCAACGCGCTCTAAAACAGCCCAGTTATAAAGCGGAAACGCTGCACCATTCCGCACAACTTTACGAGACACTTTCGTTGATGAATCGCGAATGCAAACCACGGGGTAAATATTTCCGTTATTTGCCGGTGTCGTGTTTGTGAATCCGATTAAGAGATGGTCAGTCTGAGATGGTGCCTGATCCAACGTTATTTTGACCGTATCAGCCCCCACCAACTCAACGAGTTCAACCGTGGCTGAACCAAGCTCAAGCGAATGTCCCTTACCAGGACAATCTCCGATAAACTCGGAATCCAGCACCAGTGGAGGGTACGGAACATGCCGTGTATAGGTAATGACATTCCCTGAAACAGTAATGCTCTTAACGCGGTTGCTTCGCCATGTACCTTTTTTCACTGGGTCATAGATATGCCAAAAAATGGCCTGCTCTGCATATTCACCTTGCAGCACTTTGCCGAATTGATTTAAGTGCGACAGCGAACCATCGTTATAAAGATGATTCAGAACGTATTTTGAACCGTACATAATCGCATCAGTAGAGTGCTGTCTGACATAGTCCAGCTGATCCGTTGCCGTCACTGAATACGGTTGCACAATTTCCGACTCACCGGTGGGGTTCCCTTCCGGGTCTACTGAACCGGCTTTGGTATTAATGCGGCTACCCACCTGACCGATAACAATCGTCGGATTTTTTTGCTGACTGAGTATGTTTTTAAAATCATGGAAACAGTCAGTAAAATATGGAGCCAACAACGTTCTATAATCTCCAGGATTACGGCAGTTCCCGTTATCATTGTCAGTCTCGCCATGCTCGAACAAAATAAAGTCGGCCTGGTAAGGCTTGCCGATACCCTGAGCAAATTGAACCGAGCGCTCAATATATTTCAGGCTCTTTGTGTACGAAAAAGTACCTTTTGAAATGCCAGATAATGGCTGTCCGCCTGCGTTACAAGGCGCATTAATGATTGATGGCAGGTCTAAACCTTCAGACTTCATGTCATACATGAGGCAGTTCTGCAGTGGGAGGTTGTGGCCCTGACGGTCAAAATTGTAGTTATTGTCAGTGATTCGGTCGAGGTCGGTTGGATTATATGGCGCACTATTACCATCGGCGCGACCTGACGGCGACATGCAGCGTCCGCGAAATTCAGCCTCCGCCCCCCAGACCTTAATATTTTGTCCTGGTTTATCGAATGCTGCACCGAGCGACTGCCCGAGGCAAATATAGATTAATATGTACGCAGTCGTAACAGGCACCTCACGCAGGCTAGGAATAAACATTAGCCCGCTATGACCACTGCCATCTGATTGCTCATAATTAAACAATACGCCGCTGTCCGATACCGGCGTGGCGCTGGTAACATAATGCTCGTTCCACACGCGCTGCCCATGCCAGAACAACGCAGGCTTGCCGTCAACCATTTTGATGGTTGCGGCACTTAGACCCAGTGCGTCTTGCAGAGGCCCATCAACACCAGGGATGAGAAGATCACCGTTTTCCATCAAGAGTATAAGGCCTTGCCGTGTCTGGAGATGAATAACCCCCCAAAGGACACCAGGAAAGCGATTCTTCAGGCTATCCGGAATAACGCCTATCACATAATCCTGCAATGGCTTTTCTAGCCCTGCTAACATCAGCCCCCAGTTTTTATCCAGAGCCATCGCTGATTCGACAGGCCCTGCAGAACTGGTAAATGCCAGGTCGATTTTATCGGAAATCAGTGTATCTAATGGCGTTATTCTATTTAAAATCTTGACAATGTCAGCATTGGCCAGATTCAGTCCTTGTGCAACCAGCATGACAAATTCAGACGAGGGCAACGATTTTCCCGTTGGTGTTGCTGTGCCGGAAATATTTTGATATTCGAGCACCCAAATAAAGGTGTCGTCGCTGCGGACGGAGAATTTTGCGCCCTCAGAAATTTTACCAGCCGATATTGCCTGCTGCGCCGCTGCTTCGTTGGTATACGGAGTCTCTCCGGACGAGAGCGCCTCGATGTATTGCTTGAGATATTGGGTTCGATTTGCCAACTGCTGAGCCTGCCAGTTATCCGGCCCATCGGCCCCACCGAGTACTGGTGTATCAGTCTCTAGCTGGAAAATTGAATCTTCCCATACTGGGGACTCAGGTAATGATTTGGCCATGTTAGTTCCCACCGTGCAGATAACGGCCATCATGGTTAATGGCCCCGTTGTGTGTTAATCCGTTTAGGCGATTAAACTTCATAATTCGCCCAAATTGCCCCAATTCTGAATCAGATAATTTGGTAGCGTCATGTAAAATAACAGATGAGGTTTCCAACTCGCTTAGATTGGAGTCGTTGTTTATTAGTGACAAATTAGAAATCAAGTCAAAACTGACACGATACAACTCAACCAGTATGTGGGACTGTTGTTCTGCTAGATTGACACCCTCGTAACGCAATGAGAATTCTGTACTTGACGAATTAATCAATGGTAAAGAAACGTGGCCAACATACGCATAATCAACAACAGGTTGTTGCATAGGCGTTTTTAAAAAAGTAATCACTCCCCACAGAGGGTCAACGATGTAATCATCGCCTACGGTGAGTGAAGCGACTGAAACCCCAAACACATTTGGGTAACGCAAGCTGATATTGTCACCGGCTTTAATTCCTAATGGTAAAATCTCGCCTTTCACTATGTTAGGCGTCTTGTTGATAATGTTTGAATAAAGCAGAAGCTCTAAATTCTCTTTTGAATATTCGTGCCAGGTTGAGGTTACTTTTCCATTGATTGCAGAAACATAACGCGTTGAGTCAACCAGCTGTCCACCGATAGACGCCTTCGATTTCTTCTCATCAAATTCTAGTTCGAGGGACAATGCAGACACATCGCCGACCCATCGCCACGATAAAGCCTGGCCCGCCGCATTCCGGCGAGCCAGGTAAAGTTTCCCTTGACCGTAATAAAAATCACTCATTGGTTACCGCCTTATGCCGTCGGTTCTTCCGGTGGCGGCTCCGGCTCCGGGGTTGGTTCAACATAGTGGCCTGTTGGTAATGTGATGACCCAATTGCTCAGCGATGCAATATCGCCGCGCCGGGCTTCTATACTGACCGTGTGAACCCGATTTAATGGGGAGGTTGCGGACGAATACGGCAGCGTCAATGTCGCTTCAACGGTATTTGTCGTCCAGACAGTATCCCCGGTATCAGGGCGAACGAGTGTAATTACATAAACCACCCCCGACTCAGGGCCAATACTGCTATCGAGATAATCAATTAACCGGTCAGCTTGTAATTGCCTGTCACGGTGTGACCAGGTTAAAATATATTCCGCTGCCGGTTCTGCAACGAGGGGATAAGGTTCGTCATTTAAACGAATATTTGCCGGCAAATAGGGTTTTGCCTGGCGGGCCTGTAGCGTCAAATGGTTAACAGGTGCAGCGCCGGCAGCGAGTGTTTCTTGTGCCGTTCGCGTCAACAAACGAACGTCTATCGTTTCTCCCTCCAGATATTCCAACCCATCACTTTCAATCGCATCCTGGAAGAAACGCAGCCGCGCGCCGGTCAGATGGCCAGCCGGCAGCGTATCGGCACAGCCACGCCCGACGGTCAACGTCCCGGTCGCCAGATCGGCGGCATCGATACGAACAATCTCATCACCGATAATCGCCCCAGCACCCACTGCCGGCAGCGTGGTTAATGACGCCTTAAAGGTGGTATCAAAGCGACCTGCTGGCTGTGTTAGCGTGACGGCCGGCGTCCAGTCACCGTTAAGATTACCGCGCCAGTTCACGCCGTCGGCGCGCGTCTGCAGCAGGTAGTTGATGGCGGCACTGCTGGGCGCACTGGCCATCACGCCCAGGTAACCGGCCTCCTGGGGAATGGCTGCCAGCTCCGCCGGCCCGACGGTGGCAGCGAGGACGATATAGGGCAGTTCAAGGAGCTGGCTATCAGTAACGGGACGTGCCGTCTTGTCCGGCGGTGACCAGGTGCTGCCTTGCTCGCCACTGCTGTACGACGTGCTCGGCATCCCGAACACATCCTGAATGGCCGTCACCTTCAACTCACCAGTGTCCTGTTCTTCAATCTTGCCAACCCGCATCACCATGTTGCCGATGTTGCGCTCTGGCAGGCTAATGCGAAAAACGCCGGCCGGCGTCAGTACGCCGCCGCGTCGGTCGAAATTGATTATCAGCCTGGTCAACCCCGCAGCGCGGGTTTCGAGGTCACGTTGTGCCAACCTCGCGCCCAGCGCATGGGTCGGCACTGCTTTGTATTCGACGCTCTCCGATATCAGCCCCACGTTCTGGATCGCCCCCAGGTTCTGCGCGCGCACTTCGCCTTCGCTGTTGGTCACTGGGTCGCGGTACGTCACCACAATTTCATTTGGGGCCGCGTCGGCGCTGGTGCTGTCGTCATCCTGCACACCTACGATGCCGTTGTCGTAGGTAAACAGCGGCAAGGTATTGGGGTCGTAATCGTCGCGTAGCAGCTTGAGCGTCAGTTTGCCGGTGCTCAGGTCACCGTATTGGGCTGCGCCGATGTGATCCAAAACTTGCTGCACAAACGTATTGAGGTCGTCCTGGCGGTTGTAGCGAAAGCACAAGCCAAATCCTTCGTCATAGAGTCTGTCAGCCGCGATGCGGTAGCTGTCAATGTCCAGGTCGCCCAGCACCAGCCCGCGTCCCCAGTCACGATTGAGCGCGCACTCAACCAGGATGTGCGCCGGGTTCATGGCGTGGATCGCACGCAGGTTGGCAATCTGTTCAGCGGTCAGGTCGGCCTCGTCATCAAGCTGCCCCTCGGTGTTCTGCAGCAGAATAAGCGCCTTCTCCGAATACCACACCGGCCCATCCCAGCCTTGCGTGCTGCGGCGAACGCGGTAAGACCACGGCTTAGGTGAAGCGCTGTAGCAGCTGACCAACCCGCTAAAGAAGGTGGTGACCAGCCCCCGAAAACCCGGCACTAACCCCGTCAGCAACGTCAATAATGAAGGAGACGGCACCTGGTCGGGGCCGCCCATCATCACCTCCAGAGTTCCCTGAATGCCGCCTTCACCGCCGGTGTCTTCCCCCCCGAACAGGTTCGGCTTATCGATATACAGCGACGTGTTGCCGGTAATCTGACCAGGTGTGCCGGCAAACACCGTTTTCTTATCGGCGCTGATGGCCACAATCTCATTGACTGGGCCACGGCCAATGCCGGCCTGGATATCCCACGAGTATCTGTAGCCCACCGTGACTTTCTTCGACCCCTTGCCACCGCCGCCCATCAGTTAGCCTCCGGCTCAGATTTGGCCCGTGCCAGGCGCACAATCTTGATCGCCAGCGCATCCCCGGTGCCGGCCAGCAGCTCGGCATCGATACCGCCATCGCGAATGAAGGCTTTCAGGTCTAGCCCATAGCGGGCAAAGAAGGCGCGCAAACCAGGTGCACAGCCGCCGCCGGCGCGGATATCTTCCATCGTGATCAACATGGCATTCTCCTTACTTTTTGATGGCGTCATAGCGGTAATTGCCATAGGCAAGAACAAACCAGTCCTCGCTCCAGCAATCGCCAAAGAAGATGCATTGCGGCGTGCCTTCGGTCGGCTGAGGCAGGTTCCAGTCATCCTCCGTCGCCGCTTCCGGCGTGTTGTTCTTCTGACGTGGAGCCAACGCCGTATTCAGCACGTAGGACGCCACAATCACCGCAACGAATTTCGCAACAGCCCACCACATAGCGTTTCCTCAAAACAGTTTGATGATCTGATACGGCGACTTGCCCGGCATATGAGGCTGGCCGCCGTAGTTCAGGACGTTGTTAAACTTGTCGTTACAGGTCGCGATGGTGCGATCGCATCCTGGAAAAACCGCCACCACCTGGCCAACGCTTAGCCCGGCCGAGCCGCCGAACAGCCCCAGCACGTTGCCACTCTGCGCGCGTAGCCCGCGCCGTTCTGTCACGCCATCCGCCAGCCATTCCAGATACCCACCGGAAAACCAGCCGTCGGGCGAGCCGGCCGGCAGATTGACGGTGATACTCACGCCATCGAGCGCGCTGATGACCAGACCGCCGACGCCAAACGCCGCCGGCGATACCTTGCAATTGTGGTCATACAGCGAATACGGACAGGCGCGCCCCCAGGTCAGGCGCAGGCCGCTGCGGGTGAATGTGCTGGCCAGACTGGCGGTGACCAGCCGAGTGCGGTCTATCGCCTCGCGCTTGACCTCGGTAATGGAGCCGATCCAGACGGTGCGGAACTCCCCCTGGCTGTCGCCGACGTGCCAGCGATGAATACGAACGCGCACCGGCTGGGACGGTGGCAGACCGCGAAAGAGCATGGCCACCGGGTTGGTGGTAGGCAGCGTAATGTCCATGCTGTCGCCGGCACCGACGCTCAGACCGCCATCACTGATCGCCTGCTGCTGCCAGACGGCACCAGCGGCGGTGATATCCTGATCGGCGTTGGTGTAGCGGAAAAACTGCGTATCGCCCCGCACGAACTCATAGAGCGTGACCGGCTGGCCGTTGGCGGTGGAATACTCAAAATCACTCCAGCTCATCGCGTAGCCCTCGGAATGTGGTTGATACCTGGGCAAACCCGTCCGCATCGGTCGTGTGTTCCCAGGTGATGTCGTCAGTGTTCTGGCGGCAAAGCGCCATCAATGACACCTGGCTGATGGAATCCGCCGGCGGAACGTCACCGTCCAGCACCAGCAGCTCGTAATCACTCAGGCGCGTGGCGGTGAGGATACGGCGGTAAACGCGGGTGCCGTCGACCAACTGCAGACGCAGGTCACGCCGTCCAGGCACCACACCGAACTCACTAAAGCCGGCAACCGCCACAACCAGCGCATTGCCGATAGTCCGCACGGGGATAAAGTCCTGCGCCTGGCTGGCGACCCAAATCGCATGCTGGCGACCGCGCAGGTAATAGAGCTGGCCGCGTAGCCTTGCCTGGGCCTGACGGCCGATTTCAGACCACACATGCTGCTGCATGATAAAGGCCCGGCCGGCGGTGTCGGTGCGGTAGGGAATGCCCACCTCGTTGTCCAGCTCCAGGAGCTGGCGCTGATACTCTGCCGTCAGGTCATCAACCCAGTCAGCGTCTTGTTCAAGCACGGGGTGCCCGCGATAGAGGACGGCATTCATCGCCGGCGCAAACGGGTTATGCGCCGCCAGGCGAAAGCGCAGCTGCAGACGCATCAGGCTGTCACTGTGACGGGTGATTGCCGGCGTATCGGTAAAGACGGCCGGCCTTAGCGGATAAACCCATGTGCCGGCTGGCCACGCGCCTAACGGGGTCGTGACGGTGACGCTGCCGGCATCGATACTCTGGATCTGCGCGACGGCCTGGTTGGCCAACATCCCGAAGCCCTGTTTAAGCAGCAGGTTATCGCCCACGACAAAATCACGGCCGGCCGCTGGCAGCGCGATAACCTGGCTGCCGGCCGCGATGGGGGCCGACAAAACCGCAACGTCAGGAAACACCGGCATATCCCAGGTGACGCCGCCGGCATGAAAAAGCTGGGTCTCCAACGCGCGGGCGTCGGCATTGCCGGCAAGCACGGTAAACTCATACAGCCGGCGCGGCGACAGACGTCGGGCAATGCGCTGTTCTGCCCCGGACGGGGAGATCAGGACGTCCGTTTTCCAGGACAGAGTTTCACTGACACCCTCGGCCCAATCAGGCTCCATCAACCACGGGAGACGAACGGCCATCATTTCCCCCCCAGCAGCTGCTTGAGCGTCGCAGTATTGGCCTTGACCCAGGTCATCATGACGCGGTTACCTGGCGCACTTTTCACGGCTCTATCCAGCATCTCGTTTGGATCGAGCACCAGGTACTGCTGCAGGTTGGTCATACTGCCGCCGGCACCTTGCGCACCCGGTGCATCAGGGTTAACGGATTGATTCACGCCGGCCGCGCGACTAAAGCCGGGGTCGGAGACCAGCCCGCCATCCGCGAACGCGCCAAGCCGGCCCTGGTTAACCGCGTGCATGAAGTCCACGCCATAGCGCTGTACAGCGGCAGTCTTCATCACAAACTCCCCGTTGGACAGGCGAGCCGCGATGCTGTCTGAGGTGCCGGTGCCAGGGCCGGTGATCTGGCCACCGGTCGCGGCCGCCACGCTGGCAGCCGCACCCAGGCCGGATGACGCGCTGCCGGCGGCGCTGGCGGACGCAATGGCCGAGGCCAGCGTTGCCGCGCCGGTCGTGAATGCAGTCGTCAGCGCCGTGGTGAGTGCCGTGATGCCGGTGGTCAGCGCCGTGGTGAACCCGCCCGTCAGCGCCGTGCTGCCGGCTGTGATTGAGGTGCCCATGGCTGTGGCCCCCGCCGTGGAAGCGGTGGTGATGGCCGTCGCGTAGGTGGTCGCACCGGCGGCATCGGTCGCGGTATCGGTGGCCGCATTAACAGCGCTGCCTGCAGCACTACCGGCCGTACTGGCCCCGAGACCTAGCAGCCCCTTGAGGCTGTCGGTCACGCTGCCAAGGCCTTCCATCGCCATGCCGGCCAGGTTGCGTGATGCGACTTGCGCCATGGCATTGGCGACCGATTTAGCCAGGTTTAACACTGCATCACTGAGGTTTAGCGTGCCATCGGCCAGCCCGTTGAGCGTGCTTTCCATGCCATCCTGCAGCCCGTCTTTAAACGCGGCCGTCAGGTCGTCCGTGGTGGATTTCAGCGTTATCAGCTCGTTTTCCAGGTTGGCCAGCAGGTCGCGCATCTGCTCGCCGGCTTCGCCAGGCAATGCCGCCATTTCACGCAGTTGCGGCAGGCTCTCGGTGATTTTGCTGCCGACTTCCTGATGCAATGCGACCAGTTGCCGGCGGCCCTGCAGTTCTGAGATGAGGCCCGCTTGCACCTGCGCCTGGATGCTGCTCTCTTTCTGGCTGCGGTAGGTCTGCAGGTCATCCAGGCTCTTTTTGAGCGCATCGGCGCGCACCTTGGCTTCCTGCACCGGCAGCAGCTTATCCAGCCAGGCCAGCCCCTCGGTGTTGCCGGTCTGGGTGAATTCCTTGCGCATCTCGGCGATGTTGGCCCGCACTTCCGCCAGGCCGCCGCCGAGCACGTCGCCGGTGGCTTTCAGATATTGCGCCTGCAACTGGGCGTTCTTGGTGGCGTTGGCGTCCGATTTCTCTTTCTGCTCGCCGGCAGCGATAACTGCCAGCGCCGCCTCGGCTCGCGCTTTCAGCGCCCCGGACAGGCCTTTTTCCGCCAGCTCGTAAGCCGCGACCTGCGATTTGGTCTTGCCGACGGCAAAGGCTTGTTTCTCCAGCCCTTTGACGTAGGTCTCGTTGGCCGAGGCGGCCGATTTGGCCGAACGCGCAGCCGCGTCTGAGTTTTTCTTGTTCTCCTTGGCCTGGTCGGTTTGCTTCTGCAGGTTGATCAGTTTTTCCAGACTTTCACGCAGTTTGTCGATATCCTCCGGCGCCTTGCCGGCCGCCAGCGCCGCCGCAATGGTTTTGTCACGCAGCTGCTCCAACTGCTGGGCGGCCGTGTAGGTCGCATCGGCCAGCTCTTTCTCCAGCTTCGGCCGCAGCTTGTCGGCTTCGGCGCTCAGCGCGGTGAAGGACGCCTCGCTTTGCGCCATCTGCGCCACGGCCTCATCCATCCAGCGAATGGGGCCGGCGTTCTGCAGATCGGTCAACACATCACGCAGCGTCTTGCCGCTGGCGGTCGGCGCATCCATCGCGCGTGCCAGGCGGTTTTCAAGCTCATCGGACAGCTTGTCTTGCACGTCGCTGAGGTTGTCAAACCTCGGCGTCAGCGCATCGATTTGCTTTTGCACCTCGGCCAGTTTGTCGGTTAGGTAAACGATGCCGATACCGCTCGGGGCCGGGCTGCTCAGCAGGCCGTCAATCTGCAGCTTAAGCGATGCCGCCTGGCTCTGCAGGTCGCTGAGTTTCTTGCTGTCCTGGGTGAGCACATCGGCGTTGGTGCGCTGCTGCGTCAGCGCATCGCCCGTGCTGACCGAATCTTTCAGGCGGCCCTGGGCGCTTATCAGCGCCTCGGTCTTCTGACGCTGGTCTTCCAGCGTCTGGATGGTCTGCTGATGCTGCTGCGCCAGCGCGGCTTCATGCTCCTGGTTGGCCGCATAGGCGGCGCTCAGGCCGCCGACAGCCAGCGTCACGCCAGTGATGGCCAGCCCCATCGGGCCACCCAGCAGCCCCATCAATCCCGTCCCCAGGCGACCAAAGGTCGAGGCAGAGGCGCGCGCAACGCCCAGCGCTTTCTCTGCTGCAGTTTGACGAACCAGCGACGCGGTCACCAGATCTTCCGCTTTGGCGCGTGCGCCTGGTGCGGTGATGCCGGAGACTTTCGCGCGGGCGGCCTGCGCCTGCGCGGCTGCCACGGCGGCCTTGGCTTCGGCATATTCAGCCTCGGCAAGCTGCAGCGTCTCGATGCGGTCGGCACGCGCGGCCGTGGTCGCTGCAACCAGCGCGGCAACCTTACGGCCGCCCATCACCACCGCCAGGGCAATGGCGGCAGTGGTCAACGTGGACATGTTGCTGGCCAGACCGGAAATGACGGCCGCAATCGCCTTGGACGCGCCCAGCGCATCGTTGGTGCCGCCGACAAACTCGACCCAGGCGTTGGCCATTTCCGTGGCGGCGTGGCCGATGGTCAGCGGCATCTGCGCAAATTCCCGGTCAACGTCGCCGGCACCGTCTTTCAGCGCCTTGAAGACCACCTGCGTGGTGAGCATTCCTTGCTCAGCCATCGCGCGCAGTTCGCCACGGGTTTTGCCCAGGGATTTCTCCAGCATCTCCATGATGCGCAGCATCTGTTCGGACACCGAGTTGAATTCTTCCCCGCGTAAGGTGCCGGACGCCAACCCCTGACTCAGCTGGATGATGGCGTTCGTGGACTCTTCGGCCGTCGCACCGGAGACGATCGCGGCCTTGTTGATGGTGCTCGTCACCTGCAGCAGTTCGGTCTGGGTTGCGCTGCCTTTAAGCGACCGGGCCATGCGGGTATACAGTTCGGCGGTCGAGGCGATGCGTTGACCGGTTTCATTTGCCACACCGATAACCGATTTAAAGGTCGTTGCCGCCTGTTCGTTGGACGTGGAGACCAGGCGAATACGCGCCGCCAGGTTGGTGTATTCATCTGACGTGCTGGCCAGGTTGGCTATCAGACCACCGCCCAGGGCAATGCCGATGGCCGCCGCCAGCGGCTTGAGCCGGGTCAGTTGGTTGCTCAGGCCATCGACGTTAGCGGCGGTTTTATCGAGCTTTCGGTTGGCGCTGTCTGCAGCACCACCGACACGATCGAGACCGGATGCTGCCGAGCCGCCGGCATTGCCCAACCGGGTGCCGCTTTGGCTGGCGCTGTCCAGGGAGGACTGCAGTTGCTTGAGGGAGGCCTGGGCGCTTTTTAAATCCGCCTGAATACGCAGGCGCAATTCCAGGTTGCCGTTTCCGCTTGCCATGCTTGATCACCGTCGGTATGAGTAAAACCCCGCCGGTCAGCGGGGTGGAAGGAGGGAAATTAACGCCGTTTTAAAGCCTGTTTAAACTTGTCGATATACCCCTTTAACGTCTTTCCCCCCGCGAAACTGGCGCTGCCGTCAAGGGTGTGGTGCATTCGCTCCGTCAGCTCGCGCTTGAGTGCCTGCTCATGGAACAGCTTCAACTGGCGGGCGGTGTAGTGCCGCAGATCGCCGAATCGGTGGCCGTGGTCGATGAGGCAGCCGAAGACCTCTCCCCAGGGGGCGGGTTTTGCAGCTGCTGCACCAGCCTGGTGAGCGCCGGGCGAATGGCGTTGCGGGTAAAAAAAGCCGCATTGACGCCCCACCAGGTGAGCAGCAGGCTTTCGCTATCGTCCCCAGTCAAACCGGCGACCCATTCGACGCTGCGGCCACAGGAGACCGCTACCGCCTGCAGCACCGCATCCCAGTTCGCCCCGAGTACGTCATACAGCTCATCAATCGACACATCGGCATCCGGCTTGGCGTTCATCGCATCCATGAACCCTTCGCTGATTGCCTTGAGCGGTTGACGGTGCTGCAGCTGCTCGGCCAGCGTGTACTCATGCACCGTGACTTGGACGCCGCAGACAGTCAGCGTCCGGTCAGGTATCAGGATGTTCAGCTCATCCGTCATCAGACGCTCCCAACGTGGATCACGCGCCCATAGCGGCCAAACTGGGCATCATCCGGCCGCTCAGTGTCCAACAGCACGGTCGCGGTGGTTTCCAGCCCAGGCAACGAGGTGTCGGTATTGATGAGGCTCAACGCCGACGCCGGGTCGTATTGCACGCGATACAGCTCAACGACGACGGCCGCGCCGTTCTCTGCCAGGTTGATCCCTTCGTAGCGCAGGAACAATTCATCGGGCGTTTGGGTGAATACCGAGGTGTTAACGCTGCTGGCGTGCGTATAGTTGACGCTAAGCGGCTGCGTGGCCGGCGTGGTCAGGAACTCCAGCGCGCCAAACTTGGCGTCGAGCTTGTAATCCGTCCCCTCGACCAAATCGGCGATCGTCACGGCGCTGACGTTCTGATGGTTCAGCGTGACACGGTCGCCAGCCTGAATGCCTGACGGCAGCGCTTCGCCGGTGATGGTGCCGGCCGGGACTGCCACTTTCTCGCCGTACAGCAAAATGGCCAGGTTGTCCGGCGAATGCTCATACCAGGTGGCCGTGACAGTGCCATCCTTGCCAGTGCTGATGCGGCGCACGGGCGCGCGTTGGCCGGTGTAGGACTCTTTGTGCGTGAATGAGTCCGTGGTGAGCGCAATCTGCAGCTCGCCCACATCACCAATCCAGCGCAGCGATACCGCCTGGCCCTGCGCATTGCGACGGCCGAGGAACACTTTGCCCTGGCCGTAGTAGTAAGTTTCTGGGGTCATTGTTCCTGTTCCTCGGTCGGTGAGTCGGCGGAGCCGGTCTCGGTTTTGGTTTTGCGGTTCACGCCCGCTTTTTTCGCGCCGGCGTGCTCAATCAGCCACTGTGCCGTTGCGTCGTCCACTTCCATCTCAGTGCCGGCAGCAAGCGCCACGCCCTGATGGGTGTGCGGGCCGGTCAGTACAATTCGCCTGGTCATCGATAGCCTCCAATCGCGGCGGGAACCTCCACATGAAACACCAGGGGGTAATAGCCATAGCCGGACTCGTACTGTGCCGGCAGGCTCTGATTGCTCCTGGCCAGCGGCCGGGTAACCCCTTCGAGCGGTGACCACCCAGCCAGTGCTTCGACGGTTTTCAACATCAGCGGGCCGGCTTCGGTGCTGATATCTGCGCCGAGGCCGCGACCGTCGGCGAAATACACGCAGATCACCACAGCCCAGAGCTGCGTCACGTACTGCAGCCGGCGCTGGCTGCCACCGGTGGCGGCCGTCGAGGTGTTGACGGTATCGCCCAGGTACATCACATACGCCATCGGGCATACCGGGTTGTCATCGTTCATCTGAGACAGCCCGGCGACGCCGGTCACCTCGACAAAGTCGGGTACGGCATCACGCAGCCGGCCAATCAGCAGCGGCTCGCAAAAGAGATAGTCGGTTACCACAGCCCATCCCTCCGGAACATGTTGCGCCCTGGCACAAATACCACGCTGTCGTCTGGCTCCAGTACCTGGCCGGCGTTGTCCAGCCCCAGCGATAACCGGCCAGACGCCACTTTTTCGAGCTGGCGGATGCGCTGGTTGTAACGGGTGGTCACCGGTGAATCGTCCCTGGGGTTCTGATACAGGTAATAGCGGGTGATATCGCTGGCGATACGCCGCAACGTGTCCGGCACGCTGGGGAGCGGCAGCAGGCCGCGCCCCTCCAGGTACATGTTGATTTCGGCGTCCGCATCCGCGATCGCCTTCTCCACAACGGCCGGGTCAATTTGCCCCGTTGCCGGGCGGGCGCGGTCGGAGATGCGGATGATTTCCTGCTCGCCGAAATCGTTCACCAGGTCAGCCTGCGTGCAGTACCCCATGATTACTCCTCAGCCGGGGTAAATGGCTTGATGCGCAAGAACGGATCGGCGGCCAGTGCCTTGAGCTGCTCATCGCTAAACAGCGAGAAGTCGTAGGGTTTTGGCTCGGAGGTGAACTCAACGCCGGCACGGAAACGCCGCCCGCTCGGCGAGCGCACCACCTGCACGGTAAACCAATGGGGTTTCGCATCGGTGCCGGTTTCGGTGTCATCACCTACAGCGGAACCCGCGCCGGTCTCGGTGCCATCGCCTGCAGCGGAACCCGTGCCGGTCTCGGTGCCATCGCCTACAGCGGAACCCGTGCCGGTCTCGGTGCCATTGCCAGCAGCGGAACCCGTGCCGGTCTCGGTGCCATCGCCTACAGCGGAACCTGCGCCGTTTTCGGTGCCGTCACCTGGCTTTTTTGTATCGTCCTTGACGTATTTTTCTTCCGCTTTCTTTTTGGTTGGGGTAGCCATAACAACATTCTCCCGCTACGCCCCGTAGGGCGTAGCGCTATCAGTGAGTGACGATCGGCTTAAATCAGCCAGGCCGTGTCCAGGATGTCGGACAGCTTGTAGTTCGGGTTGTCTTCGCCGCCGTTGATAGTGGCCACGCCAACAATCTTGCGCGCCGCTTCCGCCAGGGTCGGCGGCACAACGAGAAGATCGCCTTTGATGTTCAGCGGGCGACCGCCATCAGCCACCATGTTGCGCAGCAGCGTATAGGCTTCCTGGTAGTTCTCCGCCGTCAACGGCTTGGTGGACTTGACGCAGAACTGCCAGAAACCGAAGCCCACGGCCGACCGCGCACGCACGCCATACAGGAACTCATCGTTCATGAAGACATGATCGCTGGTGTCGTCACTGGTTTTGGCCTTGAGGTCGGGCTTGATGCGCTCCTGGAAAATCAGCGGCTTCAATGCGCGCTTGGTGCACATCAGATACCACGGGGCCGGACTGGCCGGGTCGGTGCCTGCCGGTTTCAGCAGGTTGCTGACCGGGGTGATCGTGCCGGTGCCGTCCACGTTCGCCGCAACTGGGTGCTCGGTATCAAAGAAGTTTTGGCCGTCGTAACAGAGCGAGGTCTCACCAGCCTTGAGCAGCGCAAAGATATGCTCATCCGGGTAAACACCTGCTGACCGGCCGGCTTCGGTCATCACAGGCAGATAGACGCCAACGCTGTCATCTTCAATCGCCGTGCGAGGCACACCCACGGTGGCTTCATACAGCTTGTTGGTGATGCCGTAACCGTCGGTTTTCATGTCCTTGATGATGCGAGCGCCGACCCATTCACGCATTTGCGGGAATTGACCCAACCAGGCGTAAATGTTGGTTGCCGTGGTCGATTTGATGACCGTGGCGATTTTGGTGTAGTCAGAATCGGCGACTTTCAGGCCGTCCTGGAATGCCTTGTTAAAGCTGACAAAAAGCGATTTCACCAGCGCAGGAGTGACGATAGCCATTATTGCATTTCCTTCTTGGCGGCGGCGTATTCAGCCGGGGTGAAGCCAGTCAACGCAGCAACTTCAAGCTCAGTTGCGGTTAACCCGTGAGTTTCGCCGGCAGGCGGTTTACCACCGGATTGCTGAGTGGTCAGTGCCGCGATCGGCGCAGCTGCCTTGATGTAGTTACGCAGAGCAGCAATGTCTTTCTTGCCCATCTCACGCGCCCATTCTTCCATCGTCGGCAGCAGCTTCCCGGAGGACAGCGCCTCGGTGATCAAGCCGTCCAGGTCGCCGCCATCAACGCGCGCGGTCAGCGCGGCTAACTGGGTCGTCAGGTCGTTGACCACGGCGATCGGCACATACTTGGTCGGATCAACAGTGGTGCCTTTGTTGGCGGTGGCGGCGACCGTCAGCGCGGCGATTTTGTCGTCCTTGCCTTTGACCGACGCCGACAGGGCGGTAAACATCGCCAACAACTTACTGAGGCTTGCGGCGGCCGCATCACCTTCATTTTCTTTCGGCATATCGCCGGCCGCCTGCTGCAGCGCGGCCAGGATATCGGCCTCGGTTGCATCATCGGCAAGGCCAAGCAGCTTGCGCAGCAGCTTTAACAGCTCTTCGTTCATGGTCTTCTCCGGGGAGGGTTGAGTTGATGCCTGCACGATGAGACGAGAGGCGGCCGCCAGGGCGACTTGATTCATGCCGTCCAGGGCGGGGTTATTGGTGAGCGCTGCATTCAACACCTGCAGCACCGCACCGGTTTTCTTGTCGTAGGCAAAGACGGGGCTGATATAGCGATACTCACCGCCGGCAATCATTTTGCGGGCGGTTTCCGTCCATTCGACGTTTTGGGCGAACATGCCCGCATCCGTCCAGACGGTATCGCTGCCTTTCCACCAACCGGCAGCGGGTGCCGGTTGACCGTTGCTTTCAGTCCGCAGGGTCTGGTGTTCGTAGTCGATGACGATTTTGTTTTGGCGTGACGACAGGTGCTCGATGACCTGGCGCGCCAGGCTCTCGTTGAGTACCCAGTTGGCACATTCTGCGGGGCGGCCATCATTTGCGCGGAACTCGCCGGCCGGGAACAACTGGATCGTGTTTCCGGTCAGGTTCAGCTCAAAGGCCAGGGATGCGACAGCAACGTTTCGTTTCATGCTGCCAATGTAACGGGATGGGAAAAACGGATTCAGGGGACGGGGTTCGTCACACTGTTTTTGAAGGGGAAAAGCGGTCTAGGCATCATACACCAATGCAACCCTTTTTAGACCCCTTTTAAAAACCTTCTGGCGCTGTTAGGGATTTTTTTGCGAGCCGTTGCACCTCAATCAGTGAACGGCCCGCAAAAAGCCGCTGAGGCGTTTTTAGCGGGACTTCATAAAGGCATCATTCAGCACGCCCATCACCGCTTCAAAGGCCGGCTTGTTGAGCTGCTGATTATCGGTCACCGGCAGGAACGGACGCGGACGGATCACGATGCTGTAATTGACGGCACGCGCGACGGCTTGCTTGTGGCTGCGCCTGGCGAACGTCGCCAGGTTGCCGCGCTTCACCAGATTACCCTGGCGGTCGGTGCGCAGCCGCACCTGGCCCTGGCGCTTGATGGTGCCGCCCAGGTGCTGAATGGCGGCGTAGACCAGGTTGGAGCCAATCTGGGCAAAGTCGTCACCGGAGGCCGGCGTGACCGATGCCGCCAGGCGGCCGGTCACCTGCAGGATTTTCCCTGGCCAGTGGCCGGCGCGGGAACGTGAGCGGATGGTGCTGGGCCTGAGTGAGGGCCAGCTGTTGGCGGGAAAACCCTGCTGCTCAAACATCTCCATGCTTTGGGCATGGAGCGTTTCGGCAACCCGCAGCATCAGGGGGCGGGGCTTCTCGACCACCTGCAGCAGCTGCTGCAGACGTTGGCTTACCGCTTTGTCATCGACGGTGACTTTGATATTGGCCATCAGCGTGCATCCTTCAAGACCGTGCCACGGCGGATTGTGGCATCGAGGGTTGACGCCTTCACAGGCGCAAAGGTGTTGACCACCAGACCCGCATCCAGCGTCGCCAGCCACCATTGTCCCTCATCGAGCTGGCGGAAAAGGTGCAGCAGCTCGCCGGCACGCACCGCGACGGTGGATGACTCGATAACCGTCTGCACGCTGGCCCATTGCTGCTGAGTCGGCAACGTGCCGGCACCGGCCTGGGCGGCAAGCTGGTGCTCAGCCAGCCAGGCAGTACGGCCAGCGGTGCCCAGCGTCGCCATCTCGCCGGCATCCAGCACGCCGGCGGCCAGTATCTCGCCGGTGCGGTTGCCCTGAGCGACATCGCTCAGCATATGAGTCAACTCCGGGCCGGCCAATCCCGCGCTGACATAGGGGCGCGACAGCTCCACATCGTACTTGTCCAGGTTGGCTTTCCACACCTCTTTGCCAGGGTTGATATCAAAGCCCACGTCGGGGAAGAAGGTCACCGACTGGCCATCCGGGCCGCTGAAACGCACACCGTTCACCGGGGTGAAGGTTGGGCGCCCGTTCTCGTCCTCGCCGGTCATCACCTGCTGGACAACTTCACTGTCGGTGCGCGAAATCACATAGCCCCGTTGTTTTACTTCTTGCTCGGTCAGCGCTTCAGCGCGGCAGCGGCAGTTAAAGCCGTTCGGCGGGAAGATGTACTGCCAAATCGGATCGAGGTAATGGAAGACACGGTTATGCAGCCGGGCATGGCTGGGACGGGTCTTTGCATCCATGACCGCCACATATCGCCAGTAGGGGCGGTATTCGGCGTTGGCCAGCATGGACTCATGGCGCGCCGACATGTAGGCCGCCTGGGTGTTGGTGCGGTAGATGGTATTGAGCCGGGCCGGGTTGCCGAGCTGGCGTGTGGTGATTTCGCCGGTATCGGTGTCGATATTTTCCTCGCTGCCCCACCAACCCTTTTTACGCAGTACCGGCTCCAGATTCTTGACGAACCATTCCGGCGTCTGGCCGGCGGCCAGGCCTTCGCGTAACCCGTTCACCAAATCCTGGGCAATATCCAGGCGGGCCAGATTGGCAAAGCCGAATGCGTGCGCATGATCCACTGCTTGCATGGCGTCGGCATCAGTTCGGATGCGTAGCCCCTTGTTCTCCAAGTAACGCAGCGCGGCTTCTGGCTTCATGCCGAACAGCGCGCTGATTTCTGCCTTTGATATTGGCATTACTGCCCCTCCTGCTGGGCATACAGGCCAATCAGGCGCGCGATGGTCTGCGTATCACCGAGGTTAGCCTGCAGTAAGGTCGGATCGAGTTGAGGGAACGCATCAGCCAGCGCACCCAGCAGGCTTTGCTCGTCCAATTCCCCGGACAACGCAGCGATAGCCGGCTGCAACATGGCAATCAGACCCTCAACGGGTTTATTGCCGCTTAACAGTGCCGTTAATGCCTCATCAATCCCGGTTTGCGTGTCATCCGCACCGGGTTTGCGGGTCAACGCGGCCACTAACGCGGCAATGACCTGGGAATTATAACTGCGTGCTGGCGTCGGCGCTGCCGGCGCGCCCAAATTAACCTGCACGGTGCGACTTGCCCCGACAGGTTCGGGTGCCTGGGGTTCAGGCACATTGAACTTGATGCGCGGTGTGCGGCGCGGGTCGGCGTTTGCCCGGCGGTTGAGCACCAGCAGCGGCCAGAATAGGTCGCTGCGTAGCGTCATGGCTAACTGACGGCTGTCTGACGAAAGAAGATCGTGACGCACTTCGTTGTGGATCACGCCCAGCGCATTGGTTGATGTCTTGCCGTCGGCCTGCGTGGTCAGCGTACCGCCCAGAATGGCCTTGGACATGGACTTTTCCGCCCACTCTGCCAACGCCATAAACGGCTCATGCGAGCTGTTCGACGCCTGATGCAGGGTGATTTCCATCTCCTTGGGGATAATACCGCCGGCATAGCGTCCCAGCTCGGTGACGGCCCGCATCAGCTCGTTTTTCTCTTTCTTGCCGATGCCCTCCGGATATTTACCGATACGCAGCGGGATACCGTAGATCTCCAGCAGCTCCGCCAGGCTCTGAGTGCCGAAGTTGCGGCACACATACGGCCAGGACAGGGTACGCAACAGCCCCGCACGCGCAACATAGCCGCTGCGCGACTTGTGGCGGTGCTGTATCCAGCCGAACGGCTGCAACGGCGCGCCCATGCCGTCATCGGTTCGCAGCAGCAGCTGATCCTGATTGTCCCGCGCTAGTTCGAACCAGGACGCCGGCCGGTGGTTAAACGCCTTCGGGAACCACTCGCGGCCAAGCTGTTGCCATTCAATCTCGATATTGCTGAACCCCTGGCCGATGGCGTCGAGCATATCGATGATCAAATCCTCCCAGCCGTCTTGCTCGGTGATGTACTCCGCCAGCCAGGCCGCATCCGCTTGCTCTGCCGGTGTGGCATTGGGCGGCGGCGTGATTTCGTGCGGAATGGTCAGCAGCGCGCGCTTGCGCTTTTGCATCTCGGCAAACAAATGGGCGTCCCGTTCTTCCATATCGGTGAACAGGTCGGCCTGGGCCTGCAGGTTGCCCAGCTCGGCCTCGTTGAGAATTTGCTCCAGGCGTTGGGGCGTCAACCGCTGGCTGGGGTGCTCGGCATACAGACCGGCCAGTGCAGCCACGTGGGAGGACTGCGGCTCACGCAGCACATCGCGGCGGATCGGTTTCCCGTTGACATCGACAATTTGAACCATTTTTTTCACCATAAACCGCGACCGCCGTAGTCCGGCTCGTCGTCATCATCAAGAAAATGATCGCCGCCGTACCGGGACGCCTCCCGGCGCGGTATCGGCTCCCAGGCGAACGAACCTGCGCCGCGGCTAACGGCAATCATCCAAAGTAGCTGCAGCGCCGACAGGCCGTCATAGTGGTGACCGGTCTGCGGCTCTGGCCAGGTCTCCAGCTCCGACAGCAACAGCGTCAGACCTGGGTTGAACAAAATAGAGGGGTTGAGCTGGTCGTTGATGTACGGCTCCAGCCCTTCGACGCGCACTTCCAGCGGCACTTTGGCCGTCACACCCACGAGCGGCAGCGCCACGCTCTGGCGCAGCGCATTTTTGATGAACGTCGAGCGCGAGTGCTCGTAGGCGTTGTTGTTCTCAAAGCCGATGGCCAGGCACCTGAATTGCCGCTGCATCGCTATCAGATCGGCTTCCAGTTTGGACGGTACACGTCGCTTGATCTCCGCTTCCATCACATGCAGCCGGCTGCGCTGCTTGTCCCAGCCACCCACAAGAATTGCCGAGGGGTCGCTGGTCTCACCCTGGCCCATAGAGGGGTCACAGGCACCGAAAATCAGCCAGTCGCGCCAGCGCTGGGTAAAGAACTGGATGTTGATAAACGTCCGGTCTTCGTCCGTGCGCGGGTCGCCCTGCATTTCGGTGGCAAATGCCTTGCCGTTCTTGGCGCGCTGACGCATCAACCAGTAGAGGGTACGCACCGCCGGCCAGCTGGTGACCGCGCCATCATCCATCTGCACCTGATGCGCCAGGTAGAACTTGTAAGACGGCAGCTTGTCCTGGGGAAGATCAAGGCCCAGCTCGGCCGCCTGTTCCTCGGCGCGCTTGTCGTCGTTGAGCATCTTCTCCTGGCACTGTTCCCACAAATCCATGTGCGTGGGCAGCGTCACGATGGCGCGGAAGTGGTGAACCACATGGCCAATGGTGCGCTTGGCTCGGCTGATAGGGTCGTCTTTGTTAAGCACGGTGCCGACGCCCAGGTATTTTACAGAGCCGTCCGGCGGCCCCAGGTATTCGATGGCCTTTGAAATCCAGTTCCAGCGGTTTTCGCGCTCGGTCGGGGATTTGGCCTCGGCATCGGTGATCAGGTCATCGCCCAGCAGCAATTTGGGGCGGCTGGCCCCGTGGAACGTACCACGGATAGCCTGCTCGGCACCGAACGCCTCGACCTTCACGCCGGTGCGGGTAGTGAACTCGCCAATCTTCCATTGTCCGCTGCGGCCGCAGACCTCCGGGAAATCCAGCATCAGCGCCGCATTCATGGTCAATTCGGTTTTGACCACCTCCAGCAGCTTGGTCGGCAGTTTGGTCTCCGCGCCGAGCAAGATGATGTAGTCGATGAAGGCCGGCCGCTCGTCGGTGAAGCCGAGCGCCGCGCGAACGTCGTCATGCTGATGCAACCCCTGAACGGCACACCAGACCGGGCCGATTTTGGTCAGCAGCGAGGATTTGGCTTCACCACGCGGGGCAATCCACCATTCGACTGCGCCGCCGGGGCGCGTCAGCAGTTGCGGAAAGCGCGTGCAAAAATGCGCATGGAACAGGGATTGCTCGCCCCGGATGTGATGCGGGAAATAGGTGTAGGCAAAAAACGTGAAGTCGCCGGACAGCACCCTGCGCCGGCGGGCGTTGATGGCCTCCGGCGAGGTGTCAAGCCCAGTGCTGTGCGCCTGGATATCGGCCCGCAATGCGTGCTTGAGCATTGCCAGCTCTTTGAGAAAGTCACGCCCGCTTAATTGGCTCATATTGCCTCTTGGTGGAAAGGCTCCGGTAAGTGCTAAGATCCGTTTGCCACAACATCACTTATCACACCGGAGCCAAAACTATGTCTAAAACGGAACAGAATATTGAAATTGCTCAACTTGCTGTCGAACTGCTTAAAGCTATGCAACATTCTTCGTCTAACCGATGCTACGAGGGAATATCTGAAGCAACCGATGTTTTATATCCCCCAATAATCGATGTGTTTGATGCCCTTTATAATCGATTAAAAGCGCAATTAACCGAAGACTGATTAACACAATTTGCGGCCCCTCTGGGGCTGCAAATCATCTGCATAACCAGCCACATAGCATCGCCTTGAATAAGCAAATACAGCTCTTCATCACTCAATCCTGAACGGATTAAATCAACGACCTTACGCGCCAATGCATCTTTTTCCTGCAGGTGTTTCACGATATTGCCTTTGTCGTTACCCATGATTGACCTCTCGTTGCGAAGTGTCGGCGGCACTGGCGATATTTACCTCATCCACCAACTGCGCCAGGCGCGCCCAGGCGGTCTGTCCGTGACTCTGTTCAGCCAACGCAATGCGCCCGTCACTCAACAGCACTTTGACCTGGCGATTACTGTCAATGTGCATGTCGTCAATTGCGCTGTAGGCAACGTAATGGTCGCTTGCCAGGCGGATCATCCTAGCCATAAATCCTCTCTATCTCTTTGCCGAACCCCTCCAGCAGGTCGCCGAACGGCTGCAACTGCTGGGGGTGATTGTCTTTGATGTACGCGGCCAGCAGTTGGATCACTTCCAGCGCGATGGCCAGGCGGGACACCTCCGGCATGGCTCGCTTGCTGCTGGCGACAGCCTTGTTGAAGGCATCCGACAGGCTGGCCAGCAGCTTCACGCGGTCTTCCGGCTTAATGTCCACATCGTCATAGGCCAGCTTGTCCATGGTGGTTTTGAACTGCACCACCAGGCCGGTGAACATGGCCAGGGTTAGCTCCTCCAGGCCGCCGCCGGCGAGCATACGCGCGCCGCGCAGCGTCTCCCAATCGTCGCCGGCGGCTTTGCTGTCGTTCTTCCAGCGTTGCGCCGTCCCGTAAGAGACACCGCACTGCACGGCCGCCACCTCCAGTGAGAGGCCGTCGAATACATAGGCCCGGCGTAACCGGTCGCGCGTCTCTGGCGGGTATGCCATCAGCCAACCCCCAGTTTTGCCTTGATCAACATAATCGTGGTGTACACGAGGCCGCCGCTGACGCTGCCGGTGATCGCACCGGCGATAGCACCCTGGCGGATGGCCGAGGACTTGACGTCATCCAGGCTGCTCTCCATTCGCGCCAGGCGCTGATTGATTTCAGACAGCAACGCCATTTCGGCAGACGTTGCCGGCCCCCGGCGGTAGCGCGATGCGCGTCGGCCCATGATTAGCTCCTTTTATCCGCTTTGCGGTCTAGTTTCTGGTCGATGTGCTCGACGCTGCGTTTTACATCCTTCAACAAGTCCAGTAACTGGTCATTGTTTCGCTGTGCATCGTCCCGGCGCTGGTATTCCGTGCGGATGGCCTGGAGGCCATTACGCAGGTCTTTCAGCTCGGCAAACAGATATTTAAAAAGAAAACCGAACAGCCCCATCAACAGGGTCATTGCGATGTTAAACGCCATTTCAAGGGTCATTGTTCCCTCCCGGCGTACCATTGGTTAAGTTGCTGCAGCTGAGCCTCTAAGGACTGACACCAGGCGCCATAGTCGGCGCTGTGCCGGATGAGACCACCGGCGGAGAGTCCGCCTGCGCGGCTGGAGGCTTCGGTGGAATGGTCAGCAAGGCCGCCGGCGGGGTTGGGCAACTGTTGACCACAATCGGCATAGCCGAGGGCGGCGTTGTAGAGGCACAGCCCGCGAGGGCCAATGCCGGTAAAGCCCACATCGTTTTTAACCGCATCGTCGATCGCCTTCTTGAGTTTGTCTTTCGTTGCCTGCAGGTGAGATTGGCTCTGCTGCAGTTCACGGGAGAGCTTGGCGCCGAGCTGCTGCGCCGCCTGCAGCTCACGCAGCGCTTTAGCCATGGCCAGGGCGTGCTGCTCGGCCTTCTGGCGCAGCGTTTCATTCAGCGCAGACTTATCCGCAGCCAACTGGCCGATGGTGTTGTGGGCTTTCGTCAGGTCGCCCTGCAGTTGAGCGCGGCCGGCAGATTGCCCCAGGTAATACGCACCAACGCCGACGCCGAGCGCCAGCAGATAGGAGAGAAAATGGGTTTGCAGGTGACTAAGCACCAGTCTGAGGGTTAACAGCATCGCCCACCTCCAGCTTGGCCTTGTCTCGCTTGATGGCGGCGAATTTCGACGCCTGAGACTGGAAAACGAACGCGCCCAGGTAGGCGGCCAGGTGCCACTCTTCCAAGTGACCGGTCACCGTAACCCAGACAATCACGAACGATGCCACCAGGAACGCACCCAACACCATGGTGTCCGAGGTGGACAAGCGGCCGGTGGCCGGATTGGTGATGAGTTCGCCCAGGCGGCGCAACAGCGTGCTTATCAGCGCGGACATAAGGCGGCCTCGGCATCTTTCAGACGGGCCAGGCGGTCATCCATCCCCAACATCCCGCTGTTGATCCGGCGCGTCAGCCCCTTGAAATCACCGCTATCGGCGTAGTTGTTGAGATTGTTCGACCACCAGAAGAACGCGGCAGAGCGGGCCGCAGGCAGCGGCTGCAGCAGCAAGTCAGGACTACCGAGCAGATCAAGCCCCAGGGCATTGCCGGCGGCGCGGTAATTGTTCTTGAAGGTGGTTTGAATCAGCCCACGGCCACGATAGCGCCAGCCGTCCCCGGATGACTCCGGGCCATTGCCGCCCCGGTTGGCGTAGGCACGGTTGGCCAGCTTCTCCGGGCGGCGAACGTAGCCGCGTGCAAACTCGATTTCGTCCGGATCAACTACGCCGTCGCCATCGAGATCAAAGCCGGTGCGAAAGAGGGTCGCAATACGGCGGGCGTCGGTGTAGTAGAGGCTTTCGGACAGCGAAGTGAAACTGTTGCTCTCATGGCCAACCTGCGCCAGAAACGCCGCCTGGCGTTTGGGGGTATCAATGCCAAACTCAGCCATCGCTGACGTGATAGGCGCGTGCCAGCGTGACACATTGGCGGGGGTTAACCTGGCTGCACGGCGTAACTGTTCGGGGGTAATCATAAAAAAGCACCATCCGGTGAAAGATGGTGCCAGTATGATTAAAACGGAGTTTTTCAAAGCGGGGACGGTGTTCGTCACCCTTTGATATCAGGCAAATTTACTATAACAGATCTAATTGCTGTGACGATACCTGTCGCTCAGCCAACAGCTTTTGCGCCCAGCGGTCGGTCACGCCGTATTTGGGGCAAAGCGTAATCCGCGCAAAGCGGGAGCTTTCACCAGCCGCCACCAGGGCGTTGTGCTCGTCGATGAAACGACGGTTACGCCACTCGCGCAACGCGCTGTCACAGCGCGGAATGTACAGCGGTTCGCTGCCAAAGTGTTTTTCAATCACCTTTGCCGTCTCCTTTCCCAAGAGTTCGACCAGCAGCTCGCCGCGCCGGTTGCCCTTTTTACGCACGGACTTGCCGACCTTGAAGGTGATGCCGCCCAGATGGCTTATCATTTCCTCGGTCTTGGCGTAGCCAATCAGTGAGATCAGCTCAATGACCACCGACGGCAACAGCGCTTCAACCTGGCTTAAATCGGGCTTGATCTCGTTAAATTTCATGATGGCTTACTCCTGTTTTTGCGGCGTTTGGCGTCGATGATCAGCGCCTTCATTACCGCAGACAGCTGCTCGACGGTCAGCCACTCCAGCACATGCTGCTGGTACATGTGCGCCGCCAGCCCCTCGGCGTAGTTCCAGGGGCGCTTGGCCTCGGCCAGCAGCGCCTCAATCTTGGCCAGAATGGCTTCGCGTGAGCGGGCAACCTTCGGCCGGCGTCCGTGACGGGCGGTTTTGCGGGGGAACCCCTGCTGATGCAGGTACTCGCGGACGCGTTGCAGCTCATCCAGCGAGCACTGCCGGCATGAGGTTTTACCGTCGGTGACCCTGGCAATCATCTGGCGATAGGTGTCGTCATCCATCCCGAGGAACGCCTGGCCGGCTTTGATGGCCCCGATGAGGCCTTTCGCATTAGGTGTCATACCAAACTCCCGTACACTTTGGGGCGGTCAACCGTCGCCCACTGGATCTCTTTCTCGTCGTAGACCTGGTAAGAGCCGCTGTCCCACTGCACGCCGTAACGAAATCGCTCATCCGGCATTGGAAACACGTTGAGAACAACGCCCCGGCCTGGCCGGGGTGGCAACTTAACCACGCTGCCCTTGGGGTACTTCATGGAAGGCCTCCAGCGGCTCCAGACGGTAGACGGAAACGCCGCCAATCTTGCCCTCGACCCGCACCACGGTCTTACCGTTCTGCAGGTGCCAGGCCACCGAGCGCGTCACCACTTCTTCGCAGTCAGGCACGCCGACAACGGGGTAGTAGCGAAACCGCGAACCCACTGGAAAACGCCGGTTAAAGTCTTTGGCGCTGGTTTTACGCAGGACATTTTTCATGGTGTTGCATCCCCAAATATCTCTTGCCGGCGTTGCTCAACCCGGATGCGCCACAGCTCATTAAATCGGGCAATGAACAGTTGGCGTGCCTGGCGTGGGTTAAGTGGGTGGATGGCAAACTCATCAGTCGGCGCGATGCCGTCCAAAATCTCCCACTTGTCGCCATCATCAATGCCCAGGTCGCGCCGTTCGGTCGCCAGCATGACCAGATCCGCGTGCTTAACCTCGGGGCTATGCTCCAGCGGCAGCCCAAACAAAGAGCGGATTACGTTATCGACCGATGCCTCAATGTCGCGGTAGTCCGGCAGCAGTTCCTTGAGCGGTGCCGGGATATCCTGGCAGTAGGCTTCTGAGGCATCGTGCAGCAGAGCCTCCAGCGCCAATTCCGGCGGCACCAGGCGACTGACCAGAACGGAATGCTGCGCCACGCTGTAGAAATCATCCAAATGACCGGCAAAGCGGCAGATGTTCGACAGCGCTTGCGCGATGTCGTCGATCTCAATCGCATCCTGGCTGATGGCTTGATAATAAAAATGGTGGCCGCTGTGAGTGCGGATATACGGGTATTTGGCCGACTGCAGCTTGATCTCGACGCAGTTCGTCAGCAGATCGGCATCCAGCATGGCATCGGCCATGTTGTAGGCTGATTTAGCCATATCGGCATAATCGGCCCAGGCTCCGGTATTCAGGCCGCTAATCACCAGCGCCTGCATAGCTGCTCTGGCGAATTGCTGGCGAATGTTCAGGGTTTCATTTTTCATCGGTAGTTCTCCGGATATAGAGTGCATTAACTTCGAGTTCACAATCCCCCCTCATAATGTTTTCTTTTTTCGAAACTCACCCAACTGCGAACTGTTCTGTCATTGAGTTCTAATTTTTCGGCTATCATTTTTGACGTCAGCCCAACGTCAGATAGTTTTCTTGCCAGCTCAACCTCGTCCTTCCCATATCGGCAAAATAAGTGTCGCTCACCGAAAGGACGGCCCGGTTGTATTCCATTGCTGCGCATAGTTGTGCGAATGGTATCTTCCGTTCTCCCCAAAAACTCAGCGATTTCCCTTTGCGACATTACTTGTCTTTTATCCCGCATGAACTTAATTTCCCACTCTTCAAATTTTTTGTGGCATTGATAAAGTTCAACTCCGTACTTAATGGCCTTTCTTCTTAACGTGCTGACGTGGCATTGCAGCAGCGCCGCCAATTTTGGTGCGGGAATTTTGGGTCCAAGCCTGAACAAAAGAGCAACTCGGATTGGATGCCATTGTTTGATTTTTACCTTATACATCATCCATGGATGCGCCTCGCGTTTGTATATATAACGCGTTTGAGGAATGTTCATTGGAACCTCCAGAGTTTTTTATGGCGTTCCACTGCCTGTTTCATCGCGACACGCTCACCATTGGTGTGAACCTTGTTGCCGCGTGGGTCATAGAACTGAAAGCGCGAACGTACAGGCAAACGCGGATATTCGATCACCGTGGCTTTATTGGTCAGGTGATAAATACGCTTGGCACCATCATCCTGATGTTGGCAGCCAGAAACCGACAAAAAGGTTGTTAGTGTCATGCGCCAATCCCTCCCCAATTACGATGAATATTACCGGCAGCTTTAATCGGGTCATTGTTCCACCAAGCACCGGACATGTACTTACGCACTTCCTCTCGCCCGGCCAACACGCTAATTTCAATTCCTGGCCGCACGTTCTTAAAGAAAGCCCGCGCGAAAAGGTATTTATTGGCAATGGCTGATGGCTTTAATGGTTTACGTTTGGGGAATATCATTGGCCATCCCTCACTACGGTAAAACCAGCGGCTTGGATGGCTTCGACGGCCTCATCAGCCTTTATCATCTTGTCGGATAACTTGCCGTCGCTGACAAGATAGACTGTTGGCAACCGCACTGGCACAGCCAGCCTGGCCTCCAATAATTGGGCATAATCGCTGATACCTTTTGCCGTCCAACTGCCATCAATAGCTGCCTGCGGCAACCCTTGAAGCACCAATTCCAACTCGGTAACCCGCGCAGCCAAATTATCCCGCTGCGTTTTTACGGCGAGGTGGTCTTGATATTCCATATATGCGCCGTCGGGTGTTTCACGCATAAACGCCATTTCGTGTGACATATGCATTGAACAATCTGGGGTAAACCGTTTCATTTCGCTTACCCCTTAAAGAGAAAGTAAATGCCAACACTGCCAGAGATAAGCAGAACCCAAAAAACTGCACATCCCCAAAATATGGTCGCCCAGATATCTTTTGCACATGCATTCACGATTGATTTCTTATCCATCATGCAAACCTCATGATTTAGGCGTAAGCGCGCCCCTGCGGGTTTACGCCATAATTAAAGTTGAGTTATTTACGTTTAAATTCAGTCGGTCGGCGTTAGCGATTCAATATTGACGAAATACGGTGCAACATTGATTTCCACAACCGTTGCCGATTTAAGGTCTCGGGCTGCTTCCACAGTCCTGACCACCGGGCCACCGCGTAGCGCCCGGTTAGGCTGATAAATAAACGTGCTGCCTATTTTGTGCTGCTGGTTAAACAACTTTGCTTTGGAACCCATATCACACCGCCGCGATATTAATCGGGATGCTGGTCATCTTGCCGGACTCGTCCTTTTTCAGGAAACGAATATAGGTCTTGCTGACCGCCACCTGCAGAGACTCGGAAATACAATCCATGGCTTTAATCCAGCGTGGATCATCAATCTTGATGCGACGCAGCGATAAGATGCGTCCGGTGTTGAGCTTGCCTTCCTGGTCAACGGCGAACGCATCATTCACGATGGCTTTCAGGTTTTTGTTAGCACCCTCTGACCACTCGCTCAGGCACTCATCGATAATGTCCTTGGCCACCTGCAGCTCCGGCCCGAATGTCAGCGAGTCCTGCACGGCAATGCTGATTTGTTGGCTACCGTCGAACGATGGGAACGTGACGTTGCCTTTCAGGCCACCGCGCTGACGCCCGTATTTCTCCGCCACCAGATCGAGATAGGCATAACAATTGTCAAAGGACTTATTTTTAAAGGCCTTGATGCGCTGGCTCTCTTCCTCAGCCTCTTTGACCTGGGCGCGAACAAAGGCGTCCATTTCGATATCAAAAGGAGATACCTGCTCAATTGGCACCAGGCGGCCTTTGCGGTCTTTCATATAGCCTTCAGGAACGCCGTTATTTTTTGCAATTTCAGTGGTCATATAAATTCTCTCTCTTAACAGTCCAGAATAAAACGCAATTAACACCAGATAATGTGTGCGCCATGCCATATCGTCATTTTGACAGTGCGCTTAATTCCGTTTCGTGTTTCCGTGATTTCCACGGCACCCTTTACCCAATCTTGCAGTGGTGCTTCAACTTCAATAACCGGGCGGCGAAAATTAACATGGCACTCAACAACCTTTAACCCTACACGCGCCAGATAATTCAACTTCGACATAACCTTCTTATCGCTCACAGATAAATTACCCATCATCACATCCTCTTTAACTGACCTTTACCACGTAAAAGCCGCGCTAAACCGTAGGCTTTTTTAAACGAGGCTTTGCTGTTGAAATCGAGAATAATCATCTCCCTGGAGAAAGCATCCACATCCCAGACGATGCATTTCCCTTGGTGCTCCCATGAATACACATCAAAAATCAGACAACCCGGCTTGGTGCTAATGATATGTTGGGTGATTACGCCACGCCCCGGCCCTTGCTCCTGTATGCGTCTCAGAGCCTGAATTTCAGCATTAAGAGTCATATCCAGCCCCTAATTTCAGCTAATCAACATACCGGCGACTTTATTAACCATTGCCTCATCAATCGGCGTGGCGTTGATTTCGCTGGCGCGGATGGTGCCACGTGCCAATTTAAACAACCGGCGCGCGTTACCTTTTGATGCCTTGTAAAAGGCGGAAAAAACACTTTCGCTGCCAGCTTCCTCGACCATATTGGTGAGGATCTGCTGCAGGTCTGCCTGGGGCAGTTTCTCCTGCAGGTCGAGTGCAAAGCCGACGCGACTGTAAAGCTGCGCATACTCGCCGCGCTTACCTTTCAGGTTGATGATCAAACGCGGCATACCCGCCAGAACAACGCCAACGCCCGCCTTGTCGTGGATACGCCGTATCACTTCCAGCGCGCGATAGGGCAGGTTCTCGGCTTCATCAATCAGTACGGCCCGGCCAGTGCCGCGCAGCGCGGTAATGCAGCTCTCGCTCAACTCATGGATGGTGCCACGCTTACCAAGGCCCAGGCTCTCGCACAGTTCCTGCAGAAGCACCAGCGCGGTATAACCGGGGTCGGCCTCAATCAGGATGGCATCGCGATAGCGGCGTGCGTACTCTTTCAGCATCATGGTCTTGCCAAGGCCGGCGGCACCGAAGATCACGTTGATATCGTTTTCCAGGTGCGCCATACGAATGACCTCAAGGCCGCTCTTGGCGGTGACTGTCGGAACGAAATCAATATTCAGGTGGTGCAGCCGGTCTTTATCCGACTCGCGCTGAATAAAGCCGGACAGCTCGGATTCCAGGGTTTTAATATCACCGCTGTATTTTCCGCTCAGGAAAGTGCTGATCGCCGCCGGGCTGCGGCCAATGGCGCGCGCCACGTGGGATTGCGTGTATCCCTTGCGGGTCATCAGTTCGTCAAGTTGTACACTGATATTTGACATTATATTCTCCAATTACCGGGAGTTGACTTTCTTAAAATATTCTTCGCGTTCGGTTTCCAGCAGGAATAAAGGCTCTTTATCTTGCGGCTCCGGCTCGATTAACAGCCCGCCGAAATTAGGACGTTCGCCTTCAATAACCAGACTGTTTTCCTCTTTGGCCACCGCGATTTTTTCCTCAGCACGTTTGATGATGCCTTTGGTACGTTGATTCTGGCTGTGGTCTTTCGCCGAAATGGCAAACGGCGCTTTCTTGTTGCCGTCCCATACCGCATCACAAATAAAGGTTCCGTCCAGACTGCGAATAATCACCGTCTGCGGGTCGTGAATGTCGTAGCTGACGATCACTTCCTCGCCATGGTGGTTCAGCAACCCCATGGAGAAATACAGGTTGCCGAATATCTGCACCTCGCAACGACTGACCGTGCGCTTTTGCTGTGGCCGGAACATATCGCGCAGCTCGACCGCCGACGGATAGGCGATCACGGTTTCTTCCACTTCCAGCAGGTGACGACGGTAGGCCGCCGGGGTGTAGTGCTTGCCGTCCGGTGCCTTCGGCAGACTGCTGTGATGATGTCGGGTGTTGTACCAGTTGACCTCTTCCTCGATCACGTCCAGCAGTTGCTGCCAGGTCGGTATCATTCGCAACGCGGCCGCTTGCTTGTTGGTCAACTCGCGCCCCTGGCGAACGGCGTTAATAGCAGATTGCGCGATGCGTTTTCTTACCCTGACGGTCTCCTTATCCGCATCCTTACCGTGATAAGAATCAAAGGATTGCGCTGCGTATTTTGGGATACCCTTGTTGGGACGTTCGATAATACCGCGCCCTTGCGGGTTGCCGGGGATACCGGTACGGTGTTCAACGCCGCCATCTTCGATGCCCAACCGCGCCAGAATCCCCGTTACATCGGCATCCAGCGTTTTGCCGGTCTGGCCAGGGCCGTTATCCGAGTAGTAAATCCCGAACAGACCGTGCTGCTGCACACCGTGGCGAATGGCATCGGCAACAGCGATCACGTTCTCCGAAAGCGCCAGGCTCCAACCAACAATAAAGCGCGTCCGGGCATCAATAACCATGGTGATCTCTGGACTGAACGGCCGACCATGGACAGGGTGCTGCACGTCCAGCTTCATGTTGTGACCATCACCCACCCAGACCCCGTTAACCGGCACCTGCTCCCAATCACGGCGAATGAACGGATTGAGCGAACGCCAGGCAGAACCGGTGACGCGGTATTTTTGCGAGACCACAACCGGCAGTTTTTTCATGGCGCGGCGCACGGCATCCATTGACGGCATGGCTTCCAGTACATCCTCCTGATCGGCGAACTCTTGCGCCCACCATTTCTCGAAGCGGCGGTAAGCCTCGGAAATATTGAACCCGCGCGGGTCGCGGTAGATAGCCAGGAAGTCGGGCAACCAGCCGATAGTTTCCGGTTGCTTGACCTGGATCTTACCGGGTGCCAGCGTAGCCAGCCGCTCGCTGGCGTTGTCCGCCGCCATGTAGTCCGACAGCCACTGGTGTAAGCTGCTTTTGCCGACGCCACGGCGGGTCGACCCCTTACGAGCATTGGCCTTATCGGCAGCCTTCTGGAGGGTTGGCGGCAACGAGCTGGCCTGCGACTCCTTCGCGACCAATTCGACCGCCCCTTTGCGGGACATGCCACCATCCATAAGTCGCATCACCTCGACAACCAGCACCATGCGCGCGTCGGCAATCTCTTTCTGCCCGGTGGTGAGCGCGTTGGTCTTGCGCTCCAGCAGGGCAGGACATTTGCGCATCACTTCCAGCTCGCCGCGTGGTTTTATACCGATTTTAGCTTTGACCTCTCCAACCTCTACAGAGTGAGACGGAGCCTGATGTAGCAAGTCTGCATAGTACTTTTTGAGGATTTGTTCGCGTATATTGGCAGGGAGGGATTCCAAGGCATATTCAACCCCTCCGCCAGACGCTGCACGAGGCCGGAAAACCCAACATTCCTTCTTTGCTCTCAGGGACACGCCTTGAGGTGTTGTTGGGAGCATGTTTATTTTCATTGATGCAATTTGTTTGGCGCTGAAATAGATATTCGTGGAACTCATTTTATCACTCCCAGTCAGTTACCCTTTTAGCTAAGAATCCAGGAGCGAACTTCTTTAGCCTCCTTTGGTGATAACGCTCGGGCCAGATAATTTCCGGGGAAAGGCCTAGAGCATCCGCAATAATTTTTTCACCTTTGGGCCATGGACGATCCAGTGCGCTCTTCAATACAGTGCCGCTTTTGTACCCATGACTGAAAGCCAGTTGGCGGACAGACCAGCCACATTTGTGGAGAGCCGCAATGATATCCGCGCGATGCCAGTCTTTAGCTGTGGTATTCTTAGAAATTCCGTTGTCACTCATTTGTACACCCTTCATGTATCACACTTGTGGTGAGTATAACTCCATTTGAGTTGAAATCAATTATGAAAATGCAATTTCAACCACGAATGAGTTGATTAAAAAATGCAAAAGCTTACTTTTTAATTATCTATCAAGCATTTATGACAGGATTAAAGCTATGATGAAACTTGAAAATAATCTTTCAACCAACTCAAATGAGGTTGAAATGTCAATCAGAGGTATACACGAACGTATCTATCATATTCGAACTGAGGTTATAGACTGCTCAAGGGATGTATTAGCGAAGAGTCTTAAAGTGGGGCGCTCAACTATCCAGAATTATGAAAACGGCACAAGAGAACCCAGCGCCTCGTTCCTTGTTAGTCTGTCATCCCTTGCAGGTGTGCATATTGAATGGCTAATGACAGGGAAAGGAGCAAAGCTGACTAAAGATCAATCGGTTACCGAGGGGTATATAGAAAAAAATGATGTTTATGAGTTAATTGGTCAGCTCAGAATTCTGCCAGAGGCTGACATGCAGCTTGTTGAATCAAGAAAGCTTGCCTTCAGAAAAGATTGGTTAGAAAAGAAGAAGTTGGATGCAAAGTCGCTATGCATATCAGAGATAAAGGATGAGAGTATGGCTCCATTACTTTCAACGGGGGATATAGTACTGCTTTCGACCTTTCATTACAGGGAAGAAGTCGTTGTTGATGGGAGGTCTAGAACGACTTTCAGAACAGGTCTAGATCCGCATGATGATAAATCTTATGAGGTGATTAAAGATGGGCTGTACCTAGTCCGCGCAGGAGCGCATAGCCAGGTCAGAAGGGTTCAGCTTGACCCGCTTGGAGGCATCTTTATCACGGCAGACAACCCTGTTTACCAAACAATTCACATTGAAAAGGAGAAGTTCAGCCCTTCAATCATTGAAGCGAAGGTTGAATGGCTTGCCAAATCATTATGTTAACGCCGTTACGTCTTGGCTGTGTTAAAAGCTTCTTAAACTCTAATTAAAACGGATCAATCGGCGATCAAAGCTATCCAAAAATTATCGCGTTTTTTCGCCGTTTTTTTCCATTTCTCGCTCGATAGCCCAGAATCGATAAATACCGCTTAGAACCGCTCCCCACAAGGCATCGCAGCCTATCTGAGGTCTTCTCCGAGTGTCCAGAATTAATCACCCCCCCACATTGTCCAGGTAGGTCGACAGAAACGACAGCAGCACGATGCCAACGGCGAAGATCGCCAGCGAGAAAATAAAGGGTTTGCGCGAGATGCGCCCACGGTACAGGTCTTTGGCGAGTTGTCCGAGAGATTCCATCACAGTCCATTGTCGTGATCATTGCGGCGATAGCCGGGTGGCAAGCAGCCGGGCATTTTATCGGGGTAAAAGGGAGCGTCAAGGTGATAATTTTTCTCATTTAGTCGCGGTTGAGATTCCGCGCGGCCGCGCCGGGCGGAATCTCACCGTGCAAAACGTCACAATTTGGCACGTTTGGCTACCTGGCGCGGTAATTGGCGGCATAATCCTGTTTGTTCGCGTTGAACAATGCATTAACATAACTCCCACTTATCTCTTGCATGGCTATATGGATATCCGATGCGTCACCTGGTTGCGCTTTTACCGCTGATTACCTTGCTTGCTGCCTGTAGCAGCACGCCGAAACCCAGTACCACCGCTACGCCGCAGGGCACCCCGGTAAAGGGCGGCTTTTTGCTGAGCCCGGCGCACAGCGGCGCGCCGCTGGGTGGAGATTTCGCCAATAACCCGAATACCGCACGCTTTATCGATAAGATGGTGCGGGAACACGGCTTTGATCGACAGCAGCTGCACGACGTGCTGGCGCAGGCTCGGCGCCTGGATTCGGTGCTGCGGCTGATGGACAGGCAGGCGCCGAAACCGTCTACCCAGGGGCCTACCGGCCCGAACGGTTCCTGGCTGCGCTACCGCAACAAGTTCATCACGCCGGATAACGTGCAAAACGGCGTGGTGTTCTGGAATCAATATCAGGATGCGCTGCAGCGGGCCTGGCAGGTGTACGGCGTGCCGCCGGAGATCATCGTGGGGATTATCGGCGTGGAGACCCGCTGGGGCCGCGTAATGGGTAAAACCCGCATTATCGATGCACTGGCGACGCTGGCCTTCAACTACCCGCGCCGCGCCGATTACTTCGCCGGCGAGCTGGAAACCTTCCTGCTGATGTCGCGCACCGAGGGCGACGATCCGCTCGAACTGCGCGGCTCCTTCGCCGGCGCGATGGGCTATGGGCAGTTCATGCCGTCTTCCTTCAAGAGCTATGCGGTCGACTTCAACGGCGATGGTCATATCAACCTGTGGGATCCGGTCGATGCCATCGGCAGCGTGGCCAATTACTTCAAGGCGCACGGTTGGTCCAAAGGCGAGCCGGTCGCGATTCAGGCCAACGGCCAGGCGCCGGGGTTGGAAAACGGCTTCAAGACCCGCTACTCGGTCGCCGCGCTGGCGGAAGCCGGCCTAAGCCCGCAGGGTTCGCTCGGCGACAATCAGGAAGCCAGCCTGCTGCGGCTGGACGTCGGCACCGGCTACCAGTATTGGTACGGCCTGCCGAACTTCTACGTCATCACCCGCTATAACCACAGCACCCACTACGCCATGGCGGTATGGCAGCTGGGCGAAGCGGTAGGGCGCTCGGCGCGCGGCGGCTTCTGACGCTGCTTCAATAACGAAAAAGGCCGCTTGCGCGGCCTTTTTTACGTGCGGAACAATCAGAAATCGTAGCGTAGACGCACCACGGTCATATCGCCGAGGTTGTCGGTGCTCGATGTCAGCACGTGCTCTACGTCAACGCGGAAGCCGTAGTCAAACTGCACGGTAACCCCAAGGCCGTTGTCGATGCGCTGGTAGTTGCGGCCGCTGATGTATTCCAGGCGATCGCCCATAAAGTACGGCATCACCGATTTCACCGCGTACTGTCCCACCGGCACGGTATAACCGGCCAGGTATTCGATACCCCAGGCATCGCCGGCGAAGTAATTATTGATGTCGGTTTTCTTGGTGGTCAGGAAGTCGTGGTAGTAACCGCCGCCGAAAGTCAGCGTCCAGTTGTCCGGTTTCCAGCTGAGGGCGGTGCCGACGATGTGCTGATCGTAGCTCTTGCTGCCGCTGGTGGACGGATTGCGCATTTCGGCGCGGGTGTAGTTCCAGGCGGTGCCCCAGGTCAGATCCTGCGTGATGTGGTAATCCACGCCCAGTGAGCCGCCGCCTTTGCGCTTATAGCGCAGGCCGTTGCCCGGCAGGTAGTCGCTGTCGCTGAACAGGTACGAGGCATAAACGTCCGCATCGCCGAAGCGGTTCTTGTACTTCAGCATCTTGCGTGAACGGTAAGAACCGTCGTAGTCGCCGTTGATGCCGTTGCCCGGCGCCTGGGCCAGCATGTCGTAGTCCCAGATATCGGTCTTGGCGCCCACCACGTCATAGTAAACGCTGTTCTGCTGGCCGAAGGTCATCTGGCCCCAGGTGTTGCTTTTCAGGCCGGTGTACAGCATGCGGCGGCTGGTGTTTCTCGCGCCGTCGGCATAGTGGTGATCCCAGTCGAACAGCGCCGGAATGTTCACGCCCAGCTCGTAGTAGCTGATCCAGCTGATATCGTCGAACAGGTAGTAGTCCGCCGCGAAACGGAAGCGGGTGCCGCCGTCGAAGCCGTTACGCTTGTAGGAGCCCTTGTCGCCGTCGCCCGTCATGTTGTTGAACTGTGGACGGATGCTGCCGCCAACGGTGAAGTTCAGGCGGCTGAGCGGATCGCCGGCCTGCGGATCCTGCTTCAGCAGGGTGATTTCCGCCTGAGCGGCGAACGACGCGCTGCCGATCGCCAGACCCAGCGCCACCGCTTGAGTCAATACGCGCAATTTGATTGCCATGTGTTATCCCTGTTTTATGTATGACCGCCCCATCAGCGCCGCCATGCCGATGTTTTGCGCAAAACGCTGCGTTTTCACGCATTTTGACGGTTTTTTTGGTGTGTTAGCGGCGGGCGGCATTTGTAACATAAACAGTGACATAAAGAATTACTTTTCTTGCTAATTATCGACCGGTTTTTAACCATTTTGTGCGGTGAAAAGGGCCGTTGCGCATGTCTGGCGATTCGGATGAATTCATCTAACGCCAAGGTTTATATTTTTCATTTGTCAGTCACCGGCGCCAGCCTGTAATTTCAGCCGTGCAAGAGAGAATTAATTCGAGCCTTTCGCCGGCGTATTAACGTCAGCCTTTGTCTGCGTAATCGGCCGGCATGAATAAGCGATTGGGAGGTCGCCATGAGAAACCTGTTAATGTTGTTAGTGGGGCTGTTTTCACTGCCGGCGATGGCGGCGGAGTCGCACGTTTGCCATTCTCAAGCCTATGATTATGCAGAGGTTAGCAAGCTCAGGTTGTCTGACGACACCCTGTTTTCCTGCCGCGGCGTGGGGCGCCTGACGATCCCCGAATTAGCACGCAAAGGATGGAAGGTGATTCATTTGGCGCAGCAAACCGAATATACCGACTCCGTCGACAGCGATGGTGAGGTGATTAAGCTTTATCAGGAAATCGTGGTGTACAAAGAATAACGCGACGGTAGCCTGTTATTATTCTCGCGGCGGCGAGAACCCTATTATGAATGCGAGAATCGGAATCGACGGCAGGGCTGCCGCCGCGGCCAGCGCTTCACTTGGGATCGCGCCACGCTGTGCGCCTGTTTGCTGATCGCGCTGGTGTTAAGCGTGGTGAGTTGTTCTTATCTTATTTATTTTTACCGAAGGGTGGCACCAAAAATATAAATTATGGATGTTGATGTACAGAACTACCAAATAAGCTGCGAAAGCCAATTAATTATTCAGCTGCAAATATCCCGCTATGCCTGGGGCGTGCCGCTGATTACGCTCGGCGATAACGGTGATTTTACCGTGATACGAAGCCGAGGCTGGTCGAGGTTGGCTAATGGGATGCAATTGGAGGTTTATTATTTTACCAATAACTCCCTGCTGGCCTGGGATAAAAACCGCAAATATATCTCTTATTCAAAGGCCGGCCGGCTCTACGCCTGCGCGCTGAATTTTTCTTATTCCCCTAAAATAACGCGCTAGCCCTCCGGCCATCAGACCAGAGGGGCGATTTTCATGATCCACTGCTTAAACGCGAGGATTTTCGGCCACTGCCGCTCGGAGATGGTCGAGGTAAAATAGCAGTGCTCGCAGGGCACGGTCATGTCGGTGAAGGGAATGATCAGCTCGCCGCTTTTGATCCAGTCCTGCACCAGATTGAGCCGCCCCATGGCGACGCCAAGGTGTCGCGTGGCGGCCAGCACCGCGAGATCGGAACGGTCGAACTCCATGCTTTTGCTGTCGGTATCCAGCCCCAGCGCAAAGTGTTGCGACCAGGTTTGCCACTCGTCTTCGCCGGAGTTGTAGCGATCGTGCAGCAGCGTGCAGTGGGCCAAATTTTCCGGCGCATCGTACAGGCTATGTGCGGCGGCGTACTGCGGCGTACAGATCGGCACCATCGATTCCTGCATAAAGGCCTCGTCCAGATGCCGCCCCGAGGGCAGTTTGCCGAAGTACATCGCCAAATCCACGCCGCGGTTGGCCAGGTTGATGATCTCCTGCCCGGTCAGAATGTTGAGGTGAATGGTGGGGTGCTGGGCGATAAAATCGCCGATGCGCGGCAGCAGCAGGCATTGCACCAGAGACGGGTGCGAATAGAGGGTCAATGTCCCCGTCAGCTCGCGATTTTTGATGTCCAGAATTTCCTGATTCAGCGTGTGGAAGGAGCTGTCCAGCGCCCATTGCATGCGCTCGCCCTCCGGCGTCAGGGTAATTCTGCGATGAAAGCGTTGGAATAGCAGAAAACCCAACTCCTTTTCGAGCAAATTAATGCGGTGGCTTACGGCGCTGGGGGTGATCGACAATTCTTGCGCCGCCAGCGCAAAAGATAAATGACGGGCGACGCATTCGAAAGTATGCAGCCGGGAAAATTGATAGCTGGTCAGCGGGGTGGCCCGCTGTGAATGTTTTTTAGTGGGGAACATGCTATTTCTCCGTGCGCGCAATACAGCGATCTTAACATTTAATGGAGAGGAGGATAAACCCAGGTTGACGAATGGAGTCGAATTTTAACCTGATGGTTTTAATGATGTTGAGGGTAAGACGATTTATTGCACCAAGACCGTAAATAACCGCCGAGGGGTTTGGGTTGAGAAGACGATAAAAATCAGGAATACGCGAGGAAAATAAAATGGCTGTCGTTAAGCAGTGAGTAAAGGCGGCGTGCGACGGTATGAAAAAGAATGCCGCCTATTCCATGAGGGATATCGCCGTTTCGCCATAATAATCCGATGCCGCTGAATAGCCGTTAATCATCATTGTCGGCGTAACGGATGAATAAATCGAAAAGGCCATATGCCCGCACGGCATTGCCCGTTGGCCGATAGCACCGCGCCCGGTTGTCGTTAACCGGGCGCGGCGTTCAGGGAAAAGCGGTTTGCTCGCCGGCGCGTATCAACGGCGGCGCAGCAGCAGGCCGGTCAACAGGCCAGCGCCGGCAATGAGGGCTAATGCGGCGAGGGGGTTTTTCTTCATCATGCTGCCGGCGCAGCTCAGGGCGTCGCCGTATTTTTCTTGCAGCGCGCCCGCTGCATAGCGCGTGGCGCCTTCGGCCTGCAAACGTGGGTTTCCGGTGACGTCGCCCGCCATTTCCTGCGCCTTGCCCGCCACTTTTTCCATCATGCCATTGGCTTTTTCGCTGTTCATTGTGATGCGCTCCTAAGGTTCGATCCGTTAGGCTTCCGCACAGGGCGAAAGCCTGCATTTGCACCTCCATGTTATGCACTTCACTTTGAGCCTATAAGGGGCGTTTGCATCGGTGCGGATAGTGCATTTGCAGGCTACTTTCCGTTCCTGGCGGCCAGCCCGCCGGTAAACAGCCCGCGTTCTCTGGCCCAGACGATGGCTTCGCTGCGGCTGTGCACGCCAAGTTTGGAATAGACCGTCGCGACATGGTTGCGAATGGTGTTGAGCGCCAGATTGAGACGCGCCGCGATTTTCTTGTCCGGCAGCCCCTCGCAAATCAATTCCAGCACATCGCGCTCGCGCGGCGTGAGATCGCTGGCGGTCAATCCGGCCTGGTCGGGCCGGTTGATGCTTTTCACGTTGGCCAGTTTTTCAATCAGGGTTTGGCTGAACCAGGAGGCGTCCTGCATCACTTCTTCGATGGCGCTGACCAGCTCCAGCTCCGAGCGTTTGCGTTCGGTAATGTCCATGAGCACCAGCAGGTAGCAGGGCGCATTGTGGATGCTGACGGCATCCGCCGAGGCCACGCAGTCGATCGACTCGCTCCCTTTCTTGCGCACCCGGATGTCCAGCCCTTCGACGTTGCCGCTTTTTTCCAGCGCGGCAAACAAACGGCGGTTCGCCTCGGGATCGTCAATAAACGGGATCTCATCGATCGTCTTGCCGATCAAGGCTTCGGCGTCGTACTCGGTGGTGCGGGTAAAGGCTTCGTTGACGTCCAGCACGCGCCGCTCGTGCGCGGTACACAGCAACGTCGGCACCGGGCTCAGGCGAAATGCCTTGGCGAACCGCTCTTCACTTTCCCGCAGCGCCGATTCCGCCTGGCGCCGGGGTTCGAGATCGGTAAAAGTGAACAGCATGCAGTCGTCTTCATTGATGTCCAGCGGTTGGCCGGCAACCACCACCAGCTTGCTTCCGCCACCGGGCAGTTTCAGCTCGGCCTCCATTTGCGGAATGGTGGCGCCTTCCCCCAGGCGCTGTATCGCCAGATCTTTGTGCTCCGCCTGTTCCAAAACGTCGAGTTCATAAACCGAACGGCCCATGACCTGTTCACGCTGGTAACCGGTCATATCGAGGAACCCCTGGTTGACCTTGACGTAGCGCAGGTCGCTTAGCCGACAAATGACCGCCGGCGCCGGATTGGCGTTGAAGGTTTTTTCAAAGCGCTGTTCGGCGCTGGCCCACTCCGTCGCGTCGCTCAGGATCAGCGCCAGCAGCTCCGGTTGCCCCTGCGCATCGGTGATAATCAGGCTCCGCAGGCGGTGCACCCAGAAGCTGTCCGGATCGTCGGCCTGCCGAACCTCCACCACCACATCGGTGAAGGTCTCGCCATCGGCAACCCGGTTCAGCGGATACTGTTCCAAAGCCAGCGGATGATTGTTGCGATAGCGCAGGGCAAAACGCGCCGCGTACTCGCCGGCATTGGCCCCCAGAGCTTTCTGATGACTCACGCCATGCATGGCCAACGCGGCCTCGTTGGCCCAGAGCAGCGTTCGATCGGTATCCGTCAGGATCACGCCGTCGGACAAGCCGGAGATGATTTGCTGCAGGTGGCCGCGGTGGGTTTCGCTGGCCAGGACGGATTGGCTCATGTGTTCTCCGCTAGACAGAAGGGAGCGGCCTCTGACCGGGGCCGCGGGTTACGCTACTCGCTGAGCAGCTTAGTGCATAACGTGCGTATTCGCAGGGTGTGAATGCACTAGTCATTCTGGCGCAAATGAACCGGGACGGCCGACGACGCCACGCGGCAGACTGCATCTGTCTGCGCGGTTATCCGCCGTGCGTGCAATCACTTGTCCAGAAAATATAAGGAACAACGATGACCACTGTCTATGAATCAAATCGCTTTGCGTTTCAGGTGTCATGGGGCTCGATATTGGCCGGGAGTGCCGTGGCGCTGGTGACTTATCTGATCTTCAGCGTGCTGGGCACGGCTATCGGCGCCCAGGCCGTGGATATGATGCAAAAGGGTAACCCGCTGAGCGGCTTTGGCACCGGCACCGGGATCTGGCTGCTGGTTTCAACGCTGGCGTCGCTGGCCGCAGGCGCGTTCGTCGCCGGCCGCACCGCACCGAACCGCGGCGGCTTGCATGGCCTGCTGAGCTGGGCGATCACCACCTTGCTGACCACCTGGCTGGTGGTTTCATTGGCGAGTGGCGTGGTGGGGCTGGCGGGCAGCGCGGTGGGCAAAGGGCTTTCGCTGGCGGGCAGCGGCCTGGCGGCGGCGCCAAACGTGGGCGAAGGCCTCAAGCAACAGCTGGATAAAAAGGGCATCAGCCTTGACTGGGGAAGCCTGGAAAACCAGTTGAACGCCACGCTCAAGCAGACCGGCAAGCCGGAACTGGATCCGGCTCGGTTGGAACAGAAGGCCGATAGGGCGACCGCCGACGGCAAGCAATCGGCCATGGACGCGGCTGCCGATCCGGCGCAGGCCGCCTCCGAGCTCAAGCAGTGGTTCGACCGTATCAAGCAGTCCGGTGAGCCGACGTTGAGCGCCGCCGACAAGGATGCGCTGGTGAATATCGTTGCGGCGCGCACCGGCAAAAGCCGCGATGAAGCGAGCCAAATCGTCGATAACTATGCTCAGGCTTACCAGCAGGCGGTGCAGAAAGTGGAAAAACTCAAGGCCGAGGCCGAGCAGAAAGCGCGTGAAGCGGCCGACGAAGCGGCCAAACAGCTGTCGCGCGCCGCTTGGGGTTCGCTGTTGATGCTGCTGTTGGGCGCCGCGCTGAGCGCCGGCGTGGGGCGGATTGCCGAATCAACCCGCCGCACTGTCGCGGTAAGTTGAGATGAAAAAAAACCTGTCGTGCATCTCGCTGAATTATCGAAAAGTAGCGGGGGCCTCTGCGCCCGTGCTCGTCATCGATTTTTGCAACGAGAATAACGAGCGCTACACCCTGCGCTACAACCTGCCGCCGGATACCCCGGAACGCACCGAGCGGCGGGTATCTTTGCTGCTGTATCTGTTGCGCAAGCACAGATCTGCAGAGATCGACAACCTGGCTGATTAATCAGGCCGTTAATGAAAGGCCCGGCCTTATAGGCTGGGCTTTTTACTGGGCAATCAGGCTATTCTGGCAACAACGCACGGTGCGAGTCGGCATGAGGCTTTTACGTTGGAGGGCCGGCGGTTCACGGTGGGCAAAGTAGCGCCCCAATTGGCGTGGAGGGTAAAATAGGGCATCGAGCAAGATGTGTTAAAATATCGGTTCTTCTCAGCGCAGGAAAAAGATAAAAGAAGCTCCCTATTACGATCTGTGATTTTCTGGCCCGATGTTCAGAAAATGAGCCTGTCCCTATCTTCTTTTCAAACGCTGTTCATGCTTTTATTCATTAGCCTCAATACGTTTTATCAGTCAGCCTGATTATAAAATGCATTTTAATTTGCAATGATGAAATTCCTATTTGGTCATGCAATTGGGATGCAAAAAAACACTTTAAGATAAAACAATTAACATAAAGTGTGATTTGCCCCGGCGGGGCAAATGCATCTTTAATGGATGCACTTTGCGTGGCGCATTTTTTATTCGCGTGTTTTTCGCAAGCGTATTTATATAACATGATCATTTTCAGTTATTTATATGATGACTTTTCCCATGCCGTAAAAATGGCGTTGTCAGGGTGATTTTTTTTAGGATTAATCTTAATGACTTGATTTGGTTGGTTAACGATTTTAATGAAAAGGACACGATTTTTATAAAAGCAAGGAGCGCGCATGGACTATCGAAAAGATATTCTTTTACAGGTGTTAGAGTATATGGAGAAGAATATTATAGAGGGACTTTCCGTTGAGAAAGTGTCTATTATCTCGGGTTACTCTAAATGGCATTTACAGCGGCTGTTTAAACATTATTTTGGCATTACGTTAGGGACTTATATCAGAAACAGAAAACTGAGCCGATCCGCAATCTTGCTTAAACAACATCAAGGGAACATATTGGATGTCGCCTTGGCATCGGGCTTTGCCTCTCAGCAATGTTACACGCGGGCGTTTAAACGTTTCTTTGGCGAAACGCCCAATAGCTTTAGGAACAGCCGGGGATGGGATTTTTCCACCCAGATCCCACCGTATGGCATTGACAAGAAACCCTATTTTTATCACACGGTCATGCCGGATGATATCGAGCTGTTAAAGCAGTACAAGGCATTGATCTTCCACTCCATAAGGAAATACAGAGATGCCGGTGACATTACGCAGACTAATGAGAAATGGTTAAGCAAGCATGGGAAGGCTTATCGTGCGGAAAACAACAGAGCGGGAAAATGGCATTCAAACGGTAAGGAGCAAGAGGTTTTTCATTCTATCTTCAATTTCTACATACCCAGAGGGAAATATATTGTCATCCCCTTTATGGGTGAGTTGTCTGAGTACATTGATTTTTTTGCAGATATCTATGACGCCTATCTGCCGGCTATCAATGTCAAGGTGAGAGAAAGTTTTTTTATCGAACTATATAGACATGAGCATTTACACAGTCGCGTCGTCAATGTCGATATACTTATTCCTGTAGCGTAGCGTTGAGAAAAGGAAACATCATGAGTATAGAGAAATCCCCCGATTCGATGAATAAGCGTCATTATGCGCGCCGTATGCTACCTTTGACATTGTCTGTGTCTGGCGGAGCGAGCGTGGCCGGTTTAGCCAGGCAGGCCATTCAATTCGCGTTGGCATTAACTCTTTTCATGTTTTCAGGAAATGCGATGGCAAATAATCGGGAGCATCAGCAAATAGCGTTAGTCGGCACCTGGACCCATATTCCGGATGCGCCTGCGGTGCAGAAACCGGCGCACCCCAGTGAAGGCCTCTATCGTCTGGCGGTTAATGGCGACGGCACATTAACGCTGCTCGACGTGATTAAAATGAAAAGCCCGTCATGGATCGTAAAATCTCGCGATGGCCGTTTCGCCTATGTCACCAATGAGGAGAACGCGGGAACGGTCACTGCCTTGGCGATAGACAAAGACGGCGCCGTGCGGGTGCTGAATACGGTGAGCAGCGCGGGCCGGCAGCCGACGCATGCCACCCTCAGCCCGGATGGCAAGTTTCTGTTTGTCGCCAACTACTCCGTCGCCAAAGGCGGCGCGGGGGTGACGGTATTACCGATTGGCGGCGACGGCAAACTGGGGGAACGGGTGCAGCATTTTCCGTTCACGCCCGGCTCCGGCGTCGTGCAGGGGCGCCAGGAAGGGGGCCATGCGCACTCCACCACCTTCAGCCGCGATGGCCAATACCTGTACGCGGCGGATCTCGGCGGGGACAAGCTGCGCGCCTACCGCTATCGCTCGGACAACGCGCAGCCTTTGCAAGCGGATGCTTCGCGCGATGTCGCCTTCGCACCCGGCGCCGGCCCACGGCACATGGCGTTCTCGCCAGAAGGGGAATACGCCTACGTCATCACTGAAATGGCGAGTGAAATCGAGGTGTTTGCCGTCAGCGACCATCGATTGACGCGGCAAGGGAAGGTGAAACTGAACGGCGGGCAGGATTCAGCGGAGGCGAAAAGCGGTGGGGCAATAATCCTCAGCCCGAGCGGCAGATATCTTATTGCCACCAATCGCGGTGCCGATAACCACCTGCTGGTATTAAAAATTGGCGAGGATGGGCTGCCGGGCGCACCGACGCGCTATGAGGCCGGCGGCATTGAGCCGCGTGCGCTCGCTTTCGATGGCGGCGGCAACCACCTCTATGTGACGAATGTGTTTACCAATACCGTTATGTTGTTCGATTTCGATGATGAAAAGGGCGAGTTGCAGGCCAGAGGGCAGGCGACGACGGTTTCTACTCCGACGGATATTAAGTTTTTTAATTAATGCCAATCATAACGCTCGGGGGAAATCGAATCTGAACGGGGGAAAAGGGCGGATTGCGCGTGCAGATGACGGGGAATGGCTGGATGAGAAAGAATGGCGTCCCCGACTGGAATCGAACCAGTAACTAGCCCTTAGGAGGGGCTTGTTATATCCGTTTAACTACGGGGACGCTGCGGGCCGGCAACCGAAGCTGCCGGGGCATTATACCTTTTTTTACCCGCAGAATAAGCGCTTAGCGGCGCGTTTGCTCAATACCTCGCCAGTTCATGCCGAAATTTCCTCGGCTAACCGACGGCGATCACGGTTTTTCCCCGCCGTGGCGCCGTTTTTCCTCTTGCAGGCGCGCCGCCCGATTTTTGGCGCTCAAATCGTTGCGGATCTGCGCGTGGCTTATCAGCGCAAAGATAAAGGTGCCGCCGATGATGTTGCCCGCCAGCGTCGGCAGGGCGAACGGGTAAATGAATTCTTGCCATTCAATCGCGCCGTTGAACGCCAGATAGAGGATCTCGACCGAACCGACCACGATATGGGTCAGATCGCAAATCGCCACCAGGTAGGTCATCAGCACGATCACCCAGATTTTCGCCGCGCCGGCGGCCGGGAACATCCACACCATGGTGGCGATGATCCAGCCGGCCAGGATGCCGTTGGCGAACATTTCTCCCGGCGTATGGCGCATCACCTCTTCGCCCAGGCTGATGAAGGCGCCGCGCGTCTCGGCGTCGAACAGCGGCATATGGGTAAACGCCAGCGCCGCCAGCCCGGTGCCGATCAGGTTGCCGAGCAGCACCACGCCCCACAGGCGCAGCAGGATCAGCAGGTTGCGCGGCGTGGGTTTATGCATGATTGGCAATACCGCCGTGACGGTATTTTCGGTAAACAGCTGCTGGCGCGCCATGATGACAATGATGAAACCGAAGGTGTAGCCGAGGTTCTCGATGAAAAAGCGGCTGGGATCGTCCGGCAGGCGGGCGTGGAAAATGCCCTTTGCCGCCAGCGAGGCGCCCATCGACAGCCCGGCGGCGATCGCCGACCACAGCAATGCCAGCCAGTCGCGCTCCAGCTCTTTTTCGCCTTCCATCCGGATCTGTTCATGCACCGCCGCCGCACGCGAAGGCAGATTTTCTTCCCTGACTTCGATTTCGCGCTTGCCCTGTTCCTGTTCTTCGCTCTCTACCTGCATCGTCTCATCCGGCTCGTGCTCCTGGCGTCGCTGTTCGTTCATGCTGTCGCTCCTGCTTCATAAGGGTGAGTTCACGTCATTAAGCGTAGTTAAATGCGGCGAAATACAGAAAAAGGTAACAAGAGTTAAGATCCGCCGATTTTTTCCACGCATTCTTGATCCTGCTCGCCATATTGGCCCGTCGGCGCGCCCGCCGCGGGCTGCGTGCGGGGAAAGGCTTATGCTATGATTCGCTATCCCAAAGAAAAATATGAGTTCCCCGATGCTGGAAGCCAAAAGTCTGAGTTGCGTGCGCGATGAGCGCATCCTGTTTAGCGAGCTAAGCTTTTCAGTTCAGCCGGGCGATATCATTCAGGTAGAAGGGCCGAACGGCGCGGGCAAGACCAGTTTACTGCGCATTCTCGCCGGCCTGGCGCGGCCGGACGGCGGCGAGGTGTGCTGGCGCGGGCGCAACACGCTGCGCGATCGCGCGAATTACCAGCAAGATTTGCTGTTTATCGGCCATCAGCCCGGCATCAAAGCCGTATTGACGCCCTTCGAAAATCTGCAGTTTTATCAGGCGGTGCGCGGCGCGGCCGAGCATCAGGCCATCTGGCGCGCGCTGGAGCAGGTGGGGCTGGTGGGTTACGAAGATCTGCCGGTGGCGCAGCTTTCCGCCGGGCAGCAGCGGCGCGTGGCGCTGGCGCGGCTGTGGCTCAGCGCGGCGCCGCTGTGGATCCTCGATGAACCGCTGACGGCGATCGACAAACAGGGCGTGGCCGAGTTGATTAGCCTTTTTGAACAACATGCGCAGCGGGGCGGCATGGTATTGTTGACCACCCATCAGGATTTGGCCGGCGTCGGCCAAACGGTGGGCAAAGTTCGTTTGGCGGAACACGACGCGGGGAGTTTGTGATGTTTTTGACTCTGGTGCGCCGCGAACTGAAGATCGCCTGCCGTAAAGGCTCGGAGATCGTCAACCCGCTGTGGTTTTTCCTGATAGTGATCACGTTGTTCCCGTTGGGGATTGGCCCGGAGCCGCAGCTGCTGGCGCGCATTGCGCCGGGCATCGTGTGGGTGGCGGCGCTGCTGGCCTCGCTGCTGTCGCTGGAGCGGCTGTTTCGCGATGATTTCCTCGATGGCTCGCTGGAGCAGCTGTTGCTGCTGCCGACGCCGCTGCCGATGACGGTGCTGGGCAAAGTGTGTGCTCACTGGGTCGTGACGGGTCTGCCGCTGCTGATCCTGTCGCCGCTGGTGGCGCTGCTGCTGTCGCTCGATATGCAGACCTGGCTGGCGGTGGCGGGGACGCTGCTGCTCGGCACGCCGACGCTGAGCCTGATCGGCGCTATCGGTGTGGGGTTGACCGTCGGCCTGCGCAAAGGGGGCGTGCTGCTCAGCCTGCTGGTGCTGCCGCTGTATATTCCGGTGCTGATCTTCGCCACCGGGGCGATCGACGCCGCCTCGATGGGCATGCCGATCGACGGTTACCTGGCGATACTGGGCGCGATGCTGGCGGGCAGCGTGACATTGGCACCGTTTGCCACCGCGGCGGCGCTGCGAGTGAGCGTGCACTAGCTAACGTATTGAATGAACAGACGGGGCAAGGCCGAGAAGAGCGTACCCCGCAGAAGATTTTCGCCGTTTCGATCGCTCGGGGCGGCCGACGCATAAAAATTACCGTGAGCACTGACGACAATGTGGAAATGGTTACATCAACTGGCGCGGCCTGAACGGCTGTATCACGTCTGCGGCCGCTTTGTCCCCTGGCTGGGGCTGGCGGCGGCGGCTTGCCTGCTGCTTGGCTGGGCATGGGGCTTTGGTTTCGCGCCGAAGGATTATCAGCAGGGCGACAGCTTCCGCATCATTTATATTCACGTGCCGGCGGCCATGTGGTCGATGGGCATCTACGCCTCGATGGCGGTGGCTGCGTTTATCGGCCTGGTGTGGCAGATGAAAATGTCCGATACCGTGGTGGCGGCGATGGCGCCGATCGGCGCGGTGTTCACCTTTATCGCGCTGGTGACCGGCTCCGCCTGGGGCAAGCCGATGTGGGGCACCTGGTGGGTGTGGGATGCGCGTCTGACCTCCGAGCTGGTGCTGCTGTTCCTTTATATGGGCGTCATCGCGCTGTACAACGCCTTTGAAGACCGCCGTCTGGCGGGCCGCGCCGCCGGGATTCTGGTGCTGGTGGGCGTGGTGAATATCCCGATCATCCATTTTTCGGTCGAATGGTGGAATACGCTGCATCAGGGCTCGACCAATATGCAGCAATCTATCGCGCCCAGCATGCGCACCCCGCTGCGCTGGGCGATCCTCGGTTACCTGCTGCTGTTCGTCACGCTGACGCTGATGCGCCTGCGCAATCTGATCCTGTTCCAGGAGCGCCAGCGCCCGTGGGTCGCCGGGCTGGTGAATAAGGAGCGTCAGTCATGAACGCCGCATTCGATTCCTGGTCGGCGTTTTTCGCCATGGGCGGTTACGCCTTCTATGTTTGGCTGGCGGTCGCCGCCACGCTGATTTCGCTGTTGGGGCTGGTGGCGCACACCATCTGGCAACGGCGGCAGTTGCTCGCCGAGATCGGCCGCCGTCAGGCACGCGAGCGGCGCATTCGCCATGCGCAACAATCAAAACAAAAATCCGCCGCACCGCGGGAGAAATCATTGTGAATCCACGTCGTAAAAGCCGCCTTTATCTGGCGATCGTTGTGCTGATCGGCATCGCGCTGACCGCGACCCTGATGCTGTACGCGCTGCGCTCCAATATCGATCTGTTCTATACCCCGGGTGAGATCCTGCAGGGCAAGGGCGAAAATAATGAGAAGCCCGAGGTCGGCCAGCGGCTGCGCATCGGCGGCATGGTGATGCCCGGCTCGGTGAAACGCGATCCCAATACGCTGCAGGTCAGCTTCAAGATTTACGACGCGCGCGGCGCGATCGGCGTGACCTACACTGGCATTCTGCCGGACCTGTTCCGCGAAGGGCAGGGCGTGGTGGCGCAGGGCGTGCTGGGTGAGGGCAACGTGGTCAACGCGCGCGAGGTGCTGGCCAAACACGACGAGAAATACACCCCGCCGGAAGTGGCCGACGCGATGAAAGAGAACCACAAAGGCCCGGCGGAAGCGTATAACGCGCCGCAGGCGGAGGGCGCCAAGTCATGATGCCGGAACTGGGCAGTTTTCTGCTGTGCCTGGCGCTGGCGATCGCGCTGCTGCTGAGCATTTACCCGCAGTGGGGCGCGGCGCGGCAGGACAGCCGCATGATGGCGGTGGCCCGGCCGCTGACCTACGGCATGTTCGCCGCGATAGCGCTGGCGTTTCTGTGCCTGGTGCACGCCTTCGTGGTCAACGATTTTACCGTCGCCTACGTGGCCACCAACTCCAATACCCAACTGCCGGTGTATTACCGCATCGCCGCCACCTGGGGGGCGCATGAAGGTTCGCTGCTGCTGTGGGTGCTGCTGCTGAGCTGCTGGTCGCTGGCGGTGGCGTTGTGCAGTCGGGCGATGCCGCAGGATGCGGTGGCGCGGGTGCTGTCGGTGATGGGGATGATCACCGCCGGTTTCCTGCTGTTCATCATCATGACCTCCAATCCGTTCACCCGCACGCTGCCGAATTTCCCGATCGACGGCAGCGATCTCAACCCGCTGCTACAGGATATCGGCCTGATCTTCCACCCGCCGCTGCTGTATATGGGCTATGTCGGCTTCTCGGTCGCCTTCGCCTTCGCCATCGCCTCGCTGATGGCCGGCCGGCTCGACACCGCCTGGGCGCGCTGGTCGCGCCCGTGGACCACCGCCGCTTGGGTGTTTCTCACGCTGGGCATTGTGCTCGGATCGGCCTGGGCCTACTATGAGCTGGGCTGGGGCGGCTGGTGGTTCTGGGATCCGGTGGAAAACGCCTCCTTTATGCCGTGGTTGGCCGGCACTGCGCTGATGCATTCGCTGGCGGTGACCGAAAAACGCGGCACGTTCAAAGCCTGGACGGTGCTGCTGGCGATCACCGCCTTTTCGCTGTGCCTGCTGGGCACCTTCCTGGTGCGTTCCGGCGTGCTGGTCTCGGTGCACTCCTTCGCCTCCGATCCGGCGCGCGGCATGTTTATCCTCGCCTATCTGGTGATCGTGATCGGCGGTTCGCTGCTGCTGTACGCGGTCAAGGGCGGCCAGGTGCGCAGCCGGGTGCAGCACGAGACCTTCTCGCGCGAGACCTTCCTGCTGGGCAACAACGTGCTGCTGATCGCCGCCATGCTGGTGGTGCTGTTGGGCACGCTGCTGCCGCTGGTGCACAAACAGCTGGGGCTGGGCAGCATCTCGATCGGCGAGCCGTTCTTCAACACCATGTTCACCTGGCTGATGGCGCCGTTGGCGCTTCTGTTGGGCATCGGCCCGCTGGTGCGCTGGCGCCGCGATGAGCCGAGCAAGCTGTGGCGCCGCCTCGGCGTGGCGCTGTTGGCGACGCTGGCGCTGTCGATTCTGCTGCCGTGGCTGCTGCAGGACAGCATCGCCGGCATGACGGTGGTGGGCCTGATCATGGCGCTGTGGGTGATCATCCTGACGCTGATGGAGCTGCATGAGCGTGCCACCCACCGTCACGGTTTCTGGCGCGGGCTGCGCCAGCTGTCCCGCAGCCACTGGGGCATGGTGCTCGGCCACCTCGGCGTGGCGGTGACGGTGATCGGCATCGCCTTCAGCCAGAACTACAGCGTGGAGCGCGACGTGCGGATGAAGGCCGGCGACAGCGTGGATATCCACAACTATCACTTCGTGTTCCGCGACGTGCACGACATTCGCGGCCCGAACTACAGCGGCGGCGTCGGCATCATCGACGTCACGCGCAACGGCAAGCCGGAGGCGACGCTGCGCGCGGAGAAACGCTATTACAGCGTGGCGCGCAGCATGATGACCGAGGCGGCGATCGACGGCGGTTTCAGCCGCGATCTGTATGCGGCGCTGGGCGAAGAGCTGGAGGACGGTTCCTGGGCGGTGCGCCTGTATTACAAGCCCTTTGTGCGCTGGATCTGGTTCGGCGGCGTCTTTATGGCGATCGGCGGCCTGCTGTGCATCCTCGACCCGCGTTACCGCATGAGCAAAAAACTCAAGCGCGAAGGCAAGCTGGAGGCGCAACCATGAATCGTAAGCTGCTGTTTATCCCGTTGGTACTCTTCCTGCTGCTGGTGGCGGCGCTGATGGTGCAACTGACGCGCAACGCCGGCGGCGAAGATCCGACCATGCTGGAATCGGCGCTGATCGGCAAACCGGTGCCGACCTTCAGGCTGGAATCGCTGGATCAGCCCGGCAAAACCTACGATCAGGCGGTGCTGCGCGACGGCAAGCCGATATTGCTTAACGTCTGGGCCACCTGGTGCCCGACCTGCCGCGCGGAACACCAGTATCTCAATACGCTGGCGGCGCGCGGCGTGCGGGTGGTTGGCCTGAACTATAAAGACGATCGCGCCAAGGCGGTGACCTGGCTGAATTCCCTCGGCAATCCCTATGCCCTCAGCCTATACGACGGCGACGGCATGCTGGGGTTGGATCTCGGGGTCTACGGCGCGCCGGAGACCTTTCTCATCGACGGCCAGGGGATTATTCGCTATCGCCACGCCGGCGATATGAACGAGCGCGTCTGGCAGCAGGAAGTGCTGCCGCTGTATAAAAAGTACGGAGGTGAGGCATGAGGCTGATTGTCCTGCTGTGCGCCGCGCTGCTGAGCTGGAGCGCCGCCGCGGCGATCGATACCTATCGCTTCAACTCCGTCGAGCAGGAGCAGCAGTATCGCGAGTTGACCGAACAACTGCGTTGCCCGAAATGCCAAAACAACAGCATTGCCGATTCCAACGCCATCATCGCCGCCGACATGCGCACCAAGGTGTACGAGCTGATGATGCAGGGGCAAAGCAAGCAGCAGATCATTGATTACATGGTGGCGCGCTACGGCAATTTCGTCACCTACGAGCCGCCGGTAACGCCGGCGACGCTGATCTTGTGGATCGGCCCGCTGCTGTTCGTGCTGATCGGCGGGGCGGTGGTGATCCTGCGCGCCCGGCGCCGGCCTGGCGCGGCGGTGGACGATGCATTCTCCGAACGGGAACGGCAGCGCCTGGCGGCGCTGTTGCAAGAGACTGACAGGAAGAAACCCTAATGGCTTTTTGGCTGATTATTTGCGTGTTGCTGGCCGGCGCCGCCGCGTTGCTGGTGGTGCCGGCAATGCGCCACGGCAAGCAGAGCGCCGCCACGCGCGATGCGTTGAACAAGGCTTTTTATCAGGATCGTCTCAGCGAGCTGGAGCAGGACGAGCAGCAGGGCGTGGTGGCCGAGCGTCCGGAGCTGGTGAAAGAGCTGCAACAGAACCTGTTGAACGACATCCCGGCCGAGCAAGCGGCGCAGGCGAAACCGATCAATCGTTGGGCGCTGGTGCCGGGCGTGCTGTTATTGCTGGCGGTGACCGTTGGCTTTTATCTGAAAACCGGCGGATTGGCGCAGGTGCTGGACTGGCGTCTGGTGCAGGCGCAAATGCCGGAATTGCGCGAGCGCGTTGCCAATGAGCGCGCCAAACCGCTGAGCATGGAAGAGATCGCCCGCCTCGGGCTGGGGCTGCGCACCGCGCTGCAGCAGGACGATCGCAACATCAACGACTGGATGATGCTGGGGCGCGTCGGCATGGCGTTGAACAACGCCACCACCGCCACGCAGGCGTTTGCTCATGCTTATCAATTGGATCCGAATAGTCTGGAAGTGCGGCTCGGCTATGCCGAGGTCTTGACGCGCTCCAACGATCCGGAGGATAACAAGCAGGCGACGCAGCTGCTGCGGCGCATGATCGCGGAAAACCACGGCGATCCGCGGGTGCTGAGCCTGTTGGCGTTCAATGCCTTCGAACAGGGCGATTTCAAGCAGGCGATCGGCGCCTGGCAGGTGATGCTGCAGCTGCTGCCGGCCAACGATCCGCGCGCGGAAGTGATAAAGCGCAGCATTGCACAAGCAAAAGCCCAGGCAGGCGGAGAAAATGTTAAACTGAATGTGACCGTTTCGCTGTCACCGCAGGCGGCGAAAGCCTTGCCGCCGCAGGGGACGCTGGTCATTTCGGTCACTGACGGCGTCAGCCCGGTGCCGGTGGCGGTAAAACAATTGCCGCTGAGCCGTTTTCCGCTGTCTTTCTCACTGGATGACGGCAACGCCATGATGCCCGAGCGTCTGCTCTCGGCGCAGCATCAGGTGCAGGTGCGTGTGCGCCTCTCACAGGACGGATTGGCCACGCCGCAGCCGGGGGACTGGTTCGGCGAAAGCTCGCTGCAGACATTCAGCGGTAAAGAGCAGGTTAGCGTTCAGATAAACAAGCAGGTCACTGAAAAATAAGACCGAACGTGTTTTTATGGAGAAAAATATGAACTTTCGCCTGACTGGGGTGGCATTCGCAACGGTATTACTGGTGGGCTGTGCCAGCGCGCCAGACAACGATCCGCAAGGGCGTTCCGATCCTCTGGAAGGATTCAACCGGACGATGTTCGACTTCAACTACAACGTCCTGGATCCCTATATCCTGCGTCCGGTCGCGGTGGCCTGGCGTGACTACGTGCCGATGCCGGCGCGTAACGGCATCAGCAACTTCACCTCCAACCTGGAAGAGCCGGCCAGCATGGTCAACGCCTTCCTCAAGGGCGACCCTTACCGCGGGATGATTCACTTCAACCGCTTCTTCCTGAACACCCTGCTCGGGATGGGCGGCCTGATCGACGTGGCCGGCATGGCCAACCCGAAACTGGCGCGCGAAGAGCCGAACCGCTTCGGCAGCACGTTGGGGCATTACGATGTGGGTTACGGCCCGTACGTGATGCTGCCGGGCTACGGCAGCTTCACCCTGCGTGAAGACGGCGGCGACTTTGCGGATACGCTGTATCCGATGCTTAGCTACCTTACCTTCTGGATGTCGGCGGGCAAATGGGTGGTCGAGGGGATCGAAACCCGCGCCCAGCTGCTGGATTCCGACGGCCTGCTGCGCAACTCCTCCGATCCTTACATCATGGTGCGCGAAGCTTACTTCCAGCGCCACGACTTCATCGCCAACGGCGGCTCGCTCAAGCCGGAAGAGAACCCGAACGCCAAGGCGATTCAGGGCGAACTGGACGAGATCGACTCGCAGTAATCACGGGCGTCACGCCAATGAAAAACCCGCCGGCAGGCGGGTTTTTTATGCCGGCGGCACGCGGCAGGCAAAGAAAAAGCGCCCCGCGGGGCGCTTTGGCATCCATCTCAGGCGAGATTAGAAGCGGTAGTTGAAGTTGGCGCCATACAGCCAGGCTTTACCTTCAGAGTTGAAGGTGTAAGGGCCTTCTTTGATGGTGACTTTCTGGCCGTGCATGTAGGAAACGCCGACGTCGACCGACGCGTCTTTGTTGAACGCATAGGTGGTACCGGCACTCAGCCAGAAGCGATCCTGATCCGGAATGGAAATCGAACGGTTCTGTGCCGGCACTGGGCTGTCATCGAAGGCGATACCGGTACGGAAGGTCCAGTTGTCGTCGTAGAAGTAGGTGGTACCCAGCGCGATGCGGTAAGCGTCTTTGAAGCCTTCATGCTTCTCGAACAGCGTTTGGCCGTTGTTGCCGGTGGCTCTCAGCTCCTGGAACTGGCTCCAGCTGGTGTAGGCCAGGCTGTAGTGAATGGCCCACTGCGGCGCCACTTTGTTGTAACCAGACAGCTCCCACATTTCCGGCAGGTGCAGGCTCAGAGAACCCGGAATGGTGTTGCCGTTGGTGCCCCACGGAAGACCTTGAGAGGCCAGCAGCGGGTTGAAGGCTGAAGGCAGGCTGCTCTTGTAGTCACCGTCGAAGTCGATTTTCACTTCAGAGCGGTAGGTGAGGCCGTAACGGTTGTTTTCATCCACTTCGTACAGAATACCGGCGTTCCAACCGAAGCCCCATTCGTCGCCTTTCAGGTGCGAAATCTGGGTATCTGCCGGGATCTGCGAAACAGGGCCGGCTAGCTGCGGCGGTAATTGGCCGGAACCGGCGATGAGCTTCGGCAGTTCACCGGCGTAACGTTCCAGTTTGGCTTTGGCGTACACCGCATCGAAGCCCAGACCGAAGCTGAAGTGTTGATTCAGACGGTATGCGCCGCTGAGGTTCAGGTTGAGGGTGGTCAGATCGGTCTTGCCGCCGTAAGCGCCGGCGGTATAGCCGTCGTTGAATTCTGTCGCCAGACCGTAGTTGCTGGTGACCGAGCCGCCTAAGGCGAACTGATCGTTAATCGGGTGAACATAATGCAGGTTCGGCACCCAGGCGGTCGGCGCGATGTTTTTCGAATCCAAACTGGCGCCGGAAGGGGATTGACCGGTAATGTCAACGTCCGGGTCGATGAAGACCGCGCCGAAAGAAAGTTCCGGGCGGGTATACATCATCAGCAACGCCGGGTTGCGGCTTGCCGAGGCCGCCGTATCCGCCATGGCGCCTTCGCCAGAATACGAACGTCCTAAACCAGCTGATGAGAACTCATTCAGCTGGAATCCTGCGGCAGACACGTTTGAAGAGATAATTGCCACTGCAGCTGCGAGAGCTGATTTAGTCAATAGGTTTTTCTGGCTCATGACCAAAACCTCATTATGTGTTTATTATTTAAACTATTGTTACACGAGGTAACAAGGAGCGCGGGATTGTAGGGTCCGTTATCGTTCAGACAAATCAGACCAGTGGCTGAAGTATAGGTCTGACCTGTGAAAATGTTGCAAGTTTGTTTTTGAAATATTTCCAACCTGATATCAAAAAAGAGATCTGCTTAACAAAACGCCAGCGGTAAATAACAAAATTCTTACCATTCCTTAGCAGGCGCTCATTTTTATTTGTGATTTCCATCACTTAAAACACCCATTAAAAGTAAGTGCTAGTGATTGCCGGCGTGGAAGCGTAAAATACCTGCAGAATTTTGTAGCTTTGTGCCGGTGAGTAAAACGGCAATTTGGGCTGATAACCGAGGCCTTTGAGGAGAACCAATCATGTCAGATGCAATTAATAAATGCAGCGCCCAGGAAACCGCCGCGTGTTGCTGTGTGGATGTCGGCACCGTGATGGATAACACCGATTGCACCGCGTCCTACAGCCAGGTGTTCAGCAATCAACAAGATGCGGAGGCGATGCTGGCCGCCCTGAGCGAAAAGGCACGCGCGGTCGAATCCGACCCTTGTGACATCAGCAGTAGCATTAAACCGGTTGACGGCGGCGTGCAGTTGGAGGCCGATTTTACCTTCGCCTGTCAGGCGGAAACCCTGATCTTCCAGCTCGGCCTGCGTTAATCCCCGTTTTACCCCGGCGCCGCGTGCTGCGTGCCGGGGATTGCCTTTCCCCACACCGCCCCCGATAGAAAGTGCGCCTGCTCGCAGTTTTGATCTCTGCCGGTTTGCCAAATGTAACCGTTTGGTTAACAATGACCTCATCAGGTCAGACCTCTTTCTGCCCATTGCGCTGACGTTATTTTCTTCAGGAGCATTTATGAGTAAGGCACTGCCGTTGGTGACCCGTCATGGTGACCGCATTGCGATTGTGAATGGACTGCGTACCCCCTTTGCCAAACAGGCGACTGCCTATCACGGCATTCCGGCGGTGGATTTAGGGAAAACGGCGGTGAGCGAGCTGTTGGCGCGCAGCGGTATCGATCCGCAGCTTATCGAACAGCTGGTGTTCGGCCAGGTGGTGCAAATGCCCGAGGCGCCGAACATCGCGCGTGAAATCGTGCTGGGCACCGGCATGAGCGTCCATACCGACGCCTACAGCGTGTCGCGCGCCTGTGCCACCAGCTTCCAGGCGATCGCCAACGTGGCGGAGAGCATCATGGCCGGCAGCATCAGCGTTGGCATCGCCGGCGGGGCGGACTCTTCTTCCGTTTTGCCGATCGGCGTCAGCAAGGCGCTGGCACGCACGCTGGTGGACGTCAACAAGGCGCGTACGCTGTCGCAGCGTCTCAAACTGTTCAGCCGGCTGAAATTCCGCGATCTGATGCCGGTGCCACCGGCGGTGGCGGAGTATTCCACCGGGCTGCGCATGGGCGATACCGCCGAGCAGATGGCGAAGAGCCACGGCATCACCCGCGAGGCGCAGGATGCGCTGGCGCACCGTTCCCACGAGCTGGCGGCCAAGGCCTGGCAGCAGGGGTGGCTGCGCGACGAGGTGATGACCGCCTACGTGCCGCCTTACCGCGCGCAGCTTTCTGAAGACAATAACATCCGCAAAGACTCCAGCCTGGCGTCCTACGCCAAGCTGAAACCGGCGTTCGATCGCAAGCACGGCAGCGTCACCGCGGCCAACAGCACACCGTTGACTGACGGCGCGGCGGCGGTGTTGATGATGAGCGAGTCGCGCGCCAAAGAGCTGGGGCTGCAGCCGCTGGGCTATTTGCGCAGCTTCGCCTTCGCCGCCATCGACGTGTGGGAAGACATGCTGCTGGGGCCTTCCTACGCCACGCCGCTGGCGCTGGATCGCGCCGGTATCGGCCTGGCCGATCTGACGCTCATCGACATGCATGAAGCCTTCGCCGCGCAAACGCTGGCTAACCTGAAGATGTTCGCCAGCGAAGAGTTCGCCCGCGAGAAGCTTGGCCGCAGCCAGGCGATCGGCGAGGTGGACATGGACAAATTCAACGTCTTGGGCGGTTCCATCGCCTATGGCCACCCGTTCGCCGCCACCGGCGCGCGCATGATCACCCAGACGCTGCATGAGCTGAAACGCCGCGGCGGCGGGCTGGGCCTGACCACCGCCTGCGCCGCCGGCGGGTTAGGGGCCGCGATGATCGTGGAGGTGGAATGATGAGCTTCGAAAACGCATTGCATGAACAGCGCGCCAAACCGTCGGCCTTTCAGCTGACGATTCGCCCCGACAACATCGGCGTGCTCACCATCGACGTGCCGGGCGACAAGGTGAACACGCTCAAGGCCGAGTTCGTCGAACAGGTCAACGACGTGCTGATCCGGGCGCAGCAGCATAGCGCGCTGGAAGGGCTGGTGATCGTTTCCGGCAAGCCGGACTCGTTTATCGCCGGCGCCGACATCACTATGATTGCCGCCTGCACCAGCGCCAAAGAGGCGGAAACGCTGGCCAGGAAAGGGCAGAGCACGCTGGCGCAGATCGCCGCGTTCCCGGTGCCGGTAGTGGCGGCCATTCACGGCGCCTGCCTGGGCGGCGGCCTGGAGCTGGCGCTGGCCTGCCACGGCCGCGTCTGTTCGCTGGATGATAAAACCGCGCTCGGGCTGCCGGAAGTGCAGCTGGGCCTGCTGCCGGGCTCCGGCGGCACGCAGCGCCTGCCGCGCCTGGTCGGCGCCGCCAAGGCGCTGGACATGATCCTGACCGGCAAGCACATTCGCGCCCGCCAGGCGCTGCGCATGGGGTTGGTGGACGACGCCGTGCCGCAGTCGATTCTGTTGCAGACCGCCATCGAGCGGGTGAAGCAGGGCTGGAAGCATCAGCGCGAGCTGCCGTGGCAGGATCGCCTGCTCAACGGCCCGCTGGGCAGAAGTCTGCTGTTCAGCATCGTGCGCAAGAAAACGTTGGCGAAAACCCACGGCAACTACCCGGCGGCGGAGCGCATCATTCAGGTGGTGCGCACCGGGCTGGATCACGGCAGCGCCAGCGGCTATGAGGCCGAAGCGCGCGCCTTTGGCGAGCTGGCGATGACGCCGCAGTCGGCGGCGCTTCGCAGCCTGTTCTTCGCTTCCACCGCGCTGAAAAAGGAGCGGGGCGGCAATGCCCAGCCGCACGCCCTGCATCGCGTCGGCATTCTCGGCGGCGGCCTGATGGGCGGCGGCATCGCCTGCGTCACCGCCACCCGCGGCGGATTGCCGGTTCGCATCAAAGACATCAATGAAACCGGTATCAACCATGCGCTGAAATACAGCTGGGACGTGCTCGGCAAGCGGGTGCGCCGCAGGCGCATGCGCCCGGCGGAACGGCAAAAGCAGATGATGCTGATCTCCGGCTCTACCGATTACACCGGCTTTGAACAGGTGGATATCGTGGTCGAGGCGGTGTTCGAAGATCTGGCGCTGAAGCAGCAGATGGTGGCCGAGGTAGAAGCCAACTGCGCGCCGCATACCGTGTTCGCCTCCAATACTTCTTCGCTGCCTATCGGCCGCATCGCCGAAAAGGCCCAGCGGCCGCAGCAGGTGATCGGCCTGCACTACTTCAGCCCGGTGGACAAGATGCCGCTGGTGGAAGTGATCCCGCACGCCGGCACCAGCGAAGAGACCATCGCCACCACCGTGGCGCTGGCGCACAAGCAGGGCAAAACCGCCATCGTGGTGGGCGACAGCGCCGGTTTTTATGTCAACCGCATCCTGGCACCGTACATCAACGAAGCGGCGCGCTGCCTGCTGGAAGGCGAGCCGATTGAGTCGCTGGACAAGGCGCTGGTGGACTTCGGTTTCCCGGTCGGCCCGATCACCCTGCTGGATGAAGTGGGCATCGACGTCGGCACCAAGATCATTCCCGTGCTGGTCGAGGCGCTGGGGCCGCGCTTCGCCGCGCCTGCCGCGTTCGATGCGGTGCTGAAAGACGGGCGCAAAGGGCGCAAGAACGGCCGCGGCTTCTATCTCTACCCGAGCGAAGGGCAGCAGCGGCAGCGGCGCAAACGTGCGGATACCTCATTGTATACGCTGCTCGGCGTCACGCCGAAGGCGCACATGCTGCCGGCGACCGTCGCTCAACGCTGCGTGATGATGATGCTGAACGAAGCGGCGCGCTGCCTGGACGAAGGCGTGATCCGCAGCGCGCGCGACGGCGACATCGGCGCGGTGTTCGGCATCGGCTTCCCGCCGTTCCTCGGCGGCCCGTTCCGCTATATGGACGAGCTCGGCGCCGAGAAAGTGGTGAAGACGCTGGACTACCTGCGTCAGCAGCACGGCGAGCATTTCGCCCCGTGCGAACGCCTGCAGCGCATGGCGCAGCAGGGCGAGCGCTTTTACCCGCTGGGGAGCTGAACGCAGGGCGGCCCGATTTGCACTATAGTTGCAACAGGGTCGCGTTGTGATCGCCATCACTCCTTGCGACAGCGTCAGCCGGTGAGGCTGTACAGCGAGGCTGCGGCAGCGGTAAGTTAGCTTGACCGCCATCAATAAATTTCATGGCGGAAAGGTTAAAATTTAACCCGTTGAATTGATTGTTCTGTGAGCAATCGAGGTTTGCCCGGGGAGGATTGCTGTAAAAAACAGCGTTTTCTTTAGGCAAACTTTCAGGCAAAATGCCCGGCCGCCATAAAGAGACGGCGCGTTATCGTTTTAAAGCTTTGGCTTTGGGTTGTAAAACTCGGCGGTACAGCACGCACGGCGTTTCTGTATAGCGTTACTTTGTCAACAACAGCGGTGCAATATGCAAGTTTTGATTATGCGTCACGGAGAGGCGGCGCTCGAGGCAGCCAGCGATGCGGTAAGGCCCCTTACCCTGTGCGGCCGCGACGAGTCCCGTCAGATGGCGGCCTGGTTGAACACCAAGTCTGTGGATATTGAACGCGTGCTGGTCAGCCCCTATCTGCGGGCCGAACAGACGCTGGCGACGGTGCGTGAAGCCTTGACGCTACCGGAGGGCGAAGAAGTGTTGCCCGAGCTGACGCCGGGCGGCAACGCTGAACAGGTCGGCAGCTATCTGCAGGCGCTGGCGATGCAAGGGGTGAGCTCGGTGCTGATCGTGTCGCACCTGCCGCTGGTGGGCTATCTGGTGGCCGAACTGTGCCCGGGCGAGTGCCCGCCGATGTTCGCGACCTCGGCGATTGCCAACGTCGATCTGCCGGCGGACGGCAGCTACGGCAAGTTTGAATGGCAGGTCAGCCCGTCGCAGGTGATGGCCAAAGTGTGAACCGCGGATGCGGTGCGGAATAAACTCAGGGCGATGTCTGACATCGCCCTGAGTCGTTTCTGCGGCGGGGGCTACTCGGCCAGCTCCACCAACAGCAGGATGGCGGCGTTGCCGCCCCATTCCTTCGGCGCCTGATGAAACGCCAGCACGTCGGGATGCTGCGCCAGCCACAGCGGCGTTTGCTGTTTGAGAATGTGCTTGCCGTGCCCGTGCATCACGCAGGCGCAGTGCACGTGTTCGCGTTTGCAGGCGGCGATCAGCGCCCCCAGTTCCTGCTTGGCCTGCAGCTGGGTCAGGCCGTGCAAATCGAGAAACAGCTCCGGCGAGTAATCGCCGCGTCGCAGCTTCTTCAGCTCATACGGGCTGCTGCCGGGGCGCACGTAGCGCGTCGGGCCTTCTTCTTCCAGCTGCGGCTGGTATTCATCTGAAAAATAATAGCTGGCATCGACCTGCTCCTGCAGCAGCCGCTGCGGGGCAATCTGTTTGACCTTGGGTTTCGGCGGGCGGTGGACGATGGTGTCCTGGCGCAGCTTTTTCGCGCCCGCCACCGACTCTCTGAAGAGCTGTTGTTCGTCTTGGCTCAGAGGGGGCTTGTTCTTCATGCTTCATTCACCGGAAATCGTTTATTTCGCTAGTTTACCTTGTGAATGAGCGCTGTCGACGCAAAACTCGGGCCAGAGTGAAAAGCGCGAGGGGCAAGCGTGATTTGTCGCGGGCTTCATGGCAAACTATGCGGCTAAATCATGAAACACAGCGCCTGCCGGAGGGCAAATTGGACAAAATTTTCGTCGACGAAGCAGTGAACGAACTGCACACCATTCAAGATATGCTGCGCTGGACGGTAAGCCGCTTCAACGCCGCCAATATCTATTATGGTCACGGAACCGATAATCCGTGGGACGAAGCGGTGCAATTGGTGCTGCCAAGCCTGTTCCTGCCGTTGGACATTCCGGAGGACATGCACACCGCCCGTCTGACCTCCAGCGAGCGCCATCGCATCGTTGAGCGTGTGATCCGCCGCGTCAACGAGCGCATCCCGGTCGCCTACCTGACCAACAAGGCCTGGTTCTGCGGCATGGAATTCTACGTCGACGAGCGCGTGCTGGTGCCGCGTTCGCCGATCGGCGAGCTGATCAACGATCGCTTCAGCGCGCTGATCCCGCACCCGCCACGCCATATCCTCGACATGTGCACCGGCAGCGGCTGTATCGCCATCGCCTGCGGCTACGCTTTCCCGGAAGCGGAAGTGGACGCGGTGGACATCTCCAGCGAGGTGCTGGCGGTGACCGAGCGCAACATTCAGGCGCACGGCGTCGAACACCAGGTGATCCCGATCCGTTCCGATCTGTTCCGCGATGTTCCCGCGATCCAGTACGATCTGATCGTCACCAACCCGCCGTACGTCGATGCGGAAGACATGTCCGATCTGCCGCAGGAGTTCCGCTTTGAGCCGGAGCTGGGCCTGGCGGCGGGCAGCGACGGCCTGAAGCTGGTGCGCCGCATCCTGGCCTGCGCGCCGGACTACCTGACCGACGACGGCGTGCTGATTTGTGAAGTGGGCAACAGCATGGTACACCTGATGGAACAATATCCGGATATTCCGTTCACCTGGCTGGAGTTCGAAAACGGCGGTGACGGCGTGTTCATGCTGACCAAGCAGCAACTGGTGGATTGCAAGGAACACTTCAGCCTCTATCGCAGCTAAGCCGCATTTTCAAGGCCCGCACGGCGGGCCTCATAACGATAAAAGACTAACGGTAAGGAGCCGTGATGGCAGGAAACAGTATTGGGCAGATTTTCCGCGTCACCACCTTCGGTGAATCTCACGGGGTGGCGCTGGGTTGTATTGTCGACGGCGTGCCGCCCGGCATCCCGCTCACCGAAGCCGATTTGCAACACGATCTGGATCGCCGTCGTCCGGGCACCTCGCGTTACACCACCCAGCGTCGCGAACCGGATCAGGTGCGCATTCTCTCCGGCGTATTCGAAGGCGTGACCACCGGCACCAGCATCGGCTTGATCATTGAGAACACCGATCAGCGTTCGCAAGACTACAGCGCCATCAAAGACGTGTTCCGCCCGGGGCATGCCGACTACACCTACGAACAGAAATACGGCCTGCGCGATTACCGCGGCGGCGGCCGCTCTTCGGCGCGTGAAACCGCCATGCGCGTTGCGGCGGGCGCTATCGCCAAGAAATACCTGCAGCAGAAGTTCGGCGTGCAGGTGCGCGGCTATCTGGCGCAGATCGGTGACGTGACCTGCGAGCTGAAAGATTGGAATCAGGTTGAGCAGAATCCGTTCTTCTGCCCGGATCCGGACAAGCTGGAAGCGCTGGACGAACTGATGCGCGCGCTGAAAAAAGAGGGCGACTCCATCGGCGCCAAGGTCAGCGTGATTGCTGAAAATGTGCCGGTTGGCCTGGGCGAGCCGGTGTTTGACCGCCTCGACGCCGATCTGGCGCACGCGCTGATGAGCATCAACGCGGTGAAAGGCGTGGAGATCGGCGACGGGTTTGCCGTGGTGACCAAGCGCGGCAGCGAAAACCGCGATGAAATCACCCCGGAAGGTTTCCAGAGCAACCATGCCGGCGGCATTCTCGGCGGCATCAGCAGCGGCCAACCGGTGATCGCGCATCTGGCGCTGAAGCCGACCTCCAGCATCATGGTGCCGGGCCGCACCATCAATCGCCAGGGCGAAGCGGTGGAAATGGTCACCCGCGGCCGCCACGATCCGTGCGTGGGTATCCGAGCCGTGCCGATCGCCGAAGCGATGATGGCGATCGTGCTGATGGATCACCTGCTGCGCCAGCGTGCGCAAAACGGTGATGTGGTTTCCGACGTGCCGCGCTGGTAATCGCCATGAAAAACTGGATGTTGGGCCTGGTGGCCCTGACGGCCTCCGCCTCCGCCATGGCGCTGACGCCGTGGCAGAAAATCGATCATCCGGTGGCCGGCGCGCCGCAGGCGGTGGGCGGTTTCGCCAACGGCTGCGTCATCGGCGCCCAGCCGTTGCCGCTGAACTCACCGAACTACCAGGTGATGCGTACCGACCAGCGCCGTTATTTCGGCCACCCGGATCTGTTGGCGTTCATTCAGCGCCTCAGCAGCCAGGCGAATCAGAAAGCGCTGGGCACGGTGCTGATCGGCGATATGGCGATGCCGGCCGGCGGGCGCTTCAGCAGCGGCCACGCCAGCCACCAGTCGGGGCTCGACGTCGACATCTGGCTGCAGCTGCCGCGCCAACGCTGGAGCGCGCAGCAATTGCTGAAGCCGCAGCCTATCGATCTGGTGTCAAGTGACGGCAAGCAGGTAGTGGCGCGCCAATGGCAGCCGCAGATTGAGTCGCTGATCAAGCTGGCGGCGCAGGATGCGGACGTGACGCGCATCTTCGTCAATCCGGCCATCAAACAGCGTCTGTGTCTGGACGCCGGCGCCGATCGCGCCTGGTTGCACAAGGTGCGGCCGTGGTTCGGTCACCGCGCGCACATGCACGTGCGCCTGCGTTGCCCGGCGAGCAGCCTTGAATGTAAAGAGCAGGATACGCCGCCGCCGGGCGACGGCTGCGGCGCCGAACTGGCGAGCTGGTTCGTGCCGCATCAACCGAACGCCAAACCGGGTAAACCGGTGCCGCCGCCGTTACCGCCGACCTGTCAGGCATTGCTGGATCACCATTTCTCAGCGGAATAACACATGGACTGGTTTGTCATCGGCCCCGAGATGCTCGGGGTGTTGTTTGCGGTAGCGCTGCTGGCGGGGTTTATCGACTCCATCGCCGGCGGCGGCGGGCTGCTGACGGTGCCGGCCCTGCTGGCGGTGGGGGTTCCCCCGGCCCAGGCGTTGGCGACCAACAAACTGCAGTCGGTCGGCGGTTCCTTCTCCGCCAGCCTGTACTTTATTCGTCGGCGGGCGGTGAACCTCAACGACCAGAAGCTGACGATCTTTCTGACGCTGATCGGTTCGATCGCCGGCGCCATTCTGGTGCAGCATATGCGCGCCGATTTGCTGCGGCAGATGTTGCCGCTGCTGGTGATCGGCATCGGCCTCTACTTCCTGCTGATGCCGCGGCTGGGTGAGGAAGATCGTCAACGCCGTCTCGGCGCCTTGCCGTTCGGGCTGGTGGCCGGCGGCTGCGTCGGGTTTTACGACGGCTTCTTCGGCCCCGGCGCCGGATCGTTTTACGCGCTGGCCTATGTGACGCTGTGCGGTTTCAACCTTGCCAAGTCCACGGCGCACGCCAAGGTGCTTAACTTCACCTCCAACGTCGGCGGGTTGGCGCTGTTCATCATCGGCGGCAAGGTGGTGTGGAGCATCGGTCTGGTGATGCTGGTGGGGCAGGTGCTGGGGGCGCGTTTGGGCGCCCACATGGTGCTGACCCGCGGGCAGAAGCTGATTCGGCCGATGATCGTGATCGTCTCGCTGGTGATGAGCCTCAAGCTGCTGTACGACAATCACGGCGCGGAAATTCAGCAGTGGTTGAGAGCCCTGGTGCACGGTTAAAGATGGAGAGAGGGTGCTGCTTACGCGCCCTGTCTTATCGAGTATAATGGCCTCTTTATTTTTGTGGTTATAGAGTTTTTATGTCAGACACACAGACCCGCCATCACTATGAGCAACTGATCGAGATCTTCAATCAATGCTTCAGCGATGACTACAACACCCGCCTGGTGAAGGGCGACGACGAGCCGATCTACCTGCCGGCCGACGACGAACTGCCGTATCACCGCATCGTATTCGCCCACGGCTTCTACGCCAGCGGCCTGCACGAAATCTCGCACTGGTGCATCGCCGGCGAAGCGCGCCGCCAGCTGGTGGACTTCGGTTACTGGTATTGCCCGGACGGGCGCGACGCGCAAACCCAGAGTGAATTCGAAGCGGTAGAGATCAAACCGCAGGCGCTGGAGTGGATGTTCTGCGTGGCGGCCGGTTTCCCGTTTAACGTCAGCTGCGACAACCTGAACGGCGACTGCGAGCCGGATCGCATCGCGTTCCAGCGCAAGGTGCGCGACCGGGTATTGGCGCTGCTGGAGCAGGGAATACCCACACGGCCTGCGCGCTTTATTCAGGCGTTGCAATCGTTCTACAATACGCCACCGTTGGCGGCCGAGCATTTTCCGTATCCGGAAGATCTCAACTGACGCCACAGCCCGTTATTTAATGAGGAAATTTGATGATCGCAGAATTCGAAGCGCGCATTTTGGCGCTGATTGATGACATGGTAGAGCACGCCAGCGATGATGAACTGTTTGCCGGTGGCTACCTGCGCGGTCATCTGACGCTGGCGGTGGCCGAAGCGGAAGAGCAGGGCGAGCACACTGCCGAAGCGCTGAAAGCGCGGGTGGAAGAGAGCCTGCACAAAGCGATCGCCGCCGGGGAACTCTCGCCGCCGGATCAGATCCTGGTGCGCGGCATGTGGGAAAGCCTTTATCAGGCCGCTACCCCTGCCGCCTGACCGCCATGCCGGGGCGCGCCGCCGCGCCCCTCGTTCATGAATTAAACCGCACGTCCTTTCAGCAGCTTCCGCACCCACATCCGATTTGGATTCAACGCCGCCAGCAGGCGCGCATCGCCCGGCAGCGGTTCGCCGAACAGCTGTGCCGCCAGAATTTCCGCCGCCAGCGGCGCCGAGCACAGCCCGCGCGATCCCAACCCGCCGATAGCGAACAGGCCGGGATAAACCGGCGCATCGGCGACGGTTTCGCCGCGCTGGTTTCGCCGCTGCAAATCCTGATACTGCGTCACCGTGGCCTGATAGTCCGGCAGCGCGCCGACCATCGGCAGATGATCGCGGGTGGCGCTGCGCACGCCGCAGCGCGCCTGATGAGCGCTGACGTCCACCTGCTGCGGCCAGGCCTGCTCCGGCAGGCAGCGCAGCAGGCGCTCGCGGTTCTCTTGTTGCTCCTGCTCGCGGTAGTCGGTGGCGGTGTCGCCGCGCTGGTAGCTGGCGCCGATGCAGTGCTGGCCGTTGTTGGCGTTGACCGGCGTCAGGTAGCCGTCGTAGCACAACACCTGCTTCAGTTGACCGAGGGCCGGCGAGGTTGGGATGTGCGACACCTGCCCGCGCACCGCATACAGCGGCAGGGCTTGCGTCGGCGCCAGCTCGGCCAACCGGTGGCCGTTGGCCAGGATCACCGTCGCATGGCGGCGGCTTTCGCCGTGGGCGAAATCGATGCGCCAGCCGTTTTCTTCCTGCGTCAGCCTCTGTGCATCGTGCCGGTATTGGCAGACCAGGCCCTGACGCTGCGCCAGCGCGATAGCGCCGCGCGTCAGCTCGGCCGGGCAGAGCCAGCCGCCTAGCGGGTAGGTGATGCCGCCAAAGCCGGTATCGACGCCGCACAGTTCGCTGAGCGTCTCGCGGTCGGCTGCCGCCGCCAGCGCTGGCGGCCAGTCTGTTTTCAGCATATTGGCGATCTTGGCGCCGCTCTTTTCGTCGTAGGCCAGCTGGCTGACGCCGCACCACTGGTGATCAAAGGCGACGCCTTGTTGCAACAGGGCGTCGTATTGGCGGCGGGCGAAAGGAAACGCGGCGCTGAAGAAACTCTCCAGCGCGTCGCCGCTGCCGTTCAGCAGGGGGTAAATCGCCCCCTGACGATTGCCGGATGCGCCCTCGGCCGGCTGCTCGTCGGCGCAGTACAGCGTGACGGTGGCGCCGCGCCGCAATAGGGCCAACGCGGTGAGCGCGCTGGCGACGCCGCCGCCGATCAGAGCGATGTCGGCGGTGTTGTCCGCCGCCGGACGCCGATACCAGGGCGCCGGGTGGGGCGTGGGCTGCGCATCGGCCGGCAGACAACCGGCGAGCATCTCACGCTTTTGGCCGAAGCCTTTGCAACGGTTGACCTGAAAACCGGCCTGCTGCAAGCCGCGGCGCACGAAGCCGGCGGCGGTAAAGGTGGCGAAGCTGCCTTCCGGCCGGGCGAAACGCGCCATGGCGGCGAACAGTTGCTCGGTCCACATGTCGGGATTTTTGGCCGGTGCGAAGCCGTCGAGGAACCAGGCGTCGACCTGGTTATTCATGCTGGCGTCGAACTGCGGCAGCAGTTCGTTAACGTCGCCGAACCACAGATCGAGCGTAATGCGGCCTTCGGCCAACAGCAGGCGATGGCAGCCCGGCAGCGGCAGCGGCCATTGGGCGCGCAGCTCATCGGCATAGGGAGCCAGCTCCGGCCAGCGCGCATGCGCCGCCGCCAGATCGGCCTGCTGCAGGGGGAATTTCTCGAAGCTGATAAAGTGCAGGCGTTGCAGCGCGGCGTCCGGCTCGGCCTGGCGGAAGCCCGCGAAGGCCTGCCACAGCGTAAGGAAATTGAGCCCGGTGCCGAAGCCGGTTTCCGCCACCACCAGCAGCGGGCACGGGTGAGTGGCGAAACGCTGCGGCAGCCGGTTGCCGTGCAGAAAGACATAGCGGGTTTCTTCCAGCCCATCCTGATTGGAAAAATAGACGTCATCAAACTGTTTCGAAACAGGTGTACCCTGTTCGTTCCAGGTTAGCGTTGCGGTTTGGATGGGGGCGTGGTTCACGGTCAATAGCTCGAAATTCAAGGGATGCCGCGAATTCTAACGGCGCTGGCGCCCTGGCGCAAACTGGACAACAATAAAGCTGAAAAACGCTGATCGGACTTGTTCGGCTTACATCTGTACGCTAAAGTGCGATGCAAAATCCCGTAGGTAAATAGTGGAAGAGGTATTGAATGAAACGTGCAGTGATTACTGGCCTGGGAGTTGTCTCCAGCATTGGTAATAACCAGCAGGAGGTCCTGGCGAGCCTGCAGGAAGGACGTTCTGGGATCACTTTCTCCCAGGAACTGAAAGATTCCGGCATGCGTAGTCACGTATGGGGGCAAGTTAAGCTCGACACGACCGGCCTGATCGACCGCAAGGCGGTGCGTTTCATGAGCGATGCTTCCATCTATGCTTTCCTGGCGATGCAAGAAGCGATCGCTTCTTCCGGCCTGAAGGAAGAAGAGTATCAAAACAACCCGCGCGTGGGCCTGATCGCCGGTTCCGGCGGCGGTTCTCCGCGCTTCCAGGTGTTCGGCGCCGATGCGATGCGCAGCCCGCGCGGCCTGAAAGCGGTTGGCCCGTACGTGGTCACCAAAGCCATGGCTTCCGGCGTATCCGCCTGCCTGGCGACGCCGTTCAAAATCCACGGCGTGAACTACTCCATCAGCTCCGCTTGCGCGACCTCCGCACACTGCATCGGTAACGCGGTTGAGCAAATCCAGCTGGGCAAACAGGACATCGTGTTCGCCGGCGGCGGCGAAGAGCTGTGCTGGGAAATGGCCTGCGAGTTCGACGCGATGGGCGCGCTGTCCACCAAGTACAACGACACGCCGGAAAAAGCCTCCCGTACTTACGACGCCGATCGTGACGGTTTCGTCATCGCCGGCGGCGGCGGTATGGTGGTGGTTGAAGAACTGGAACACGCGCTGGCGCGCGGTGCGCACATCTACGCGGAAATCGTTGGCTACGGCGCAACGTCTGACGGCGCCGACATGGTAGCGCCATCGGGCGAAGGCGCGGTGCGCTGCATGAAGATGGCGATGCAGGATCTGGATGCGCCGATCGACTACATCAACGTGCACGGCACCTCCACGCCGGTGGGCGACGTGAAAGAGCTGGGCGCGATTCGCGAAGTGTTCGGCGACAATACCCCGGCTATCTCCTCCACCAAGGCGATGACCGGTCACTCGCTGGGCGCCGCAGGCGTGCAGGAAGCGATCTACAGCCTGCTGATGCTGGAGCACGGCTTTATCGCGCCGAGCATCAACATCGAAACCCTGGATGAGCAGGCGGCCGGCATGAACATCGTGACTCAGCCGACTCAGCGCGAGCTGACCACCGTGATGTCCAACAGCTTCGGCTTCGGCGGCACCAACGCCACCCTGGTGATGCGCAAACTGGCGAAATAATCCCGCCTGAGTCTCACCTCGCTATCAAGCCCGCGTTTTCGCGGGCTTTTTACTGGCCGAAGCCCGCCGGCCGGGCGTTCGGAGTTTTCCCAAATCACATCCCCTGACACATCATTACCTCGCCATTACACGCGTTGGGCATACAATAGCCGGGTAGCGTGATTATCGCTCGGCGTAGTTTTCCAAAGTGATCGAACATTGAGGCACGAAGTATGAAAAAGTTAATTGCGGTTGGGTTACTGTCGGCCGTGTTGGCCGGATGCGCCACCGATTCTCCCTGCGTGCCGGTCTACGATGACCAGGGGCGCCTGGTGCACACCAATACCTGCATGAAGGGCACCACTCAGGATAACTGGGAAACCGCGGGTGCGATCGCCGGCGGCGCGGCGGCGGTTGCCGGCCTGACTCTCGGCATCATCGCGCTGACCAAGTGATCGGCGCGGCGCCTGCGGGCGCATGCAACCAGCCCGGCCATCGCGCGCCGGGCTTTTTTATTTCACTGCACCAAAAACGCCTTGAACTGCGGCGTCATCACGGCGCTGAAACCGTCGTCGGTTTTGCTGATCAGGTAGACCGCCAGCCCTTTCTCTTCGGCAAGTTTCAACGCCTTCTCCGTGCCCAGCACCATCAGGCCGGTATCCCAGCCGTCGGCCTCGAGCGCGGTGGGGGCGATCACCGTGGCGGAAACCAGGCGGTGGTTGATCGGCCTGCCGGTGGTCGGATCGATGACATGGGAGTAGCGCTGGCCGTTTTGTTCGAAGTAGTTGCGGTAGCTGCCGGCGGTGCTGATGCCGTAACCGTGCAGATCCACCAGCGCCTGCACCGCATTTTCACGGTCGGTCGGCTTTTGGATTGCCACCCGCCAGGGTTTGCCCTGGCCGTTGACGCCGCGTGAAGAGACCGCGCCGCCGACCGATACCAGGTAGTTGGTAATGCCGTTGCGGTTCATCAGGCGCACCAGTTCATCGGCGCCGTAGCCTTCGCCCAGCGTCGAGAGATCGACATACATATCCGGCAGATCTTTTTGCAGCCACTCCCCGCGATTGTCGCTGATCAGCTTCAGGTGCTGCAGGCCGGTGAGCTGCTTCGCCGCGTCGATCTGCGCCTGTTCCGGCACTTTGACCGGGTGCTTGTCGGGGCCGAACCCCCACAGGTTCACCAGTGGGCCGACGGTGATGTCCATGGCGCCGCCGGTATCGCGGCCGATGCGCTGGGCCATCAGCACGATGTCTGCCATGCCGCGCGGGATCGGCTGCGGTTCGAGGCCGGCGCTGCGGTTAAACCGCGACAGCACCGATCCGGCGCGGTAGGTGGAGATATCGTCGTTGGCCCGTTCGAGCACCGCGTCGATCTGCCGCTGCAGTTCTTGCTTGCCGATCGCGACGTCACCGCTGACTTTAACGCTGTAGAAAGTGCCCATGGTCTTGCCGTCGATATCGATTTGCGGGCGGGAGGTGGCATCGTCGCAGGCGGCGAGCAGGGCGCATAAGGCGCTGAGCAACGCCCCTTTGGCGAACAGGGAAGCCATAACATGTCCTTTGAAAACGAGAAAGCCGCTACAAATAAAGTAAAGCGCGGCAAATGGAAAGCGGATAAAGGTAAAATAGCATTTTGCTGGCGTAGATGCCGCGCCTGAGCTAACGTCTCGCTCATGCTTTTCGCTGAGGTTTCAAGCTGCCACCATGAGTTCAACCGCCATTTCCCGGCTTATCCACCCCTTTGTCAAAGACCGTTTCCTGCACGTGCTGTTGCTGGCCGGCGCAGCGATGTTCGCCTTTGATCCGCAGCCGCTGGCGGCGCTGGGCGGGTTCATCGACGGCCGCACCCTCATTACTCTGCTGGGGCTGATGCTGCTGACCAAAGGCGTCGAGGTCAGCGGCTACTTCGACTTCGTTGGCCGCAAGATTATCAACCGGTTGCACAGCGAACGGCGGCTGGCACTGTTCCTGGTGTTTTCCGCCGCGCTGCTGTCGTCGTTTCTGACCAACGACGTGGCGCTGTTTATCGTCATTCCGCTCACCATCACGCTGAAAAAGCTGTCGGCGCTGCCGGTTGGCCGTTTGATCATCTTTCAGGCGCTGGCGGTGAACGCCGGTTCGCTGCTGACGCCGATCGGCAACCCGCAAAATATCCTGCTGTGGAGCCGCTCCGGCCTTTCTTTCCTCGGCTTCATCGGCCAGATGGCGCCGTTTGGCGCCGCGATGATGCTGAGCCTGCTGGCGTTGACCTGGTTCAGCTTCCCGGCGCGCGACATCGTGAAAACACCGAATACCGAGGGCTACCCCTATCAACGGCCGCTGTTGCTGAGCTGCGTGGGGCTGTATGCGATCTTCCTGCTGTGCCTCGATATCGGCCTGCCGCTGTATGGGCTGCTGGCGGTGTTCGCCGGCTTTTTGTTGCTGGCGCGCCGGGTGCTGTTGCAGATCGACTGGAGCCTGATTTTCGTGTTCGCCGCCATGTTTATCGATGTTGGCCTGTTTACCCGCCTGCCGCCGCTTCAGCCGGCGTTTGCCGCCATCGCCGGGCTGAGCGACGGTGGGGTGTATGCGTTGGGCATTGGGCTGTCGCAGATCGTCAGCAACGTGCCGGCCACCATTTTGCTGCTCAACTATGCGCCCTCCAGCACGCAACTGGCCTATGCGGTCAATGCCGGCGGCTTCGGGTTGGCGATCGGATCGCTCGCCAACCTGATTGCGCTGCGCATGGCGGGGGAGCGCAAGATCTGGTTGCGCTTCCACTATTACTCGCTGCCGCTGCTGGCGTGGGCCGCGCTGGTCGGCTGGCTATTGAGCTAACTCTGATTACCGCTCTGCCGGGCGGCCAGCAGGCAAATGCTGCGGGTCACCTGGTAGGATTTCACGAAGGCGCTGACGGGTAAAAACTCGAAGCGCGAGTGGAAGTTATGCGCGCCGGTGAAGTAATTGGGCGTCAGGATGCCGCGGCTCGAGAGCGCCGCGCCGTCGGTGCCGCCGCGCATCGGGATCACCTTCGGCGGGATGCCGTGGGCGGCAAGGGCGCCGAAGATCAGATCGATGGCGCGCCGATCTTCGCCGATGGCGTTGCTGATGTTGCTGTAGATGTCGCTGATGCTGCAGCTGACGTTGGCGCGCGGATAGCCGGCCGCCACCTGACGAACCGTCTCCTCAAGGCGGGCTTTGCGCGCCTCGAACGCCGCGCTATCGAAGTCGCGAATCGACACCTTCAGCGTCGCCTGATTGGCATTGGCGGCCAGATCGGTGAACCAGAAATAGCCCTCGCGCCCGTCGGTGTGTTCCGGGGTATCCTGCACGTCGAAGCGGTTGATGATGTCGTTGGCGATGCGTATCGGGTTGATTAACACGTTTTTCGCCGACATCGGGTGCGCGGTCACCCCCTCGATGCGGATTTCCGCCGCCGCCGCGTTGAAATTCTCGTAAACCACTTCACCCAGTTCGCAGCAGTCGATGGTGTAGGCGAAATCGACGGGGAAACGCTGCAGATCCAGCGCCTTGGCGCCGCGCAGGCCGATCTCTTCATCCGGCACGAACGCCACCACGATATCGCCGTGGCGATCGGCGGCGGCCAGGTTGGCCAGCAGCGTCATCACCACGGTGACCGCCGCCTTGTTGTCGGCACCCAGCACGCTGGTGCCGTCGCTGAACAGGATCTCTTCGTTGCGGTAGGGCAGGATCTCCGGGTGTTCGGCGACCCGCAGCCAGATGTCTTGCTCGGCGTTCAGGCATACATCTTCGCCGGTGAAGCGCAGGCGCTGCGGGCGAATTTCGGGCGACAGGCCGACGTCCACGGTGTCGATATGGGTGATGAAGCCGATGCGCGGCGCGCCGGGCTGGGTGCCGGGCTTGCGGGCGGTGACGGTGGCGTGCTCGTCTATCTGCACGTCGGCCAGGCCGAGCCGACGCAGCTCTTCCGCCAGCAGCTGCGCCATTTCATGCTGCCCCGGCGTGCTGGGCAGGGCGGTTGCGGCGGCGTTGCTCTGGCTGGTGACCGCCAGGTAGCGGAAGAAACGTTCGGTAAGCTGTTCGGCAATCGGGCTGGTCATCGGAACTCCTCGCGGTTGGCAATCTACCGGTTTTAAAACGAAATCAGCCGTTTGTCCAACGGTGCAATGCGTAAACCGCCAGAATGCGAAGCATCGCGCAGAAACGAAAAATAGCGGTGCAACTAGGAAATAGTCGCAGGTTTCTGCGGCAAAATCGGTGTTAGCTGTGGGCCGGGAAGCGCCTACATAACACTTATCTGTCCCTCAAGGAGAATTCATGCACACCGGTCACGCTCTGCTTATCACCTTACTGTCCCTGGGCATCTCTCACAGCGCCTGGGCCTCTGCCGATGCCGGCCATGCCAACAGCAACGCCAACAGCCGCGAAGTGGCCAGCGCGTTGGGTGGCCTGAAAAATAAAACCTATGAACTGGAGCAGGCGCCGAAGATCCGCGTCGCCAGCTTCAATATCGCCGCCGGCAAGGTCAGCGACATGACCGCCATCGCCAAGGCAATTCGCGCGATGAACGTCGACGTGGTGGCGCTGCAAGAGGTGGATAAACTCACCGCCCGCAGCGGCCGGGTCGATCAGGCGGCGGAGCTGGCGAAGCTGACCGGCATGCAGGCGGTGTTTGGCCGGGCGATCGATCACGACGGCGGCGAATATGGCCTGGCGTTTCTCTCGAAGTATCCGCTGCACGATGCCGTGATCTATCCGCTGCCGTCCGGCCAGCGCGAACAGCGCATCGCCTTCAGCGCCAAGGTTGACGTGCCGGAGTTCCCGGCGCCGATCACGCTGTTCAACGCCCACCTCGATACCAAGGAAGATCCGACGATGCGCCTGGATCAGGTGCGGGAGCTGAACGATCGCGCCATCGAAGTACGCGGTATCAAGCTGCTGTTCGGCGATATGAACGATGTGCCGGGCAGCGTGACCTGGCTGGAGCTGAGCCGCTATTGGAACGACATCATGCCTGACGGGCAGGACGGCCGCAGTTGGCCGGCGGAAAACGCCGAGATCAAGGTGGATTACATCTTCACCGGTAACGCGCAGCGCTGGCATCTGGACAGCCTGACGGTGCCGAACGCCAGCGGCGACTGGAACGGCGTGCATTGGCCGGCGGTGAGCGACCACCTGCCGCTGGTGGCGGAGATGCGCCTGACCGAGCAATAAACGGGGGGCATTCCATTGGGGCCGCGCTAAGCCACGGCGATCCGTGCCAGCCGCTCGACGGCGGTGCGGATCTCGCCCGGCGTCAGGGCCGAAAAGCCCAGCAGCCAGCCGTCGCGCTGCGCCTGCGCCGTCTGGTATTGCGCCTTCAGCCCGGGCGTGAGGATGCCGAGCCGCCGCGCCTGTCGGCTGAGCGCCGCCTCCTGGCCGGGCGGCAGCCAGACGCTGAGCTGCAGGCCGCCGGTGGCGGGAGCGGGCGTGGCGAAGTGGCCGAGTTTTTCGCGTACTTCCGCCAGCAACACATCGCGCCGGCTGCGGTAGAGCTGGCGCATGTAGCGGATATGCGCGGCGAAGTGCCCCTGGTGGATGAATTCGGCGGTGACCGCCTGCATCAGCTGCGCGCTGTGGCCGTCATACACCGTACGCGCGGTGACGAACGCTTCAACCAGCGCGGGCGGGGCGATCAGATACGCCAACCGCAGTGAAGGGAACAGCGACTTGGAGAAGGTGCCGAGGTACAGCACCCGGCCACGGCGATCCAGGCCCTGCATCGCCGGTATCGGCAGGCCGTCGTAATGAAACTCGCTGTCGTAATCGTCCTCGATGATCCAGGCCTGTTGCCGCTCTGCCAGCGCCAGCAACGCCAATCGGCGCGCCAGGCTGAGCGCGGCGCCGGTAGGGTATTGGTGCGAGGGGGTCAGATAAATCAAACGTGGGTCCGGCAAGGAGGATTCAGCACGCAGGCCGTCGCCGTCCACCGCGACCGGCGTCAGGGCGGCGCCGGCGCTGATAAAGGCGTTTCTTGCCCCGGTGTAACCCGGCTCTTCCATCCAGACGCTGTCGCCGCTGTCCAGCAGCAACGTGGCGATCAGCTGCAGCGCCTGCTGCGAACTGGTCAGCACGATGATCTGCCGCGCATCGCAGACCACGCCGCGCGTTTGGTTGACGTGGGCGGCAATCGCCTCACGCAGCGGTAAATAGCCCTGCGGGTCGCCGTAGCGCAGCAGGCTTTCTCCCTGTAGCCGCAGGCGCTGTGCGGTCAGCTGCTTCCACAAGGCCAGCGGAAACGCGCGCAGGTCCGGTGAACCGGCGGCGAACGCCTGTGGCTGCTGCGGATCGCGGCAGCCGCCGGTTTGCACGATCTGTTGGCCGCGCTGCGAAAGGCGCGGCATGCCGGAGCCGGCTGCCGGCGGCGGCGATTTGGCGATGGTAATCGCCACAAAGGTGCCCTGGCCGACGCGGCGCTGCAGATATCCCTCCGTCTCCAACTGACCGTAGGCCGCTTCGACGGTCACTCGCGAGAGGCCCAGATCGCTGGCCAGCACCCGGCTGGAAGGCAGGCGTTGCCCAACGTTCAATGCCTCTTGATGGATGGCCTGCCGCAGTGCGCCGCACAGGCGATCGCGCAGCGTGCCGGCGGTGTGGGGCGATTGCTGAAACAGCGTGACCAGCGAGTGCCGCATAATTGGCCTTATGGTTTATGGGAAATTGGTATCAATCATAAGACCAAAATGAGGCACTATTGTCATCTGTCTTGATGCACGGGAGTGAGTGGTATGTCGAAAGAATCATTGGTGCTGGCTTTTCCACCGGCGGCGCCGGAAGAGAGCCTGGCTTACCTGGCGGCCAAGCTGAGCCGTTATGCGGATGCCTGGGACGTGGCGGAAGATCTGCGCAACGGCGTGGACGGGATAGTGGTGATCGACACCCGCGCAGAGGCGCTGTACGCCGCCGGGCATATCCCCGGGGCGATCAGCTTGCCGCATCGCCTGATGGATGAAGCCGGCACGGCGCAGCTGGATCGCCAAAAGGTGTATGTGACCTACTGCGACGGCATCGGCTGCAACGGTTCCACCAAAGGCGCCTATAAGCTGGCGAAGCTGGGATTCAGGGTGAAGGAGCTGATCGGCGGGCTGGATTTCTGGCTGCGCGACGGCCATCCGTTGGCCATCGGCGAACAGCCGGGATCGCTGCGCGATCGGGCGGCGGCTGAGGACTGCGGCTGCGCCTGAGGTGTTAAAACACCAGCGCCAGTACGATCGCCAGCGCCACCAGCAGCAGGATCAGCGCCGCGGCAGGCTTGCTGAGCGCTTTTTGCAGCGGCAGCGGCAGGGCGGCGATCAGCGGGTTGAGCAGCGGCTGCGGCTCGACGGGCTGGCTGACGATCGGCTGCGCCTGGCCGGCCTTCTCCAGGCGGCGGGCAAACAGCTGATGAATGGCGTCGCTCATTTGCGGATGCGTCAGAGGCGCATTGGCGCCGCAGTTGAAGCGCGTCTGGCAATAGTCGTTCATCTGCTGCAGCTCTTGCTCGTCCGCCGGCTGCTTGAGCGCCGCCAGCAGATTGTTCAGCGTCGGCGCGCTCTGCGGGCTGAGGGCCACCTTTACTTGCAAGAATTGGTTTAACAGCTGGAAGTGGCGCGCCGGCAGCGGATCGTTGGTTTTCACGCCCGCCAGATCAAACAGCGTTTGCCAGATTTTAGCCGGCGCTTCACCGGTGGCCGCGCTAAGTTTGGTGACCTGCTGCTGCAGGCTTTGATGCTCTGCGGGCAGCAGCGGGCGATCGCTGGTGGCGGTTTGCTGCGGCTGGGGAATGGCCAGGCCGCCGGTCTGCAACAGATTCAGCACCTGCTGCAGCTGTGGTGGGCTCAGCTGGCTCAGTACCGTGTGGCCGAACTGCTGGCGAATAAAGTCGCTGACCGCCTGGCGATTGTTGCCCTGCGGCAGCAATTCGGCCAGCTGTTGCAACAGCTGGCGCCCGGCATGGTTTTGCTGCGCCTGCGTCAGGCGCGTTTGCAGCAGCTGTTCCGCCGGTTGAAAATGACGCGCCAGCAGTTCACCGCCGTTATCGGCGCCGAGATCGTGACGCAGAGTCGCCCAGATCTCCGCCGGCTTTGCCGGGCTGAGCGTCATGATTTTCACGATCAGCTTTTCCAGCGTCGTGCGCTGCGCCGGAGAGAGGGGTTGATCGTCAGTGGCCGCCGTTTTGTCCGGGGAGGGAGGGCGTTCGCCGGCGATTGGGGTGCCCGGCCCACTCAAAGGTTGCATATCACCAGTCCTTCGCTGTGTATCCCCGCAGAATGCCTGGAGGAGAGAATCATCATCGTACCCGGCGAAAAGCGCAGGCTTACCCACTATGATACCTGTAAATCGCCGCCATCAATACCGCCGCTCAGACATTTCTTTACCGACAAAACGTTGCTAATCGCGCCCGCGCCGCTAAGATAGCCCCAGACCCGAACGTGAGGATGGCATGGTTAAACGGCAGCGGATTGCAAAATGGTTTTTATGCCTGGCTTGCCTGGTGGTGCTGACGTGCATGACCCAGCGCATGGCGGGCCTGCATGCGCTGCAGCAAACGCTGGGGATCCCGGCGGCCACTGCCGTTCAGTCCGGTGATACCGCCGCCGAAGCGCAGCCGACGCCCTGTGAGCTGAGCGCCAAGTCATTGCTGGCCGCGCCGCCGGTGATGTTCGAAACCGTGCTGTTCGGGCTGGGTCTGCTGCTGGCGCTGTTGGCGCCGACCATCGCCGCGCGCCTGCGCATTCCTCCTCCCCGCGCCATTTCACCCCCCACCCTCAGGGTGCACCTTCGATTATGCGTCTTCCGTGAATGAGTTAATCGCCCGTTTTTCGCGGTGATTTAATCATTTATGGAGAATTAACATGTTGAAAATTATCAGGCTGGCCTGCGCTTGCCTGTTTATGCTGTGGCTACCTGCCTTGCAGGCGGCGGACAGCGGCTGGCTGCAAAATCCGGCCAACGATCATGCCAAGGTGCGGCTGCGCGCCGACACGTCACAGCCGGGGGAGACCCGCCTGCTGCTGTCGGTCGAGCTGCAAAAGGGCTGGAAAACCTACTGGCGTTCCCCTGGCGAAGGCGGCATCGCGCCGGCTATCGTCTGGCAGGGCAACCCGCCGCCGGCGACCTGGCACTGGCCGACGCCGCAGCGTTTCGAAGTGGCCGGCATTTCCACCCAGGGCTATCACGATCGGGTCACGCTGCCGATCGTGATGTCAGGCCCGGTATCCGGCCCGCTGGCGGGCACCCTGACGCTGTCCACCTGCAGCAACGTCTGCATTCTGACCGACTACCCGTTCAGTCTGGATCTGACGACGCCGAACGATCCGCAGTTTAACCACGACTTCGCGCAGGCGATGGGGCAGGTGCCGATCGCCGCCGGGGTGGCGGAGAGCGTCAAGGCCGGTTACCGCAACGGCGAGCTGCAGATTGCCGCCGAACGCGCCGCCGGCTGGCAGCAGCCCGCGCTGTTCTTCGATACGCTGGCGGATGCCGATCTCGGTAAACCTCAAGTCGAGACCGACGGCGCTCAGCTGTTGGCGCGGGTGCCGGTCAGCGACGGTTGGGGCGATGCGGCGCCGGATCTGCGCGGCAAAACGCTGACGCTGGTGATCGACGACGGCGGCATGGCGCAGCAGATTACGCTGCCGATTGGCGATCCGTTGGCCGCGCCCGTCGGTGCGGCGTTCCCGCTGTGGCAGGCGGTATTGATGGCGCTGGCGGGCGGGTTGATCCTCAACCTGATGCCGTGCGTGCTGCCGGTGCTGGGCATCAAGCTCGGCTCCATCCTGCAGGTGGAGCATCGCGATCGGCGCAGCGTGCGTTTGCAGTTCCTGGCGTCGTCGCTGGGTATCGTCGCCTCGTTTATGGCGCTGGCCCTGTTGATGACGCTGCTGCGGCTCGGCAACCATGCGCTCGGCTGGGGCATTCAGTTCCAGAATCCGTGGTTTATCGGTTTTATGGTGCTGGTGACGCTGCTGTTCAGCGCCAACCTGTTTGGCCTGTTCCACCTGCGCCTCTCGTCCGATCTAAACACGTCGCTGGCCACCCATAACGGGCAGGGGCTGAGCGGCCATTTCTGGCAGGGCGCGTTCGCCACGCTGTTGGCGACGCCGTGCTCGGCGCCGTTTCTCGGCACGGCGGTGGCCTTCGCGCTGGCGGCGTCGCTGCCGGTGCTGTGGGGCATGTTCATCGCGCTCGGCATCGGCATGAGCCTGCCGTGGCTGCTGATCGCCGCCTGGCCCTCGCTGGCGCTGCGCTTGCCGCGCCCCGGCCGCTGGATGAATACCGTCAAGCTGGCGATGGGGCTGCTGATGCTGGCGTCGTCGCTGTGGCTGCTGAGCCTGCTGAGCAACCATATCGGCGTGCAGGCCACGCTGTGGCTGGGGGCGTTGGCGCTGCTGGCGTTGCTGCTGGCGGTGTGGCGTCAACAGGGCGCACGGTTGGCGGCCAAGCTGGCGGCGGGCACGTTGGTGCTGGCGGGCGTGGCCTTGCTGGCCGGATCGCTGACCGCCGGCCTGTGGCGCCAGCCGTTGCAGGATCGGGTGCAGTGGCAACCGCTGAGCGAACAGGCGATTACCGAAGCGCTGGCCCAGCATAAGCGGGTGTTCGTCGACGTGACCGCCGACTGGTGTGTGACCTGTAAAGCCAACAAATTCAATGTGCTGTTGCGCGATGACGTGCAGCGCGCGCTGAGCGCCGACGACGTGGTCGCGCTGCGCGGCGACTGGAGCCGCCCGTCGGCCGACATCAGCGCCTTCCTGCAAAAGCGCGGCAGCGTCGCCGTGCCTTTCAACCAAATCTATGGCCCCGGCAGCCCGGAGGGCGAGGTGTTATCCCCGCTGTTGACCCGTGACGCCGTGCTGCAATCCCTTTCCCATGCCAAAGGAACCGAACAATGAAAAAGCTACTGATTTTACTGATGATCATCGCCGCCCCGGTGTGGGCCGCCGAGCCTTTCACTCCGGCACAAGAGGCGCGTATCAAAGAGATGATCCGCGAAACGTTGGTGTCTAACCCGGACATTCTGGCGCAGGCGGTGGACGCCTGGCAGCAGCAAACCGCCGGCCAGCAGATCAGCCAGGCTATCAAGCAGAACGCCAAAACGCTGTATCAGGATCCGGCCAGCCCGCGCCTCGGCGCCGCCAACCCCAAACTGACGCTGGTGACCTTTACCGACTATAACTGCCCGTACTGCAAGCGTTTCGATCCGATGCTGGAGAAGATCGTCAAGCAATACCCGGACGTGGCGCTGGTGGTGAAACTGCTGCCGTTCAAGGGCGAAAGCTCGGTCAGTTCGGCGCGCGTGGCGCTCACCACCTGGCAACAGCACCCGGATCAATTCTGGGCCCTGCACCAGCGGCTAATGGCGAAAAAGGGCTTCCACGACAACGCCAGCATCGCCGCCGCGCAAGAGAAAACCGGCGTCAAGGCGGTGGCGCCCAGCGAACAGAGCATGACCACGCTGCGCACCAACATGGAATTGGCGGAGCAACTGGGCGTGCAGGGGACGCCGGCGACGCTGATCGGCGATCGGATGCTGCCGGGGGCGGTATCCTATGAAGAGCTGGAAGCGATGGTGAAACAGCAGTTGGCGAAGGCCAACAATGGCTAAGCTCAAGCGCTGGGGGCGCGAGTTGCTGTTGTTGGCGCTGATCGCGCTGGCGGTGGTGACGGTGATGGATTGGCTGAACGCGCCGCAGGCGCCGCCGGCCTTCGATGCCCAGACCCTGACCACGCTGGATGGCGAGAGTGTGTCGTTGGCGCAGCTCAGCCATGAGCGGCCGCTGCTGGTTTACTTCTGGGCCAGCTGGTGCGGCGTCTGCCGTTTCACCACGCCGGACGTCGCCCGTTTGCAGGCGGCGGGCGGCAACGTGCTGACCGTCGCGCTGCGCTCGGGCGACGATGCCCAGGTGAAACAATGGCTGGCGCGCAAACGGCTGGCGCTGCCGGTGGTCAACGATCCGGCCGGTACGCTCTCGGCGCAGTGGCAGATTGGCGTGACGCCGACCTTCGTGGTGGTCTCGCAGGGCAAGGTGGTGCAGACCACCACCGGCTGGACCAGCTACTGGGGGATGAAGCTGCGGCTGTGGTGGGCCTCCGTCTAACCGGCGTTTTTCTCCGTTATCACCTCCTCAATCGCCCGGCATAGCCGGGCGATACCTTCTTCAATCTGCGGCGGCGAGTTGGCGGCGAAATTCAGCCGCAGGCCGTGCGCGCCCAAATGTTCCTGCGCATAAAAGCATTCGCCGCGCGCGAAGGTCACGCCGTATCGCCAGGCGACCGGCATCAGCTCGGCGGTGGTCACCGACGCCGGCAGCGTCAGCCAGATAAACAAGCCTCCCTGCGGCGTTTCAAAGCGGCACCCCGGCGGCAGCCGCCGCTGCAAGGCGTCAATCATCACCTCCAGATGGCGGCGGTAGACGCGCCCGGCGCGCCGCAGCTGCTTGTCGTAACGGCCGACGGTGACGAAAGCGTCCAGCGCCCGCTGGATCAGGCTGGAACTGGTGAAGCTGTCGACGTGCTTCAGCCTTGCGAAACGCTGATAGTGTTCGCTGTCCGCCACCAGATAGCCGATGCGCATGCTGGGCAGCAGCATTTTGGAGAAGGTGCTGACGTAGATCACCGCGCCCGGCTGCGCCAGCGCGCGCAGCGACGGCAGCTGTTTGCCCTGATAGCGCAGATCGCCGACGAAGTCGTCTTCCAGGATCACCACGCCGGCCTGTTGAGCGATCGCCAGCAGGCGTCGCCGACGCGCCTCGCTCAGGCAGCGGCCGGTCGGGTTGTGGAAATTGGGGATGGTGTAGATCAGTTTGGGGCGGTGGCGTTCTAACAATTCCGGCAGCAAATCCACCCGCATGCCGTGTCGGTCGCCCGGTACGGTGACGATATTGACGCGGTGCTGGCGCAGCAGGCCCAGCGCTTCGGCGTAGGTCGGCTCTTCGACGATCGCCGTATCGCCCGGCGCCAGCAGGCTTTGCACCACCAGGCTGATGGCGTGCTGCGAGCCGTTGGTGATCAGCACCTGTTCCGCCTGCGTGGGGATGCCCTGTGCGCTGAGAATGCGGCTCAGCGTATCGCGCAGCGGGTAGTAGCCGCAGTATTCGCCGTAGCTGAAGGCCTCTTCCGCGTGGCGGCTGAGCACCGACAGCAGCACTTTGCGAAACGCCTCCAGCGGAAACACCTTAGGGCTGCCGACGCCGGCGGCGAAGTTGATCAGCCCCTCCGGCAGCGGGGCGTCGGCGTAGCCGTCCAGCCGCGAGGTGAGGGTGGTGAAGCTCTCCAGCGGGAAAGGGGCATCGCTGCTCGGCCGGGCCGGGCGCGTTTGCGCCTGCGGGTGCGTGACATAGGCGCCGCTGCCGCGCCGCTGATGCAAAAAGCCCTTGGCCGCCAGTTCGGCGTAGGCGTTATCCACCGTCAAACGGCTGACCGCCAGTTCGGCCGCCAGCGTGCGCGTCGAGGGCAGTTTGTCGCCATCGACGAATACGCCGGTGAGGATGGCGCGCCGCAGCGCTTCTTCGATCTGTAAATAGAGCGGAACGTCCTGCTCACGATCCAAAGGGATGTGCATGGGAAATTGGCCCGGTTATGGAGAGAGGTTTTTACTATACCCCATGTCAACAGGGCTTCAAGCGCAGAAAAGTGGCCTGCATGACAACGCCGCAAAGTGGCTATAGTGAGAAAAAATGGCCGCGTTACACTGTGCGCCTGAGCATTTATGTCGCCATTTTTCCGAGGATCTCATGTCATTACCGTCAGGCGTTTCCGCCCGGCCGGCGCTGCCCGGCGCGCGCCTCTTTCAGGGCAGCAGCCAGGGTTACGTCATCGCCATTATCAGCGCCATGCTGCTGGCCTTTACCGCCATCATCATCCGCGCGCTGACCGAGTACTATCACCTGCCGACCTTCGTGCTGGCGTTCTGGCGCGCGGCGCTGGTGGCGCTGGTGCTGTTGCCGCTGCTGTTGCTGGTGAAACCGCAGTGGGCGCGCCTGCGCCGTAAACAGGTGGCATTCTACGCGCTTTACGGGCTGCTGCTGGCGCTGTTCAACAGCCTGTGGACGCTGTCGGTGGCGCTGAACGGCGCATCGGTGGCGACCATTCTGACCTACTGTTCGGTGGGTTTTACCGTGTTCCTCGGCTGGGTGATGTACAGCGAACGCCTGACGCTGCGCCAATTGCTGGTGATCGCCATCAGCCTGGGCGGCTGCTTCCTGGTCAGCAACGGCGACAGTATGGGGAACAGCCACTTCGATCTGCTGGGGATGCTGGTGGGGATGCTGTCGGGCATCGGCTATACCCTGTATACCCTCGGCGGGCGGGTGGCCAGCGAACGCGGCTATCCGGTGTGGAACACCATCCTGTACGTGTTTGGTTTTTCGGCGCTGTACCAGCTGGTGTTCAACACGGCGTTGACGGCGTTTCCTCTGGCGGCGTTCCACGGCATGGCCGGCTCTCTGTGGTTCCTGTCGCACGGCGCGCAGGGCATTCAATGGAGCGGCTGGCTGTTGCTGCTGGCGCTGGCCGCCGGGCCGACGCTGCTGGGCTTCGGGCTGTACAATATCAGCCTGAAAACGCTGCCGCTGGCGGTGGCCAACCTGATCCTGTCGCTGGAGCTGGTGTTCACCGCGGTGATCGCCTATTTCCTGCTGGGGGAGAGCATGAATCAGCTGCAGCTGCTGGGCAGTGCGCTGGTGATGGGCGGGGTGCTGCTGTTGAAAAGCAAGACCGCCGAGGCGTGATCGGCTACCATTACGCCTCGCAAGAGAGGCCGTAATGATGAATAACCCGAGATTGAAACGAGCGCTTATCGCTTGAATGGCCGTGTTGAGTGAACGACAACACGGCCACAGACATTCCGTTCCGTGGCTTTTATTCCCGTAACCAGAGAATACGCCATGTCCGAAAAACACTGGTCCAACACCGAGCTGCTGCATCAGACGGTGACCAACCCGAACATTATCGTCAAAGGCACCCACAGCTACTACAGCGACTGTTGGGATAACGGCTTCGAACGCTCGGTAGTGCGCTATCTGCACGGCGACGCGGTCAGCCGGCAATGGCAGCCGCTGGGCGACATAGACCGCCTGCTGATCGGCGATTACGTGTGCATCGCGGCCGAAGCGGTGATCCTGATGGGCGGCAACCATACCCATCGCATCGACTGGCTGAGCCTGTATCCGTTTATGGCAACCATCAAGCAGGCGTACCGCCCCAAAGGCGATACCCGGCTGGGCGACGGTTGCTGGATCGGCATGCGGGCGATGCTGATGCCGGGAATCTCGATAGGTGAGGGGGCGATCGTCGCCGCCGGCAGCGTGGTGGCCGGCGATGTTGAGCCTTATGCCATCGTCGGCGGTAATCCGGCGAGGTTTATCCGTTGGCGGTTCGCGCCGGAAGTCATCGCGCGGTTGCTTGCCTTGCGCCTCTATGACTTGTCCGAGGCGGACTTTACGGTGATTCAGCCCCTGCTCGCCGATGGCGATATCGATGCGTTGGAAAGGGGAATTGCGGCCTTGCGCCGTTAAACGCAACGGGCGGGGATTCCCCGCCCGTTTCGCGTTACTCGGCCTTGGCCTCGATCGCCGATTGGCGGCGTTTGCGCATCAGGCGCAGCAGCGGCGGCAGCGCCAGTACCGCGACCGCCAGCACCAGCAGCGTTTGCGCGATGCTGCTGCTCCACAGGATGCCGAACTCGCCGTTGCTGATCGACAGCGCGCGACGCAGATTCTGCTCCAGCATCTCACCCAGCACGAAGCCCAGAATCAGCGGCGACATCGGGAAGTGCATTTTCCGCAGGATGTAGCCGAACACGCCCAACCCGACCATCAGCAGCAGGTCGAAGGTGGTGCTGTGCACCGCATAAACCCCCACCGCCGAAACCGCGGCGATCGCCGGCACCAGGAACCACAGCGGGATGGTCAGCATGCGGGTGAACAGGCCGACCAGCGGCAGGTTCATGATCAGCAGGATGACGTTGGCGATCAGCAGCGCCGCGATCAGCCCCCAGACGATATCCGGCTGTTCGGTGAACATCGCCGGGCCGGGGGTGATGTTGTACAGCGTCAGCGCACCCATCATCACCGCCGTGGTGCCGGAACCCGGCACCCCCAGCGTCAGCATCGGAATGAACGAACCGCAGGCAGAGGCGTTGTTGGCCGCTTCCGGCGCCGCTACGCCGCGGATGTCGCCCTTGCCGAAGGTGTCTCTGTTGCCGCTGATTTTCTTCTCGGTCATGTAGGTCAGCGCGCTGGCGATAGTGGCGCCGGCGCCCGGCAGAATGCCGACGAAGAAGCCGATCACCGACGAGCGCAGGGTAGGGCCTGCGCACTGCGCCGCCTCTTTGCGGTTGAACAGCAACCGGCCGGTTTTACGCACCAGCTTTTGTCCGGCGCTGGTGCTTTCCAGCATCAGCAGGATTTCGCTGACCGAGAACAGGCCGATCACCACCACGATAAACTGCACGCCGTCAGAGAGGTGCACGCTGTCGAAGGTAAAGCGGTAAACGCCGGTATTGGCGTCGACGCCCACCGTCGCCAGCCCCAGGCCGATCAGCGCCGCCAGCAGCGATTTCAGCGGGTTCTGGCTCATCATGCTGCCGAGGCAGGCGATGGCGAACACCATCAGGGCGAAATACTCCGCCGGGCCGAAGGCCAGCGACCAGCGGGCCAGCAGCGGCGCGAACAGGATGATGCCGCCGATGGCGATCATCGAGCCAACGAACGAGCTGACCGCCGAGATGGACAGCGCCACGCCGGCGCGCCCCTGCTGCGCCATCGGGTAGCCGTCCAGCGCGGTCATGATCGCCGCCGCGTCGCCCGGCACGTTGAGCAGAATCGACGAGATGCGCCCGCCGTATTCGCAGCCGATATACACCGTCGCCAGCAGGATCAGCGCCGATTCGGCCGGCAGCTTGAGGGCAAACGCCAGCGGCAGCAGGATCGCCACGCCGTTGATCGGCCCGAGGCCCGGCAGCAGGCCGACGATGGTGCCGACGAAGCAGCCGATCAGGGCGATAATCAGGTTCTGCGGCACCAGCGCCACTTCGAACCCTTGGGTCAAATACATCCAGGTATCCATCATCGCTCCCGTTAGCTCAGCCAGGCGCCGAGCGGCAGTGTGACATCAAGAAGGCGGTCAAAGGCGTAATACAGCACTGCGCCCATGACGACGCCGGAGATCGCCGCCGCCGGCAGGCTGGCCTGAAACAGCAGGCCGATGCTGAACGTCAGCAGCGCGGTCGCCAGCGGGAAGCCCAGCCATTCAAAGCCCCAGGCATACAGCACCAGGGTGATCACCAGCACCAGCAGCCGCTGCAGCACCTTGTTGTGCGGCCACTCCACCGCCTGCGGGCGGCGCAGCAACAGCAGGGCCGAGCACAGCGCCATCAGGCTGAGGATCGCCAGCGGGAACGGGCGCGGCCCCAGCGGTTCATAGCTGTATTCGCTTTGGATGCCCCAGCCGATGAACAGCCCGCCGATACACAGCAGCAGCCAAAAGCCGGCAAAAATACGATCGCTCATGGTTTTCCCCTGCGGTTATTTGGCCAGGCCGAACACTTTCGCCTGCTCACGGTATTGGGCAACCTGATTCTTCACGTAGGCGTCCAGCTCTTTGCCGGTCATGTTGAATTCGAACAGGCCGCGCAGATCGCGCTGCTGCTTGAATTCGTCGGTCGCCATCATTTTCTGGAAGGTGTCGATCCACCACTGATACTCTTCATCGCTGACTTTCGGCCCGACGTAGAAGCCGCGAATAATCGGCCACACCAGGCTGTATCCCTGTTCTTTGGCGGTCGGAATGTCGGCCAGTTGGCCCGGCAAACGTTGCTCGGCATACACCGCCAGGACGCGGATCTTGTCGCCCTGCAGGTAAGGCACCATCTCGCTCAGGTCACCGGAGACCGCCTGGATATGGTTGCCGAGCAGCGCGGTGACCGGCTCGCCGCCGCCTTCGAACGCCACGTAGCGCATCTTGCGCGGATCCACGCCGACTTCGCGCGCCAGCAGCGCGGTTTTCATCCAGTCCTGGCTGCCGATGGAGGCGCCGGCGCCGAACACCACGCTGTTGGGATCTTTTTGGAAGGCGTCCATCAGGTCTTTCAGGGTTTTGTAAGGCGAGTCGGCGCGCACCGCGATCATGCCGTAGTCGGTACCGACCGCCGCCAGCCATTTCACGTCGTCCACGTTGTAGCGGCCGAACTTGCCCTGGGCCAGATTGAGCAGCGAACCGCCGGAGAAGGCCACCACGGTGCCGAACTCCGCCGGGCGCTGCGCGACGATGGCGTTGTAGGCCACCGCGCCGACGCCGCCGGGCATATAGGTGACGCGCATCGGTTTATCGATGGCCTTGGTGTCCTGCAGCGACACCTGAATCAGCTTGCAGGTCAGATCGAAGCCGCCGCCGGGCTTGGCCGGCGCGATGCATTCGGTGCGTTTGGGCGCTTCCACGGCAAAGGCCTGATTGGCTGCCAGCAGCAGGGCGGCGGCGGTAAAGGTACGGGTCATTATTTTTTTCATTGTGACTTGCCCTCGGTATTGTTCTGATTGTGAAATCCCGCCGGGTGCGGTTGCAGGATTGTTAAAACAACAACCTTTCATTTACCTTTCAGTGGCCGGAAAAGTTTCCAGTCTGTGATTAGGGTCTCTTGTCGCCGGCGAATAACGGATGCGCTACCATAGAAAAGCGGGCAAGAACAGGGCGCAAAACCGGGCAAAATCCTGCGTAATATCAGGTTTGCCGTTCTGCTTTCGCGATAAAATCACGATCGGTGAAATGAATAGAGACGCAGTGATATGTTTTCGTTAGGGAAATTGTTTGGTGGCAGGGACAGCGCCAAAGTAGGTGCGATTAAACGGTTGCCTGAGGTTTACGCTGAAATGACGGGAAAAACCGGGCAGTGCCGTTTAAAGCGACTGCGTGCCGACGTTGGCGTTTTTGAGCTGCATTTTGTCAACGCCGACGGTGAAAAATATGCTTGCCAGATGACCGCCTGCGTGACCGGCATCGATCTGGTGTTTGCCGTCAACAACCGCTCCGTGCTGGTTTCTTCACCGTTTACCGCCGACAAACTGCGCCCGGTGCTGGACATCGCCGTTGCCGATAGCCCCATTCCGCTGATCTGACACCGGCCTGCGATCGCGCCCCATACGCATAATTGTGTGCCAGCTCCCAAAACTGGCGGCGCGGCGCTCTTTTATCCCCTTATTTTCCATGCCATTCTCTGTTATCGGCCTGTTAACAGGTGCCGTGTCGGCGCCAGGTTGTTCAGGTAAATCAATGGAATGGGAACATGCGACTGTTATTGGTTGAAGATCACCCCGAGCTGTCTCACTGGTTGCAAAAGGCGCTGACCGGCGCCGGCTTTGCCGTTGACGTCGCCCCGGACGGCGTGGCGGCGGATCACCTGCTGCTCAACGAACGCTATGCGCTCGCGGTGCTGGATGTGGCGCTGCCGCGTATGAACGGCCTGGATTTGCTGGCGCGCCTGCGCAAGCGCGGGCAGGATCTGCCGGTGCTGCTGCTGACGGCACGCACCGACGTGGCCGACCGGGTGAAAGGCCTGAATCTGGGGGCGGACGATTACCTCACTAAGCCGTTCGAACTGGACGAGCTGGAAGCGCGCATCCGGGCGCTGCTGCGCCGCAGCGTCGGCGCCCCGCAGCCGGCGTTGCAGTACGGCGCGTTGACCTATCACGACGAAGGCTATTTTCTGCTGGAGGGCAAACCGCTGGCGCTGACGCCGCGCGAACTGGCGGTGCTGACCGCGCTGATGCACCGGCGCGGCCGTCCGGTGGCCAAGCAACAGCTGTTCGAACAGGTGTTCACGCTGTCCGACGAAGCCAACCCGGAGAGCATCGAGCTTTACGTACACCGCCTGCGGAAAAAGCTGCAGGGCAGCGACGTGGCGATCGTCACGCTGCGCGGCCTGGGCTACAGCCTGGAGCTGTGCAATGCGGTGGTTTAACGCGCCGCGTTCGCTGTTCTATCAACTGCTGCTGTTTTTTGGCCTGCCGCTGCTGGCGTTGGGCGGCATCTCTATCTACACCCACTATTTCAGCGCCATGAGCGCCGCCACACTGGCTTACGATCGCACGCTGCTGGCGTCGGCGCGCACCGTGGCGGAGCGGCTGGTGGTGCGCGAAGGCAAGCTGGCGGTCGATGTGCCCTATGTGGTGCTCGACAGCTTCGAGCGCAACATGAACGATCAGCTGTATTACGAGGTGATTTCGCCGCAGGGGAAAAGCATTTCGGGCTATGACGATTTGCCGCCTTTGCCGCCCCATATCCCGCGCTCCACGCTCTACCCGGCGCTGGTGCATTTTTACGATGCGGAATACCTCGGCCGGCCGATCCGCGTGGCGGCGCTGTTTCAACCGGTCAACGAGTCGGGGGTGAGCGGCATGGCGACCATTTTGGTGGCGGAAACCCTGGAGTCGCGCCGTTACCTGGCGCGGCAGATGATGATCGCGGCGCTGTTGAGCCAGGGTACGGTGGTGGTGTTGACCCTGATCCTGGCGTTCGCGCTGCTCAAGCGGGTGTTGAAACCGATGCGTAAACTCTCCGGCATCATGCTGCGGCGCGATCCGGGCGAGCTGACGCCCTTGCCGCGGGTGTTGCCGTGGTCGGAGATGCAGCCGCTGCTGGTGGCGTTCAATCGTTACATCGAACGGCTGCGGCTGATGGTGGCGCGTCAGGAACGTTTCAGCGCCGACGCCTCCCACCAGCTGCGCACGCCGCTGGCGGTGTTGAAGACTCAGGTCGGGGTGGCGCTGGCCAGCGATCGGCCGCAGCAGTGGCGTGAAAGCCTGCAGGCGATGAGCGCGACGCTGGATAATACCGTGGCGCTGACCGATCGCCTGCTGCACCTCTCACGCCTGAAGGCCAGCGAGCACCAGGCCGAGCGCCAGCTGCAGCCGGTCAATCTGGCGCAGGTGCTGCGCGACGCCTGCTTTTCCCGCTTGCCGCAGGCGCGCAGCAAACAGATCGATCTGGGTTTCGAAGGCGAGGCGGCGTGTCAGGTGGCGGGGGAGCCGCTGCTGTTGGCCGAACTGTGCGCCAATCTGCTGGACAATGCGCTGAAATACACGCCGCGTCAGGGGATAGTGACCGCCCGCCTCACTCAGGATAAGGCGGCGGGGGAAGGCGTGCTGGAGATTGAAGACAGCGGCCCCGGCATCGCCTTGCAGGATAAGGCGCTGGCGCTGCAGCCGTTTCACCGGCTGGACAACGTGGGCGATCAGCCGGGCGCCGGCCTGGGGTTGGCGCTGGTGAAGGACATCACCGCCTATCACGGCACCCGCCCGGAGCTGCTGAGCTCCGCCGCGCTGGGCGGCCTGTTGGTGCGGGTGCGCTTCAGGTTGCTGCCTTAAGCCTGTTCTTTGCAGGACTCGACGTTGGCCGCCGGGGCTTTGGCTTTACGCGTCAGCGGCGTGCGCAGCCGCTGCGACAGGATAACGCCCAGCAGGGTGATGCCGCCGCCGATCAGGTGGTAGCCGTGCAGCTGCTCATGCAGGAACAGCACGGCGATAGCGGCGGTAAACACCGGCGCCAGGTTCATGAAGATCGAGGCGGTGTTGGCGCCCAGGCGCATCACGCCCTGGATCCACAGGAACGGGGCGATGATCGAAGCCGGAATGCCGGCGAACAGCACCAGCGGCAGGTTATGGCCGTTCAAGCCGACATCCTGCGCCATCAGGAAATTAGGTAGCAGCAGCAGCACGCCGAACAGGATCTGCACGTACAGCGATTGCCAGTTCGGCAGCGCGATGGCCCAGCGTTTGGTCAACACGCCATACAGCGCGTAAGAGGCGGTGGCGAGCAGCATCATCAATTCCCCCTTGCCGATACCGTGCTGCAGCAGCACGCCGGGCTGGCCGCCGCTGACCAGCCAGATCAAACCACCGAAGGAGAGTATGCTGCCGAGCAGTACGCCGACGGTCGGCGCAATGCGCAGCAGCACGATGCTGATCAGGATGGTCAGCAGCGGGATCAGCGACACGATGATGCCCATAAACAGCGCGCTGACGCTGTGCGCCGCGTAATAGGCCAGGCTTTGATACAGCACCATGCCCAGCAGGCCGAGGATCATCAGTTTCCACCAGTTGGCGCGCACCTGCGCCCAGTTGCGCAGCACGCCCGGCAGCACGAACGGCGTCAGGGCAATCAGCGCCAGCAGCCAACGGTAGAGCGAAATGGCCGCCGGATCGATGGCGGTGGCGGAGAGTTTGCTGACGACGGCGTTAATCGACCAAATCAGCACGGCCAACAGCGGGAAGAGCATATTCATGATAATTATTCTCAATAACGTCCGACATGCTGGCTAGTCTACGCGTGTCCGGTTTATCATATATAGCGATATCCAGACAAAAATTGGCGTAAACAAGACAAATCACGGGACGAAACCATGCCAGAAATCCGCCATTTCCCCGAGTCGCTGATCCCGGCACCCAACCCGGTGCAGTTCCGCTGCGAGGAGTTCAATGCGCGCACCGAATTCCAGCCGCACAGCCACACCTGGGGCCAGTTGATGTGGGTTAAAGCCGGGGTGATGGTGCTGCGCATCGGCGGGCAGCGCTTTCTGGCGCCGCCGGAGTTCGTGCTGTGGGCGCCGGCCGGCATCGAACACTCCTGTTACAACCAACGGCTGGCGCAGTGCCGCATGGTGGACATCACGCCGGCACTGTGCGCCGGCATGCCCGCCGATCCCTGCCTGGTGAGCGTGACGCCAATCTTCCGCGCCATCGCCGAGGATTTCTATGCGCGCAAACAGTACATTCCGCAGGCGGAGGAGGATTTGCGACTGTGCCAGGTGCTGATCGACCAGCTGCGTCTGTCGCCGCGCCAGCAAACCTATCTGCCGTCGTCGGACGACAAGTTTTTGGCGCCGGTGCTGGAAGCGTTGGAACATTGCCCGGCGGACAACACCTCGCTGGCGGCGTGGGCGGCTCGGGTCTACACCACCGAGCGTACGCTGTCGCGCCGCTGCCAGCAGGATCTGGGCATGTCGTTCAGCGAATGGCGCCAGCGTCTGCGTTTCCTGCACGCCGTGTCGCTGCTCGAGCAGGGCAAGACGGTGCAGGACGTGGCGCTGGACGTCGGCTACAGCTCCGCGTCGGCCTTTATCGTCATGTTCCAGCAGATCGCCGGCACCACCCCTGAGCGCTTTCGCCGTGCATGATTCAGTGGCACACTATTTCGCAGACAAATAGCCGTAAACCGTCGGAGAACGCAGTGAAAATTCTGGTTGATGAAAATATGCCGTACGCGGCCGAGCTGTTCAGCCGCCTGGGCGACGTGCAGGCGGTGCCGGGCCGCCCGATCCCGCGCGAGGCGCTGGCGGATGCCGATGCGCTGATGGTACGTTCGGTCACCAAGGTCAATGAAGCCTTGTTGGCCGGCAGCCGCATCGGCTTTGTCGGCACCGCCACCGCCGGCACCGATCACGTCGATGACGCCTGGCTGCAACGGCAGGGCATCGGCTTTTCCGCCGCGCCGGGCTGCAACGCCATCGCGGTGGTTGAGTATGTGTTCTCAGCCTTGATGTTGCTGGCCGAGCGCGACGGCTTCCACCTGCGGGATAAAACCGTCGGCATCGTCGGCGTGGGCAACGTCGGTTCGCGCCTGGACGCGCGCCTCAAGGCGCTGGGCGTGCGCACGCTGCTGTGCGATCCGCCGCGCGCCGATCGCGGCGACGCCGGGGAATTCTGGCCATTGGAGAAGCTGGTGGCTGAGGCCGACGTGCTGACCTTCCATACGCCGCTGAATAAATCCGGTCCATACCATTCGCTGCATCTGGCGGACGCCGAGCTGTTGGCGGCGCTGCCTGACAACCGCATTCTGATCAACGCCTGCCGCGGGCCGGCGGTGGACAACGCCGCGCTGCTGCAGGCGCTGGAAAAAGGCAAAAAGCTGAGCACGGTGCTGGACGTGTGGGAACCGGAGCCGGATCTCTCCTTGCCGCTGCTGGCGCGGGTGGATATCGGCACTGCGCACATCGCCGGGTATACGCTGGAAGGCAAGGCGCGCGGCACCACTCAGGTGTTCGAAGCGTTCAGCCGCCATCTGGGGCAGCCGCAGCAGGTGGCGTTGGCCTCGCTGCTGCCGGTACCGGAGTTCAGCCAGATCCGCCTCAACGGGCCGCTGGATGAAGCGCGGTTAAAACGATTGATGCACTTGGTGTATGATGTGCGCCGCGATGATGCGCCGCTGCGCAAAGTCGCCGGGCAACCGGGCGAATTCGATCGCCTGCGCAAGCACTACCAGGAACGCCGCGAGTGGTCTTCGCTGGCCGTGCAATGCGATGACAGCGCCAGCGCCGAGCTGCTCGGCAAGCTGGGCTTCAGCGTGGCGTAGCGCATAAGGTTGTCTTAAGCCAACGCCGCTACAGTGAGCGGCAAAGATTATCGGGCGGTGGCTGCACTGCCCGTCTGCATTTATGAATGAAATACTCTGGAGAAAACCCGATGTCTGACGGCTGGAATATCGCGCTGCTCGGCGCCACTGGCGCGGTAGGTGAAGCGTTGCTGGAATTGTTGCAGGAACGCCAGTTCCCGGTGGGTGAGCTCTATCCTCTGGCAAGCGAACGCAGCGCGGGCGCCAATGTGCGCTTTAACGGCAAGTCTCTTTTGGTGCAAAACGTCGAAGAGTTCGACTGGTCGCAGGCGCAGCTGGCCTTCTTCGTCGCCGGCAGCGAAGCTTCCGCGCGCTATGCCGAAGAAGCAGGCAACATGGGCTGCCTGGTGATCGACACCAGCGGCCTGTTCGCCATGGAGCCGGATGTGCCGCTGGTGGTGCCGGGCGTTAACCCGCAGGTGCTGGCGGATTACCGCAACCGCAATATCGTAGCGGTGGCCGACAGCATGGTCAGCCAGCTGCTGACGGCGATCAAACCGCTGACCGAACAGGCGGGGCTGTCGCGCCTGCACGTCACCACGCTGATGTCGGTATCGTCGCGCGGCAAGGCGGCGGTGGACGACTTGGCCGGCCAGAGCGCACGCCTGCTGAACGGCATCCCGGCCGAGGAAGGCGTTTTCGGTAAGCAGCTGGCGTTCAACCTGTTGCCGCTGATTGCCGACGAGCAGGGCAGCGTGCGCGAAGAACGCCTGATCGTCGATCAGGTGCGCAAGGTGTTGCAGGATGAAGGGCTGCCGATTTCGGTGAGCTGCGTTCAGTCGCCGGTGTTTTACGGCCACGCGCAGGTGGTGCACCTGGAAGCGCTGCGCCCGCTGTCCGCCGAAGAGGCGCGCAGCGAGCTGGAAGAGGTCGAGGACATTCAGCTGAGCGAAGAGGACGATTACCCGACTCAGGTCACCGACGCCTCCGGCAGCGATGCGCTCAGCATCGGTTGTCTGCGTAACGATTACGGCATCCCCGAGCTGCTGCAGTTCTGGACGGTGGCGGACAACGTGCGCTTCGGCGGCGCGTTGATGGCTGTCGAAACCGCCGAGCGTCTGGTGCAGGAGCAGATGTACTGATGTCTGAGGTGGTCTCGCCCGCTCAGCCGACGCTGAAGATCGCGCTGGGCATCGAATATGACGGCAGCCGGTACTACGGCTGGCAGCGGCAGCAAGAAGTGGCCAGCGTGCAGCAACGCCTGGAGCAGGCGTTGAGCAAGGTGGCGGATGCGCCGATTAGCGTGCTGTGCGCCGGGCGCACCGACGCCGGAGTGCACGCCACCGGGCAGGTGGTGCATTTCGAAACCACCGCGCGCCGCAAGGACGCCGCCTGGACGATGGGGGTGAACACCCATCTGCCGCCGGACATCGCGGTGCGTTGGGTGAGCCCCGTCGCCGACGATTTCCATGCGCGCTTCAGCGCCACCGCGCGCCGCTACCGCTATATTATTTTCAACCATCGCTACCGGCCGGCGGTGCTGCAACAGGGGGTAACGCACTTTTATCACCCGCTGGATGCCGATCGCATGCATCGGGCGGCGCAGGCGCTGCTGGGCGAGAACGACTTCACTTCGTTTCGCGCGGTGCAGTGCCAGTCGCGCACCCCGTGGCGCTGCGTAAAACACGTTAAGGTTACGCGCTACGGCGAATATATTGTGGTAGATATCAAAGCGAATGCCTTTGTGCATCACATGGTTCGCAACATCGTCGGCAGCCTGATGGAGATCGGCTGCGGCAATCAGGATGAGAACTGGATGGCCGAATTGTTGGCGTTGAAGGATCGCAATCTGGCGGCGGCGACGGCGCGAGCCGAGGGGCTGTATCTGGTTGCCGTGGATTATCCCGACCACTTTGGTCTACCGCGGCCGCCGATGGGGCCGCTGTTTTTGCCCGACGATTAAACGCCGGCACGCCTGAACGCGTCGCTCCCTTGTGCTTCTGCCGGGTGATTGAAACACCCGGTATCAATGAGAGAATTTATGGACATCATCAAGTTTATTATTGATTTCATTCTGCATATTGATGTGCACCTGGCCGAACTGGTCGCACAATACGGCATGTGGGTCTACGCTATTCTGTTCCTGATCCTGTTTTGCGAAACCGGTCTGGTGGTGACGCCGTTCCTGCCGGGGGATTCTTTGCTGTTTGTCGCCGGCGCGCTGGCGGCGTTGCCGACCAACGATCTGAACGTGCACACCATGGTGGCGTTGATGGTGGTGGCGGCGATCCTCGGCGATGCGGTGAACTACACTATCGGGCGGTTGTTCGGCGAGAAGCTGTTCAGCAACCCGAACTCGAAAATTTTCCGCCGCAGCTACCTGGACAAGACGCACCAGTTCTATGAGAAGCACGGCGGAAAAACGATTATTCTGGCGCGATTTGTGCCGATCGTGCGTACTTTTGCGCCGTTCGTCGCCGGTATGGGGCATATGTCCTATCGCCACTTCGCCGCCTACAACGTGATTGGCGCACTGGTTTGGGTGCTGCTCTTCACTTATGCTGGCTACCTGTTCGGCGATCTGCCGGTGGTGCAGGAGAACCTGAAACTGTTGATCGTCGGGATCATCATCGTTTCGATTCTGCCGGGCGTGATTGAAATTTGGCGCCACAAGCGCGCGGCCGCCCGCCAGCAAAAACAGTAAAAACATCGCTTAACCTGTCGGTTCGACCAGTTTTTTGTCCACAGCGTCGGGCCGATATGGTTTAATGAGCGACATTATGGTCTGTTCCTGCGAACAACCCTGAAGCCGATGCCTCAGTCGCCGCGCTTGCCGCGCCGCGAACGGGCATTTTTTCATTGGGGTGTTTTCAGGGGGATTGTTAAAGCATGAACAGCGGACTGGCGTGTGCCAGGTTCAAACAGAAAGGTCATCGATGAGCTGGATTGAACGAATTCTTAACAAGAGCAATATCACACAAACCCGTAAGGCGAGCATTCCTGAAGGGGTCTGGACCAAATGCGACAGCTGCGGCCAGGTCCTCTACCGCGCCGAGCTGGAGCGTAATCTGGAAGTGTGTCCGAAGTGCGACCACCACATGCGCATGGGCGCGCGCGCGCGCCTGCATACCCTGCTGGACGAAGGCAGCGAAGTGGAGCTGGGCAGCGATCTGGAGCCGAAGGACGTTCTGAAATTCAAGGATTCCAAGCGCTATAAAGATCGTCTGGTCGCCGCACAGAAAGCGACCGGCGAGAAAGACGCGCTGGTGGTGATGAAGGGCACGCTGTACGGCATGCCGATCGTCGCTGCGTCCTTCGAATTTGCCTTCATCGGCGGCTCGATGTCTTCCGTGGTCGGCGCGCGTTTCGTGCGTGCGGTTGAGCAGGCGCTGGAGGACAACTGTCCGCTGGTGTGCTTCTCCGCCAGCGGCGGCGCGCGCATGCAGGAAGCGCTGATGTCGCTGATGCAGATGGCGAAAACCAGCGCGGCGTTGGCCAAGATGCAGGAGCGCGGCTTGCCGTACATCTCCGTGCTGACCGACCCGACTATGGGCGGCGTTTCCGCCAGCCTGGCGATGCTGGGCGACATCAACATCGCCGAGCCGAAAGCGCTGATCGGCTTTGCCGGCCCGCGCGTCATCGAGCAGACCGTGCGCGAGAAACTGCCACCGGGCTTCCAGCGCAGCGAGTTCCTGATCGAAAAAGGCGCGATCGACATGATCGTTCGCCGTCCGGAAATGCGCCAAACGTTGGCGAGCATTCTGTCCAAGCTGACCAACCAGCCGCAGCCGCATTTCGATGAGGCCGCGCCGGTCATTGAGCCGGAGCCGCAGGCCGACGCCTGAGGCAAAGACAGATCCCGCCCGGGTTCAGCCGCCACTTTGTGGCTAAGTGACGGCTGATGCCCGTTCCCTGCCGGCCGTGGCCTATCTCGCTGCGGTTTGCAAGCTGGCGGCAGTCACGAAGCGCATCGCCTTTACCGCGGTGAGGGTGGTGCCCTGATGGATTAATGAACCCAAGTTCAGTGATGGGACTCATGCAAAACCACCAAATTCCCCAAGCCACGTCGCCATTGAGCTCGTGGCTTTATTATCTGGAACGTCTGCACAGCCAGGCGATCGAACTCGGCCTTGAGCGCGTACAGCGCGTCGCGGCGCATCTGGATTTACTGACCCCCGCCCCCACGGTGTTCACCGTTGCCGGCACCAACGGCAAAGGCACCACCTGTCGCACCCTCGAAGCCATTCTGCTGGCCGCCGGCCTGCGCGTCGGCGTCTACAGTTCGCCGCATCTGGTGCGCTATACCGAACGCGTGCGCATTCAGGGGGAAGAGCTGAGCGAAGCGGAGCACAGCCGCTCGTTCGCCGCCATTGAGGCCGGCCGCGGCGAAACGTCGCTGACCTATTTCGAATTCGGCACCCTGTCGGCGCTGCAGCTGTTCAAACAGGCGCGGCTCGACGTGGTGATCCTGGAAGTGGGCCTGGGCGGGCGTCTCGACGCCACCAACATCGTCGATCCGAGCGTGGCGGTGATTACCAGCATCGCGCTCGATCACACCGACTGGCTGGGCAACGATCGCGAAAGCATCGGCCGCGAGAAGGCCGGCATTTTCCGCAGCGGCAAGCCGGCGGTGGTGGGCGAACCCGACATGCCGGAGAGCATTCGTCAGGTTGCCGAAACGCTGGGCGCGCCGCTGTATCGCCGCGGCGAAGCCTGGAGCTTCAGCGAGCAGGGCGATCGCTGGCAGTGGCAGGGCGGCGACACGCTGCTGACCGATCTGCCGACGCCGAACGTGCCGCTGGCCAACGCCGCTACCGCGCTGGCGGCGCTGAACTGCTCCCCGCTGGAAATCGACGAACGCGCGATCTTCACCGGGCTGCAGCAGGCGACGCTGCCGGGGCGTTTCCAGATCGTGCGGCGGGAGCCGACGCTGATCCTCGACGTGGCGCACAACCCGCACGCCGCCGGCTATCTGGCCGGGCGTCTGGCCAAACTGCCGCGCGAAGGCGGCAAGGTGCGCGCGGTGGTGGGCATGCTGTCGGACAAGGATATCGCCGGCACGCTGGCCTGCCTGAGCGAGCAGGTGGATGAATGGTACTGCGCGCCGCTCGACGGGCCGCGCGGCGCCAGCGTCGAACAGCTAGCGCAACATCTGAAGGAACCGCGCCGCTTTAATGATGTCGAAACTGCCTGGCGGCAGGCTATGCAGGATGCTGATAAACAGGATATTGTGATCGTCTGTGGATCGTTCCACACCGTGGCGCAGGTGATGGCGGCGTTAGACGAGATGCGGGGAGTGTGAGTGGCGAGTAAATTTCAGAACCGACTGGTCGGAACCGTGATTCTGGTGGCGCTGGGGGTGATCATCCTGCCAGGGCTGCTGGACGGCAAAAAGAAGCATTACGAGGATGAATTTGCTGCCATTCCGTTGGTGCCGAAACCGGGCGATGTCGAAGAGAACGACGTGCTGCCGCCGGTGACGCAACCGCTGCCGGCGCAGCCGCCGGAAGGGGCGGGCGCGCTGGTCGAGCAGCAGGCGGCCAATGAAGCGGCGGCGCAACAGGCGGTGCGGCAGAGCGCTCAGCAGCCGACGCAGGTGGCGCCGCCGCCGGTCGAGACGCGTCCTCAGCCGGTACCGCAGCCCAAGCCGAAACCGGTGGAAACCAAACCGGTGGAAGTGAAACCGAAACCGGCACCGCAACCGAAGCCGGTGGAAGTGAAGCCGGTGCCGAAGCCGGAGCCGACGCCGAAACCTGAGCCGGCGCCGCAGCCGAAACCGGCGGAAGAAAAAGCGCCGGCCGGGCAAGCCTATGTCGTGCAGCTCGGGGCGCTGAAGAACGCCGCCAAGGCGAACGAGATTGTCGCCTCGCTGCGCCTCTCGGGCTATCGCGCCTTCACCGTGCCATCAACGCCGGTGCAGGGGCAGATCACCCGCATCTACGTCGGCCCGGACGCCTCCAGGCAGAAGCTGCAGGCGGCGCTGCCGTCGCTGAACTCGATCAGCGGGCTGAGCGGGCAGGTGAAGCCGTACGGCCGTTAAACCCCGCAGGGGCGCAGCACGATGCGCCCCTGAATGAAGGAGTGGTGGAGAGAAAGCGAGAAAAACCGCGCCTTTTACAGGCGAAATCACCTATGTAGGCGCGGCGATTGAGAATTTTTTGATCGCCGCTTTTTATTTGTAACGTGGTAGGAAATCCCCTACGCAAACGTTTTCTTTTTCTGTTAGAATTCGCCGCGAATTGGATGCAGGGGCGATTCATCATTGGAATAGTTCATGGTCTGGATTGATTACGTCATTATAGCGGTAATTGGATTTTCGGCTCTGGTGAGCCTGATCCGAGGGTTTGTTCGCGAAGCATTGTCACTTGTGACATGGGGATGTGCGTTTTTTGTTGCCAGCCATTTCTACTCTTACCTTGCGGTCTATTTCACTCGTTTTGAAGATGAACTGGTGCGAAACGGCATCGCGATCGCGATTTTGTTCATCGCGACCTTGATCGTAGGGGCTATTGTTAACTATGTGATTAGCTCACTGGTAGAGAAAACCGGGTTGTCGGGCACCGACCGGGTGCTGGGCATCTGCTTCGGCGCGCTGCGCGGAGTATTGATCGTCGCGGCGATCCTGTTCTTCCTGGATACCTTTACCGGCTTTTCACAGAGTGCCGACTGGAAACAGTCGCAGCTCATTCCCCAGTTCAGTTACGTCATCAGGTGGTTCTTTGACTACCTGCAGAGCACGTCGAGTTTCTTGCCGACCCAATTGCCGGGGCGGTAGCGCTGATGAGGAAAAGACAACATGTGCGGTATTGTCGGTATCGCCGGTTTCATGCCGGTAAACCAGTCGATTTATGATGCGCTGACGGTGCTTCAGCACCGTGGCCAGGATGCCGCAGGCATCGTCACCATTGACGCCCACAACGGGTTCCGTTTGCGTAAAGCCAACGGCCTGGTGAAGGATGTGTTTGAGGCGCGCCATATGCAACGCTTGCAGGGCAACATGGGTATTGGCCATGTGCGTTACCCGACGGCCGGCAGCTCGAGCGCCTCTGAGGCCCAGCCTTTCTACGTCAACTCGCCGTTCGGCATTACGCTGGCCCACAACGGTAACCTGACCAACGCCCATGAGCTGCGCCAAAAGCTGTTCGAAAGCGGCCGCCGCCATGTCAACACCACCTCCGACTCGGAAATCCTGCTGAACGTGCTGGCCAGCGAGCTGGACCGTTTCCCGCACTACCCGCTGGAGGCCGACAACATCTTTACCGCGGTCGCCGCCATGCATCAGCAACTGCGCGGCGCTTACGCCTGCGTGGCGATGATCATCGGCCACGGTCTGCTGGCGTTCCGCGATCCGAACGGCATTCGCCCGCTGGTGATCGGCAAGCGCACGCTGGAGGATGGCCGCAGCGAGTACATGGTGGCTTCCGAAAGCGTGGCGCTGGATACCCTGGGCTTTGAGTTCCTGCGCGACGTGGCGCCGGGCGAAGCGGTGTATATCACCACCAAGGGCCAGCTGTTCACCCGCCAGTGCGCAGAGAACCCGAAAACCAACCCGTGCCTGTTCGAATACGTTTATTTCGCGCGCCCGGACTCCTTTATGGACAAGATCTCGGTCTACAGCGCCCGCGTGCGCATGGGCCAGAAGCTGGGCGAGAAGATTGCCCGCGAGTGGGAAGATCTGGATATCGACGTGGTGATCCCGATTCCGGAAACCTCCTGCGACATCGCGCTGGAGATCGCACGCATTCTCGAGAAGCCCTACCGCCAGGGCTTTGTGAAGAACCGCTACGTCGGCCGCACCTTCATCATGCCGGGCCAGCAGGCGCGTCGTCAGTCGGTGCGCCGCAAGCTGAACGCCAATCGCGCCGAGTTCCGCGACAAGAACGTGCTGCTGGTGGATGACTCCATCGTGCGCGGCACCACGTCGGAACAGATCGTCGAGATGGCGCGCGAAGCGGGCGCCAAGCGGGTGTACCTGGCTTCCGCCGCGCCGGAAGTGCGTTTCCCGAACGTTTACGGCATCGACATGCCGAGCGCCAACGAACTGATCGCCCACGGGCGCGAAGTGGATGAAATTCGCCAAATCATCGGCGCCGACGGGCTGATCTTCCAGGACCTCGACGATCTGATCGAAGCGGTGCGCGAAGAGAACCCGGACATCACCCAGTTCGAATGCTCGGTGTTCAACGGCATCTACGTGACCAAAGACGTCGATCAAAGCTATCTGGAATACCTGGAGTCGCTGCGCAACGACGACGCCAAGGCGCTGCGGGTGCAAACCGAAGCGGAAAACCTGGAACTGCATAACGAAGGCTAACCGCCTGCGTTGATCCATCAGGGGGCATCGCCGCGTCTGCGGCGGTGCGCCTTGCTCCTCTGACTTGCTTATCCCTCGCCATTGCGGCAAAGTCTGCCTGATCTTACTTTTTACGGCAGAGGCCATTTTCCATGAAACGACTCATCATCGGCATTTCCGGCGCCAGCGGCGCCATCTACGGCGTGCGCCTGTTACAGGTTCTGCGCGACGTCGCAGAGGTGGAAACCCATCTGGTGATGAGCAACGCGGCAAGACAGACGCTGGCGCTGGAAACGCCGTACAGCCTGCGGGAAGTGCAGGCGCTGGCCGACGTGGTGCACGATGCGCGCGACATCGCCGCCGGCATCTCCTCCGGCTCCTTCAAAACCCTGGGCATGGCGATACTGCCATGCTCAGTCAAAACGCTGTCCGGCATCGTCAACAGCTACAGCGACGGGCTGCTGACTCGCGCCGCCGACGTGGTGCTCAAAGAGCGCCGCCGTTTGGTGCTGTGCGTGCGGGAAACGCCGCTGCATTTGGGTCACCTGCGGTTGATGACCCAGGCGGCGGAGATGGGGGCGGTGATCATGCCGCCGGTGCCGGCGTTTTATCACCAGCCGAAAAGCGTGGAAGACATCATCGATCAGACCGTCAATCGGGTGATCGATCAGTTTGATATCGAACTGCCTGCCGATCTGTTCACCCGTTGGCAGGGCGTTAGTTAACATTTTCATCCCCAAATTGGCACATTTGTGCAACACCGCACTGAATTAGGGCGGCGCATGCACCATAATGATCCTACTTCATCACGTTCACTGTTTCATGGTGCCGCCTTGTCGCGGCTGCCAGTGGCGCGGCCCCGAGCGGCCGATTTAATTTTGCGGTTATCGTCCCAGGAAACAGTATTGTGAAGGCCGGAGCCGTTCCCTCCGCCCGTAGCACCTAATGTGGCACGATTACTGCAAATTGATTTGGTGGGGAAAAGTAATGCCCGTAGTGGCATCAAAAAAATCAATTTGAGGGTAATTTATGAAAAAGCTGGTTAAGGTTCTTCCTTTAGTCTTGGCTTTGGCGGCCGCAAACAGCGCATTCGCCGCTATCCCATCGACATTGAAGATCGGCACCGATCCGACTTATGCGCCGTTTGAATCCAAAAACGCCAAAGGCGAGCTGGTCGGCTTCGATATCGATTTGGCCAAAGAGCTGTGCAAACGCATAAATACCCAATGCACCTTCGTGGAGAGCGACTTTGACGCGCTGATCCCATCCCTCAAGGCGAAGAAAATCGACGCCATCATCTCTTCGCTGTCCATCACTGAAAAACGCCAGCAGGAAATCGCCTTTACCGACAAGCTGTATGCCGCCAACGCGCGTCTGATCGCGCCGAAGGGCTCCAAGCTGTTGCCTACCGTGGACGCCCTGAAAGGCAAGAGCGTGGGCGTGCTGCAGGGCACCACCCAGGAAGCCTACGCCAACGCCATGTGGCAGCCGAAGGGCGTCACGGTGGTGCCTTACCAGAACCAGGATCTGGTCTACGCCGATCTGGCGTCCGGGCGCATCGACGCCGCCTTCCAGGATGAAGTGGCGGGCAGCGACGGCTTCCTGAAACAGCCGCCGGGCAAAGACTACGCGTTCGCCGGCGAATCGGTGAAGGATGACAAATTCTTCGGCGTCGGCACCGGCATGGGGCTGCGCAAAGCCGATACCGAGCTGAAAGCCGCGCTGGACAAAGCCTTCGCCGAAATGCGCAAAGACGGCACCTACGATAAATACGCGAAAAAGTACTTCGACTTTGACGTCTACGGCGGGTAATCCGCTAACCGTTCCATGCTGTGACTGCGGGGCCGGTGTGCCGGCCCCGATGGTTCGGATCCTAGACCACAGGGTGAAGTAGATGCTGCAAGGCTATTCCCAACTGATTTTCGAGGGGGCTCTGGTGACGCTGGAGTTGGCCCTCAGTTCCGTATTGTTGGCGGTGGTGATCGGGTTGATCGGCGCCGGCGGCAAACTCTCCCACAACCCCCTTATTTCCGGCCTGTTCGGCGCTTACACCACGCTGATCCGCGGCGTGCCCGATCTGGTGCTGATGCTGCTGATCTTTTACGGTCTGCAAATCGCGCTGAACAATATCACTACGCTGCTGGGCTTCTCGCAGATCGATATCGATCCGCTCGGCGCCGGCATCATTACCCTCGGTTTTATCTACGGTGCTTATTTTACCGAGACCTTCCGCGGCGCTTATCTGGCGGTGCCGAAAGGGCAGATCGAAGCGGCGACGGCCTACGGCTTCAGCGGCGCGCAGATCTTCCGGCGCATTCTGTTCCCGGCGATGATGCGTTTCGCCTTGCCGGGCATCGGCAACAACTGGCAGGTGATCCTGAAGGCGACGGCGCTGGTGTCGATCCTCGGCCTGAACGACGTGGTGAAAGCCACGCAGCTGGCGGGGAAAGGCACCTATCAGCCGTTCTTCTTCGCCATCGTGGCCGGCGTGGTGTACCTGATCTTCACGACCGTTTCCAACGGCGTGCTGCTGTGGCTTGAACGGCGTTACTCACTGGGCGTCAAGAGGGCCGAGCTATGATCGAGATTTTGCAACAGTATTGGCAGTCGCTGCTGTGGAGCGACGGCTACCGTTTCACCGGCGTGGCGGTAACGCTGTGGCTGCTGATCGCTTCGGTGGTGATGGGCGGGCTGCTGGCGATCCCGATGGCGGTGGCGCGTGTCTCTTCCATCCGCTGGGTGCGTTTCCCGGTGTGGCTCTATACCTACGTGTTTCGCGGCACGCCGCTGTACGTGCAGCTGCTGGTGTTCTACTCCGGCATGTACAGCCTCGAGGTCGTGCGCGGCAGCGAGTTTCTCAATGCGTTTTTCCGCAGCGGGCTCAACTGCACCATCCTGGCGCTGACGCTCAACACCTGCGCCTATACCACCGAGATCTTCGCCGGGGCGATCCGCTCGGTGCCGCACGGTGAGATCGAGGCCGCCAACGCCTACGGTTTCTCGCGCTTCAAGATGTATCGCTGCATCATTTTGCCTTCGGCGCTGCGCACCGCGCTGCCGGCCTACAGCAACGAAGTGATCCTGATGCTGCACTCCACCGCGCTGGCGTTTACCGCCACCGTGCCGGATCTGCTGAAGATTGCGCGCGACATCAACGCCGCGACCTATCAGCCGTTTTACGCTTTCGGCATCGCGGCGGTGCTGTACCTGATCATCTCCTACGTGTTAATCAGCCTGTTCCGCAAGGCTGAAAAACGCTGGATGGCACACGTTAGTCACTGATAAATGACGGGAAGAAAAACCATGTCTGAGAATAAATTAGCCGTCACGGAACTGCACAAACGCTATGGCGACCACGAAGTGCTGAAGGGCGTCTCGCTGGCGGCCAACGCCGGGGATGTGATCAGCATCATCGGCTCCTCCGGCTCCGGCAAAAGCACCTTTCTGCGCTGCATCAACTTCCTCGAGAAGCCGAGCGAGGGCTCGATCAGCCTGAACAACGAAGACATCCGCATGGTGCGCGACAAAGACGGCCAGCTGAAGGTGTTCGACAAGAAGCAACTGCAGCTGCTGCGCACTCGCCTGACCATGGTGTTCCAGCATTTCAACCTGTGGAGCCACATGACGGTGCTGGAGAACGTGATGGAGGCGCCGGTGCAGGTGCTGGGGCTGAGCAAGGCCGACGCGCACGAGCGCGCGGTGCGTTATCTGGATAAGGTGGGCATCGATGAGCGGGCGCGCGGCAAATACCCGGTGCACCTGTCGGGCGGCCAGCAGCAGCGCGTTTCTATCGCCCGCGCGTTGGCGATGGAGCCGGAAGTGCTGCTGTTTGACGAACCGACGTCAGCGTTGGATCCCGAGCTGGTGGGCGAGGTGCTGCGCATCATGCAGAAGCTGGCGGAGGAGGGGAAAACCATGGTGGTGGTGACGCACGAAATGGAGTTTGCGCGCCACGTTTCCAACCACGTGATCTTCCTGCACAAAGGGTTGATTGAAGAACAGGGGCCGCCGGCCGAGCTGTTCGGCAACCCCAAAAGCCCGCGCCTGCAGCAGTTCCTGTCCGGCGCGTTGAAGTAACTTCAGATCAGCGGGCTTCGGCCCGCTGATTAATCACGTCATCCAGCGCCTGCTCCAGCTCCAGATAGCGGAAGTGGAAGCCGGCCTCCTCCAGCCGCTTCGGCACCGCCCGCTGGCCGCCGAGCACCAGCACCGCCGCTTCCCCCATCAACAAACGCATGACGAACGCCGGCACCCGCAGAAACGCCGGGCGATCGAGCACGTTGGCCAATTGGGCGGCGAACTGCTCGTTATGCACCGGGTAGGGGGCGACCATGTTGAACGGGCCGGTGAGCGTGGCGTGATCCAGCAGATAAATAATGCCGTTGACCATGTCGTCGAGATGGATCCACGGCAGGTATTGGCGGCCGTCGCCGATCGGGCCGCCCAGCCCGAAGCGGAACGGCGGCAGCATTTTGGCCAGCGCGCCGCCCTGCGGCGCCAGCACCACGCCGGTGCGCAGCAGGCAGACGCGGGTGGCGTCGCTCTGCGCCTGCAGCGCCAGCGCTTCCCAGCGTTGGCACAGCTGGTGGGTGAATTCGTCGTGCGGCGGCTCCTCTTCGGTGACCACCGCCTGCCCCTGATCGCCGTAGTAGCCAACGGCGGAACCGGAAATCAGCACGCCGGGCGGCGTGCTGCCGGCCTTGATCAACTGCGCCAAGCGTTCGGTCAGATCCCAGCGGCTATGACACAGCCGCTGCTTCTGCTGTGCGCTCCAGCGCTTGTCGGCGATAGGTTCGCCCGCCAGATTGATCACCGCATCGAAGTCATCCAGCGACTGCCGGTCGTCCAGCGTGCGCCAATAGCTCGGCTGGTCGCCGAGCCGGGCCCGGGCCCGCCGTTCGTCTCGCGTCAGTACCGTAATATGGTGAGAAAGCGGCAGCAGCCTGGCCGTCAGGCTGCTGCCGATCAATCCCGTTGCGCCGGTGATCAGGATCCGCATGGTCGACCTCCCTGAGTTAGTCCCTGCGATAGCTCATGGTCATGGAGACAGAATCGGCGTAGCGCAGAGCCAGAAGTTTATCTATCTCCACTTCAGCATAGGTCACCCAGGCGTGTTCTTTTACGATATCGAGCACATCCTGCGTTAATTTTTCCAGCAACGCGAAACGGTTATCTTCCACATGGCGGATGATAGCTTTGGTGATGGTGCGGTAGTTGAGCGCATCGGCGATGTCTTCGCTGTTGCGCGCCTTGTCCGCCGGGTAGTGGATCACCACGTTGATCAGAATGTCCTGTCGGTTGTTGATTTCCTCTTCCTTGATACCGATGAACGTGCGCAGCCGCAGATTTTTAATGCGAATAACGGCGTCGGGTTGACTGAAAGACATCAGAGATTCTCCATAGGTCTGATTATTGGCGTTCAGAATACACGGAAAGTAGGGAAATGATAACGTAGGGACGATGTGACTCCCCGGTGGCGGGGAGTCGGGGAGGCACTTAGCCTTGTTCGGCCAGCTTATAGGCGCGCTCGGTCGCCGGGCGGTTGCTGATGCGTTCGAACCAGTTGCGCACCGCCGGGTAATCCGCCAGATCGATGCGCTGGCGCGGATGCGACACCACCCACGGGTAGGTGGCGATATCGGCGATGCTGTAGTTGTCGCCGCCCAGGTACGGGTGTTTTTGCAGTTCGGCTTCCAGCACGCCGTACAGCCGCTTGGTCTCCAGATGATAACGCTCGATGGCGTAGGGCACCGGCTGCGGCGCGTAGTGGTTGAAGTGGTGATTCTGCCCGAGCATCGGCCCGAACCCGGCCACCTGCCAGAACAGCCACTGCAGGGTGGCGGCGCGTTCGCGCAGGCCCTTGCTCAGCAGTTTGCCGGTCTTCTCCGCCAGATACAGCAGGATTTCACCGGATTCGAACAGGCTGATCGGCTCGCCGCCATCCACCGGTTGCTGATCGACGATCGCCGGGATTTTGTTGTTGGGAGAAATGCTCAGAAAGTCCGGTTTGAACTGCTCGCCGGCGCTGATGTTTACGCGATGGATACGGTAGGGTAAGCCGACCTCTTCCAAAAACAAGGTGATCTTGTGACCATTGGGAGTAGGCGCGTAATACAGGTCAATCATGTTGCCTCCTGCGGTAAGGTGATCTGTAATTCATTACACGTTGCTGCGGTCTTCGCCGCGCACAAAGGTATATCAGAGATCCAACAATAGCAGCTAAGGATAGCAGGCTATGTGGGATTCGTCCGATGCTATCTGCGCGGCTGGATCACAATTCTCCATCGGGGCGGGCGGCGGTTTGCCGCACGGCGCCGGCGCGGTAAAATGGCGCTTATTTCCCTCTATAGGACAAGGTTATGAAGCTGATGTTCGCCTCGGATATCCACGGCTCGCTGCCGGCCACCGAACGCGTGCTGGAATTGTTTGAACAAAACGGCGCCGACTGGCTGATTCTTCTGGGTGATTTGCTGAATCACGGCCCGCGCAACGCGCTGCCGGCCGGGTATCAGCCCGCTCAGGTTGCCGAACGATTGAATCGCTATAGCGACAAGATCATCGCCGTTCGCGGCAATTGCGACAGCGAGGTCGATCAGATGCTGCTGACGTTTCCCATCGAGGCGCCCTGGCAACAGGTTTTACTGCAAAAAAGACGATTGTTTTTGACCCACGGTCACCTTTATCATCCCTCGGCACTGCCGCCGTTATCCCGCGGTGACGTCCTGGCCTACGGCCATACGCATCTGCCGCAGGCGGAGCGGCAGGGTGAGATCTATTGCTTCAATCCGGGCTCGGTCAGCATCCCCAAAGGGGGCTTTCCGGCCAGCTACGGCATGTTGGATCGGGGCACTTTGAGCGTGCTGACGCTCGACGACGGCAAGGTCGTCGCGGAGGTGGCGTTAACACGCTAAACGCACTAATTTATACACACACAATAAAAATCTTTGAAAAGCACTCATTGATTAACCAGCGCGCGGGATGCATCGCGCCAAAATAGAAGGTTTTAGAGGATGGCGGAACAGGGTCAGGCTGCAGATACCGAATGGGTTGATATCGTCGACGAGCAAAACGAGGTGATTGCGCAATCCAGTCGTCAACAGATGCGGGCGGAGCGGCTGCGTCATCGTGCTACCTATATTGTGGTGCATGATGGGATGGGAAAAATTCTGGTGCAGCGTCGCACCGAGATCAAAGACTTCTACCCGGGCTGGCTGGACGCGACGGCGGGCGGCGTGGTGCAAAGCGGTGAAAACGTGCTGGACTCGGCGCGCCGCGAGGCGGAAGAAGAGCTGGGCATCGCCGGCGTGCCTTTCGCCGAACACGGTCTGTTCTACTTCGAAGAAGAGCAGTGCCGGGTGTGGGGCGCGCTGTTCAGCTGCGTATCGCACGGCCCGTTCGCGCTGCAGGAAGAAGAAGTGGCCGAGGTGTGCTGGCTGACGCCGGAAGAGATCACCGCGCGCTGCGACGAGTTTACTCCGGATTCGCTGAAGGCGCTGTCGCTGTGGCTGACGCGCAACAACGAACAGGATTACGGCAAGCCGCTCGACAACCACTGAGACGCCAACGCGTAAGAAAGCCGGTCATCGACCGGCTTTTTTTATGGTGCGGATTCAGCAGCTGTCGCGGCGGCACAGCGTGGCGGGCAGGGAACCTGCCGGCTGCCAGGGCTGCTCATTCAGCCGCGCCAGCAGCGCCTGGCCGGCCTGAATGCCGATGTCGCGATGCGGAATGGTCATGGTGGTCAGCGGCGGCTGGCACACCCGGCTGAACTCGCTGTTGCCGAACCCCACCACCGCCAGATTGTCCGGCACCTTGATGCGCCGCCGCTGGCATTCATACAGCGCGCCGCCGGCCAGTTCGTCCGAGGCGCACACCAGCGCGTCCAGCTCCGGCCAGGCCAGCAAGAATTCCGGCAGCTGCTGCGCGCCGGTGCTGAAGCTGGCGGGCTGCGCGGCGTTGATCACCCGATGCGGCGACATATGGTTGCGCAGCAGCGCCTTGTGCCAGCCCTGCAGGTGCTGCTGGAAGATCCACTGTTCCTGGTTGGCGCACAGCAGCCCGATGTTCTGATAGCCGCTGGCGATCACCGTTTGCGTCAGCTGATACATCGCCGCCACGTAGTCGATGCCGATGCTCATGTCGATCGGATCGGCGCGTACGGCGCCGATCTCCACCACCGGAATGTTGGCGGCGATCAGCGCGTTGCGGGCGTTTTGCGAATGCTCGACGCTGAGCAGCACCGCCGCCGCCAGGTTGTAGGAAAGCAGGGTCTCCAGCAGCTTCTCTTCGCGCTCCAGATGGTGCTGCGATTCCGCCAGCATGATGTGATAACCGGCCGGCTGCAGCACTTTCTGCAGGCCGGCGAACATCTCGGCGCAGCCGGATTCGGACAGGCTGGGCACCACCATGGCGATGGTGTAGGACGAGGCCGACGCCAGCGAGCTGGCGGCCAGGTTGGGCAGATACCCCAGTTCGCTTACCGCGGCTTCAATCTTCTCGCGCAGTTTGTCTGAAACCTGCTCCGGCGTGCGCAGCGCGCGCGACACCGTCATGGTGCCGACGCCTGCCAGCTGCGCTACGTCAGCCAACGTCACCCTGCCCGTGCTGCGTCGTTTTTTACCGATCGACATGCCTAATCCCGACTGAAATGCGCGCGCGGCGCATAAAAATGGTGAGGGCGGGAAGCCGACGGCGCGGCTTCGACGATCCCCGTATGCGGCACATTCTACCCCGTTACCCGAAAGAGCGAGAAAAAATTGTGGTTAACGCCATGCCGCGGCGCGGCGTTTTGATAGCGCTATCACAGATCTGCATGATAGCGCTTTGGTAGCGCTATCTTTGTGATATCCATCACTGTGTGGCCGGGAGGGGTTGATTAAAGTTTTACCGTCGTCGGTGAATTAATCACCGGCCGAAACCATCAACCTTTAGGAGGGTAACGTGCTGAAAGAGTGGCTGACCGCCGATCATATACAGCTGTGCGAACGGGTGGAGGACTGGCGCCAGGCGGTCACGCTGAGCGCGCAGCCGCTGCTGCAAGACGGCGTGATTACGCCGAATTACCTGACGGCCATCTTTCATCAGCAGGAGAAGCTCGGCCCCTACTTCGTCCTGGCACCGGGCATCGCCATGCCGCACGCCCGGCCCGAAGAGGGCGCCAACGCGTTGGGATTATCGCTGTTGAAGATCCATCAGGGGGTGAATTTTCATTCCGCAGATAACGATCCGGTTCAGGTGGTGGTGATGCTTTCGGCGCCCGACGGCGACAGCCACATCGAATTGATTTCGCAACTGGCGGAATTATTTTCAGACAATCAGGCCATGGCGGCGTTATTTCACGCCAAAGATAAACGGCAAATCGAGGATATTATCGCCCGCTATTAACGCTTAATCACCAGGAATACCATCAATGCTAACAACGCCGGGAATATGACCGGCGGCGCTACCCTACACGCTAAATTCAACAGGTGGATATTATGAAAATCATGGCGATCTGCGGTTCCGGTCTCGGCAGCAGTTTTATGGTGGAAATGAACATTAAAAAGGTGCTGAAAAAGATGGGCGTGGAGGCCGAGGTCGAACACTCCGATCTGTCGTCCGCCACCCCCGGCGCCGCCGACGTGTTCGTGATGGCGAAAGACATCGCCGACAGCGCCAGCGTACCGGCCGAGCAGCTGGTGGTGATCAGCAACATCATCGACATTAATGAGCTGGAAGCCAAGCTGCGCGCTTACTTCGAAGCCCACTCAATCATCTGAATAAAACGATTGGCGAGGTGGATATGTTTATCCAGGAAACGCTTAAGTTTGTGGTGGATATATTAAAGGTGCCTTCGGTGCTGGTCGGGCTTATTGCGCTGATCGGTTTGCTGGCGCAAAAGAAATCGTTTTCCGACGTGGTGAAAGGCACGGTAAAAACCATTCTCGGATTTATCGTTTTAGGCGGCGGCGCCACGGTATTGGTCGGGTCGCTCAATCCGCTGGGCGGCATGTTCGAACATGCGTTCAATATTCAGGGCATCATTCCGAATAACGAAGCCATTGTCTCGATCGCGCTGGAGAAATACGGTGCCTCCACCGCGCTGATCATGGCGTTCGGCATGGTGGCGAATATCGTGGTGGCACGCTTCACCCGGCTGAAATACATCTTCCTGACCGGCCACCACACTTTCTACATGGCCTGCATGATCGGCATCATCCTGACGGTGGCGGGCTTCGAGGGCGTGCAACTGGTGTTTACCGGCGCGCTGACCCTGGGGCTGGTGATGGCGTTCTTCCCGGCGATCGCCCAGCGCTATATGCGCCGCATCACCGGCAACGACGATATCGCCTTCGGCCACTTCGGCACCCTGGGCTACGTGCTGTCCGGCTGGATCGGCTCGAAGGTGGGTAAAAACTCGCGCTCGACCGAGGAGATGAACCTGCCGAAAAACCTCAGCTTCCTGCGCGACAGCTCCATTTCGATCTCGATGACCATGATCGTCATCTACCTGATCCTGGCGATCTGCGCCGGGCGGGCCTATGTGGAAAGCGAGCTCAGCGGCGGCCAGAACTACCTGGTGTATTCGATCATTCAGGCCATCACCTTCGCCGCCGGGGTGTTCATCATCCTGCAGGGCGTGCGCTTGATTCTGGCGGAGATCGTGCCGGCGTTCACCGGCTTCTCGGAAAAGCTGGTGCCTAACGCGCGGCCGGCGCTGGATTGCCCGGTGGTCTATCCCTATGCCCCCAACGCGGTGCTGATCGGCTTCCTGTTCAGCTTCCTTGGCGGATTGGCCGGGCTGTTCCTGCTGGGGCAGCTGAAGATGGTGCTGATCCTGCCCGGCGTGGTGCCGCACTTCTTCACCGGCGCTACCGCTGGGGTGTTCGGCAACGCCACCGGCGGGCGGCGCGGCGCGATGCTGGGCGCCTTCGCCAACGGGCTGCTGATCACCTTCCTGCCGGTATTGCTGCTGCCGGTGCTGGGGGCGTTGGGCTTTGCCAACACCACCTTCTCCGACGCCGACTTCGGCGCGATCGGCATCCTGCTGGGCAATATGGCGCGCTTTATGTCGAAAGAGATGATCATGCTGGCGATCGTCGCCGTGTTCGCGCTGCTGGTGGCGCATAATTTCCTGGGAAAACGCAAAGGCGCGCCGGCCGCTGACCGCGTCGAGAAATAACGAGGGCAGACTGATGAACTACACAACGAGCGAAACGGAAATTGAAGAGCTGCATGCCCTGGCGCGCGCGATCCGCCTGGAAACGCTGAAAGCGCTGACCGGGCTGGGCTTCGGCCACTACGGCGGCTGCATGTCGGTGGTGGAGACGCTGGCGGTGCTGTATGGCAGCGTGATGCGCATCGATCCGGCGGATCCGGACTGGCCGGAGCGCGATGATTTCGTGCTGTCGAAAGGGCACGCCGGCCCGGCGCTGTACAGCACGCTGGCGATCAAGGGCTACTTCCCGCTGGCGGAGCTGAAGACCCTCAACCAGAACGGCACGCGTCTGCCAAGCCACCCGGACCGGCTGCGCACGCGCGGCGTGGACGCCACCACCGGTTCGCTGGGGCAGGGCGTGTCGATCGCCGCCGGCATGGCGTTATCCCATCGGCTGGCGGGGCGCCGCAATCGGGTGTTCAGCATCCTCGGCGATGGGGAACTGAATGAAGGGCAGTGCTGGGAGGCGTTCCAGTTTATCGCCCACCACAATCTGAACAACCTGACGCTGTTCATCGATTACAACAAGCAACAGCTGGACGGCGCGCTGGACGAGGTGATCCAACCGTTCGATCTGGCCGCCAAGTTCCGCACCTTCGGCTTTGAGGTGCAGACCATCAAGGGCGACGACATCGCGGCGCTGCTGGCGGCGGTAGCGCCGGCGCGCGGCGGCGAACAGCGGCCGCTGGCGATCGTGCTCGACAGCATCAAAGGGCAGGGCGTGGCCTATCTGGAAAACCTGTCGAACTCTCACCACCTGCGCCTGACGCCGGACGTGCAGCAGGAAATCGAAAAAGCCATCGCCGAACTGGAGGCCGCCCATGTTTAACGTAGTGACGCAGTTGGAAAACGACGCCGTCGAAATGCGCAAAGTCTACGCCGGCGCGGTGCGTCGGCAGATTGAGGCGGGCGCGCCGATCATCGCGCTGGAGGCGGATCTGATGAGCTCGATGGCGATGGACGGCGTACACAAGGATCACCCGCAGCACGTGATCAACTGCGGCATCATGGAGGCCAATGTGATCGGCGTCGCCGCCGGGCTGTCGCTCACCGGCCGGGTGCCGTTCGTGCATACCTTTACCGCCTTCGCCAGCCGCCGCTGTTTCGATCAGCTGTTCATGTCGCTGGATTATCAGCGCAACAACGTCAAGGTGATCGCCTCCGACGCCGGGGTGAGCGCCTGCCACAACGGCGGCACCCACATGTCGTTCGAGGACATGGGCATCGTGCGCGGGCTTGCGCATTCGGTGGTGCTGGAAGTGACCGACGCCACCATGTTCGCCGACATTCTGCGCCAGCTGATGGATCTGCGCGGCTTCTACTGGGTGCGCACCATTCGCAAGCAGGCGACGCGCATCTATCAGGAGGGCTCGCGCTTTACCATCGGCAAGGGCAACCTGCTGCGCGACGGCGACGACATTACGCTGATCGCCAACGGCATCATGGTGTCGGAGGCGCTGAAGGCGGCGCAGAGGCTGGCGCAGCAGGGCGTCAGCGCGGCGGTGATCGATATGTTCACCCTCAAGCCTATCGACCGTGAACTGATCAAAACCTACGCGGCCAAGACCGGGCGCATCGTCACCTGTGAAAACCACAGCATTCATAACGGGCTGGGATCGGCGGTGGCGGAGGTGCTGGCGGAAGAGTGCCCGACGCCGATGCGGCGCGTGGGGGTGAAGGAGCGTTACGGCCAGGTGGGCACCCAAGCGTTCTTGCAACAGGAGTATGGCCTGACCGCCGAGCATATTCTGGAGGCCGCCGGGCAGCTGCTGCAAAAATAGTTCTCGAGTCAATCACAACTGCTGTAACGAATGAGGTCTGGTGCTATGTATAAAGCACATACCTTCCTGCCCAGTATCTGAGTTATGACTCACGCGTTATCAACTGAGAAGCCCCTTAGGGGGCTTTTTGTTTTTAATGGATAATAGATGGCCAATGCTTGGGTAAAAAGAGATAATAAAAACAGTCTAATAAATACAATAAGTTATATTCATGGAGTGAATAATGATAACAGCAAGAGGCTCGTTCAGAAGGCTGACGCTAGGCGAGATCACGCTATCCCGTTTTCTCTATAAAAATGCCATCGACTACAGTCTTGTTAAAGTGCATAACGCGAGCTATTTCCCGTTTGGTTTGCAGAATGAGGAAACGGCCGTTACGCCTAATGGTGAACTTTATTGGCCTGAAAAACACTTCAGGGAAGATTTTTCCACAGAAACAACGCGCTACCTATGGTGGTTCATGCATGAAATGGCCCACGTATGGCAGTATCAGATGGGGATGAACGTCCGGCTGCGGGGAATAATGAGCTGGGCGGTAACTTATAAATACTCGCTGCCTGATTACTACTCCTTAGCTGATTATGGTATGGAGGCACAAGCTAGCCTTCTTGCAGATTACTTCATCCTTTCTCGTTATGGCAAAGAACGGTGGTTTGAGGTGAAACTGATGCAAGGTATTATAGGTCCAGATTTGAAAAGCCGTTATGAGCATGTTTTGAAAGGATTTCTTAATGCTCCTGCCGACAGGAAAAACCTGAAATGAGAAGAATCTATACCCTCATCATGATGATGTTGCTCAGTGGCTGTATGCTTGAAAAGCAACGTTTTTACGCTGCGGATATTACGCTGCGGGGAAATGATCTCTGTTTCTCTTTACCGCAAGCCTACCCAACACAGAGTGGCAGGGTCAGTCTGGTCAGCATCGCTATTGAACAACGGTTGGATAGCCAAACGCATGAGCTCTGGCGTAGGACCACTCTACCACCGAAGCCCGTTGAGACGATTACGCCCGGCCAATGTATCCCATACTCGTTCAAGGCATTTGAGAGCAATGTGCCATACACCGTGGCAATCAGTACCGTAGATCCTCAGGATGCAGATTCCAAACGTTTCTGGCAGCGCAGTTTCTCGCTGAAAATCAGCGACGGACAGATTTTGCAGGTTATTGCCAGTGCGGAGTAATAAAGCGAGAGAAGGGATGAATGAAATGACAAGGACGGCAATGTGTGTGAAACGAAGCGATAGGCATAACGCTTGAGAGAGTGCCGTTGGGTTTCTGCACCATAAATTACATTCGGCTCTCAAGGAGGAGATTATGGCCGTGGTTCCATTACTGCCGCCAGGCGGTTTTACTGTTCTTGCCAGAAACTTGCGTGAGGCGCGCAGGCAGGGGCAACCACGCAACATGGCGTTGCCTGGTACTTATTATTGGTTCTACCAGCAGGTAAAAAATCGGGGCCCTTGGGATTACAAGCAGCAAAATCGCGCATTGGCTAACTTTGGTAATTTCAATTATGGTGCAACCGGTACTGCGGCTGGAATTCCCGCAGAAATTTTGTTGATGGGCGCCGGATTTGCTCAGTCACGGGCAGGAACATCTCGGTCAGAATGGAGTCATTGGTATCAACGCCCGCCGTATGGTGATGACCCTCAGGATCAATATTGGATCAAGCAAGGAATTGATTATGCAAATCGGCATGGTTACTAGATGGGCTCATCGGCTGCTGACGGCAATTTTGTTGGTTATTGTCGTCGGATTGGCGGGATACTGGTATACCACCCGCGATACTTATGACGATAAGCTCTATAGCAAAAAGCAGTTGACCGACGATATTTGGCTCTACATCACCGAGTACCAGAATGCGGGGGCTACCGACACGGATGTGTATCGTTACTATTTGAACCGAAGCCTGGATGGGGACCCTATCAAAGTGCTGGGGCAAAGCGCGCCAATCTTGACGGCGGATCGGGCTGATGCAACTATCCGTGGTGAGGGAAACCGCATCACCATCAATTTTTCCGGCAAGGTGTATTCCTTTACGAATTCGGCATTTTTCTATGCCACGAACAGCCAAACACCCATCATGCCCACCATTGATTTTTCTGCACGGGGCGTCAGCGCCTGGCGATGATGGTGGGTGCAGCGGATTTGGCGGATATTGTCTAAAACAGCATAATCACCAAGAATATCAGGCATAAAAAAGCCAGTCAGGATTACCTGACTGGCTTTTTTTACGGTTTATTACGCCTTGGCGGCGGCAGCGTCAGCCTGGGAAGACTGGATCGCCGTCAGCGCGACGGTGTAGACGATATCGTCAACCAGTGCGCCGCGCGACAGGTCGTTCACCGGCTTGCGCATGCCTTGCAGCATCGGCCCGATGGAGACCAGGTCAGCGGAACGCTGTACCGCTTTGTAGGTGGTGTTGCCGGTGTTCAGATCCGGGAAGATGAACACGGTCGCCTGGCCGGCTACCGGTGAGTTCGGCGCCTTGGACTTGGCAACGTCGGCCATGATGGCGGCGTCGTACTGCAGCGGGCCGTCGATGATCAGGTCCGGGCGTTTTTCCTGTGCCAGACGGGTCGCTTCGCGCACTTTCTCGACGTCGCTACCCGCGCCGGAGTTGCCGGTGGAGTAGGAGATCATCGCTACGCGCGGCTCGATGCCGAAGGCCGCGGCGGAATCTGCAGACTGGATGGCGATTTCAGACAGCTGCTCGGCGGTCGGATCCGGGTTGATCGCGCAGTCGCCGTAGACCAGTACCTGGTCAGGCAGCAGCATGAAGAACACGGAGGACACCAGCGAGCTGCCCGGCGCGGTTTTGATCAGCTGCAACGGCGGGCGGATGGTGTTGGCGGTGGTGTGAACCGCGCCGGAGACCAGACCGTCGACTTCGCCTTGTTCCAGCATCAGGGTGCCGAGCACCACGTTGTCTTCCAGCTGCTCGCGCGCGACCACTTCGGTCATGCCCTTGCTCTTGCGCAGCTCAACCAGACGCGGCACGTAGTTTTCACGCACGGCGACCGGATCGACGATTTCGATGCCTTTGCCCAGCTCAACGCCTTGCGCTGCCGCGACGCGCTGGATTTCTTCCGGGTTGCCGAGCAGCACGCATTCCGCGATGCCGCGTTCGGCGCAGATGGCCGCCGCTTTCACGGTGCGCGGCTCGTCGCCTTCCGGCAGCACGATGCGCTTGCCGGCTTTACGCGCCAGCTCGGTCAGCTCGTAACGGAACGCCGGTGGAGACAGACGGCGTGAACGCTCGGAGGTGGCGGTCAGCGAGTCGATCCATTCGGTGTTGATGTGGCTGGCCACGTAGTTCTGCACTTTCTCGATGCGCTGGTGGTCGTCCGCCGGCACTTCGAGGTTGAAGCTCTGCAGGCTCAGCGAGGTCTGCCAGGTGTTGGTATCGACCATGAACACCGGCAGGCCGGTCTGGAAGGCGCGTTCGCACAGCTTCTTGATCGGCTCGTCGATGGCGTAGCCGCCGGTCAGCAGGATGGCGCCGATTTCCACGCCGTTCATCGCCGCCAGGCAGGCGGAGACCAGCACGTCAGGACGGTCTGCGGAGGTCACCAGCAGAGAGCCTGGGCGGAAGTGTTCCAGCATGTGCGGGATGCTGCGCGCACAGAAGGTCACGGACTTCACGCGGCGGGTCATGATGTCGCCTTCGTTGACCACGCGGGCCTTCAGGTGGCGAGCCATGTCGATGGCGCGGGTGGCGATCAGATCGAAGCTCCACGGCACGCAGCCCAGAACTGGCAGCGGGCTGTTGGCGAACAGCTGCGCAGGATCGACGTGGGCGATGCTGGCTTTGGTGGAGTCGTCGAAGATTTCGGACAGGTCAGGACGGGTGCGGCCCTGATCGTCGACCGGTGCGTTCAGCTTGTTGATGATCACGCCGGTGATGTTTTTGTTCTTGCTGCCGCCGAAGCTGGTGCGCGCCAGTTCGATGCGCTCTTTCAGCTGCGCCGGGGAGTCGTTGCCCAGCGCCAGCACGAAGACGATCTCGGCGTTCAGGGTTTTGGCGATCTCGTAGTTCAGCGCGTTGGCGAACTGATGCTTGCGGGTCGGCACCAGGCCTTCGATCAGCACCACTTCCGCGTCTTTGGTGTTCTCGTGGTAACGCGCCACGATCTCTTCCATCAGCACGTCTTGCTGGTTGGAGCTCAGCAGGCCCTCAACGTAGTCCATGCGCAGCGGTTCGGCCGCCGGAATGGTGGAGTTGCTGCGGATGATGGTGGTGGTCTGGTCGAGCGCGTTGTCGCCGGTGCGCGGTTGAGCGATAGGCTTGAACACGCTCAGACGAACGCCTTTTTGCTCCATGGAGCGGATGACACCCAGGCTGACGCTGGTCAGGCCGACGCTGGTGCCGGTGGGGATCAACATAATAGTACGTGACACAGAATAGTCCTCTTCACGATTAACATGAGGCTAAAACAACACCGTCAGCCTGGGCTGACGGTGTTTTGAGAGCATTACGCGGTCAGGCGGGATGCGTCCTGCGCGATGACCAACTCTTCGTTGGTCGGGATCACCAGCGCCAGGCGGCTGCCGTCTTTGGTGATGGCGCCGGATTTGCCGAAGCGAGCGGCCATGTTGCGGTCGTGGTCGATTTCGAAGCCCAGCAGGCCCAGTTTGTTCAGGGTCAGCTCACGCACCATGCCGGCGTTCTCGCCGATGCCGCCGGTGAAGATCACCGCGTCCAGACGGCCTTCCATCAGCGCGCTGTATGCGCCGACGTATTTGGCCAGACGGTGGCAGAACACATCCATGGCGCGTTTGGCGTCGGCTTTGCTGTCGTAGTTGTCTTCAACGTAACGGCAGTCGCTGGTGACCTCGGTCAGGCCCAGCAGGCCGGATTCTTTGGTCAGCATCTTGTTGATCTGGTCAACGCTCATGCCCAGAGAATCGTGCAGGTGGAAGATGATAGCCGGATCGATGTCACCGCTGCGGGTGCCCATCACCAGGCCTTCCAGCGGGGTCAGGCCCATGGAGGTGTCAACGCACTGGCCGTTGCGCACTGCGGTAACGGAACCGCCGTTGCCCAGGTGGCAAGTGATCACGTTCACTTCTTCCACCGGCTTGTTCAGCATCTTCGCGGCTTCCTGAGTCACGTAGAAGTGGCTGGTGCCGTGCGCGCCGTAGCGGCGAACGCCGTGGTCGCGGTACAGGCTGTACGGCAGGGCATACAGGTAAGATTCTTCCGGCATGGTCTGGTGGAACGCGGTGTCGAACACGGCAACGTTCTTGTCGGCCAGGTGAGGGAAGGATTTCAGTGCTTCCGCGATGCCGATCAGGTGAGCCGGGTTGTGCAGTGGTGCAAACGGCACGGAATCTTTGATACCCTGCAGAACTTCGTCGTTGATCACGGCGGAAGCGGTGAACTTCTCGCCGCCGTGCACGATGCGGTGGCCGATGGCGGTCAGCTGCGCGGAAAGCTCTGGTTTTTGTGCCAGAATAGTATTAACGATGAAGTTCAGCGCTTCGCTGTGTGCAGCGCCGGCCCCCAGGGCAGCTTCGTGTTTGGCGCCGTCCATTTTCCACTTGATGCGAGCTTCAGGCAGGTGGAAACACTCGGCCAAACCGGAGAGGAATTCGTCGCCGTTAACGGCATCGATGATGGCGAATTTCAGAGAAGAACTGCCGCAGTTAAGAACCAGTACTAGCTTACTCGACATGGAAGTACCTACTTAAATAGTCGTGTTGTTAAAAGAAAATCGAAAACACGTGGTGAATTAATCGTCAATCAGACAACAAGCGTAGCGCATAGTGCCGATGACATTTATGATTAACATCATGTGACGTGCACAAATCACAGGATGATGGAAAAACCGATGATTTCTCTGCGGTTTAAATAATCTTGATTTTTATAGGGCTAAAAGTTGACAAAATTTGCGTCATCTTCTACCGGCCACAAGGCCGGCTTAGGATACCGATAGCCCGGTGTAAACACAAAATAAATTTAAAGCTTCAAATTTTTTAGTATGGTCTCTGGCAGCATGCTTTTAGTTTCTTTACGTGACGTTGAGGTACGCAATGACGAGCAAACCGTCCGGTTCCGTAAGCTGGTTTCAGGTCTTCCAGCGCGGGCAGCATTATATGAAAACCTGGCCGTCGGACAAACGTCTGGCACCGGTCTTTCCGGAGAACCGCGTTGCGCGTGCCACCCGTTTCGCTATCCGTTTCATGCCGCCGTTGGCGATTTTCACGCTGACCTGGCAGATTGCGCTCGGCGGCCAGCTCGGCCCGGCGATCGCCACCGCGCTGTTCGCCTGCAGCCTGCCGATGCAGGGGCTGTGGTGGCTGGGGCGCCGTTCGGTCACGCCGCTGCCGCCGACGCTGCTGCAATGGTTCCATGAGGTGCGCAACAAGCTGACGGAAGCCGGGCAGGCGGTGGCGCCGCTCGAAGGCACGCCGACCTATCAGACGTTGGCCGATCTGCTCAAGCGCGCTTTCAAGCAGCTGGACAAAACTTTCCTCGACGATCTGTAAATGAAAAAGGCCGCGTTGTGCGGCCTTTCTCGTCAAAGCGCCAATAACCCCGGTTTAAATCAAAGAACGGTCGAGTTGTGATTTCCTGCGTTCTTGCGCTGTGCGATGCTCCCGCCATCACACAGAAATGAGGAAATCCTGATGGAAATGACCAACGCCCAGCGGCTGATCCTGTCGAACCAGTACAAGATGATGACCCTGCTCGATCCGGACAACGGCGACCGTTATCGCCGGTTGCAAACCATCGTCGAACGCGGCTTCGGTTTGCAAATGCGCGAACTGGATCGCGACTTCGGCGAACTGAGTGAAGAGGTGTGCCGCACCATCATCAACGTGATGGAGATGCACCATGCGCTGCAGGTTTCCTGGGGCAACCTGAAAGAGAAGCAGGATCTGGACGAGCGCCGCCTGGCGTTTCTCGGCTTCGACGCCGCCACCGAGGCGCGCTACCTGAGCTACGTGCGTTTCCTGGTCAGCACCGAGGGGCGCTATACTCACTTCGATTCCGGCAGCCACGGTTTCAACGCCCAGACCAAAATGTGGGAAAAATACCAGCGCATGCTGGCGATCTGGTTGGCCTGTCCGCGCCAGTATCACTTGAGCGCCGTTGAGATAGCGCAAATCATCAATGCTTGATTAAGAAGAGGTTTTCTGTGGAGTGTAAGGGTTTTCTGTTCGATCTTGATGGCACCCTGGTGGATTCGCTGCCGGCGGTAGAGCGCGCCTGGACGCACTGGGCCGAACGCCGCGGCGTCAACCCGCAAGCGGTGCTGGACTTCATTCACGGTAAACAGGCCATTACTTCTCTGCGCCACTTTATGCCGGGCGAAAGCGAAGCAGAAATTCAGCGCGAGTTCGAGTTGCTGGAGCAGGTGGAAGCGCAGGATACCGACGGCGTTCGCGCGCTGCCGGGCGCCATCGCGCTGCTGGAGCGCCTGAACGTGCTCGGCATCCCTTGGGCGATCGTCACCTCCGGTTCGGTGCCGGTGGCGGGCGCTCGCCGCCAGGCCGGCGGTTTGCCGCAGCCGGAGGTGTTCATCACCGCCGAGCAGGTTAAACACGGCAAGCCGCAGCCCGACGCCTATCTGCTGGGCGCCGAGCGCCTGGGGCTGGCACCGCACGAGTGCGTGGTGGTTGAAGACGCGCCGGCCGGTATTCTCTCCGGCCTGGCCGCGGGCTGCCAGGTGATCGCGGTCAACGCGCCGGCGGATGCGCCGAAGCTGGATCAGGTCGACCTGCGGCTGGATTCGCTGGCGCAGATCGCCGTCGATAAAACGGCGCAGGGCGCGATCGTTCGCCGGCTGGCCTGAGCGGCATTATCTTCACCCTAATTGATTAGACCCCGCTTCGGCGGGGTTTTTTTATGCTATTTTTTAGGCCCTTGGACATTTGCCGGATGAGGCCGTTTTGAACAGCGAATTACTGTGGGTGCTGAGTTTACTGCTGATTGCCATCGTGCTGTTTACCACCAACAAGCTGCGTATGGACGTGGTGGCGCTGTTGGTGATCATCGCCTTCGTGCTGAGCGGCACGCTCAGTCTGCAGGAGGCGACGGTCGGTTTCAGCGATCCCAACGTGATTTTGATCGCGGCGCTGTTCGTGATCGGTGAAGGGCTGGTGCGCACCGGCGTGGCCTATCAGGTGGGGGACTGGCTGGTGAAAGTGGCCGGCAGCAGCGAAACCAAAATGTTGATGCTGCTGATGGTGACGGTCGCCGGGCTGGGCGCGTTCATGAGCTCGACCGGCGTGGTGGCGATCTTTATCCCGGTGGTGCTCAGCGTGACGGCGAGAATGAAGATTGCGCCGGGGCGGCTGATGATGCCGCTCAGCTTCGCCGGGCTCATCAGCGGCATGATGACGCTGGTGGCCACGCCGCCCAACATGGTGGTCAACAGCGAACTGGTGCGTGAAGGCATCCATGGTTTCGGTTTCTTCAGCGTGACGCCCATCGGTCTGGCGGTGCTGGCGCTGGGCGTCGGTTACATGCTGATCGCTCGGCGTTGGCTGGGCAGCGGTGACACGGGCAAAGCCGGCGATGACTGGCAGCGCCGAACCTTCCGCGATTTGATCCGCGACTACAAGCTGACCGGCCGCGCGCGGCGGCTGGCTGTCCGCAGCGCTTCGCCGCTGATCGGGCGTTCGCTGGATGAGCTGCACCTGCGCGCGCGCTATGGCGCCAACGTGGTGGGCATTGAGCGCTGGAAACGCTTCCGGCGGGTGATGGTCAGCGCTTCCGGCAGCACCGAGCTGCGCGAGGGCGACGTCCTCTTGATCGACATGTCGGACAGCCAGGTCGATCTGCGCGAATTCTGCGGCGAGCAGCGGCTGGAGCCGATGGTGCTGCGCGGCGATTACTTCTCGGAACAGTCGCGCAACGTCGGCATGGCCGAAGTGTCGCTGATCCCGGACTCGGCGCTGCTGGGCAAAAGCCTGCGCGAAGCGGCGTTCCGCAGCCGCTACGATCTGAACGTGGTGGGCATCCGCCGCCACGGCGAGACGCTGGGCGGCAAGCTGGTGGACGAGCCGCTGGAGCTGGGCGACATCTTGCTGGTGATCGGCGACTGGAAGGCGATCCGTCAGCTGCAGGCCAAAACCCACGACTTTATCGTGCTCAATCTGCCGGCCGAAGTGGACGAAGTGGCGCCGGCGATCACCCAGGCGCCGCACGCGCTGTTTTGTCTGGCGCTGATGGTGGCGATGATGCTGACCGACGAAATCCCCAACCCGATCGCGGCGCTGATCGCCTGTCTGCTGATGGGCAAGTTCCGCTGTATTGATATGGAGAGCGCCTATAAATCGATCCATTGGCCGAGCATCATTTTGATCGTCGGCATGATGCCGTTCGCGCAGGCGCTGCAAAAGACCGGCGGGGTGGATCTGATCGTCAGCGGGCTGATGGACGTCGCCGGCGGTGCGGGGCCGCGCGTGATGCTGCTGTGCCTGTTCGTCTTGTGCGCCACCATCGGCCTGTTTATTTCCAACACCGCGACGGCGGTGCTGATGGCGCCGATCGCCATCGCCGCCGCGCGCGAAATGGGCGTTTCGCCATACCCGTTCGCGATGATTATCGCCATCGCCGCGTCCGCCGCCTTTATGACGCCGGTTTCTTCACCGGTCAACACGCTGGTGCTGGGGCCGGGCAATTACAAGTTCGGCGATTTCGTGCGTCTCGGCGTGCCGTTCACCCTGCTGGTGATGGCGGTCAGCGTGATAGTGGTGCCGTGGCTCTACGGCTTTTAACGGCGCAGCGAGGCTGCGCCGGCGGAGTTACAGCGAGCTGTCGAGGCTGATTTCGTCCAATGACAGGCTGAAGCTGGGGATGAACACGTCCATGAAGTAGTCCATTTCCGGGCTGCGGCGCTGTTCCAGGGTTTTATCCAGCCGCGCCTTGGCCAGGGTGAATTCGTTGTTGCCGGCAGAGAGTTCCTCCAGGCATTTCAGGTAGGCGCACAGTGCGTCTGCCTGCTTCACTACCTGCTTTTCATCTTCGCTGTAGTAGTGCTCATCCAGAATGGTGCGGAAATCGTTGCGCAGCTCCGCGGGGATCATGTCCAGCAGCTTTTGCTGGGCGATCTTTTCGATCTTCTTGTATTCGTGGGCGATCTGCGGATTGTAGTACTTGATCGGCGTTGGCATGTCGCCGGTGATCACTTCGCTGGCGTCGTGGTACATCGCCAGCAGCGCAACGCGGTCGGCGTTGAGGTTGCCGTTGAATTTGCGGTTTTTGATCACCGCCAACGCGTGGGCGACAAAAGCCACCTGCAGACTGTGTTCGGAAACGTTCTCGGTACGCACGTTGCGCATCAGCGGCCAGCGGTTGATCAGTTTCAGGCGGGACAGATGGGCGAAGAAATGGCTCTGGCTCATGGTGCTCTCTTTAACGGCAAGTGAGGGCCCCATTGTGAAGCAGTGACGGCGAATTTTGCAACCGGGCAGTGAGAGAAGGGCGCAACAAGGCGCTGCGCCCCAGGCGATTACTGGTGGTAGCCTTCCAGGAAGCGGCCCAGCTTGCCGACCGCCATTTCCAGCTCGTCTACGCGCGGCAGGGTGACGATGCGCACGTGATCCGGATAAGGCCAGTTGAACGCGGTGCCCTGCACCAGCAGCACTTTTTCCTGCAGCAGCAGATCCAGCACCAGCTTCTGGTCGTCGTGGATGTTGAAGCGCTTGGCGTCGATGCGTGGGAACATGTACAGCGCGCCCTGCGGCTTCACGCAAGAGACGCCCGGGATGTCGTTGAGCAGCTCCCAGGTGCGGTTGCGCTGTTCGTACAGGCGGCCGCCGGGCTGAATGAACTCGCTGATGCTCTGATAACCGCCCAGCGCGGTCTGAATGGCGTGCTGCATCGGCACGTTGGCGCACAGGCGCATCGAAGCCAGCATCTCCAGCCCTTCGATATAGCCTTTGGCGTGCTTCTTCGGCCCGTTCAGCACCATCCAGCCCTGGCGGAAGCCCGCCACGCGGTAGGTTTTCGACAGGCCGTTGAAGGTGACGGTCAGCAAATCCGGCGCCAGCGCGGCGATCGAATGGTGCTCGGCTTCGTCATACAGGATCTTGTCGTAGATCTCGTCGGCGAAGATGATCAGGTTGTGTTGACGGGCGATCTCGACGATCTGTTCCAGCAGCGCTTTGCTGTAAACCGCGCCGGTCGGGTTGTTCGGGTTGATGATCACGATGCCGCGGGTGCGCGGGGTGATCTTGCTGATGATGTCGTCCAGATCCGGGAACCAGCCGGCCTGCTCATCGCACAGGTAGTGCACGGCCTTGCCGCCGGACAGCGATACCGCGGCGGTCCACAGCGGGTAGTCCGGCGCCGGCACCAGCATTTCGTCGCCGCTGTTGAGCAGCGCCTGCATGGATTGGACGATCAGTTCCGAGACGCCGTTGCCAATGTAGATATCCTCAACGGTCACGTCACGCATGTTGCGCGCCTGATAGTGCTGCATGATCGCTTTACGCGCCGAGAAGAGGCCCTTGGAGTCGGAATAGCCTTGCGCCGTGGGCAGATTGCGGATCACGTCGACCAGGATTTCGTCAGGGGCGTCGAAACCGAACGGGGCAGGGTTGCCGATGTTCAGTTTCAGGACTTTGTTGCCTTCTTCTTCAAGACGTTTGGCTTCTTTAAGCACCGGGCCGCGAATGTCATAGCAGACGTTGTCCAGTTTGCTGGATTTCTCAATGGGGGACATAAAAAGTTGAGCCTTTTGCTGGGATAGGGGCGCTCCTACCGTGGGACGCCGCAACCCGCCCAATGTACTCCTGGCGTAGTTGCTTTTGAAGGGTTTTGCACGCCTTTGGTGCAAATGCATGTCGTAACGGGAGATTTTAGTTATGATAAGCAAAGGTAAAGTTATTTTGTGGTTCATAATTTCATGAACTATAATTTTACTAGGGTTTTGTTCTGTAAAATCCCGCATCGATAAACGCGACGTGCCGGCGATCGCGGCCGGCAGCAGTGAACTGATAAGCCGAAAGTGAGAATGGGCTTCAATAAACTGTAAAGGAACGATAATACCGGAGTTGTCTGATAGCGGGTTGTCGGTTAGCGCACCACACTAAGAAAATGGCATATTTACATTAGCTTTACTTTATATTTTAGCTTAAGCATTGTTTATGTGGTTATAGGATTATTATTTAAAGTAAAAATCTTACTGATTGAATTTATTAAATTCATTGAGTAGTAACACGAAGTCGATATCGTTAATTATTTATCTTTTTTGCTCTGTAATGCAGTCTGGTCGCCGGTTGATAAGGGTTCTCAGTAGCACGAATGGAGTGGAAATTAGGCAGTATGAATGAGTAAAATCTCAGGTTCGGTGGGGTTTTCCCTTTCCACCGATATTCAACCCCCCGCGTTCTATAAGCACCATCGATAGATCGCATTTTAAAAAGCGATAGAGGTAACGAATCATAAGTAATTTTTTTGCCCTCCACTTATGAGTGGGGTACTGTCATAACAGGCTCCGTCCTTTTCAACGGCGTCTGAGAAACACACCAGGGTAGTAGTTCGTAAATTAGAATTTAAAAAAGTGAAGAATACACTATGACAACTGCAAATCGTCCGATACTTAATCTCGACCTCGATCTGCTAAGAACCTTTGTTGCGGTTGCTGATTTGAATACCTTCGCGGCGGCGGCCGTCGCCGTATGCCGTACTCAATCAGCCGTCAGTCAACAAATGCAGCGATTAGAGCAACTGGTCGGCAAAGAACTGTTTGCCCGCCATGGGCGCAACAAACTCCTGACTGAGCATGGTATTCAGCTTCTCGGTTATGCCAGGAAGATCCTGCGCTTTAACGACGAAGCCTGTACCTCGCTGATGTACAACAATATTAAAGGTGTTCTGACCATCGGCGCTTCCGACGACACCGCCGATACCATTCTGCCTTTCCTGCTGAACCGCGTGACCGCCATCTATCCGAAGCTGTCCATTGACGTGCGCGTAAAGCGCAGCACGACGATGGTCGATCTGCTGGAAGAGGGCGAGATCGATCTGGCGGTGACCACGGCCGATCCGGCCGGGCACCCGCACATCGTGCTGCGCACATCGCCGACGCTGTGGTACTGCGCCGCCGATTACCACTATCAGGCCGGCGAACCGATCCCGCTGGTGGTGATGGATGAGCCAAGCCCGTTCCGCGCGCTGGCGATCAAGCAGCTGGACGAAGCCGGTATCCCGTGGCGCATCGCCTACGTCGCCTCCACGCTGTCCGCGGTGCGGGCGGCCTGTAAGGCCGGCCTGGGCGTGACCGCGCGGCCGATCGAGATGATGAGCCCCGACCTGCGGGTGCTGGGGGCGGTGGAAGGTTTGCCGCCGCTGCCGGATACCCAGTATGCGCTGTGCAAAAACGCGCAGTGCAGCAACGAATTGGCGATGGCCATCTTCAGCGCCATGCAGGGCGGCAATGACGGTTATGGCTTCAACGGCGCGGAAGCCGGTCTCCAGGGCGATCAGGATGACGCCAGCCTGGTAGACGAAGAAGAATAACGCCGCGGCGTTAGATCTGATGAAAACCTCTGCTTCGGCGGAGGTTTTTTTTGTCCTTTTTTTGGCGATTTTTACTGTTATAGGGATTTAATGACGATTTTGTTATGAGTTGGCTGTTTTACTAACTTTTAAGCGTTGCTGAAAAGAGAGTTTGGCCGGGTTTAAGACGTTGAGTGTGTTTTTTGAGCAATAAGATTGAATGGGTTAAAGGCATGGTAATAGAAGGGTTATTTTGTTAGCTTATAGCGGCCGTTTTTGCGGCTTAATTTGAGGAAAATTGTTAAAGGGCCACACTTTTTTTGAGGATTTATGCTGAAAACGTGTCCTGGATCAAAAAAATACCCCTAGGTAGTGAGTGGAAGAACAGGGAATTCCTGAGACAATGGTATAGTAAAACTGAAATGTGCACGTTGGTTTATATCTATCTGTTTCTACACAAAAATTAACTGACACGATTTAGCCAGCCCCTGGCGCATCAAATGTTAATCAAATGATACGTATGTAAACTAGTGTGTAGATACTTTTGTCAAAGTTGACAAAAGGTTATAGAAAGGAGTAAAAAGCCCACAGAAAAACGCTGCCTAACTCGCTGTAAAAGCAGTTTGTTTGTGTGGTTATTTATCCTTCCCTTAAATCGATGTGGCGCACTAACTGCCGGTGACAAGAGCAGCGCGATCGACGCCACTTTTGATGAGTAAGCATAGAGTATGTCAACAACCACTGAAGTTATCGCTCATCACTGGGCGCTCGCCGTATTTCTCGTCGTGGCTATCGGGCTTTGCGGCTTAATGCTGCTGGGTGCGTTCTTCTTGGGCGGGAGAGCCCGGGCGCGCGCCAAACACACCCCGTTTGAATCAGGTATCGACTCGGTCGGCACGGCGCGCATGCGCTTGTCCGCCAAGTTCTACCTGGTGGCCATGTTCTTCGTTATTTTCGACGTTGAAGCCTTATACCTGTACGCCTGGTCGGTCTCGGTTCGCGAGAGCGGTTGGGTAGGCTTTATCGAAGCCGCCATTTTCATTTTGGTGCTATTGGCCGGTCTGGTTTATCTGGTGCGCGTCGGCGCGTTGGATTGGACTCCGGCGCGTTCCCAACGCCGCAGCAAACCGAGCACGATCACTAACACCAACAGTCATCCGCAGTAACAGCGAGGCATTAAGATGGACTATACGCTCACCCGCATAGACCCGAACGGTGAGAACGACCGTTATCCCCTGCAAAAACAGGAGATCGTCGCCGATCCCCTGGAACAACAGGTCCACCGCACGGTTTACATGGGTAAACTCGAACATGCGCTGCATGACATGGTGAACTGGGGGCGTAAAAACTCTATTTGGCCGTATAACTTCGGCCTTTCGTGCTGTTACGTGGAGATGGTGACGTCGTTTACCGCCGTTCACGACGTGGCGCGTTTCGGTGCGGAAGTACTGCGCGCCTCCCCGCGTCAGGCTGACCTGATGGTGGTGGCCGGTACCTGTTTCACCAAGATGGCCCCGGTCATCCAACGCCTGTACGAGCAGATGCTGGAACCTAAATGGGTGATCTCGATGGGCGCCTGCGCCAACTCCGGCGGCATGTACGACATCTATTCCGTGGTGCAGGGCGTGGACAAGTTCCTGCCGGTCGACGTGTACATTCCCGGCTGCCCGCCGCGTCCGGAAGCCTACATGCAAGCGCTGATGCTGCTGCAGGAATCCATCGGCAAAGAACGTCGCCCGCTGTCGTGGGTTGTCGGCGATCAGGGCGTTTACCGCGCCAATATGCAGTCTGAAAGAGAGCGTAAACACGGCGAGCGCATCGCGGTGACCAACCTCCGGACGCCTGACGAGATTTAAGACGTTCATTTAACGTCCATCTTAGTGCGCTATTGGTTAACACAGCGAAAAGTGAAACTTGCGGCGAATAACCCTTTAGTGTGGTGAAAAAAAATTATGACAGATTTGACGACGCACGACGCCTTGCCTGCCTGGCAGACCCGAGATCACCTTGACGACCCGGTGATCGGCGAACTGCGCAACCGTTTTGGGCCGGAAGCCTTTACTGTTCAGGCCACCCGTACCGGCATGCCCGTGGTATGGGTTAAACCTGACCAGTTGCTGGAAGTAATGACGTTCCTGAGAAAACAGCCGAAGCCGTATGTCATGCTGTTCGATCTGCATGGCGTGGACGAACGTCTTCGCACCCACCGCGATGGCCTGCCCGCTGCGGATTTCTCCGTTTTCTACCATCTGATTTCCATCGAACGCAACCGCGACATCATGCTGAAGGTGGCGCTGTCTGAAAAAGACCTGCACGTGCCGACGGCGACCAAGGTGTTCCCGAACGCCAACTGGTACGAGCGCGAAACCTGGGAAATGTTCGGTATCACCTTCGACGGCCACCCGCACCTGTCGCGCATCATGATGCCGCAGACCTGGGAAGGGCACCCGCTGCGCAAGGACTACCCGGCGCGCGCCACCGAATTCGATCCTTTCGTGCTGACCAAGCAGAAAGAAGATCTGGAGATGGAAGCGCTGACCTTCAAGCCCGAAGACTGGGGCATGAAGCGCGGCACCGAGAACGAAGACTTCATGTTCCTCAACCTCGGTCCGAACCACCCCTCCGCGCACGGTGCGTTCCGCATCATTCTGCAGCTGGACGGCGAAGAGATCGTCGACTGCGTGCCGGATATCGGCTATCACCACCGCGGCGCCGAGAAGATGGGCGAGCGCCAATCCTGGCACAGCTACATTCCGTACACCGACCGTATCGAGTACCTCGGCGGCTGCGTGAACGAAATGCCTTACGTGCTGGCGGTCGAGAAGCTGGCCGGCATCAAGGTGCCGGAGCGCGTCGACACCATCCGCGTGATGCTGTCCGAGCTGTTCCGCATCAACAGCCACCTGCTGTACATCTCCACCTTCATTCAGGACGTCGGCGCGATGACCCCGGTGTTCTTCGCCTTTACCGATCGTCAGAAAATCTACGATCTGGTGGAAGCGATCACCGGTTTCCGTATGCACCCGGCCTGGTTCCGCATCGGCGGCGTCGCGCACGATCTGCCGCGCGGCTGGGATCGCCTGCTGCGTGAATTCCTCGACTGGATGCCGAAGCGTCTGGACTCCTACGTGAAAGCGGCGCTGAAGAACAGCATCCTGAAAGGCCGTTCCATCGGCGTAGCGTCTTACAACGCCAAAGAAGCGCTGGAGTGGGGCGTGACCGGCGCCGGCCTGCGCGCCACTGGCGTCGAGTTCGACGTGCGTAAATGGCGTCCGTACTCCGGCTACGAGAACTTCGACTTCGAAGTGCCGGTCGGCGACGGCACCAGCGACTGCTACACCCGCGTGATGCTGAAGGTGGAAGAGCTGCGCCAGAGCCTGCGCATCCTCGAACAGTGCCTGAACAACATGCCGGAAGGCCCGTTCAAGGCCGATCACCCGCTGACTACGCCGCCGCCGAAAGAGCGCACGCTGCAGCACATTGAAACGCTGATCACCCACTTCCTGCAGGTTTCCTGGGGCCCGGTGATGCCAGCCAACGAATCATTCCAGATGATTGAAGCCACCAAAGGGATCAACAGCTACTACCTGACCAGCGACGGCAGCACCATGAGCTACCGCACCCGGGTACGTACGCCGAGCTTTGCGCACCTGCAGCAGATCCCATCGGTCATCCGTGGCAGCCTGGTTTCCGACCTGATCGTCTATCTGGGTAGTATCGATTTTGTTATGTCAGATGTGGACCGCTAATTATGCACTCTCAAAAAGACAATCACGCAGTCAATGATGCGCTCGAGCCCATCAACGCAGCCGCTCCTCAGAGCGGCGTTGATGCATTTGTACTGAGTGCGGAAGAACGTGATGCGATCGAGCACGAAAAGCATCATTACGAGGATCCGCGCGCCGCTTCCATCGAAGCACTGAAAATTGTGCAGAAGCAGCGCGGCTGGGTTCCGGACGGTGCGATTTACGCCATCGCGGAAGTGCTGGGCATCCCCGCCAGCGACGTAGAAGGCGTGGCCACGTTCTACAGCCAGATTTTCCGTCAGCCGGTAGGACGTCACGTGATCCGTTATTGTGACAGCGTTGTTTGTCACATCACCGGTTACCAGGGCATTCAGGCCGCTATCGAGAAGAAGCTGAACATCAAGCCGGGTCAAACCACCTTTGATGGCCGCTTCACGCTGCTGCCGACCTGCTGTCTGGGCAACTGCGATAAAGGGCCGACCATGATGATTGATGACGACACTCACAGTCAGCTGAAGCCTGAAGATATCGAGACGCTACTGGAGCAGTATCAATGACCAAGCACATTGTACGCACTCCCGAAACGCATCCGCTGACCTGGCGGCTGCGTGATGACAAGCAGCCGCTGTGGCTGGACGAATACCGCAGCAAAAACGGCTATGCCGGCGCGGAAAAGGCCCTCAAAGGCCTGGCACCGGACGAGATCGTCGGCCTGGTGAAAGACTCCGGGCTGAAGGGCCGCGGCGGCGCGGGCTTCTCCACCGGTTTGAAGTGGAGCCTGATGCCGAAGGACGAATCCATGAACATCCGTTACCTGCTGTGTAACGCCGATGAGATGGAGCCGGGCACCTATAAAGACCGCCTGCTGATGGAGCAGCTGCCGCACCTGCTGGTGGAAGGCATGCTGATCTCCGCGTTCGCGCTGAAAGCCTACCGTGGGTACATCTTCCTGCGCGGTGAGTACATCGAAGCGGCGGCGCATCTGCGTCGTGCCATCGCGGAAGCCACCGAAGCCGGCTATCTGGGCAAGAACATTCTCGGCACCGGGTTCGATTTCGAGCTGATCGTGCACACCGGCGCCGGCCGTTACATCTGCGGCGAAGAAACCGCGCTGATCAACTCGCTGGAAGGCCGCCGAGCCAACCCGCGCTCCAAGCCGCCATTCCCGGCCAGCGCCGGCGTGTGGGGCAAGCCGACCTGCGTCAACAACGTCGAAACGCTGTGCAACGTGCCGGCCATTTTGGCGAACGGCGTGGAGTGGTACACCGGCATCTCCGGCAGTGAAGACAAAGGCACCAAGCTGATGGGCTTCTCCGGCCGGGTGAAAAATCCGGGCGTTTGGGAGCTGCCGTTCGGCACCACCGCGCGGGAGATCCTGGAAGACTACGCCGGCGGCATGCGCGACGGTCTGCGCTTCAAAGCCTGGCAGCCGGGCGGCGCGGGGACCGACTTCCTGACCGCCGATCACCTCGATCTGCCGATGGAATACGGCGCGATCGGCAAAGCCGGCAGCCGTCTCGGCACCGCGCTGGCGATGGCGGTAGACCACGAGATCGGCATGGTGCCGCTGGTGCGTAACCTGGAAGAGTTCTTCGCCCGCGAGTCCTGCGGCTGGTGTACGCCATGCCGCGACGGCCTGCCGTGGAGCGTGAAGATCCTGCGTGCGTTGGAAAACGGCGAAGGGCAGCCGGGGGATATCGAAACCCTCGAACAGCTGTGCCGTTCCCTCGGCCCGGGCAAAACCTTCTGCGCCCACGCGCCAGGTGCCGTAGAGCCACTGCAAAGCGCGATTAAATATTTCCGTGAAGAGTTCGAGGCGGGCATCGCCGTGCAGCACTTCGGCAACGCCCATGCGATTGGCGGCATTCAGCCGAACAATCTGCTGAAGCAGCGCTGGTAAGCCGACTCGCCCGAACACGGCCAGAATTTTTGATTAACGCCTGCCGCAAGGCAGGCCACTTGGAAGCATGCTGACTATGGCTACGATTCATGTAGACGGCAAAGAGTATGAGGTAGACGGAGCGGACAACCTGCTGCAGGCTTGTCTTTCCCTCGGCCTTGATATTCCTTACTTTTGCTGGCATCCGGCGCTGGGAAGCGTCGGCGCTTGCCGCCAATGTGCGGTAAAGCAATACCAAAACGCGGAAGATACGCGCGGCCGTTTGGTGATGTCCTGTATGACCCCGGCATCCGATGGCACCTTCATCTCCATCGATGACGGCGAAGCGAAGCAGTTCCGTGAAAGCGTGGTCGAGTGGTTGATGACCAACCACCCGCACGATTGCCCGGTCTGTGAGGAAGGCGGTAACTGTCACCTGCAGGATATGACGGTAATGACCGGCCACAGCTTCCGCCGCTACCGCTTCACCAAGCGCACCCACAACAACCAGGAGCTGGGGCCGTTTATCTCGCACGAGATGAACCGCTGCATCGCCTGCTACCGCTGCGTGCGTTACTACAAAGACTATGCGGACGGCACTGACTTCGGCGTGTACGGCGCGCACGACAACGTCTACTTCGGTCGCCCGGAAAGCGGCACGCTGGAAAGCGAGTTCTCCGGCAACCTGGTGGAAGTGTGCCCGACCGGCGTATTCACCGACAAAACGCACTCCGAGCGCTACAACCGTAAATGGGACATGCAGTTCGCGCCGAGCATTTGCCAGCAGTGCAGCATCGGCTGTAACACCAGCCCGGGCGAGCGCTATGGCGAGCTGCGCCGTATCGAAAACCGTTACAACGGCAGCGTGAACCACTACTTCCTGTGCGACCGCGGCCGCTTCGGTTACGGCTACGTCAACCAGAAAGATCGTCCGCGTCAACCGCAGCAGCTGCGCGGCGATGACTGGATCACCCTGAACGCCGAGCAGGCGATGCAGGGCGCGGCGGACATCCTGCGTCAGGCGAAGAAAACCATCGGCATCGGCTCCCCGCGCGCCAGCCTGGAAAGCAACTTCGCACTGCGCGAGCTGGTCGGCGCCGAGAACTACTACACCGGTATCGCTCAGGCGGAGCAATCACGCCTGGCGCTGATGCTGAACGTGCTGAAGAACGGCGGTGTCCATACGCCGGCGCTGCGTGAGATCGAAGATTACGACGCGGTGCTGGTGCTGGGCGAAGACCTGACGCAAACCGGTGCGCGTATCGCGCTGTCCGTGCGCCAGGCCGTCAAGGGTAAAGCCCGCGCGATGGCGGCGGCGCAACGCGTGGCCGACTGGCAGATCGCGGCGGTGCAGAACATCGGTCAGCACGCCAAGTACCCGCTGTTCACCACCAACGTCGACAACACCCGTCTGGACGACATCGCCGCCTGGAACTACCGCGCGCCGGTGGACGAGCAGGCGCGCTTCGGCTTCGCCATCGCTCACGCGCTGGACAGCGCGGCGCCGGCGGTGAACGATCTGGCTGAAGGCCTGAACAAGAAAGTCGATATCATCGTGCAGGCGCTGACCGGCGCACGCAAACCGCTGATTATTACCGGCAGCAACGCCGGCAGCGAAGCCATCATCGAAGCGGCGGCCAACATCGCCAAAGCGTTGAAGGGCCGCGGTTCCGATGTCGGCATCACCTTCGTGGCGGGCGCAGCCAACAGCATGGGCCTGGCGATGATCGGCGGCGGTTCGCTCGATCAGGCGCTGGAACAGCTGGCGAGCGGCGCAGCCGATACCGCCATCGTGATGGAAAACGATCTCTATCGTCATGCGCCGGCGGCGCAGGTGGATGCGGCGCTGGCCAAGGTCAACAACCTGATCGTCGCCGACCACCAGCGCACCGCGATCATGGACAAAGCCAACCTGATCCTCTCCTCGGCCAGCTTCGCCGAGAGCGACGGTACGCTGATCAACCAGGAAGGCCGCGCGCAGCGCTTCTTCCAGGTATACGATCCGGCCTACTACGACGACGCCAAGAAGAATCAGTTCACCGTGATGCTGGAAAGCTGGCGCTGGATGCACTCGCTGCACTCCACCTACACCAGCCGCCACGTGGACTGGACCCAGCTCGATGACGTGATCGCCGCTTGCGTCGCCGCGTTGCCGCAGCTGCAGGGCATCGTCGACGCCGCGCCGGACGCGACTTTCCGCATTCGCGGTCAGAAGCTGGCGCGTTCGCCGCACCGCTCCAGCGGCCGTACCGCCATGCGCGCCAACATCAGCGTGCACGAGCCGCGTCAGCCGCAGGATAAAGACACCATGTTCGCCTTCTCGATGGAAGGGAACAACAGCCCGCTGGCCGATCGTCAGCAGATCCCGTTCGCCTGGGCGCCAGGCTGGAACTCACCGCAGGCATGGAACAAGTTCCAGGCCGAAGTGGGCGGCAAACTGCGCCACGGCGATCCGGGCGTGCGCCTGATCGAAGCGGGGGAGGGCAGCCTCGGTTACTTCGACCGCGTGCCTGCCGCGTTCAATCCGAACGACGGCTGGCGTGTCGCGCCGTACTACCACCTGTTCGGCAGCGACGAAATGTCGCAGCGCTCTCACGTGATCCAGCAGCGCATGCCGGAAGCCTACGTGATGGTCAACCCGGCCGACGCGGCGACGCTTGGCGTCAACGCGGGCAGCCTGGTGGAGTTCAGCTGTGCGGGCCAGACCCTGCGTCTGCCGGTGCGTCTGAGTGAAACCCTGACCCAGGGCCAGGTTGGTTTGCCGCTCGGCTTGCCAGGGATCCCGCCGATCTTGGTGGGTGCTAAGGTAGACAATCTGCGGGAGGCGGCACGATGAGCTGGTTTACCCCTGAGGTGATCGACATTCTGATCGCCATTCTTAAAGCGGTCGTGATCCTGTTGGTGGTCGTGGCGTGCGGGGCATTCATGAGCTTTGGCGAACGCCGCCTGCTCGGCCTGTTCCAGAACCGCTACGGACCGAACCGCGTAGGCTGGGGCGGCTCGCTGCAGCTGGTCGCCGACATGATCAAAATGTTCTTCAAGGAAGACTGGGTGCCGAGATTCTCCGACCGGGTGATCTTCACCCTGGCGCCGATGATCGCCTTTACTTCCCTGTTGCTGGCATTTGCCATCGTGCCGGTCAGCCCGACCTGGGCGGTGTCCGATCTCAACATCGGTATTCTGTTCTTCCTGATGATGGCCGGCCTGGCGGTGTACGCCGTGCTGTTCGCCGGATGGTCGAGCAACAACAAATACTCGCTGTTGGGCGCGATGCGCGCCTCCGCGCAAACCCTGAGCTACGAAGTGTTCATCGGCCTGTCGCTGATGGGCGTGGTGATGCAGGCGGATTCGTTCAACATGCAGGCCATCGTTGAATCCCAGGCGCACGTCTGGAACGTCATTCCGCAGTTCTTCGGCTTCGTGACCTTCGCGATCGCCGGCGTGGCGGTGTGTCACCGTCACCCGTTTGACCAGCCGGAAGCCGAGCAGGAACTGGCCGACGGTTACCACATCGAATATTCCGGCATGAAGTTCGGTCTGTTCTTCGTGGGGGAATACATCGGTATCGTCACCGTGTCCGCCCTGATTGTGACGTTGTTCTTCGGCGGCTGGCAGGGTCCGTTCCTGCCGCCATTCATCTGGTTCGCGTTGAAAACGGCCTTCTTCATGATGATGTTCATCCTGATCCGTGCCGCGCTGCCGCGTCCGCGTTATGACCAGGTGATGTCCTTCGGCTGGAAAGTGTGCCTGCCGCTGACGCTGCTGAACCTGCTGGCAACCGCCGCGGTCATTTTGTACAACGCTCAATAAGGGGTGAATAAACCATGACATTGAAAGAGTTAGTGGTTGGTTTCGGCACCCAGGTGCGCAGCATTTGGATGATTGGCATGCATGCCTTCGCCAAGCGCGAAACCCAGATGTATCCGGAAGAACCGGTTTACCTGCCGCCGCGCTACCGCGGCCGCATCGTGCTGACGCGCGATCCGGACGGCGAAGAGCGCTGCGTCGCCTGTAACCTGTGTGCGGTGGCCTGCCCGGTCGGCTGTATCTCGCTGCAAAAAGCGGAGCAGAAAGACGGCCGTTGGTATCCGGAGTTCTTCCGCATCAACTTCTCGCGCTGCATTTTCTGTGGCCTGTGCGAAGAGGCTTGCCCGACTACCGCTATCCAGCTGACGCCGGATTTCGAACTGGGTGAGTACAAGCGTCAGGATCTGGTGTACGAAAAAGAAGATCTGTTGATCTCGGGGCCGGGTAAATATCCGGAATATAACTTCTACCGGATGGCCGGTATGGCGATTGACGGCAAAGCCAAAGGCGAAGCCGAAAACGAAGCCAAACCGATCGACGTCAAAGGTCTGTTGCCCTAAGGAGCCAGCAAGCATGGAAATTGCATTTTACCTGGCAGGTTTGATTGCGGTGGCCGCGACGATTCGCGTGATCACCCATACCAACCCTGTGCATGCGCTGCTGTATCTGATCGTCTCGTTATTGGCGATCTCGGCAGTCTTCTTCTCGCTCGGCGCCTACTTTGCCGCCGCGTTGGAAATCATCGTCTATGCGGGCGCCATCATGGTGCTGTTCGTGTTCGTGGTGATGATGCTGAACCTCGGCAACGTGCAGCAGCAAGAGCGCGACTGGATGAAGCCGACGGTGTGGATCGGGCCTGGCCTGTTGTCGCTGGCGCTGCTGGTGGTATTGATCGTCGCGATCCGCAGCGTATCCGACCAGGGTATCAGCGGCGAGATGGTCGACGCGAAGGCGGTGGGCATCAGCCTGTTCGGGCCTTACGTATTGGCGGTTGAGCTGGCTTCAATGCTGCTGTTGGCGGGTCTGGTTGTCGCCTTCCATATCGGCCGCGAGCACAAGCCTGGCGAGGTGCTGAGCAACGCGCCGGCGAGTGGCGAAATGGCGAGAAGAAAATCGGAGGAGCAAGCATGATCCCTCTTCAACACGGCCTGATCCTGGCGGCTATCCTGTTTGTGCTCGGGCTGACCGGGCTGCTGGTGCGCCGCAACCTGCTGTTTATGCTGATCAGCCTGGAAGTGATGATCAACGCTGCGGCGTTGGCGTTTATCGTGGCGGGAAGCTACTGGGGCCAGGCGGACGGGCAGGTGATGTACATCCTGGCGATCAGCCTGGCGGCAGCCGAGGCCAGTATCGGCCTGGCGCTGCTGCTGCAGCTCTACCGTCGTCGTCATACCCTGAATATTGATACTGTCAGTGAGATGCGCGGATGAACCTATTATATTTAACAATTCTGCTACCGCTGATCGGGTTCCTGCTGTTGGCATTTTCCCGCGGTCGTTGGTCTGAGAACACGGCGGCTACCGTCGGCGTGGGCTCTATCGGCCTGGCTGCGCTGGTCACGGTGTATGTGGCGATGGATTTCTTCGCCCAGAAAGCCGCCGGCGTGCAGCTGTTTGAGCAAAGCCTCTGGACCTGGATGGCCGTCGGCAACTTCAATATCGGCGTGACCCTGGTGCTGGACGGCCTGTCGCTGACCATGCTGTCGGTGGTCACCGGCGTCGGCTTCTTCATCCACATGTTCGCCTCCTGGTACATGCGCGGTGAAGAGGGCTACTCGCGCTTCTTCGCTTACACCAACCTGTTTATCGCCAGCATGGTGGTCTTGGTGCTGGCGGACAACCTGCTGCTGATGTATCTGGGTTGGGAAGGCGTGGGCCTGTGCAGCTACCTGTTGATCGGCTTCTACTACAAAGATCCGGCCAACGGCGCGGCGGCGATGAAAGCCTTCATCGTGACCCGCGTGGGCGACGTGTTCCTGGCGTTCGCGCTGTTCATCCTCTACAACGAGCTGGGCACGCTGAACATCCGCGAGCTGATGATCCTGGCACCGCAGAAACTGGCGGTGGGCGATACGGCCATCACCTGGGCAACCCTGATGCTGCTGGGCGGCGCGGTCGGTAAATCGGCGCAGCTGCCGTTGCAAACCTGGTTGGCGGACGCGATGGCGGGCCCAACCCCGGTTTCCGCACTGATCCACGCGGCGACCATGGTGACCGCGGGCGTCTATCTGATCGCCCGTACGCACGGCCTGTTCCTGATGGCGCCGGAAGTGCTGCACCTGGTGGGCATCGTCGGTGCGGTCACCCTGCTGCTGGCCGGCTTCGCCGCGCTGGTGCAGACCGACATCAAGCGCGTGCTCGCTTACTCCACCATGAGCCAGATCGGTTACATGTTCCTGGCGCTGGGCGTGCAGGCATGGGACGCGGCGATCTTCCACCTGATGACCCACGCGTTCTTCAAGGCGCTGCTGTTCCTGTCGTCCGGTTCGGTGATCCTGGCTTGCCACCACGAGCAAAACATCTTCAAGATGGGCGGCCTGCGCAAGAGCATCCCGCTGGTGTACGTCTGCTTCCTGGTGGGTGGCGCGGCGCTGTCTGCGTTGCCGCTGGTCACGGCCGGCTTCTTCAGTAAGGACGAGATCCTGGCGGGCGCGATGGCCAATGGCCACATCAACCTGATGGTGGCCGGCCTGGTCGGCGCGTTCATGACCTCGCTGTACACCTTCCGTATGATTTTCATCGTGTTCCACGGCGAAGAGAAAATCAAAGCGCATGCCGGTAAAGGCATCACTCACCACCTGCCGCTGCTGGTTCTGCTGGTGCTGTCCACCTTCGTCGGCGCGATGATCGTGCCGCCGTTGCAGGGCGTGCTGCCGGAGACGACCGAGCTGGCGCACGGCAGCGTGCTGACGCTGGAAATCACCTCCGGCGTGGTGGCTATCGTCGGCATTCTGCTGGCGGCCGCGCTGTGGCTGGGCAAACGCAGCCTGGTCAACAGCATCGCCAACAGCGCGCCGGGGCGTTTCTTCTCGACCTGGTGGTTCCATGCCTGGGGCTTCGACTGGCTGTATGACAAAGTGTTCGTCAAGCCGTACCTGGGCATTGCGAAGCTGCTGCAGCGCGATCCGCTGAACTCGCTGATGAACCTGCCGGCCGTCTTCTCCCGCTGGGGGAACCGCGGTCTGACGGTGAGCGAGAATGGTCAGGTGCGTTGGTATATAGCGTCTATGGGTGTGGGTGCAGTGGTCGTATTGGCTCTGTTGATTTTGGTTTAATTGAATAATTTAAACAGACGCATTTTTCGGGCGTAGCGCCGGGCAGGCGCTACGTACAAAGTTTGAAATTATTCGTATAAGGGACACAAAACGCCATGCTATTACCTTGGCTAATTCTTATCCCCTTTATCGGCGGTCTGCTGTGCTGGCAGCTTGAGCGCTTCGGTACTAAGGTGCCGCGCTGGATAGCGCTGATCGCAATGGGGCTGACGTTGGCGCTCTCTCTGCAGCTGTGGCTGCAGGGCGGCTATACCTTGACCACGCCGAAAGGCATTCCGCAGTGGCAGAGCGAATTCCTGCTGCCGTGGATCCCGCGCTTCGGTATCTCCATCCACCTGGCGCTGGACGGCCTGTCGCTGCTGATGGTGGTGTTGACCGGTCTGCTGGGCGTGCTGGCGATCCTCTGTTCCTGGCGTGAAATCCAGAAGTATCAGGGCTTCTTCCACCTCAACCTGCTGTGGATCCTGGGCGGCGTTATCGGCGTGTTCCTCGCCATCGACATGTTCCTGTTCTTCTTCTTCTGGGAAATGATGTTGGTGCCGATGTACTTCCTGATCGCGCTGTGGGGCCACAAGGCGTCGGACGGTAAAACCCGCATCACCGCGGCGACCAAGTTCTTCATCTACACCCAGGCCAGCGGTCTGGTGATGCTGATTGCGATCCTGGGCCTGGTGTTCGTGCACTACAACGCCACCGGCGTGTGGACCTTCGATTACGAAGACCTGCTGCAAACGCCGATGTCCCACAACGTGCAATATCTGTTGATGCTGGGCTTCTTCATCGCCTTCGCGGTGAAAATGCCGGTAGTGCCGCTGCACGGCTGGTTGCCGGACGCGCACAGCCAGGCGCCGACCGCAGGTTCCGTCGATCTGGCGGGCATCTTGCTGAAAACCGCGGCCTACGGCCTGCTGCGTTTCAGCCTGCCGCTGTTCCCTGAGGCTTCGCACGAGTTTGCGCCAATCGCCATGTGGCTGGGCGTGATCGGCATCTTCTACGGCGCCTGGATGGCGTTCGCGCAGACCGACATCAAGCGTCTGATCGCCTACACCTCGGTTTCGCACATGGGCTTCGTGCTGATCGCCATCTACACCGGCAGCCAGTTGGCTTATCAGGGCGCGGTGATCCAGATGATCGCGCACGGCCTGTCCGCCGCCGGTATGTTTATCATCTGCGGCCAGCTGTATGAGCGCCTGCATACCCGCGACATGCGTCAGATGGGCGGCCTGTGGGGGCGTATCAAGTTCATCCCTGCGCTGTCGCTGTTCTTCGCCGTGGCTACGCTGGGGATGCCGGGTACCGGTAACTTCGTCGGCGAATTCATGATTCTGTTCGGCAGCTACCAGGTGGTGCCGGTGATCACCGTGATTTCTACCTTCGGTCTGGTGTTCGCTTCGGTTTACTCGCTGATCATGATGCAGCGCGCTTACTACGGTGCGCCTAAATCCGACCAGCCGCTGCAGGGCATGACCGCGCGCGAACTGTTCATCATTCTGCTGCTGGTGGTGTTGCTGGTTCTGCTGGGGGTTTACCCGCAGCCGATTCTGGATACTTCCAACGCGGCGATGAGCAACGTGCAACACTGGTTTGGTTCGTCAGTTTCAGCAATTTCAACAACAAGGCCGTAATTCGCCATGACAATAACTCCTCAACAACTGATCGCACTGCTGCCGCTGTTGATCGTCGGATTGACGGTGGTGGTTGTGATGCTAGGCATTGCGTGGCGACGCGACCACTTTATCAACGCCACCCTGACCGTGATCGGTCTCAACCTGGCGCTGCTTTCGCTGTACTTTGTCGGCCAGGCAGGCCCAATGGACGTCACCCCGCTGCTGCGGGTTGACGGTTACTCGATGTTCTACACCGGGCTGGTGCTGCTGGCGAGTCTGGCGACCTGCACCTTCGCCTATCCGTGGCTGGTCGGCTATCCGGATAACCGCGAAGAGTTCTACCTGCTGGTGCTGATCGCCGCCATGGGCGGCATCCTGCTGGCGAGCGCCAACCATCTGGCTTCGCTGTTCATCGGTATCGAGCTGATCTCGCTGCCGCTGTTCGGCCTGGTGGGCTACGCCTACCGCCAGAAGCGCCCGCTGGAAGCCGCCATCAAGTACATGCTGCTGTCCGCCGCCGCGTCGTCGTTCCTGCTGTTCGGCATGGCGCTGCTGTATGCCGAATCCGGCGATCTGTCGCTGGCCGGCCTCGGCAAGAGCCTGCAGGAAAACATGATGCACCAACCGCTGATCCTGGCCGGTATGGGCATGATGATCGTCGGTCTGGGCTTCAAGCTGTCGCTGGTGCCGTTCCAACTGTGGACGCCGGACGTGTATCAGGGCGCGCCTGCGCCGGTCTCGACCTTCCTGGCGACCGCCAGCAAGATCGCGATCTTCGCGGTCGTGATGCGTCTGTTCCTGTATGCCCCGGCCGCCGACAACGAAGCGCTGCGCATGGTGCTGTCGATCATCGCGTTCTGCTCTATCTTGTTCGGTAACCTGATGGCCATCAGCCAGACCAACATCAAGCGTCTGCTGGGCTACTCGTCGATCGCTCACCTGGGCTACCTGCTGGTGGCGCTGATTGCGGTGCAAACCCATCAGCTGTCGCTGGAAACCGCCGGCGTTTACCTGGCCGGTTACCTGTTCAGCAGCCTGGGCGCCTTCGGCGTGGTCAGCCTGATGTCCAGCCCGTACCGCGGCCCGGATGCGGATTCACTGTTCTCTTATCGCGGTCTGTTCTGGCATAAGCCAATCTTGTCCGCGGTGATGACGGTGATGATGCTGTCGCTGGCCGGTATCCCGATGACGCTGGGCTTTATCGGTAAGTTCTTCGTGATCGCGATGGGCGTCAGCGCACACCTGTGGTGGTTGACCGGCGCGGTTGTGGTAGGCAGCGCCATCGGCCTGTACTACTACCTGCGCGTGACCGTCAGCCTGTTCCTCAGCGCGCCGGAATCGCTGCAGCGCGATACCCCGAACAACTGGGCGTTGACCGCCGGTGGCGTCGTGGTGCTGATCTCCGCCGCGCTGGTGCTGCTGCTGGGCGTCTACCCGCAGCCGCTGATTTCGCTGGTGCAGATGGCGCAGCCGACATTCTGACAACGCTTCAAACGATAAAAAGGTCGCTTCGGCGGCCTTTTTTTATGGGGAAACGGCACTCAGCCGTAATGGGCGCTAAACGAGGTTTCCAGCGCCTGCACTACCGCGCGCACGCGGGCGGCGCGTTGCAAATCGGGATGCAACACCAGCCAGATATCCACCCAGTCTTTGTTCTCCGGCAACAGGCGCACCAGTTCCGGGTCTTTGTCCGCCAAAAACGCGGAGAGCAGGCCGATGCCCAGCCCGCTGCGGGTGGCGGAACGCAGCAGCAGCTGCGAATTGCATTGCAGCACCACGTTGGGCTCGTGCAGGGCCTCGCCGCAGAAATTGTTCCAGTGGCGCGGCACCAGATCGCGCGGGAACATCAGCAGATCGTGGCCGCGCAGCTGCTCGCCCCTGAGCGGCATGCCGCGCCGTGCCAGATAGTGTGGGCTGGCGTACAGACCCATTTCGATGGTGGCTAAGCGTTTGATGATCAGCTCATCGTCATCGGGGCGGGCGCCACGGATCGCCAGATCCGCGCCGTGGTAAGAAATATCGGCGATGTTGACCGCCGTCAACAGCGTGACGGTGATGGCGGGGTAGCGTTCCCGCAGATCTTGCAGCGCCGGCATCACGAAGGCTTCGGCCAGGGTATCGGTGGTGGCGATGCGCACGTTGCCACACAGGCTTTCGTCACCGCTGGCGGCTTTGCGGTTGATCGCCTGCACCGCATTTTCCATCTTCATCACGTCCGCCAGCATTTGCTCCCCCAGCGGGCTGAGGGCGAAGGATTTCGGCGTGCGGATAAACAGCTTGGAGCCGAGCGCATCCTCGAAAGCGGACAGCCGTCGACCGACGGTCGCCTGATCGACATGCAGCTGGCTGGCGGCTTTGCGTAGCGTGCCGCAGCGCGCGACGGCCAAAAAGAAGCGCGCGTCGTCCCAATTTATCATGCCATTTCCTCTCTACAGATTTGTCGGCGCCGTAGGAAACAGGCCGGGCCGGACGAATGATAACGGGTTATATCATAAAGCGTTGCTCTGCCCTGGGGGAGAGAAAGACGGCTAGCGGCCTGCACATCGGCGGTTATTTCTCCGGTGATGCAAGAATGCATCAGGGTGATTCATTCTTGACGATACTTCGCCCGCCGCCGTAACGCTATGATAAGCGCCGTTCCCGGCCCGCCGGGTGAGAAAGATGTCGATGGCAGGCCGCCGTCTGCCGACTTTGGGAGTTGAAACATGTCAGAAAATACCGCCAGCCAGATCGCGGCGCCGCAAAAAGCTCAGGCGTCGCGCAGGACCATTTTATTGTTCCTGGCGCTGGCTTTGATGTCGGCATTGCTGAACAGCAGTGCGCCGACGCCGCTTTATCCGCTGTATCAGCAGCAGTTTGCGCTGAGTTCCGTCAGCCTGACCGTCGTTTACGGTGCCTACGCCGCCGGCGTACTGATCTCTTTGTTCGGCGTCGGCAATCTGGCCGGCAAAGTAAAGGATTTGCGCAGCGTGATCGTGCCGGCATTGCTGGTGGTGTTGAGCGGTGCGCTGCTGTTTGCGCTGGCGGATACCTTTGTCATGATGCTCATGGCGCGACTGCTGGCCGGGGTGGGCACCGGGGCATTGACCGGGGCGGCAAACATCGCCCTGGTGCGTTTTGGGCCACAAGACGGCGGTAAAAACGCCGCGCTGATCGCCACGCTGTCCTTTACCACAGGGTTGGCGCTGGGCCCGATCTTCAGCGGCATCGCTTTGCAGACCGGTTTTCATCCCACGACGCTGCCGTTCGCTTTCATCATGATCATTGCCGCCGTGGCGGCGTTGGGCGTGATGTTCTCGTGGCCGCGTGGCGTGGTCGCGGCGCCGACCCGCGCTGCGCCGACGGCGACAGAAAAAAGCACGCTGCTCGATGGCCTGCGTATCACCGGCGGTAAATTCTTTGTCTGTGCCGGGGCGCTGTTTATCTGTTGGGCCCTGGCCGCCAGCATTTTGGCTATTGGCCCCAGCGTGGCGGAAACGCTGTTAGGCATGCACCAGCGGGGCGTCTTTGGCTATGCGATTGCGGTGTATCTGTTGATCGCCGGTATTAGCCAGATCCTGAGCCGCCGCCTTAACGCCCGTCATTCGCTGTTGTTCGGTTGCCTGGCGCAGGTGCTGGCGGCGGTGGTATTCGCTGCGGCGATCCAATGGCATTCACTGTGGCTGGCGGCTGCGGGCCTGGTGGTGGCCGGCTATGCTTACGGCGCCATTTTCGTCGGCAGCGCGACCCTGGTAAACCTGATTTCGCCGCCGGCCAGCCATGCGCGTTTGCTTTCACTGTTTTACGTTATCGCTTATATCGCCAACTGGGTGCCGATCTTGCTGGGGATCGTGGTCGACCGTGTCGATCTGCAGCAGGCAACCCATCTGCTGTTCCTGAGCAGCACCACGGTATGCCTGTTGTTGGCATGGATGACGGTACGTGTAGGGTTCCCACGTTAATAATTTTGTGATTTAAGTCTCTTTTATTTAATTAATCATTCTTCAATTGCATTTATATTGTGATTTTAATCACATGAAATAACCGGCTTTCGGGTAAACTGCGCGCTTTCTTTTTGCCGCGGGTCACTTTATGAACGTTCTTTTCGCCATTGCCGTTACTACCGGGATCCTCTCCGGCGTGTGGGGCTGGGTTGCCGTCAGCCTGGGGCTGATCGGTTGGGCCGGTTTTCTCGGCTGCACGGCGTATTTCGCCTGCCCGCAGGGCGGGCTGAAAGGGCTGTTGATCGGCGTGTTGACCTGCTGCAGCGGCGTCTTCTGGGCAATGGCGATCATCCACGGCAGCGAACTGGCGCCGCAGTGGGAGCTGCTGGGGTATCTGCTGACCGGCGTCGTTGCGTTCCTGATGTGCATTCAGGCCAAACAGCAGTGGCTGGGGTTTGTGCCCGGCACCTTTATCGGCGCCTGTGCGACCTTCGCCGGCGGCGGAGATTGGCCGCTGGTGACGCTTTCTCTGTTGGTGGGCTTGCTGTTTGGCTATGCGATGAAAAACAGCGGTCTGTGGTGGGCGGCGCGCAGCGAAAAAGCCCGTGCCGCACAGCCGGTCAGCCCGAATGCCGGCTCAAACGGTGCCGCCGAGTGAGAGGCGGTAGTGCAGATCGTGGCGCTCGGCGCAGGGTTCGCCCGCGATCCGCAGCAGCAGCATTTCAGCGGCGGTTTTCCCCATGTCAAAGCGCGGCGTGATCACGCTGGCGATGCCCGGCGTGGTCGCCTGGCCAATATCCAGGCCGTGAAAACCCGATAGCGCAATCTCCTGCGGCACGCGCACGCCGAGACGCAGGCAGGTCTGCAACACGCCCACCGCCAGATCGTCGTTGGTGCACAGGATACCGTCCAACTGCGGGTAGCGTTCGCGCGCCATCGCCAGCATGTCGGCGCCGATCGAAACCGAAGAGACCCGATGCGGCGTGATCTGGCGCGGCGTTTGCCCCTGAGCCGCCATGGCGCGGCAGTACCCCCGATAGCGTTTATTGTCGCGGGCGTCCGACATGGCGCCAAAGTAAACGATATGCCGTTTGCCGCTGGCGAGCAGCGCTTCGGTCATGTCATACCCCGCCTGTTCATTATCAAACCCCACCGCAATCCGCCCCGGCGGCGCGTCGAGATCCATCACCTGCGCGAGGGGGATTTTGGCGGCGCCGAGGTAGGTCTCTGCGCGCAAGGTATGCGCAGAGTCGGTGAGGATCAGCCCGGCGATCGGGTAGCTCAACAGCTGTGCGATCTGCTCTTCTTCCCGCTGCGGGCTGTAATCGTAGTTCACCACCAGCGTTTGGTAACCCCGCGCTTGGGTAACGGATTCGATGCCGGCCAGCAGATCGGCGAAGATCTGGTTGTTGAAGGAGGGGATCAGTACGCCGATGCGCGGTTTTCTGCCGGCCTGTGCGGTATCGGCGTCAGTGATGTTCAGCTCCCGCATGACCTGCGCAATGCGTTCGGCGGTGTTGGCCGCCACTTTTTCCGGCGTGCGCAGGAAGCGGCTGACGGTCATTTTGGTCACGCCGGCCAATTGTGCGATGTCCTGTAGCGTAACGCGAGGGTGTTTCATTCGGTGGCCTTCACGGGCGGCGCGGCAAGGGTGGATAGCGGTATGTTAACAAATCGATTTGGCGATAACAATGAATGCGCTCCTATTGAAAATAGCTATTTTTCAATTGGATAACTGATTTTGCCCGCTTGCTGCCTGCGTGAGATCACGTTAAGGGTAACAGGGTTTCGTAACATGATGTTCAGTGATTTCCATCACGTTTTTACCGGTAACAATCGGCTGAGATAGAGGCCTGTCCGATTGGAGGCCTGATGGCCGGGAATCACCATGAACAACCTGTTTTCACTGGATAACAAAATTGTCTTGATCACCGGCGCCTCGCGCGGCATCGGTTTTCTGCTGGCGCGCGGCCTGGCGCAGCAAGGCGCGCATATTCTGGTCAACGCCACCACCGACGAACATGCCCGACACGCCGCCGATCGCCTGCGCGAAGAGGGCTTGCGCGCCGATGCGGCGGCGTTCGACGTTACCGATTCCCAGGCGGTGCATGCTGCCATCGATCGTATCGAAGCGGATATCGGCGCGATAGACGTCTTGATCAACAACGCCGGCATCCAGCGCCGCCACCCGTTCACCGAGTTTCCGGAGCAAGACTGGGACGACATCATCGCCGTCAACCAGAAGGCGGTTTTCATCGTGTCGCAAACCGTGGCGCGTTATATGGTGCCGCGCCGGCGCGGCAAGATAGTCAACATCGGCTCGATGCAAAGCGAGCTGGGGCGGGACACCATCACCCCTTATGCGGCCTCCAAGGGCGCGGTGAAAATGCTGACGCGCGGCATGTGCGTGGAGCTGGCGCGCTACAACATTCAGGTCAACGGCATCGCCCCCGGCTACTTCAAAACCGAGATGACGCAGGCGCTGGCCGACGATCCGGCCTTCACCGCCTGGCTGACCCAACGCACGCCCGCCGCACGCTGGGGCGATCCGCAGGAGTTGATCGGCGCGGCGGTGTTCCTGGCCGCCGACGCCTCCGCCTTCGTCAACGGGCAACTGCTGTTTGTCGATGGCGGCATGTCGGCGGCGGTGTAACCTTTTTTCGTGGAGTGTTGAGATGAAAATTCAAACCCAGTCCTGCGTGGTCAATGGCAAACGCGACGTGGCGGTGATTGCGCAAGAAGTGGATTACCGGGGGCAGGGAACGCTGGTGAAAATCAGCCGCGGCGGCATCTGCGGCTCGGATCTGCATTACTTTCAGGAAGGCAGGGTCGGCAATTTTCAGGTGCGCCAGCCGATGGTGCTGGGCCATGAGGTGATCGGCGAAGTGGTCGCCAGCGATTCGCCGCAGCTGCCGGTCGGGCAGAAGGTGGCGCTCAATCCCAGCAAACCCTGTGGGCAGTGCAAATACTGTCTGGCGCAGCAAAGCAATCAATGCGTCGAGATGCGCTTTTTCGGCAGCGCGATGTATTTTCCGCACGTCGACGGGGCCTTTACCCAATACAAAGTGGTGGATAGCGCGCAGTGTATCCCTTACGGCGCCGATCGCGACGACAGGGTGATGGTGTTCGCTGAACCGCTGGCGGTGGCGATCCACGCGGCGAAGCAGCCCGGCGACGTGACGGGGAAAAAGATCTTTGTGTCCGGCGTCGGCCCGATCGGCTGCCTGCTGGTGGCGGCGCTGAAAGCGCTGGGCGCCGCCGAAATTGTCTGTGCCGATCTCAGCCCGCGCTGCCTGGCGATCGCCAGGCAAATGGGGGCCGATCGGTGCCTGCATGCCGCGGACGACGATGTTAGCGGTTATCAGCAGGACAAAGGATATTTCGACGTCGCCTTCGAAGTGGCGGGGCATCCGCAGTCGCTGCAGCGCTGCCTGGAGATCACCCGCGCCAAAGGCACCGTGGTGCAGGTGGGCATGGGCGCCAGCTTCCCCGATTTTCCGCTGATGTTGTTGATCGCCAAGGAGTTGAACCTGCTCGGATCCTTCCGCTTCGTGGCGGAGTTTGCGCTGGCGGTGGCGTGGCTGGCCGACGACGTGGTCGATCCGCTGCCGTTGCTGTCGGCGGAGTTCGCCAGCGGGCAACTGGCGCAGGCGCTGGAGTTTGCCGGCGATAAGCGCCAGGCCGCCAAGGTGCAATTGGTGTTTTAGGGTAAAAGTCCGATGGCCGCAGGCGGCGATCCTTGTCTATAGTGTAGGAACGCTTAATTTTTCAACCACGGAGATCTCACTATGGCAAGACATACGGATGCTGAGCAAACTACGCTGGATGACGATCTGAGAATGCTGACCGAGACGCTGGAAGAAGTGCTGCAATATACCGGCGATCGCGCGGATCAGGCCTACATCGACATCAAGTCGCACGCCGAGCAGGCGCTGAGTGAGGTTAAGGCGCGCTGGGCGAACACCGGCGAATCCTACTATGCGCGCGCCAAAGAAGCGGTACACCGCACCGACGACTACGTGCGGGATAAACCCTGGCACAGCGTAGGCATCGGCGCCACCGTCGGGCTGGTGCTGGGGCTGCTGCTGGCCAGAAAATAACGACGTCGGGCGGCGGCCTGCGCCGCCGCCCGACAGCTACGTATCTTCTTTCCCCAAAATCACTTCCACCTGATGGATCCTGCCGTCGTCCCGCAGCGCGATCGTCGGCTCCGACTGAGGGATGCCGTCAACGATGATCTGCGTTTCGCCTTCTCCCTGGCGCACGACCAGCTGATATTCGCTGGCGCCTTCGCGGTAGTTGATCGTGAATTGCGGCCAGTCGGCCGGCAGACGCGTATCGATCGTCAGCCGATCGCCGCGGCGTTTCAGGCCCAGCAGCGACTCGAGAATCAAGCGATACATCCAGCCTGCCGAGCCGGTATACCAACTCCAGCCACCCCGGCCGATATGCGGCTCAACTGCGTAGACATCAGCGGTCGCCACGTAAGGTTCGACTTTGTAACGTTCGGCGGCGGCGCTGTCCAGGCTGTGGTTGATGGGGTTGATCAGCGCCATCAGCTGCCAGGCGCGTTCGATGTCACCCATTTCGGCGAAGGCCATCACCGCCCATACCGCGCCGTGGGTGTATTGGCCGCCGTTTTCCCGCACGCCGGGCAGATAGCCGCGGATATAGCCGGGATCGGGGCCGTTGCCGTCGAACGGCGGCGTCAACAGTCTGATCAGCCTGGCCTGCGGGTCGACCAGATGTGTATCCAATGACTGCATCGCCTGCCGACTGCGCTGCGGATCGCCGGCGCCGGACAGCACCGACCAGCTTTGCGCAATGGCGTCGATGCGGCACTCCGCGGCCAGGTGTGAGCCGAGCGGTTCGCCGTTGTCGAAATAGCCGCGGCGGTACCATTCGCCATCCCAGGCATGGTTGTGCAGGTTGTCCCTCAGGGCGGCGGCCTGGCGGCGGCACTGTGCGGCCAGGTCGTCATCGTGGTGGCGTTCCGCCAGATCGCCGTAGCGCTGCAGGATGGAAAACAGGAAGAAGCCGAGCCAGACGCTTTCGCCGCGGCCTTCCAGCCCGACCCTGTTCATGCCGTCGTTCCAGTCGCCGGCCCCCATCAGCGGCAACCCGTGCTCGCCGAAGGTCAGGCCGTGTTTCAGCGCGCGCGCGCCGTGCTGGTACAGGCTTTCCCGCACTGCGCTCTGCGCCGGCTGTTCATAGGCGGACTCTTCGCCGGGCGCCAGCTGGCGCGCCTCCAGATAGCCCACCTGTTCGGTCAAAATGCTCTCGTCGCCGGTGGCGTCCAAATAATGACACATCGCCAGCGGCAGCCACAGATAGTCGTCGGAACAGCGGGTGCGCACGCCGTTGCCCTGCGGCGGATGCCACCAGTGCTGCACATCGCCCTCGATAAACTGGCGTGAGGCGCACAGCAGGATCTGTTCGCGCAGCCGTTGCGGCGCGGCGTGGGTCAGTGCCAGCGTGTCCTGCAGCTGATCGCGGAAGCCAAAGGCGCCGCCGGATTGGTAGTAGCCGCTGCGTGCCTGAATGCGGCAGGAGAGAGTTTGGTACAGCAGCCAGCCGTTAGCCAGCAGATCGACCGCCGGATGCGGCGTGCCGATCTGCACCTTATTCAGGATGCCGTCCCAATAGGCGGCGACCTGTTGCCGTTCGTCTTGCAGGCGATCTTCATCCAGGTAGCGCTGCAGCAGCATGTCGGCCTCGTCGGCGTTTTGTCCCAGTCCCAGGACGAACACCAGGCTGCGCTGATCGCCGTCGATCAGGCTGAGCGCCGACTGTACCGCGCCGCACGGATCCAGCCCGGCGCCGACCCTGCCGGAAAGCCGGCGCAGTTTCAGCACCGCCGGATTGGCCAGCGTGCCGTTGCGGCCGAGGAATTCACGCCGATCGCCGCTGATGGAACAGTGGGCGCCGGTAACGCCGAAAAAGGCGGTGCGCTCGGAACCGTTGCCGCCGTAATGGTTGGTGGCCAGAATGCCGCAGCCGCCCGTCGTCGTCGCGGCCTGTGTCACGACGTGCATGGCGGTTTTACTGCGCAAATCGCCGAGGATGAATTCCATGTAGCCGGTGGCGGAGAGTTTGCGCGTGCGGCCTGAACCGTTGGTCAGCGTCAGCAAAAACAGCTTCACCGGCGCGTCCTGCGCCACCAGCATCGTCAGCTGGCTGTCGATGCCGCCTTCGCGGTGCTCGAACACGCTGTAGCCAAAGCCGTGGCGCGTCAAATAGTGGCCGCGACCGCGGGCCGGCAGCGGCGTGGGGGACCAGACGTGGCCGCTTTCCTCGTCGCGCAGATAAAACGCTTCGCCACCGCGATCGCTGATGGGATCGTTATCCCACGGCGTCAGCCGGTACTCGTGAGCGTTTTCGTACCAGCTATAGGCCTGACCGCTTTCTGAGATAACCGTGCCAAACAGCGGGTTGGCGATAACGTTTGACCAGGGTGCCGGAGTGATCTTGTTCTCGTTCATCGCAATGACATATTCGCGTCCGTCGCTGGAGAATCCGCCCAGCCCGTTAAAGAATTGCAGGTCTTCGATGGCGGGCAACTGCGGCGAATGCAGGTTGCGCGGCAGGTTGTCTACCGTCGCCAGCTTCGACGACGCGGTGAGCGGAGACAGCGGCTGTTGCAGGGTTTGCGGCAGCTGCAGGCGTTGGTTGAGCTGCTCCGCCAAACCGCCGCGTCGGTCGTCGAGATAGATGCGCGCCACGCTGAGCAGCAGACGATGGTCTTCCGGCGACATATGTTCGCTGGTCCGCACGAAAATGCCCCCAGGCTTGTCGGTCAGGGTGGATTCCATGCCGGCGGCGATCAAGCCCATGATCTGATTTTGCAGATCCTGGCGGTAGCCGCCGACGTCTTCGTTGAGGATCACCAGATCCACCTGCAGCCCCTTAAGGCGCCAATAGTTGTGTGCCTGGATCAGCTGCTGCACCAACGCGATATTCTCCGCGTCGCTGACCGTCAGCAGCACGATCGGCAGATCGCCTGAGATCGAATGCCCCCATAACCCGGACTGGCCGCGGCGGTTGCTGATGATTTCACCGCCGCCGGCGCGCATTTCCTGCGCCGGGAACACCACGGCGCCGACCAGACGGTTGAACAGATTGGCGTCTTCCTCATTGGCGTTCAGTTGGCGCAACACCACCTGGCTGTGTGACCAGGCCAGTTCGAAGACGCGATCCGCCAAGTGGCGATCGCGATACTTTTCCAGCATCGCCAGACAGGAGGCGCGATCCTCGCAAACGCCGTAAAACACATCCAGCGTCAGCGGAACGTTGGGTTCCAGCACCACGCGCTGGCGGATGGCGATGATCGGATCGATAACCGGCCCGGCGCTGTTGGTCAGCGGCGCATTGTGGTACAACGCCTGCGGATTGGCCGGCGTGCGGCCGCGGCCGATAAATATGCCGCGATCGGTTTCGAACGAGGTTTGCGCGCTGTTTCCCTGTACCGTCATCATGTGCAGCAGCCACGGGCACGTCTCTTTGGGCTCGCGCGGTCTGCGATGACACAGGATCGCTTCCTGGTCTGGCAGTAGCTCTGTTTGCACGAACAGATTGCTAAAGGCCGGGTGCGCCAGATCGTTCCCGGCCGGTGCCAGCACCACTTCGGCATAGCTGGTGATCTCAAGGATGCGCGGCTGTTTACCGCGGTTGATGAGCGTCAGGCGGCGCAGTTCGATATCATCTTCCGGCGAAACCACCACCTGCGTTTTGACCGAAAGCGTGCCCAGATGGCGCTGGAATTCGGCGCCGGCGTCGTTGAACACCGCGCGATAGTCTTTGGCGCCGCCGCCGCCGATCGGTTGCCAGGTATTGCTCCACACTTCGCCGGTTTGCGGATCGCGCAGGTAGCAGAAAGCGCCCCAGTTATCACGGGTGGCGTCCTCGCGCCAACGGGTCAGCGCCAGGTTTTGCCACCGGCTGTAACTGCCGCCGGCCTGCGACAGCATCAGATGATAGTTGGCGTTGGACAACAGTTGCACTTCGGGTATCGGCGTATCGACGCGGGTGAATTCACGCGCGCTGAAGCTGGCCGGCTGGATGGTGCCTTCGTGGGTTTCGAAATGACGACGCGGGCTATAGAGCTCGACTGCGTCCGGCACGCGTTCCTGCAGCAGCAGGCGCGCTGACTGGAAGGCGGGATAGCGGGCGAAACGCGCCACCATCGGCGCATCCAGCAGCAGGTGCGACAGCGCCAGGAACCCCATGCCCTGGTGGTGTGCCATGTAGGAGCGGACGATCGTGTACAGTTGCCCGCGGCTCAGGCGTGCGGTGGTGTAATCGAGCGCTTCGTAAAAACCGTATCGCCCTTTGGCGCCGTTGTGTTCCAGCGTCAGCAGGTTATTGCAAGCGGCGACGGGCTCAACGATCAGTGCCATCAGCGTCGCGTAAGGGGCGATCACCATATCGTCGGCCAGGCCGCGCCGCAGCCCCAAACCGGGCACCCCAAAGGCGTGATATTGATAATTTTGCTGCGCGTCGAAGCCGAAATAGCCGGATTCGGAAACGCCCCAGGGGACGCCGCGCTCCTTACCCCAGGCGATTTGGCGCGCCACCGCCGCGCGGCACATCTGCACCAGCAGCGAATCGGGATAGGCGGGCATGACCAACTGCGGCATCAGGTATTCGAACATCGACCCGCTCCACGACATCAGCGCAGGCTCCTTGTCGATGACGGTGAACAGCCGGCCAAGGGCGAACCAGCTGCGCTGCGGCACCTGATTGGTCGCGATGGCCACGTAGTTGGTCAGACGGATTTCCGACGCCAGCAGATCGTATTTGCTGCTGTCCATGCGGTTATGGTCGCAGTTGAAGCCGACGCTCAGCAGGTGGGTCGATTCGTCATACAGGAAGTGGAAGTCCATCTGCGCCATTTTTTCCAGCCGCTGCCGCAGGTTGCCGAGTTGCGCCAGGCGCTGTTGCGCCAGCGCGGCGGCGGCATCGAGCCGGCTTTGTTGCTCGGCCGAAAGCCCCAGGTTCGCCGGGGCGTCGGCCAACCAGCGCAGGCTGGGCGGCTGCGCCAGATCCGGCGGCGCATCGCTCAGCCAGCCATACCATTGCGCCCATTCCGCACAGAGTTCATTAAGCTGCTGATGGAGCGCGCCGGCCCAGCGTTTAGTTTCTTCGCCGTGGTTTAACGCCGGCTCCTGCAACCCGTTGCTGTAGTTGCGCATGGCGTCCAATTCAAGCAGCAGCGCGGCGTACGGGCTGTTTTGCGCCTGTTGCCAATGTTGGCGCAGTTTGGCCAGGTTTTTCGGCGCTGCGTTTCCCCACTGCTGTTCCAGCAGTTCCAGGCTGTCTCCCAGACCGGCCACTATCCGCTGCGGATCGATGACCGGCTGTTGGGCCAGCGCCGGCAGCCCGGCGCAGAGCGTCAGCAGATGCCCGGCCAGGTTGCCGCTGTCGACGCTGGAAATATAGCGCGGGTTTAACGGCTCTAAGGTGCGCGTGTCGTACCAGTTGTACAGATGGCCGCGATAGTGCTCCATGCGATCCAGCGTATCGAGCGTCAGTTCAATGCGGCGCAGCGCCTCGCACAGCGTCAGGTAGCCGAAATCGCAGGCGGTGAGGTTGGCCAATAGCGACAAACCGATATTGGTCGGCGAGGTGCGGTGCGCTATCACCGGTTCCGGTATTTCCTGATAGTTGTCCGGCGGCAGCCAGTTCTCCTGAGCATTGACGAAGGTGTTGAAAAAGTCCCAGGTCTGGCGGCTGGTATGGCGCAGGAAACGCCGTTGCTCCTCATCGATCGCCGTTTTGCTGCGCTGCGGCTCGCGGCTCAGGTAGTAGAGCAAGAACGGCGCGAATACCCACAGCGCGGAAAGCGGCAAGGCGACGACGAGCGCCATCGGGTTATGCCACGCGGTGAGCAGCAGCAACCCCGCCCCGGCCAGCGGATTGACCCACATGGCGCGATAGAAATTGGTCGGCGTCACCCGCAGGCGCGTTTTGCTCTGGGCGTAGCTGGTCCACTCTTGCAGATTGCGTTGGCTGAACAGCAGGCGCCATAGGGTAACGGCGATCGCTTTCAGGCTGTACAGCGCTTCGTGCGGGAGTGCCGCGAGGCGCAGGCCGATTTGTGCCAACCGGTGCAGCGTGCCCTTCAGCGCCAGCCGCACATGCTGGAGAAACGGGCGGCGTGGCGGTTTGCGCGCGATGTCCTGCAGCAGCGCCAGTGCGGAAGGCAGCAGCAGAAGCATAAAGACCACCGCCAGCCAGTAACCGGTGTTGGGCAACCCTGTCAGGCAGCAGAATAAAAGCAGCAACAGGCTGGGGGCCACCAGGCTGCGGCGCAGGTTGTCGAACAGCTTCCACTGCGACAGCGCGCTCAGCGGGTTGGCGCAGCGTGAGCCGTCCGCTTTTTTCACCCGCGGCAGCAGCCAGTTAAGCAACTGCCAGTCGCCGCGGATCCAGCGCGAACGGCGCGCCACGTCGACCAGATAGTTGCTGGGATATTGCTCATACAACAGCACATCGCTCAACAGCCCCGAGCGGGCATAGCAACCTTCCAGCAGATCGTGGCTCAGCACTAAATTCTCCGGGCAGGTGCCTTGCAGGCTGCGCGCAAACACGTCCACGTCGTAAATGCCTTTGCCGATGAATGAGCCTTCGCCAAACAGATCCTGATAAATGTCCGACGCCATGCGCGTATAGGGATCGTTGCCCGGCGTGCTGCTGCATAAGGCGGCGTAACGTCCCTGACCAAAACGCGGGATCTCTTCGGCCATGCGCGGCTGCAAAATGGTGTAGCCTTCCACCACGCGCTGTCTGTTTTCGTCATACTGCGGCTGGTTGAGCGGATGCGCCATGGCGGCGATCAGCTGGTGAGCGGTGTCGCGCGGCAATACGGTATCGCTGTCGAGGGTGATGACGTATTTGACGTTTTTCAGAGCCTCAAGGCCGGCGCCAACCAGGCTGGAGAAGGCGTTGTCGCGGTTGCGTAGCCAGTCGTTAAGCGCATTCAGCTTGCCGCGTTTGCGCTCCAGCCCCATCCACACGCCCTGTTTGTCATTCCACTGCCGATCGCGGTGGAACAGGAAAAAGTGGCCCGGCCCTTCACAGGGATAGCGTGCATTCAGCGCGCCGATTTTTTCACTGACGTAAGCCAGCAACGCGGCGTCGTCAGCCTGCCGCTGATGCGGGGCGTCGTTAAAGTCGGTGAGCAGCGCGAAATGCAGGTGCTTCATCGCATTACCCAGATAACAGACCTCCAGCGCGTTGAGCAGCCGGTCGATGCCGGTTTTCTCGTCGAGCAGGGTGGGGATCACCACCAATGTGCGGAACTCGGCCGGAATGCCGCAGGAGAAATCGAGCCTCGGCAAAGGTCGGGGTTCCCGACTGCGGGTCGTAACTTCGCTGAGCAGGTTAAGCACGAATTGGCTGACGACGATCGCCAACGGAAAAAACAGCAGCGCCAATCCCCACCAGCTGATGCCGCTGCCCGCCGCGTGGCGCAACAGTTCCGCACAGCTGGCGGTGGTGAGCAGGCTGAGGCTGCCGAGCCAGGACAGCAGCGGCGCCTGGTTCAGCGCGTGGCGCACCCGGGTAATGCGGCTGAGGCGTACCGCCAACTGCTGTTCCAGCGCCGGTCTGCCGTCGTCGATCAGGTAGTAGCCGATGTGATGGTTGCGCGCATCGCCGACGGGATCTTCCGCCGCCACTCGCGCCATGTTGAGCACGTGTCGCGCAACCTGTACCTCGTCGTGCGGGCTGTGGCGGGCCAGCATTTCGATCACGTGGCGATAGTGATCGCGGGTGTCGAAGTGCATCATCGGGTACACCCCAGCCGGATCCTGACGCAGCGTTTGATCTACCAGGCTCATGGTTTCCACAAATTCCGCCCAATCCATTTCGCTCAGCTGGCGCAGGCCGGCGATGCTGTTGCTGACCGACAGTTGGCTGACCGCCAACTGTTGGTTGAAGCGGTGGATCAGTTCATCGGAGGTCATGCTGACCTCCGCCAGACGCTGTTCCACCCAGGTGAGCGGCAGCGCCAGCATGGTGCCGTGGCCCTGCAGACGGCGCACCAGCTCGGCGACGAAGGCGCTGGTGCGCGGCGGATTGGATCGCGCCATGTCGGCGATAACGATGATCAAATTGGCCGGATCGTTTTCCGCCGATTCGAGCATTTTATTGACCCAGTCATCGGCCAGGTTGCGTTCACGCTGAGCCTGCGCTACCTCGACGCTGACGCGGCGCAGGTTGTCTATCAGCGCCAGACGCAGCATGCCCGGCAGCGCCCACAGTTCACCCAGCGTCAGATTGGTTTCCTTTTGATAGGCGGCGATATAGCGCGTCAGGCTCTCTGCGTCCCAGCGCCCGTCGCCGTGGGTGATGGCTTCGGCGGCGATGTCGTAAATGCGCGGGCAGTTGTGCGGTGCAGTCAGCTGCGGCAAGCCGCGGCCAAAGGTCTTAGGCAAGTGATGTCGCACCACGCGGATTTGCTCTTCGATCAAATAGTAATTATCGAGCAACCACTCCCCGGCGGGCGTCATGCTGCTTTTTTTGCCGTTGCTGAGCTGGCGGCAGCTCTCAGCCAGCACCCGTTCGTTGTGATCCAGCCGCTTCAGCAAATAGTAGGGGGTCTTACGCGTCGCCAGTTTGTGAGAGCGTGCCAGACGCTGGCCGTAGCGTTCCATCTGATCGACGGAAAACAGCTCGGCCTTGATGGTGCCGCCGAGCGGTTCCGGTTCGCCTTTAGCGCTTCTGGCGGCGAGCGGCTTTATTTTGCTGTTTTTGCGTTGACTTCTTAACCAATTGATAAGTTTTTCTTTCACACAAAAGCTCCTCACTTCTGACCAAAAGGGCAGCCGGTAAACCCGCTGGGAGTGCGTGAACATCCTGTATCTGGCGCCGGGAACATATGGCGTGGATTTGTTGCAGGAAGGAACAGACCTTTCCAGTATAGCTGTTCAGAATGAGATGTGTCTGTTTTTTAATCGTATTGTTTAATTTTAATAAACATTTGTCGAGGCGGGGCGTTCTGACCTATGCCCGATCAGCAACGGTATGTCATGGAGGTTGACTTGCTGTGGCGGGAAGATACGTCAGGATAAACTCACTGGGTATTTCCCTGATTTTTGTATGGACGGATTGAGCCGGCGCCGCCGCAAGTGTAAAGTATTTGTGTTTTTATTGTTTATTTTTTGTTCTAAATCAAATAATTATCTGGTGTAAACGCCCAGGGATATACGGCGTTCTTGCGCTGGCGCAAAAGCCGTGAAAATAACACCTCATATAATACAGAGCGTAACTACAGGCGCGGCGTCCGTCGGCTGCGCCGGAGACGATCTCTGCTAACTGACTTGTGAGCGAACTATGTCGACAAGTGTTTTTAATCGCCGGTGGGCGGCTGTGCTGCTCGAGGCGCTGGCCCGCCATGGGGTGCGGCATGTTTGTATCGCTCCGGGATCGCGCTCCACGCCGCTGACGCTGGCCGCCGCGGCTAACCGATCGTTTATCTGTCATACCCATTTTGATGAGCGCGGGCTCGGCCATCTGGCGCTTGGGCTGGCGAAGGCGGCGCGTGAGCCGGTGGCGGTGATCGTCACGTCCGGCACCGCGGCGGCCAACCTTTATCCCGCGTTGATTGAAGCCGGCCTGACCGGTGAGCGGCTGGTGTTTCTCACCGCCGATCGGCCGCCGGAGTTGATCGACTGCGGCGCCAATCAGGCGATCCGTCAAAACGGCCTCTACAGCAGCCACCCGACGCTGGCGATCGATCTGCCGCGTCCTACGCCGGATATTCCGGCCGCGTGGCTGGCCTCCAGCGTCGACAGCGCGATGGCGCGCCTGCAGCACGGCGCTTTGCACATCAACTGCCCGTTCGCCGAGCCGCTGTACGGCGGCGACGAACGTCACTATGCCGACTGGTCCGCCGCGCTGGGCGACTGGTGGCAGAGCGATCGCCCGTGGCTGCAGGAAAGCGAGACGCGTACGGCGCCGGTGCCGCAGCCGGACTGGTTCTTCTGGCGGCAAAAGCGCGGCGTGGTGCTGGCCGGGCGCATGAGCGCGCAAGAGGGCGCGCAGGTGGCCGAATGGGCCGCAACGCTGGGCTGGCCGCTGATCGGCGACGTGCTGTCGCAGACCGGGCAACCGCTGCCCTGCGCCGATTTGTGGCTCGCTCATCCGCAGGCGCAGCGCGTACTGCAAGATGCGCAGCTGGTGGTGCAGTTCGGCGGCAGCCTGACCGGCAAACGCCTGCTGCAGTGGCAGGCGCAGTGCCGGCCTGAAGAGTATTGGATCATCGACGAGCTGCCGGGGCGGCTCGATCCGGCCCAGCACCGGGGGCGGCGCCTGCGCGCCGGCGTGGCGCAGTGGTTGGCGCAGCACCCGGCGCAGCCGCGCCAGCCTTGGGCCGCCGGGCTGGCCGTGCTGGCGGATAAAGCGCTGACGGCGGCATCCACGCATCTGCACGATAACTTTGGCGAAGCGCAGCTGGCGCACCGCCTGCCGGAGCTGCTGCCGGAGAACGGCCAGCTGTTTCTCGGCAACAGCCTGGTGGTGCGACTGATCGACGCGTTAACCACGCTGCCTGTCGCTTACCCGGTATTCAGTAACCGCGGCGCCAGCGGCATCGACGGCCTGATCTCCACCGCCGCCGGCGTACAGCGCGCCACCGCCCGGCCGACGTTGGCGGTGGTGGGCGACCTTTCCGCGTTGTATGACCTCAATGCGCTGGCGCTTTTACGCCACTGTTCGGCGCCGACGGTGCTGATCGTCGTCAACAACAACGGCGGCCAAATTTTCTCGCTGCTGCCGACGCCGGACGAGGAGCGCCAACGCTTTTACTGCATGCCGCAGAACGTCGAGTTCAGCCACGCGGCGGCGATGTTCCAGCTGGAGTACGCGCGGCCGGAAAACTGGAGCCAGCTGCAACAGGCGGTTGAGCAAGGCTGGCGGCGCGGCGGCGCCACGCTGATAGAACTGCAGGTGTCGCCGAGCGCAGGGGCCGAAAGCCTGCAATACCTGGTGCAACAGATGGCGGTGCAATGATGCTGGCGACGCGAATTTTGCAACAGGGCGAAGCGGGGCGTCCGTGGCTGGTATGGCTGCACGGCCTGCTGGGCAACAACAATGAATGGCGGGTGATCGCCGCGCGTTGCCCGGAATGGCCGTCGCTGGCCATCGATCTGCCCGGCCACGGCGATTCCGTGGCGGTGAGCTGCCGCGGCTTTGACGACATCAGCGCGCAAATCGCCGCGACCCTGCAACTGCGCAATATTGAACGTTATTGGCTGGTGGGCTACTCGCTCGGCGGGCGCATCGCCATGTATCACGCTTGCCACGGTCGCCATGACGGCCTGCAAGGCGTGATCGTCGAGGGCGGCAATCCGGGGCTTGAGGACGAACAACAGCGCCGCGATCGTTGCGAGCAGGATGCGCTGTGGGCGGCGCGTTTTCGCAGTGAGCCGATTGCCGAAGTCCTGGCGGACTGGTATCAGCAGCCGGTGTTCAAAGAGCTTAGCCATGTGCACCGCCAGGCGCTGATCGCCGCGCGCTCGGTCAACAGCGGCCCGGCGATCGCCGACATGCTCGAAGCCACGTCGCTCGGGCGGCAGCCCTATCTGGCGCCGCAGCTACGTCAACTGACCGTGCCGCTGCGGGTGCTGTGCGGTGAGAACGACCCCAAATTTCAACGGCTGGCGCGCGACGCCGGGTTGCCGTTGCGCATCGTGCCGCAGGCCGGCCACAACGCGCACCTGGCCAATCCGCAGGATTTCGTCGCCGAGCTGCAGACCTTTCTCGTTAACCTTGGTTAAAGGAACCGAACATGCTTTATCCGAATGAAGAACAGCTGTATGCCGCTATCGCCTGGCAGGATTGCACCGGCGATTTCGAAGACATTCTGTATCACAAGTCCGCCGACGGCATCGCCAAAATCACCATTAACCGGCCGCAGGTGCGCAACGCGTTTCGCCCGCAAACGGTTAAAGAGATGATCGACGCGCTGGCCAACGCCCGTTACGACGACGGCATCGGCGTCATTATTCTGACCGGCGCCGGCGATAAGGCCTTCTGCTCCGGCGGCGATCAGAAAGTGCGCGGCGATTACGGCGGCTATCGCGACGACAGCGGCGTGCATCACCTCAACGTGCTGGACTTCCAGCGCCAGATCCGCACCTGCCCGAAACCGGTGGTGGCGATGGTGGCCGGTTATTCGATCGGCGGCGGCCACGTGCTGCACATGATGTGCGATCTGACCATCGCGGCGGATAACGCCATCTTCGGCCAGACCGGCCCGAAAGTGGGCTCGTTCGACGGCGGTTGGGGCGCGTCTTACATGGCACGCATCGTCGGCCAGAAGAAGGCGCGCGAAATCTGGTTCCTGTGCCGCCAGTACGATGCCGCCGCCGCGCTGGACATGGGGCTGGTCAATACCGTGGTGCCGCTGGCCGATCTGGAAAAAGAGACGGTGCGCTGGTGCCGCGAAATGCTGCAGAACAGCCCGATGGCGCTGCGCTGCCTGAAGGCGGCGCTGAACGCCGACTGCGACGGCCAGGCCGGTTTGCAGGAGCTGGCGGGCAACGCCACCATGCTGTTCTACATGACCGACGAAGGGCAGGAAGGGCGCAACGCGTTCAACGAGAAGCGTCAGCCGGACTTCAGCAAATTCAAGCGTAACCCGTAATGAACGGGGTAAACCGCAGCGCGGCGCTTTACCGTTACAGCCTGCCGATGGAGGCGGGCGTGGTGCTGCGCAATCAGCGGTTGAAAACGCGTGACGGATGGGTGGTGCAGCTGCGTCAGGGTGAGCGTGAAGGCTGGGGCGAGATCGCGCCGCTGCCGGAATTCAGCCGGGAAACGCTGGCGCAGGCCGAACAGGCCGCGTTGGACTGGCTGCAGGCCTGGTTGGCGGGCAACGAACCGGATGACAGCGCGCTGCCTTCGGTGGCCTTTGGGCTCAGCTGCGCGCAGGCCGAGCTGGAGCAGCGCTTGCCGACGCAGGCGGATTTCCGCAAGGCGCCGCTGTGTACCGGCGATCCGGATGAGCTGTTCGAGACATTGAGCGCCTTGCCGGGCGAGAAAGTCGCCAAGGTGAAGGTGGGGCTGTATGAGGCGGTGCGCGACGGCATGATCGTCAACGTGCTGCTGGAGGCGCTGCCGGATCTGCGGCTGCGGCTGGACGCCAACCGCAGCTGGACCCGCGCCAAAGCCGACGGCTTCGCCAAATACGTCAACCCGGCGTGGCGCGATCGCATCGCCTTTTTGGAAGAGCCCTGCAAGACTCGTGATGAATCGCGCGATTTCGCCCGGGCGACCGGCATCGCCATCGCCTGGGATGAGAGCGTGCGCGAGGCGGACTTTGTGGTGCAGGCCGAGCCGGGCGTGGCGGCTATCGTGATCAAGCCGACGCTGGTCGGCAGCCTGGCGCGCTGCCAGGCGCTGGTGGCGCAGGCGCACGCGGCGGGGCTGACGGCGGTGATCAGCTCCAGCATCGAGTCCAGCCTGGGGTTAACCCAGCTGGCGCGCATCGCCCGCTGGCTGACGCCGGACACCGTGCCGGGGCTGGATACCCTGGGGTTGATGCAGGCGCAGGTGCTGCGGCCTTGGCCGGGTAGCGCATTGCCGCTGCTGGATGCCTCGGCGCTGGAGTGCCTATGGCGCCGTTAAGCGATTGGCCGTGGCGACAATGGGCGCGCCTTCAGCCGCAGGCGACGGCGCTGCTGCTTGGCGAGCGGCCGCTGAGTTGGCTGGCGTTGCAAGGCCAGGTGGATGAGCTGGCGGCGGATTTTCAGCACCAGGGCGTGGAGCCGGGCTGTGGCGTGGCACTGTGCGGTAAAAACAGCTACCCGCTGCTGTTGGCCTATCTGGCGCTGCTGCAATGCGGCGCGCGCCTGTTGCCGCTCAATCCTGCCTTGCCGACGCCGCTGCTGGCACAGCTGTTACCCGAATTGGACATCACCTTTGCCTTCGGCCCGGATCCGTTGCCGGCGCTGCCGGAAGAGGTGATTCGATTGACGCCGCCCTCGACCGAGCCGCGCTGGCCGAACCTGCCGAGGTGGGATGCGCAACGTCTGGCGACGCTGACGCTGACCTCGGGCTCCAGCGGCCTGCCGAAAGCGGCGGCGCACAGCTACGCCAATCATCTGGCCAGCGCCGCCGGGGTGTTGCGGCTGATGGATTTTCAGCGCGAGGATTGCTGGCTGCTGTCATTGCCGCTGTTTCACGTCTCCGGCCAGGGCATCGTCTGGCGCTGGCTGGCGGCGGGGGCGCGGCTGGCGGTGCGCGAGATGCATCCGCTGGCCGAGGCGTTGGCGGGATGCACGCACGCCTCGCTGGTGCCGACACAGCTCTGGCGGCTGCTGGCGCAACCGCTGACGGGCATGACGCTGAAAGAGGTGCTGCTCGGTGGCGCCATGATCCCGGTGGCGCTGACCGAACGGGCGGAAGCGGCGGGGATCCGCTGCTGGTGCGGCTATGGGCTGACCGAACTGGCTTCCACGGTGTGCGCCAAGCGCGCCGATGCGCGGCCGGGCGTCGGCCTGCCGCTCAGCGGCCGCGAGGTAAAACTGGTGGACGAAGAGGTCTGGATCCGCGCCGACAGCCTGGCGCTCGGCTACTGGCGTCATGGCCAGCTGCAGCCGCTGGCGGATGCACAGGGCTGGTTCGCGACCCGCGATCGCGGCGCGATGGCCGAGGGGGAACTGCGCATTCTCGGCCGGCTGGACAACCTGTTTTTCAGCGGCGGCGAAGGGGTGCAGCCGGAGGATATCGAACGCGTGTTGGCGGCGCACCCGCAGATCTCGCAGGCGTTTGTGGTGCCGGTGGCGGACGCCGAGTTCGGCCAGCGGCCGGTGGCGGTAATCGACGGCGATCCGTCGCTGTCGCTGGCGGCGTTGCTCGCCTGGTCGCAGGACAAGCTGGCTAATTTCCAACGCCCGGCGGCGCTGCTCCCGCTGCCTGAGGAACTGAAAAACGGCGGCATCAAGATTTCGCGCCGCCAGTTGCAGCAATGGGTGGCGCAGCGCCTCTCTCAGGCATAAAAAAGCCGCCCGAAAGGGCGGCTGAGTGGATGACGGCAGGGGGTTATTGCAGCCCCAGCGCCTTGGCGACGCCGGCGCCGTAGTCCGGATGCACCTTGGTGAACAGCTCGACCTGACGGCGCTGGATTTGCTCCGGCACCTGCGACAGTTCGCCGGCGATGCGGGTGAACATGCGCTGGTGCTCTTCGGCGCTCAGCAGGTTGAACAGCGCGCGCGGCTGGCTGTAGTAATCGTCGTCTTCACGATGATTCCAGTGGTCGGCCGCGCCCTCAATGCTCAGCGGCGGCTCGCTGAAGTCCGGCTGCTCCTGGAACAGGCCGAAGCTGTTTGGTTCGTAGGTGGCGCCGTTGCCGCTGTTGCCGTCCACGCGCATCGCGCCGTCGCGATGGTAGTTGTGGAACGGGCATTTGGCGCCGTTCACCGGGATCTGGTGGTGGTTGACGCCCAGGCGATAGCGGTGCGCATCGCCATAGGAGAACAGACGGCCCTGCAGCATTTTATCCGGCGAGAAACTGATGCCCGGCACCACGTTGGCGGGGTTCATCGCCACCTGCTCAACCTCGGAGAAGTAGTTGTCGGGGTTGCGGTTCAGCTCGAAATAGCCGACGTCGATCAGCGGATAGTCGCCGTGCGGCCACACCTTGGTCAGATCGAACGGGTTGTATGGCGTCTGCGAGGCTTCGTGTTCCGGCATGATCTGAATTTGCAGCTTCCAGCGCGGGAAGTCGCCGCGTTTGATCGCGTCGAACAGATCGCGCTGTGAGCTTTCGCGATCCTTGGCGATGATCGCTTCCGCTTCTTCATCCATCAGGTTTTCAATGCCTTGCTGGCAGCGGAAGTGGAATTTCACCCAGAAACGCTCGTTGGCGGCATTGATAAAGCTGAAGGTGTGGCTGCCGAAGCCGTGCATGTGGCGATAGGACTTCGGAATGCCGCGATCGCTGAAGTCGATGGTCAGCTGGTGTAGCGATTCCGGCAGGTGGGAGAAAAAGTCCCACTTGTAGACGGGGTTGCGCAGGTTGGTATGCGGATCGCGTTTCACCACGTGGTTGAGATCGGGGAATTTCAGCGGATCGCGCAGGTAGAACACTGGCGTATCGTTACCCACCAAATCCCAGTTGCCTTCTTCGGTATAGAACTTCATGGCGAAGCCGCGAATGTCGCGTTCGGCGTCGGCGGCGCCGCGTTCACCGGCGACGGTGGAGAAGCGGATGAACATGTCGGTCTGTTTGCCGACCTCGGAGAAGATCTTGGCGCGGGTGTAGCGGGTGATGTCGTGGGTGACGGTAAAGGTGCCGTAAGCGCCGGATCCCTTGGCGTGCATGCGGCGCTCGGGGATGACTTCACGGTCGAAGTGGGCCAATTTTTCCAGGAACCACACGTCCTGCAACAGCATCGGGCCGCGTTTGCCTGCGGTGATCACGTTATTGTTATCGACAACCGGGGCGCCGGCTGCGGTGGTCAGTCCTTTCTTGCTCATCACTTGCTCCTTATCGTAGTGCAGTTAAGTAAAGACTCGGGCGGTTTAAGCGTTCATCAGCATAGTCCTTTGGCGGGGCTTCTTCCCCTGACCTTGGTCAAAGCCACTACTAGTTGTAGCCCTATTGCCGAGCGACGGCAAATAGGTCTCGGTTATCGTTGGCATTGCCTTGACGAATATAGAATCTTGTTTGCAAATATTTACATTTATTTGATTATTGAAGAATTTTTTCGCTTTTATCCCTTAAATACTCATTGCGCTTTGGTATAGACTCGTGACGTTATTATTATGCGTTGATTCGATCATTCGGTACGGATGACAAACCAGAGGGAAAGATGATGAAAAAGACTTGGGTCGCGTGCGCGGCAGGATTGCTGTTGGTGACCGGCGCGGCGAACGCCATCAGCGTGTCGGGCGAAGCCGGGCAGCACTACACCAACCTGGGCGTTGGCATGAGCACCGGCTCTTCTGGTCTGGGCCTGACCGGCAACTGGGCGCGCAGCGACCACGACGGTAACGTCGGCAGCGTGGGGCTGAACTTCGGCGTGCCGCTGGGGCCGTTGACGGCGACCGTGGGTGCCAAAGCGCTGTACCTCAGCCCGAAAGACGGGAAGAGCGGCGGGGCGGTGGCGCTGGGCGGCGGCCTGGAGTGGGAGATCAACCGTTACTTCAGCCTGCACGGCGAAGGGTACTTTGCGCCTGAATCCTTCACCAGCGGCGTGAAAGCCTATAACGAAGCCAGCGGCGGCCTGCGCTGGAAGTTCCGTCCGCTGAGCGTGGACGTGGGCTACCGTTACATGCAGATGGAAGGCAAAGACGGGCGTCGCGACAACACGCTGGCCGATGGCCCTTACGTCGGCGTGGGTCTGAGCTTCTGACGCTGTGAAAAAGGGGCCTTCAGGCCCCTTTGTTCTTTCTGTTCCGCTTACCCTACCGCCGGCAGCATGCCGCTGGCGATGCCCAGTTGAATGGCGATCACCGTCACCCCGCAGACAAACACCAACGCCAGCGCCGGCGTACCGCCCCAGACGCGATACTGCGCCTGATGTTTTTTGCGCGTTTTCCACACCAGCAGTGAAGGCAACAGCAGCGCCAACACCGACAAGGCAATGGCGGCGAATCCTAGCGCCAGCACGAAGCCGCGCGGGTAGAACAGCGCAAAGGCCAGCGGCGGCAAGAAGGTGATGGCGCCTGTTTGCAGGCGGCCACGCACGTTGTCTTGCCGCTTGAACAGGTCGGCCAGGAAATCGAACAGCCCGAGCGCGACGCCGAGGAACGAGGTCGCCAGCGCCAGATCGGCGAACAGGTGCACCGCCAGTTCAACGTGCGGCGAAGCCACCGCGTCGCGCACCGCCTGCAACAGACCGTTCAGCCCGGCCTGCTGCGCCAGAATGCCGACGAAGGTGTCGGAGCTGATGCTGCCCAGCGTTGCCAACTGCCAGAAGATGTAGGCCATCAGCGGGATAGCGCTGCCGATGATAAACACCCAGCGCAGTTTGCGAATGTTGCCGCCCATATAGTTGACGATGCTCGGCACGCTGCCGTGGAAGCCGAAAGAGGTGAAGATCACCGGAATAGCCGACAGCGCCAGGCCTTGCTCCAGCGGCAGCGTCATCAGGTTGGTTTGGTGGATATTCGGCAACATCAGGCCTAGCATCACCACCAGAAATACCACTTTGGCGCTGAACAGGATGCGGTTGAACAAATCGACCGAGTGGGTGCCGATGCATACCACGCCGCCGGCCACCAGGGTGAACAGCAGAACGCCGAGCGACACCGGGAAGTCCTGCGACGTCCACTGGCTGATGCTGGTGGCGAGCAGTTCGCCGGCGCCGCTGATGTAGGCGGCGGTGAGGGCGTACATCAGGAACATCATGCTAAAGCTGGTCAGCCACTGGCCGCCGCCGCCGAGATAACGTTTGGCGAGGGTGCCCAGACCGGTATCCGCCTGCTCATGCTGGTAAACCTCTACCAGCAGCAGCGCGGTGTAACACATCAACAGCCACAGCCCGACCAGTAAGGCCAGCGTGACGCCGAAGCCGACGCCGGCCGCCGCCAGCGGCATCGCCAGCATCCCGGCGCCAATGGTGGTGCCCGCCACGATAAAAACACTGCCAAGAGTGCGATTCTTCACGTTTTTTCTCTACCAGCCGAAAGATTTTGAAAATTATAGGTAACGATTTATGAGGATGGCAGGATAGTGGAAGCCCTAATTTGTGTCAAACCGACGTTACGCATGATGTACAGTAATGTTTACATTGCGGCGAGCTGCATGGCACATGAGGAACGGACCCATGGCTGAAATTATCCGCAGGCGGCTAGTGAAAAGTTATTTACGGGCTTCTATAGTGGAATGACCAAAAAATGTGGGAGAGATCAATGTTAAGGGTGGAGATGCTCAGCACCGGCGATGAGGTGCTGCACGGGCAAATTATTGATACCAACGCCGCCTGGCTGGCGGACTACCTGTTCCGGCAGGGAGTGCCGATGAGCGGGCGGGAAACGGTCGGGGACAGCCTCTCTGCGTTGATCGAGATCCTGCAGGAACGAAGCCATATCGCCGATGTGCTGATCGTCAACGGCGGCCTGGGGCCGACCAGCGACGATCTCAGCGCGCTGGCCGCCGCCAAAGCCTGTGGCGTCGAATTGGTTGAACGGGCCGACTGGCTGGCGCGCATGGAAGCCTATTTCGCCGAGCGCGGGCGGCCGATGGCTCCTTCCAACCGCAAGCAGGCGCAGATCCCGGCCAACGCGGAAATGCTGGATAACCCGGTGGGCACCGCCTGCGGGTTCGCGCTGCAGCTGAACCGATGTCAGATGTTCTTCACCCCCGGCGTGCCGTCGGAATTCAAAGTGATGGTCGAACAGCAGATCGTGCCGCGTCTGCGCCAGCGCTTCACCTTGCCGACGCCGCCGCTCTGCCTGCGCCTGACCACCTTCGGCACCTCCGAGAGCGATCTGGCCGCCGAGCTGGACGGTATGCCGCTGCCGCCGGATGTGGTGCTGGGTTACCGTTCCTCCAGCCCGATCATCGAGCTGAAACTGACCGGGCCGGAAAGCCGGCGTGCGGAAATGGAACTGGCCTGGCGGCGCGTGCGCGAGGTGGCGGGGGACAACTGCATCTTTGAAGGCACTATCGGGTTGCCGGCGACGCTGACACAGCGCCTGAATCAGCAAGGGCTGAAGCTGGCGTTGAGCGAGCAGTTCAGCGCCGGGTTGATCAATCTGCAGTTGCAGAGCGAAGGGGCGCCGCTGGCAGGGGGAGAACTGCTGCCGGCGCACTGCATCGAAACGCTGGAAACCACGCTGGCGCGCGCCCGCTCGCTGGCGGAATTGACCGGCGCGCCGTTGGCGTTGGCGGTCAGCGCCATGTGCGACGATCAGGTGAGCATTGCGCTGCATACGCCGCGCGGCGGCATTGGCCAGACCGTTCGTTATCGTGCGTCGCGCCACGGCCTGCGGCTGCGGCAGGAGTCGGTGGCGATGCTGGCGCTGGATATGCTGCGCCGCTGGCTGAATGGGGGCCAGGCGTGCGGTAAAAACGCCTGGCTGGAGGTGGTGGAAATTATCGAGTGACGGTCATGGCGCCGAGTTGCCGGCGTCACGGCTTTGCTGCAGCCGTTCGGACGCCAGACGTGAAAGGTGTATCGCCGCCGCGCCCCGCGTTTGCAGTTCTGTACCGTAGTTCCTGAGTGCCTGCGCGGCGAAACCGTGCTGCAGATCGCGGAAACGCTGGGATATGCCTCGCCGAGTAATTTTATCTCCATGTTTCGCAAAGCCTTTGGCGATCCCCCGGCGCGTTATTTTTCCGCGTCGGCAGGAAAGGGGCGTTAAGCGAAATACTTTGAGGATAGTTATATATCCCTGATTAATCATGATCTTATAGGGGATATTCGCGGCGAGGGAATGCTGTTACTCTTTTGGCGGGTGCTTGAGACTGTTCGTCTTGGGCATTGTGTGACAAGGCGGATAGATGAAAGCCCCAGACTGACTCTCAATCAGAATGGGGCTGCACATACCGCCTAGACACCGGTATGGTAGCCCCTTCACAGCAAGGAGGCAAGCATGCGCTTAAGGCATGTGTTTCATTCGCTAACCGTTGTATGTATTACGGTTTTGTTATTTATCTGGATGATAAGAGACTCGCTGTGCGAGCTGAAAATCTACCAGGAAAATATCACTATCCTGATCAGGTTGGCGTGTGAGGTGAAGCGGTAATCATAGGGCGGGGGCAACCCCGCCTTCTGGTCTCCAGGCGCGGTTTCCGGCACCCGACTTTACATTTCCAGCTCGATATCCGTCAGCGGCATGCAGCAACAGGGCAGGATCTCGCCGGCGTTGATAAACGCCAGCGGCTGTTGGCGGTAGGCCACTTCGCCTTTCACCAGCTTCAGGCGGCAGGCGCCGCAATAGCCGGAGCGGCATTGGTACTCTACCTGCACGTCGTGCAACTCCAGCACGTCGAGCAGGCAGTTTTCACTGTTGGGGCAGGAGAGCTGCGTGCCGGCGGCGCGCAGCGTTACGATTGGCGTCGCCATCGCTTACAGTTCGAAGTCGCTCAGGTCGTCGGCGTTGATCTCCGAGTCGATCTGGCCAACCAGGTAGGAGCTCACTTCCACTTCCTGCGGCGCCACCTGCACGTTGTCGGACACCAGCCAGGCGTTGATCCATGGGATCGGGTTGGAGCGGGTTTCGAACGGCAGACCGAGGCCGACCGCCTGCATGCGGATATTGGTGATGTACTCCACATACTGGCACAGGATGTCTTTGTTCAGGCCAATCATCGAGCCGTCGCGGAACAGGTATTCCGCCCACTCTTTTTCCTGCTGGGCAGCCAGCACGAACAGATCGTAGCACTGCTGTTGGCATTCCTCGGCGATCTCCGCCATTTCCGGATCGTCGGCGCCGGAACGCATCAGGTTCAGCATGTGCTGGGTGCCGGTCAGGTGCAGCGCTTCGTCGCGGGCGATCAGCTTGATGATTTTGGCGTTGCCTTCCATCAGTTCGCGCTCGGCGAACGCGAAGGAGCAGGCGAAGCTGACGTAGAAGCGGATCGCTTCCAGCGCGTTCACGCTCATCAGGCACAGGTACAGCTGTTTCTTGAGCGCGCGCAGATTGACGGTGACGGTTTTACCGTTCACCTGGTGGGTGCCCTCACCCAGCAGGTGATAGTAGCTGGTCATCTCGATCAGATCGTCGTAGTAGCCGGAGATGTCTTTCGCGCGCTTCTTGATCTCTTCGTTGGTGACGATGTCGTCGAACACCAGCGCCGGATCGTTGACGATGTTGCGGATAATGTGAGTGTAGGAACGGGAGTGGATGGTCTCGGAGAACGACCAGGTTTCCACCCAGGTTTCCAGCTCAGGGATCGAGATCAGCGGCAGCAGAGCGACGTTCGGGCTGCGGCCCTGGATGGAATCCAGCAGCGTCTGATACTTCAGGTTGCTGATGAAGATATGCTTCTCGTGCTCCGGCAGCGCCTGGTAATCGATGCGATCGCGGGAGACGTCAACTTCTTCCGGGCGCCAGAAGAAGGAGAGCTGTTTTTCGATCAGCTTTTCGAAGATTTCATGCTTTTGCTGGTCGAAACGCGCAACGTTTACCGACTGGCCGAAGAACATCGGCTCTTGCAGCTGGTCGTTTTTGGTCTGAGAAAAAGTGGTGTAAGCCATAAGCCTGAATCCATCGTAACGTGGCTAAATGAAGGGGCCGGAAAATTCCGGCCCGCTAGGTCAAACTTTAGATCTTGCAGGCGCCGCTTTCGCAGTCGTCATCGCCGGCCTTGGCAGGCTGCAAATCTTCCTGGGCGTCTTCCGCACCGTCGCGGGTGTTTTGGTAGTACAGCGTTTTCACGCCGAACTTGTAGGTGGTGAGCAGGTCTTTCAACAGCTGCTTCATCGGCACCTTGCCGCCCGGGAAGCGGGTCGGATCGTAGTTGGTGTTGGCCGAAATCGACTGGTCGATGAATTTCTGCATCAGCCCCACCAGCTGCAGATAGCCGTCGTTGCTCGGCATTTCCCACAGCAGCTCGTAGTTGTCTTTCAGACGCTCATACTCCGGCACCACCTGGCGCAGGATGCCGTCTTTCGACGCCTTGATGCTGATGTGGCCGCGCGGCGGCTCGATGCCGTTGGTGGCGTTGGAAATCTGCGAAGAGGTTTCCGATGGCATCAGCGCAGACAGGGTCGAGTTGCGCAGGCCGGTTTCCTGGATCTCTTTACGCAGGGTTTCCCAGTCGTAGTGCAGCGGCTCGCTGCAGACCGCATCCAGGTCTTTCTTGTAAGTGTCGATAGGCAGGATGCCCTGCGAATAGGTAGTCTCTTTGAACCACGGGCAAGCGCCTTGTTCCTGAGCCAGGCGGTTGGAGGCTTTCAGCAGGTAGTACTGAATGGCTTCGAACGTTTTGTGCGTCAGGTTGTTGGCGCTGCCGTCGGAGTAGCGCACGCCGTTCTTCGCCAGGTAATAGGCGAAGTTGATAACGCCGATGCCCAGGGTGCGGCGGCCCATCGCGCCACGGTGCGCGGCCTTGATCGGATAATCCTGGTAATCCAGCAGGGCGTCGAGTGAGCGCACCGCCAGGGTCGCCAGCTCTTCCAGATCGTCCAGGCTGTCGATCGCGCCCAGGTTGAAGGCCGACAGGGTGCACAGCGCGATCTCGCCGTTTTCGTCGTTGACGTCTTCCAGCGGCTTGGTCGGCAGGGCGATTTCCAGGCACAGGTTGGACTGACGCACCGGCGCGATCTGCGGATCGAACGGGCTGTGGGTGTTGCAGTGGTCGACGTTCTGGATGTAGATGCGGCCGGTAGAGGCGCGCTCTTGCATCATCAGCGAGAACAGCTCAACCGCTTTCACGCGCTTCTGGCGAATGCTGTCGTCTTTCTCGTACTGGGTGTACAGGCGTTCGAATTCGTCCTGATCGGCGAAGAACGCGTCATACAGCCCCGGCACGTCGGACGGGCTGAACAGGGTGATGTCTTCGCCCTTGATCAGACGCTGGTACATCAGGCGGTTCAGCTGCACGCCGTAGTCCATGTGACGCACGCGGTTGCCTTCAACGCCACGGTTGTTTTTCAACACCAGCAGGCTTTCCACTTCCAGGTGCCACATCGGGTAGAACAGCGTTGCTGCGCCACCGCGCACGCCGCCCTGCGAGCAGGATTTGACGGCGGTCTGGAAGTGTTTGTAGAACGGAATACAGCCGGTATGGAAGGCTTCACCGCCGCGGATCGGGCTGCCCAGCGCGCGGATGCGGCCGGCGTTGATGCCGATGCCGGCGCGCTGCGAAACGTATTTCACAATGGCGCTGGAGGTGGCGTTGATGGAATCCAGGCTGTCGCCGCACTCGATCAGCACGCAGGAGCTGAACTGGCGGGTTGGGGTGCGCACGCCGGACATGATCGGCGTAGGCAGCGAAATCTTGAAGGTGGAAATCGCGTCGTAGAAACGTTTGACGTAGTCCAGACGGGTTTCACGCGGGTAGTTGGAGAACAGGCAGGCGGACACCAGCATGTACAGGAACTGGGCGCTTTCGTAGATCTCGCCGCTGACGCGGTTCTGCACCAGATACTTGCCTTCCAGCTGCTTGACGGCGGCATAAGAGAAGTTCATGTCGCGCCAGTGATCGATAAAGGAATCCATCTGCTCGAACTCTTCAGCGCTGTAGTCTTCCAGCAGATGCTTATCGTATTTGCCCATCTCGACCATGCGCGTCACGTGAGCGTGCAGCTTCGGCGGCTCGAACTGGCCATAAGCCTTTTTACGCAGGTGGAAGATCGCCAGGCGAGCGGCCAGGTACTGATAGTCCGGCGCATCGCGGGAGATCAGATCGGCTGCGGCTTTGATGATGGTTTCGTGAATGTCGGCGGTTTTGATGCCGTCATAAAACTGAATGTGTGAACGCAACTCTACTTGAGAAACCGAGACGTTGTGTAATCCCTCTGCGGCCCAATCGATGACCCGGTGGATTTTGTCGAGATTGATGCGCTCTTTACGGCCATCGCGTTTAGTTACAAGCAGACTTTGGTTCATGTGGTGTTTTACCTGTCCGTATGGTGCCCCTAAGCAGAAGTGTAGTCGCTCTGCTCAGTATGTAAACACTATATATAGGGGTTGTATGTCGGTGAGGTAACAAGATAGTGAGAAAAAACGGCGTTTGCAAGTGAACAAAACCGGCCTAATTTGTGGATAACTTGGGGGTGAAATGTAACTTGCCGTTCGCAGTGCGCGCCGTGACTGGCGCGACAAGCTTGTCAATAAGCGCGATCAGATTTTACTGAAAAACTGAAAAAATCGATCGTTTGGCGCTTTATTAAACGTTAGAAAAAAACGGCATATTGATCTGATTTAATATTCTAAAAAACTGTTTACAACGGGTATTTTGAGCGAAATCGCGGAAATTAGGTATTTTTCCGAATACGCCAACGGCGCCGCCCCCCGGTAATGCAGGGCCGGCGCGGTTTACAGCGCTTAACCTTCGTGCTGGGTGTGCACCATGTAGTTCACGTCAACGTTGCGCCCAAGCTTGAAATGATCGGTGATCGGGTTGTAATGCAGGCCGATCATGTGCTTTTCGCGCAGCGGCGTGCCGTCGACCCAGCCGATCAGTTCGGAAGGGCGAATGAACTTCTTATGATCGTGGGTGCCCTGCGGCACCATCTTCAGCACGTACTCCGCGCCGATCACCGCCATCAGCCAGGCTTTGGTGTTGCGGTTGATGGTGGAGAAGAACACGTGGCCGCCCGGTTTCACCAGCTGGGCGCAGGCGCGCACCACCGAGGCCGGATCCGGCACGTGCTCCAGCATCTCCATGCAGGTGACCACGTCGTAGCGTTGCGGGTTGGCCTGAGCGTGGCTTTCCACCGTCTCCTGCACATAGGTGACGTCCATGCCGCTTTCCAGCGCGTGCAGCCGCGCGACCTGCAGCGGCTCCGCGCCCATGTCCAGCCCGGTCACCTTGGCGCCTTCGCGCGCCATGCTTTCCGCCAGAATGCCGCCGCCGCAGCCCACGTCGAGCACCTGCTTGTCAAAAATGCCGCCGGCGCGTTGCATGATGTAGTTCAGGCGCAGCGGGTTGATGCGGTGCAGCGGTTTGAACTCGCCTTCCAGATCCCACCAGCGGGAGGCGACGGCCTCGAACTTGGCGATTTCCTGGTGGTCAACGTTTTGCACTCGGCTGGATGATTCTGCGTTCATGGGCTTGTCTGGCTCCTTGTTCTCGTTGCGCGGATTATACATGTTCCGGCGCGGCATCGTCTGTGCCGATGCGTTTTTAGCGCACTTATCTGCACAATTTCCGTGAAACAGCGGCGGTTATTTTCCCGTAAAGCGTGCTTTGTGATATAGTTTTACACCTTTGCCACTATGGCAGCGGGCAGATGAATCATTAGTAGAGGGATAGCAGCTCCATGAGCGACCTTGCCAGAGAAATCACACCGGTAAACATCGAAGACGAGTTGAAAAACTCGTATCTGGACTATGCGATGTCCGTTATTGTCGGACGTGCGCTGCCAGATGTTCGTGATGGACTGAAGCCGGTTCACCGCCGCGTTCTGTACGCGATGAGCGTATTGGGTAACGACTGGAATAAACCATACAAGAAATCGGCCCGTGTCGTCGGGGACGTGATCGGTAAATATCACCCGCACGGTGACAGCGCGGTTTACGACACTATCGTGCGTATGGCTCAGCCGTTTTCACTGCGCTACATGCTGGTGGACGGTCAGGGTAACTTCGGCTCCGTCGACGGCGACTCCGCCGCGGCGATGCGTTATACCGAAGTGCGCATGTCCAAGATTGCTCACGAACTGTTGGCGGATCTGGAAAAAGAAACCGTCGACTTCGTGCCTAACTATGATGGCACCGAGCAGATCCCGGCCGTCATGCCGACCAAGATCCCGAACCTGCTGGTCAACGGTTCGTCGGGCATCGCCGTGGGCATGGCCACCAATATCCCGCCGCACAACCTGGCGGAAGTCGTCAACGGCTGCCTGGCCTATATCGACGATGAAAACATCAGCATCGAAGGGCTGATGGAACACATCCCGGGGCCGGACTTCCCGACGGCGGCGATCATCAACGGCCGTCGCGGCATTGAAGAGGCCTACCGCACCGGGCGCGGCAAAGTCTACCTGCGCGCGCGCGCGGAAGTGGAAGCCGACGCCAAGACCGGGCGCGAAACCATCATCGTTCACGAGATCCCGTATCAGGTGAACAAGGCGCGTCTGATCGAGAAGATCGCCGAGCTGGTGAAAGAAAAGCGCGTGGAAGGCATCAGCGCGCTGCGCGACGAGTCCGATAAAGACGGCATGCGCATCGTGATCGAAGTCAAACGCGACGCGGTCGGCGAAGTGGTGCTGAACAACCTGTATGCGCTGACGCAACTGCAGGTCACCTTCGGCATCAACATGGTCGCGCTGCATCAGGGCCAGCCTAAGCTGCTGAACCTGAAAGACATCCTCGAAGCCTTCGTGCGTCATCGCCGCGAAGTGGTTACGCGTCGCACCATCTTCGAACTGCGCAAGGCCCGCGACCGCGCCCATATCCTGGAAGCGCTGGCTATCGCGCTGGCCAACATCGATCCGATCATCGAGCTGATTCGCCGTGCGCCGACCCCGGCCGAAGCGAAAGTCGCGCTGGTGGCGCAGCCGTGGGATCTGGGCAACGTCAGCGCCATGCTGGAGCGCGCCGGTGACGACGCCGCCCGCCCTGAGTGGCTGGAGCCGGAGTTCGGCATCCGCGACGGCAAATACTACCTGACCGAGCAGCAGGCTCAGGCGATTCTGGATCTGCGCCTGCAGAAACTGACCGGCCTGGAGCACGAGAAGCTGCTGGACGAATATAAAGAGCTGCTCAACTTTATCGCCGAGCTGATCTTTATCCTGGAAAGCCCAGAGCGCCTGATGGAAGTGATCCGCGAAGAGCTGGTGGCAGTCAAAGAGCTGTACAACGACGGCCGCCGCACCGAGATCACCGCCAATACTTCCGACATCAACATCGAAGACCTGATCAACCAGGAAGACGTGGTGGTGACCCTGTCTCACCAGGGCTACGTGAAGTATCAGCCGCTGTCCGACTATGAAGCGCAGCGCCGCGGCGGCAAAGGCAAGTCTGCGGCGCGTATCAAAGAAGAAGACTTTATCGATCGCCTGCTGGTGGCCAACACCCACGATACGATCCTGTGCTTCTCCAGCCGTGGCCGCCTGTACTGGATGAAGGTGTACCAACTGCCTGAAGCCAGCCGCGGCGCGCGCGGTCGCCCAATCGTCAACCTGCTGCCGCTGGAAGCCGATGAGCGTATCACCGCCATTCTGCCGGTGCGCGAGTATGAAGAAGGGCGCCACGTGTTCATGGCCACCGCCAGCGGTACCGTGAAGAAAACCGCGCTGACCGAGTTCAGCCGCCCACGCAGCGCCGGCATCATCGCCGTCAACCTCAACGAGGGCGACGAGCTGATCGGTGTCGATCTGACCGACGGCAGCAACGAAGTGATGCTGTTCTCCGCCAACGGTAAAGTGGTGCGCTTCCCGGAAACGCAGGTGCGTTCGATGGGCCGTACCGCGACCGGCGTGCGCGGCATCAACCTCGGCGAAGGCGACAGCGTGATCTCGCTGATTGTGCCGCGCGGCGAAGGCGACATCCTGACCGTCACGCAAAACGGCTTCGGTAAACGTACCGCCGTGACCGAATATCCGACCAAGTCACGCGCCACCCAGGGGGTTATCTCCATCAAGGTGAGCGAGCGTAATGGCCAGGTGGTCGGCGCCGTGCAGGTGGAAACCAGCGACCAGATCATGATGATCACCGATGCCGGCACGCTGGTGCGTACCCGCGTTTCGGAAGTCAGCGTGGTGGGCCGTAACACCCAGGGCGTGACGCTGATCCGCACGGCGGAAGACGAAAACGTCGTCGGTCTGCAGCGCGTGGCCGAGCCGGTGGAAGACGAAGAGCTGGACAGCCTGGAGCCGGGCGCGGAAGCGGTGGAAGAAGACACCACGCCGCTGGACGATGGCGACGACGCGGCTGAGCCGATGGATGACGACAACGTTTAAAGCAAAGGGCGTCGGCATGCCGGCACCATGATGCACTGAGACAAAAGGGTCTGGCAGCGATGCTAGGCCCTTTTTCAGTTATATGGTTTAATTGGCGCACCGAGCCGCCGGCCGCCGCGCCGGCGACAGCGTGCGCCGCCACTGACTTTCGTATGGTATCCGATTGAAATACTTAGCCTCTTTCCGAACTACGCTGAAGATATCCCGCTATCTGTTCCGGGTACTGGCGATTTTGCTGTGGTCGTTGGGTGCGCTGCTCACCACCTTTTATATTCTGAATATCCTGCATCAGAAAGAATCGGACATCCGGCAGGAGTACAACCTCAACTTCGACCAGGCGCAGGGTTACATCCGCCACTCCGCTGACATCATTCGCGACATCAAGTATATGGCGGAAAACCGCCTCAACGGTTCGGTCAGCGGCCTGGACATGTTCAGCGGCGTGATCCCCGGCAAGGGCAGCCCGCCGCAATTCTTTCCGCTGTACCCGGAGTCCAACTGCGCGCTGAGCACCACCTATCGCAGTTCGCTCGATTCGCTGAGCGGCCTGATCCAGTATTGGAAAGAGAACTTCGTGGCGGCCTACGATCTCAACCGGGTGTTCTTCATCGGCGGCGACAGCCTGTGTATGGCGGAATTCGGCGGCGGCAACGCGAGCGCCAATCGGGAAAACATGCTGAAGTTGCTGCACGAGCGCATTCTGAAATACCGCAACGCCAAGAATCTCGACAAAGACAACAACCTGTATTGGATCAGCCCCAGCGCGCAGCGGCCGGACGTCGGTTATCTGTACGTGCTGACGCCTCTCTATATCGGCAACAAGCTGGAAGCGTTGCTGGGCATCGAGCAAACCGTTCGGCTGGAAGATTTCGTTACCGCCGGCAACCTGCCGATCGGCGTCACGCTGCTGGATGAGAACAACGAGCCGGTGCTGCGCCTGGCGGATGGCGAACGCTATGCCGCTGCGCTCAACAGCTACCCCGAAGAGCATGCCTACTTCGGTTATGTCGACAATTACCGCGACCTGATCCTGAAGAAAGCGCTGCCGCCTTCTTCGCTGAGCATCGTCTATGCGCTGCCGGTGAAAAGCGTGGTGGAACGCTTCAAAATGCTGATCCTCAACGCGCTGTTGCTGAACCTGCTGTCGGCCATCGTGCTGTTCACGCTGGCGTGGCTGTTTGAGCGCAAAATGTTCCTGCCGGCGGAGGACAACGCGTTTCGCCTGGAAGAGCACGAGCAGTTCAACCGCAAGATCGTCGCTTCGGCGCCGGTGGGCATCTGTATCCTGCGCATCAGCGACGGCACCAATATTTTGAGTAACGAGCTGGCGCATAACTACATCAACCTGTTGACCCACGAAGACCGCGATCGCATAACGCGCATCATTTGCGAACAGCAGGCGAATTTCGTCGATGTGATGACCAGCAACAACAACAACCTGCAGATCAGCTTTGTCCATTCGCGCTACCGTAACGAAGAGGTGGCGATTTGCGTGTTGGTGGACGTCAGCGCGCGCGTGAAGATGGAAGAGTCGCTGCAGGAGATGGCGGCGGCGGCGGAGCAGGCCAGCCAGTCGAAATCGATGTTCCTGGCCACCGTCAGCCATGAGCTGCGCACGCCGCTGTACGGCATTATCGGCAACCTTGATCTGCTGCAAACCAAGGCGTTGCCGCAAGGGGTCGATCGGCTGGTCAATGCGATGAACAACTCTTCCGGCCTGCTGCTGAAAATCATCAGCGATATCCTCGATTTCTCCAAAATCGAGTCCGAGCAGTTGAAGATTGAACCGCGCGAGTTCTCCTGTCTGGAGGTGATCACCCATATCGCCGGCAACTATTTGCCGCTGGTGGTCAAGAAACGTCTGGGGCTGTACTGCTTTATCGAACAGAACGTGCCGGAGCGCATCTTCGGCGATCCGGTGCGGCTGCAGCAGGTGCTCTCCAACCTGGTGAACAACGCCATCAAGTTCACCGATACCGGCTGTATCGTGCTGCAGGTCTGCACCCGCGGCAGCTACCTGGAGTTCAGCGTGCGCGATACCGGCGTCGGCATCCCGGAGAAGGAGATTTCGCGCCTGTTCGATCCGTTCTTCCAGGTGGGGACCGGCGTGCAGCGTCATTTCCAGGGCACCGGCCTGGGATTGGCGATCTGCGAGAAATTGGTCAACCTGATGGACGGCGACGTCTCCGTCGAGTCCGAGCCGGGCCTGGGCAGCTTGTTCAGCATTCGCATTCCATTGTTTAACGCCCAGTTCCCGATCCCGCAGGCCAGCGATACCTGGCAGGGGCGTCGGCTGTGGCTGGATATCCGCAATCAGCGGCTGGAAAGCTACCTGATGGCGATCCTGGGCGGCTACGGCGCCGATATCCAGCGCTATGACGGGCAGGAGACCGCCGCGGGAGAGGTGCTGCTCAGCGATCATCCGCTGATGCTGGATGCGCCGCTGCTGGCTCAGATCCAATTCTCCACCGAGCATATTGGCCCATCACAGGAAACCCGGCCGGGCTATTGGATGCACAGTACCTCCACGCCGCGTGAAACGCTGACCTTGCTCAACCGGTTGTTCGGCGTCGGTAGCGGCGCGGCAGAGGCGCTGGTGCAGCTGCCGGTGCCCGCCAAGGCCAGCGCGGCGGACAACGGCGATATTCATCTGCTGGTGGTCGACGATCATCCGATCAACCGTCGCCTGTTGTCCGATCAGCTGGGATCGCTGGGATATCAGGTGGTGACCGCCAACGACGGCGTCGACGCGCTCGGCGTGCTGAAACAGCATCGCGTCGATATTGTGCTGACCGACGTCAATATGCCGAATATGGACGGTTATCGTCTGACGCAGGCGCTGCGGCAGATGCAGTTCAGCGCGCCGGTGATTGGCGTGACGGCGAACGCGCTGGCGGAAGAGAAGCAGCGTTGCCTTGAGGCGGGTATGGATAATTGCCTGTCGAAACCGGTCACGCTGGAGACGCTGGAACAGACGTTGGCTTACTACAGCCAGCAGGTGCGCTACAGCCGCAGCGAGGTTTGAAAAGCAAACAGGCTCGGCGAATGCCGTGCCTGTTTGGTGTTAACCTGCCGTGAGTCAGGCTTTAGTCTTTGTCCAACGGCGTCATGCTGACGGAGGAGAGGTAGTTGAGCAGGGCGATGTCGTTCTCGACGCCCAGCTTCATCATCGCCGATTTCTTCTGGCTGCTGATGGTTTTGATGCTGCGGTTGAGCTTCTTGGCGATTTCGGTCACCAGGAAACCTTCGGCGAACAGGCGCAGCACTTCGCTCTCTTTCGGCGACAGGCGTTTGTCGCCATAGCCGCTGGCGCTGATCTTCTCCAGCAGTTTAGAGACGCTTTCCGGCGTGAACTTCTTGCCTTTCTGCAGGGCGGCCAGCGCCTTCGGCAGATCGGTCGGCGCGCCTTGTTTCAGCACGATGCCTTCGATATCCAGATCCAATACCGCGCTCAGGATCGCCGGGTTGTTGTTCATGGTCAGCACGATGATCGACAACTGCGGATAGTGACGCTTGATGTACTTAATCAGCGTGATGCCGTCGCCATACTTGTCACCCGGCATCGACAGATCGGTGATCAGCACGTTGGCGTCCAGCTTGGACAGATTGTTGATCAGTGCGGTTGAGTCTTCGAACTCCCCAACGACATTCACCCATTCAATTTGCTCAAGTGACTTCCGGATGCCAAACAGTACGATAGGATGGTCATCAGCAATAATTACGTTCAGGTTATTCATGTTGTTGGCTACCTTGCTTCAGCAGTCTGCTGACGAAAAAATCAATCTGACTGATGTTATTCTCGATCTCGGGCGCATCACCTTCTGCGATGCGCTGTTCTAACGATTCGCACAGCTGCTTGCCGGGAAGCAGATTTAACATGGCAAACACGCCTTTCAGGCGATGTGCGGTTTGTGACAGCGCATTGAAATCACTGCTGCCCGCCTCAGTATACAGTTTTTTGACATCGTCGGGTACTGTATCGACAAACAGCCCATAGTAATCACTTGATTTCAATTGTTTTTCATAGAGTTGGATATCTTCTGAACTCAATGAAAGCGGGCTTTCTTCCTGTTCCAGCGCGGCCATTTGCTGTTCGATCAGTATCAGCACGGCGTCGATTAATGCGCCGTTCAGGTTGTAGTTCACCCGAATGTAGCGTTTATCCAGCGCTTGCCAACCCGGCTCATCGGTCGCCAGCAGCAGGGTGTAATCATCGGCTCGCTGCGGGTTATCGGTCAGCAGCACGTCATAATCGCGATTGACCGCGCGATCGTCGGCGACGAGGCAGTCGGCGCCGTAGGCCTGCAGCAGACGGGTCACGATGCCGCGCACTTCATCCGACGTGACGTCCAGCAGGGCGGTGACGCCGTCGAGCAGTTTTTCCTGTTCCTGCGGCTCTTTTTTCTCCATCTCCATGGCGACGCGAATGGTGTAGCGAGTGCCGATATCCACCTTGCTGCGAATGTCCAATTGGCCGTTAAGCTTCTTGCACAGCTGATTGCACAGGAAGAAGGTGAGGCCGGAACCGTGGTTGAAGCGATCCACCAGCGTCTGGCTGAGGAACGGATAGTTGAGGTTGCTGATCTCTTCGTTGGAGATGCCGGAGCCGGTGTCGTTGATTTGGAAAATCAGGCGATCCGGGTGCTCTGGCTCATGGTCGACAACCAGGGAAATCTTGCCGCAGGCGGTGGTGATAATGGCGTAATGCACCAGCAGCGAGATCACCTTGCGCAGCGCGTTGGCGTCGCCGATATAGTTCTGCTCGACGTCCAGCTGGAAATGCTTGAACAGCGCCAGCCCCTTCTGATTAAGGGCGGGCAGGGCCTCCAACAGCAACTCGTCGATCATCGCCGTCGGGCTAAACGGCTCGCGCGAGGGTTGCCAGTCCTGGGTTTCCAGCCGGGTCAGCAGGGTGATGTTATCGATCAATTCCAGCACCGAAGCCGACGCCGCCGTCAGCTGGCCCAGCAGCGCCTGCTGCTGTTCCTCATCCGGCCGGCCGTGCAGACGATCGACCAGATCGTGCATCTGGCGTACCGGCTGATTCAGCTCAATGCCCAGGTTGTGCAGCATCAGCTTGCGCGCCTGAACGTTTTTGTCGTATTCGCGCCGTGCCTGCTGCAGCCGCTTGTTCACCATCACCTCTTTATCCTGATCGTGCATCAGGAACAGGTAGGTGTCCGGCGACAGCTGGCTGCGGAAGATGCGGATTTCATACACCTCGTTGTTGACCGTCGCCTGGATCACCCCGTGATGCTGTTCGGCCATATGGGCGATCTTTTGCAGACTGAGGTGCGGCAACAGGTGCTCGGCGATTTTATTGCTGGCGATCACCGCATTGTTGGCGAAGCTGTAGACCAGCAGGCCGGAGGGCAGGCTGGAGACGATTTCCTGATTCAGCGCGCGCTCGGCCTCCAGTTCCACCGCCATGTTTTCGCTCGGGCGAATGTACTGGCGGCGGATAAAGTAGATGCTCAGCATCGACAGCGCCAGCAGCAGCAAGTTGACCGCGATCAGCCAGATGTTGTTGCGCAGCAGGTCGATGGCCAGATTGATGGCCGAAACGCGATACACCACCTTCAGCGGCGCATTGGGCAGGGCGGCGCTGAACTCTACCCAGCCGCCGCTCATCGTCGCATGGGTGCCGAGGACGGTTTCCGCCGGGATGGTGCTGTCGTCGAGATCGACATCGTCCGGCTGCAGCAGGAAATTGGCGCGGGCCAGATTGGCCGGAATGATGTCGTTGATCGGCAAGTCGAAGGCGATCACCGTCGCCAGATGCCCTGGCTGATTGAAAGTGGTGCGAATCGAGAACGAATAGGCGTTCTGGAAGCGCTGCTTGCGCAGATCGGAAAAGCTCTCGCGCTCGTCGAGCATATTGGCCTGCTGCAGCATCTCGGCGCGGCGTTCGTCCGCCGAGGTGGTCAGGTAGCTTTCCCGAAAGCGCGAAGCCAGCTCTTTGAGCGGCTGGGTGGTGATCAGACTGAGGCTGTTGTCCTGACCATTGAGGTAATACATGGCGTAGTTTTCGGTCTTGGCGCCCCAGCGGGTGTCCAGGTAGTCCGAGATGTTGGCGATCATCGCCAGCGTGCTCTCGTCATGGCTGCCGAAGATCACCGCGTCGGTTTTCTTGTGCGGTTTCTCGATATAATAGACGTCGGGCCGCAGGCGGGTTTCCTGCAAACCGGGATCGACATTCTGCGCCGGCGCATTGCCAAATTTGTCATAGACCTGATAGGTCATATAGCGGTAGGTATCGATGCGCTTTTGCAGCGAACCGGCAATGCTGTTCAGCGCGTACTTTTTTTCCGCCAGCCAGGCGTTGGTGTAGTTGTAGCCATACAGGCCGATGCCGATCGTCAGCAGCACGATAAACAGCAGGAAGCAGCGGGTAATGTTGCTGGAGCTGATGGTCAATTGTTTATTTTGCATAGTGGCTGCGCATTCCTGAATCAGCGAGTGACGGCCCTGGCGCTGGCGGTCACCGCCAACAGCAGAGCGGCTACGCAGGCGAAGGCCACCGTCAGGCTGGAAAACTGAGCGATGAAGCCGATCAGCGCCGGGCCGGCCAGAATACCGGCATAGCCCACGGTGGTGACGGAGGCGATCGCCAAATTGGCCGGCATGTCGCGCTGGTTGCCTGCAGCGCTGAACAGGATCGGCACCACGTTCGAGGCGCCCAGGCCGACCAGCATGAAACCGACCAGCGACACGGTGGCGTGATTGAAGGCGATGGCCAGACTCAGGCCGAGAGCGGCGCACAGGCTGCCCAGCAGCAACACCCGGTAGCGGCCCAGCGAGTTCACCACCCGATCGCCATTGAGCCGGCCGAGCGTCATGGTGATGGAAAACAGCGCATAACCCAGACCGGCCTGGCTGTGTTCGACGCCGCGCAATGTGGTGAGGAACAGCGCGCTCCAGTCGAGCATCGATCCTTCCGCCAGGAACATGATGAAGCAAAGAATGCCGATGAACATCACCCAACCGCGCGGCAAGACGAACATCGGCCCGCCGTCGTCGGCGCCGCTCTCACGCAGCAGATGGCGGCTGGCGAGCGCCAGCAGCACTATCACCGCCAGTACGGTAAGCAGGGTGGATTGCAGCGGCGTCAGCCCCAGCCACAACAGCGCGCTGACGCCGCCGGCGCCGGCAATGCCGCCGATGCTGAAGAAACCGTGAAAGCCGGACATCATCGCCTTGCCGCTGGCGCGTTCGACGATCACCGCCTGAACGTTCATCGCTACGTCGATCATGCCGATCGCCGCACCGAACAGCAGCAGCGCCACGGCCATGCCGCCGAGAGAGTCCATCAGCGCCAGCAGCGGCAGATCGATGCACAATCCCAGCCCCGCCATCAAAATCACCGCGCGGCAGCCCAATTTGCCGGTCAGGAAACCGGTCAGCGGCATCGCCAGCATGGAGCCGGCGCCGATACAGAGCAGCAACAGGCCGAGCGAGCCGTCGTCGATGCCGATGCGCGCTTTGGCGAAGGGGACCAGCGGCGCCCAGGCGGCCATGCCGAGACCGGCGACGAAAAAGGCCAGACGGGTGGCGATCTGTTGAGGAACGCCGGGCGTTTGCTGTTCATTGCACAAGGTGGCTGTCATGTAAGCGTCAGGATCTTGGGTCAAAAGAATGGTGAAAGTTACTGACAGTTTTTATCACAATCCGCGATCCGGGTCGAAAATATTCGTGCCTGACACATCCCTGGCGCCGCCTCTGCGCACCAGCCACAGCGCGATAGCCTGGATAATATAGTCCTTTTGCCGCTCGTCCAGTGCGACGCCCTGCGGTATGCCGTGCCACTTTTCCAGACAGCCGCGGCAGCAGGTGGCGGTGGCGTGCTGGGCGACGAACACCGGGTGGCCACGCATCGGCGTTTGCTTGCCGTCGTTTTTAGGGTGGGCGGCGGCCAGGCGGCGATCGATAAAATCGCGGGCATGGCTGAGGATAAGGGGTAATCCCTTGCCCTCGAGATAAGCCTGGTCTTTGGCATTTAAACGGAAGCGAGCGCGGAAGGGGGAACTTTGCAGCCGCCGCCACAGCACGTCGGGTTGAAAGGGCATCATGAATTTTACTCGCTGAAGGTGCGCTTTTTTCAGATTACCAGAACTGAAACTCTGCGGCTAATTGTGCCTGCGGCGGGAAATAATCGGCAAGATAAAGCACGAAATGAAAAGCAAGCTCAATTTGTAGGCTAAAATAAGGGAAAAGATTAGCAATTAGTGCGGCGGTAAATTAGTGAAACTATATCATTGGGTTATTTATTTGCTTGCTATTTGTGCGAGTCGAAATTGTGAGGGGAGTATGGAGGGAAATAAAAAACCGGCCAGAAGCCGGTTAAAAGGAATGCAGAAATTATCTTCCGATAATGAAGGTAATAATGAAAATAATGATGATAGCGAAGTGATTATAGCGGCTGCGTGTGGGGAGAGTTTTGGCACAATGTGCTTATTGCCCGTCTCAATTGTATGGTTGGCTTTTTTTTCTTAAAGATATGTATAACTACATGATTTTTTATCAATTAATCTATTCTTTGTCTTTAAGTGCTTTATTTTGTTTGTCTGTAAGGTTTTGTGAAAGTTCGCGCGTGTTTACATTTTGAAACCTTTATTAATTACACTGAAACACTATCGGATACTTGGTATCATTTTCTTTCTGGATTAATATAACCCTTGTTACCAGAATGGTAATGCACAGTCGTGCTAATAATGCTCGAAAAGGGCAGTGGCCGTAGCTCGACATAATTAACGAGGATAATAACGATGAAACTTCGAGTACTCTCTCTGATGGTACCCGCACTGCTGGTTGCAGGCACAGCAGGCGCGGCGGAAATCTACAACAAAGACGGTAATAAACTGGATTTGTACGGTAAAGTCGACGGTCTTCACTATTTCTCCAGCAACAACGGCGTGGACGGCGATCAGTCTTATATGCGTTTTGGCCTGCGCGGCGAAACGCAAATCAGCGATCAGCTGACCGGGTACGGCCAGTGGGAATATCAGGCGAACCTGAACCACGCTGAAAACCAGGACAACAAGAACTTCACCCGTTACGGCTTCGCCGGTCTGAAATTCGGCGACTACGGCTCCTTCGACTACGGCCGTAACACCGGCGTGCTGTACGACGTCGCGGCGTATACCGACTTGCAGCCTGAGTTCGACGGTATGACCTACGGCGCCGACCAGTTCATGTTCCAGCGTTCCAGCGGCCTGGCGACCTACCGTAACAACGACTTCTTCGGTCTGGTTGACGGCCTGAACTTCGCCCTGCAGTACCAGGGTAAAAACGGCAACGGCGAAGAGACCAACAACGGTCGTGACGTCCTGGGCCAAAACGGCGAAGGCTACGGTATGTCCATGAGCTATGACATGGGCTACGGCATCAGCGCCGCGGGCGCCTTCTTCAACTCTCGCCGCACCAGCGAGCAGAACGGCGCCGGCGCGTACCGCAATATTATGGGCCGCGGCGACAAGGCGGAAGGTTACTCCGGCGGTCTGAAATATGACGCCAACGACGTCTACCTGGCGGTGATGTTCACCCAGTCCTACAACGCGGCGCGTTTCGGCAGTTCCGACAGCAGCGTTTATGGCTACGCCAACAAGGCGCAGAGCTTCGAAGCCTACGCGCACTACCAGTTCGACTTCGGTCTGCGTCCGTTCGTGGGCTATAACCAGACCAAAGGTAAAGACCTGGGCCGCGCCGGCAACGGCAAGGACTACGGCGATCAAGATCTGGTCAAATTCGTCGACCTGGGTGCGACCTACTTCTTCAACAAAAACATGTCTACCTATGTTGATTACAAAATCAACCTGGTGGACAACAACGATTTCACCGACGCTGCCGGCATCAACACCGACAACGTGGTTGCCGTGGGCCTGGTTTACCAGTTCTAAGCACCAGCGTGTGAATGACACAGCGCGGCCTTCGGGCCGCGTTTTTTTTTGCCGGTAAAAAGCACGGATTGATCCGTTGTCGGCATGGGAAGCGCTTCGGATCGCCTCCGTTCGGCCTACGCTGTGAGTACAGCAAACAGAACGGAGGTGATATGGAACTCAAGATCGATAAGGTGATCGAAACGGTGCTGTACGTCAGCGACATTGAACGCGCGGACGCTTTTTACCGGCAGGTGCTGAAGCTGCCGGCAATGGTCGCCAATGAACGGTTTCGCGCCTATAACGTCGGCGATCGGAGCGTACTGTTGCTGTTTATCGAGGGCGATTCGCTGCGCGGGGCGCAGTATCCGACCGGGTTTATTCCCGCGCACGATGGCGTGGGGCCGGCGCATATCGGGCTGGCGGTGGCGAAAGAGCAACTGCCGCACTGGGAACGGCATCTGGTGGCCAACGGCGTGGAGATTGAGGGGCGAATGCGTTGGGAACACGGCGGGGAGAGCATTTATTTTCGCGATCCCGACGCCCACCTGCTGGAACTGGTGACGCCGGGCATCTGGGCCAATTACTGATCGAACCCGCCTTGCGCCAACATGTCCAACGCGGCATTCAGCACCTGCAGCGCGGCCTGCGGTTGCCGCTCTATCTGCACTCTGACGATGGCGCCGTCGATCAGCATCGCCAGCATTGCCGCCCGCTGTACCCGCTGCGGCCCGGCGGGCAGGTGGCGCGCCAGTTCATCCGCCATCTGCCGCTTATGCCGGCCGGCGATGTGCAGGCTTTCCGGCAGCAGATCGGCTATCTCCACCGCAGTATTGATAAACGCGCAGCCGCGAAAGCGCGGATCGTCGAACCATTCCGCCAGGCAGGGCGCCAGCGCCGGCAGCAACCCGCCGGTCTGCGCCACATGGCGGGCCAGTGATGTGCTGAACCAGCTGAGCCACTGCTGATGGCGATAGGTCAAAAACGCCGTAATCAAATCGTTCTTGCTGGGAAAGTGGCGGTAGAAGGTCACTTTGGTCACGCCCGATTCCTTGATGATGCGATCGATACCGGTGGCGCGGATCCCTTCTTGATAAAACAGATCGTGCGCCGTCAGCAGGATGCGCTGGCGGGCGGGCAAGGCGTTGAGATCGGCGGTCATCATTTTCTCCGGGGCTATTTTCGAGTGATTGTAGACAACTCTGTCTACTTGCGCTAGCGTAAAGGTGTAGACAGAGTTGTCTACATGCCTTCACTCAGGAGATGAACATGAGCATTAAACCCCCATTGCCGCCTTTTACCCGCGAATCCGCCATCGAGAAGGTGCGGCTGGCGGAGGATGCCTGGAACAGTCGCGATCCCGAACGCGTATCGCAGGTGTATTCCCTCGATACCCACTGGCGTAACCGCGCGGAGTTTGTAGACGGCCGCGCGGCGGTGGTCGGCTTTTTGCAACGCAAATGGGCGAAAGAACTGGAGTATCGGCTGATTAAGGAGCTGTGGGCGTTTGACGGCGCGCGCATCGCGGTGCGTTTCGCCTATGAATGGCGCGACGATTCCGGCAACTGGTATCGCAGCTTCGGCAATGAAAACTGGGAGTTCAATCAGGAGGGGCTGATGATCAACCGCCATGCCTGCATCAACGACATGCCGATTCGCGAACAGGATCGGCGTTTTCATTGGCCGCTCGGCCGGCGCCCGGACGATGTTCCAGCGCTGAGCGATTTCGGTTTTTGAATCTGCTGGCACGCCGGCGATGGCCTCTTGAGTGCAAAAGCGCACCGATCGACAAAGGGGAATTTGTAGAAAAGCCTTCCCGCTTCTAGACTTAGGGAACAACAAATGCACTCCAAGAGGACAAGCTATGACGAAGAAGTTGGTTTTGGCCGTCGGCACCGCGGCGGTATTTTCCATTCTTGCCGGTTGCACCACCTATGATCGCGCAGCCAGTTATGTCAATGAGCCGGTGGTCAGCGATGTCAAAGTAGGGATGACCAAGCAGCAGGTGCGGGCTATCGCCGGTCCGCCGTCGACGTCCGCCACGCTGATCCATGCGCAGGGCACCTGCGACACCTATGCGGTGGCGCCGCGCGACGGCAAGGTGCAGACGTACTTTGTCAGCTACAACGACACGGGCCATGTCATGAACAAGGGCTATCAAACCTGTTCAGACTACGATTCTCAGCCGAAATAATCGCGTTTCGGCCGACCAAAAAAGCCTCGCTTGCGCGGGGCTTTTCATTTTTTAGGCGTTTAAGGCCTGAAGTTTAGGCAACTGCGCCGCCCATGCCATTTTTTTGCATCAAAACGATAGACATTTCATAACGGTATCGCTAATATCAGCGCCCATTGGAAGGATGGCCGAGTGGTTTAAGGCAACGGTCTTGAAAACCGTCGAGTGTAACAGCTCCCAGAGTTCGAATCTCTGTCCTTCCGCCAAATTCAGCCGGCTTAGCTCAGTAGGTAGAGCAACTGACTTGTAATCAGTAGGTCACCAGTTCGATTCCGGTAGCCGGCACCATGACAGAGGCCCCAGCAGCGATGCTGGGGCTTTTTGTTATGATCTTTACACTTGCCGCAGGAACAAACAGTATAGGTATTAACCTATAGCCGGGGTTTTATCAGCCGCACGGAGCTTGGAACCTAGGGCATTTATCACTGAGGGATTGGGGGGGATGTGGCTTATTCTGGCAGAAATATAGCCGGTGGACGAGCCGGCTATCAGATAGGGTTCAAATATCCGTGACCAGCCACTGATCCGCTTCTTCGAACATCTCTTCCAACATTCGGTTCAGCTTCTCACGATCGCTTTTGCTGGCGTCGGAGTTCAGGCTGTTGGCCTGCATCGGCTTCACGCGCACGTCAGCTTCCGGGAACAGTGCATGCACGCGTTTTTCCAGCTCGTTGCGAATAATCTCGGCGGCGTTGGGTAACCCAGCGACGTTGCGTTTGTCGTACACCAATTCTACAAACATGACTCACCTGTAAGTACTGATTTAATGTACAGTATTCTGGCCTGAGGAAGACCGGTTGGCAAGAGGGGGCGCGGAATTTTGCATGATGCGTTCATTCTTGCGCGGCGTGCGGTAAATCCTGCAGCTGAATCACCAATTCCGCCAGGCTGGCGGCCTGCATTTTCTCCATCACTTTTGCCCGGTGAACCTCCACGGTGCGCAGGGCGATATTCAACCGCTCAGCCATTTCCCTGTTCATCATGCCCCGCACCACCAGCTGCGCAATGTCGCGTTCTTTCGGCGTGAGCGTGCGGTAGCGGCCGCAAGTTTCATGGCGTTGCCAGGCCTCGGCGGAGACCTGCTGCGCCCGTTCGAGGGCGGCGCTCAGCGGTTCAGCGGCGATCGGTTTTTGCAGGAAGTCCACCGCGCCGTACTTCATCTGCTCCACCGCCATCGGCACGTCGCCATGGCCGGACAGGAACACCACCGCCAGCGTGCTGCCGCGGCGGCGCAGCTCCCCGTAAACCTGGTGACCATCGAGCTTCGGCATCCGCATGTCCAGCAAGACGATCCCGGTCTGAAACAGGTCCGCCTGCGCCAGAAAATCGGCGCTGTCATTCCAGCATTGCACGCCGTGGCCGAGGCTGGTCAGCAAAAAATGGCAGGCGTCGGTGACGGCGACGTCATCGTCCACCAGATAAATTAGCGACATGGTTTTCCTCGTTATCCAATATGAAATGCAGCGTTACGCACAGCCCGTTGCGGCTGTCGGGAGCCGGGCGGTTAGCCAGGCGGATTTCGCCGCCGCCATAGCGGGCCAGGCGCCGGCAAATGGCTAACCCCAGCCCCATGCCGCCGGCCTTGGTGGTGTTGAAGGGGCGAAAAGCCTGTTCCAGCCCGGCCGTTGTCATGCCGCCCGCGTTGTCCTGCAGATGCAACTCCATCGCCCGTTCGCTCTTGGCGGCGGAAAGCCAGACGGCATTGGCCCCGGCCTGCGCCGCATTCAGCAGCAGGTTCGCCAGCAACTGTTCCAGCAGCGCCGGCGGCAGGGTTAGCGTCAGCGAAGGCGCCACGTTATTGAACAACGTCAGGTCGGGATAGCGCTGCGTCAGGCGCAGCAGCGTCCACACCCGCTCGGCGGTTTTGCTTACCGCGGTGGGGCGCCAGCGCGTTTGGTCTATCGCCTCCGCGGTGGGCTGCACCCACTGGCGCAGGTTATGAATCGTCTCGCCGCCGCGCTGCGCCTGCCGGTCGATATTTTCCAGCGGCCCCAGCAGCGGATGCCCGGCGTCCGTGTTGCGCAGTTGGATCAGGCACCCCTGCGCATAGTGGCGAATGGCCGCCAGCGGCTGGTTGAGCTCGTGCGCGAAGCCGGAGGCCATCTCCCCCAGCACGTTCAGCTGCCTGGCGTTTTCCAGCGCCCGTTCCTGCCGCCGCAGTTGCTCGTCGGCGCGGAGCAGCTGTCGCCCGCGTCGGCGCACCAGCAGCGCGATCCAGATATGGTTGACGATCAACAGCGCCAGCAGCGCCAGCGACAGGCCGACGGCCGTCTGATGCTGGATCAGCCAGCTCTTGATATCCAGCCATAGCCGCCGCTGTTCCGGGTGCTGATTGACGGCGCGCAGCAGCGCTTCCACCTCGCTGGTCGAGGCCGGTGCGCCCCACAGGAAGGGAGACTGGGGCGGTGCGGTCAGCAAGGCTCTCGCCACCGCATCCACCAGTGAGTTATCCAGGCCGGGCAGGGCGGCGAACGACCAGTTGGGGTAAAGCGGCGTGCTGGTGACGCAGGGAGCCGACGTGGCCTGTTGCAGCAGCGGGCGAAAATCCGCCGGGTTGATCAGGCCTTCCTTGCCCATTTTCTCCAGCAGGCAGACCGGGACGATGGCGGCCTGAATGGCGCGCTCGCGCAACAGATAGAGCAGGGCGTCGGCAGGGAAACCGGTAAAGCGCAGGTGAAAATCGCGCTCGGGCCGTATGCCGGCGTCGCTGAGCGCCTTATAGCCGGTCAGATAGCCGCCGAAGGCCTGCGGATCGATGGCGCCCACCGTTTTTCCCATCAGCGCCTGCGGCGTCGTAATGCCGCTGTCGCGCCGCACCAGAATCACGCTGCCGATGATGTTGCCCGTTGCCCGATCGCCGTTGGCGGCGCGCAACGACGCCAGCCAGCGCAGATGATAGTGGCTGTTCAGCTGCACAAACTGCGCCGGATTAGTGACCACGAACTGCACGCTGCCCCGATTGACCGCTTCGCGCATCTGCGCCAGATCGAGCGGCCGCAGGCGGAAGCGTTCTCCGCCGACGCTGCCGTTGAGCCTGTCGATCAGCGGCTGCCAGTCACGCTCGGTCGCCGCATCGCCGCGCATCGCCAGCACGCCGATCGACCACTCGCCCGCCTGTGCCGCCATCCCCCAGCCGAGACTGAACAGCAGTAATAACACGACCCTCACGGCCCCTCCTGATGGGCAATTTGCCTGCCGCCACTTGTTTTAGATCAACGTTGGGTTCGGTATGTGGTTAACCACAATAGAGCTGAGCCCAATGTCATTTTTACACTGTAAATCATCGACATTGTTTATTCATCTAGCGGGCATCAATAGCGTGATCGGGATGATGCCCAGGGCATGGGAGAGGCGCATGGATTTCGGTAAACGGCAGTTTTTGCAGCGGCTGGGCGTGTTGACGGCGGGGGCTTCGCTGATCCCCGTGGCGGAGGCCGGGCTGACGTTAGCGCCGACGCGGCGCGAGGGGGATGCCAGCCGCCGCTACGCGATGCTGATCGATCTGCGGCGCTGCGTCGGGTGCCAGGCCTGTACCGTCAGTTGCGCCATTGAAAACCAGACCCCGCACGGGGAGTTTCGCACTACGGTAAACCAGTACCAGGTCAGCCTCGAATGCGAAGCGGTGGCGACCAACGTGCTGCTGCCCAGGCTGTGCAACCACTGCGACAACCCGCCCTGCGTACCGGTGTGCCCGGTGCAGGCCACCTTCCAGCGCGAGGACGGGATCGTGGTGGTCGACAACAAACGCTGCGTGGGTTGCGCCTATTGCGTGCAGGCCTGCCCGTACGATGCCCGTTTTATCAATCACGCCACCCAAACGGCGGACAAATGCACCTTCTGCGTACACCGGCTGGAGGCGGGATTGCTGCCGGCATGCGTGGAGTCGTGCGTGGGTGGGGCGCGGATCATCGGCGATATGCGCGATCCGCACAGCACGCTGAGCAAGCTGCTGCGGCGTCACGAGGCCGAGATCAAAGTCCTCAAGCCGGAGAACCAAACCGCGCCCCACGTGTTTTATCTGGGGCTGGATGATGCCTTCGTCACGCCACTGCCGGGGCGGGCGCAGGTCGCCTTATGGGGAGAGGGACGATGAGCCGCCAACTGATGATCGCAGAGGTTTTGAGCCAGCCGCAGGCGGTGAGCTGGCTGCCGTGGGCCGTGCAATATTTCTTCTTTATCGGCATTGCCGCCTGCGCCGCGCTGCTGGCCTGCGTGTGGCGCTGGCGCGGTGGAGACAACGCCGCACATTTGGAGCGCGCGGCGCTGTTTATCGGGCTGACGTGCGCCATCACCGCGCCGCTGGCGTTGACCGCCGATCTGCATCAAACCGCCCGTTTCTGGCATTTTTACGCCTACCCGACGCCCTGGTCGTGGATGCCGTGGGGCGCGCTGTTCTTGCCGTTGTTTACCTTGCTGATCGGCCTGTGGTTTATCGCGATTGAATTTACACGGCTGACGGGCAGACCGGTTGCGCTGTTGCGTGGGATCGCGCCCGCCTGCGCGCTGGTGGCTATCGGCCTGCTGTTGTACACCGGGCGCGAGGTTTCCGTCGTGCGTGCGCGCCCAATCTGGTTCAGCTACGCATTTCCGATCGTGATGTTCCTCAGCGCGCTGCAGGCGCTCTTGGCTCTGTTGCTGTTGGCGATGCGCAAACGGCCCGGCCTGCAGGCGCCGCTGGCGCGCGGGATGCTGCTGACGCTGCTGCCGCTCGGCGGGGCGATCCTGCTGTGGGTATGCGGCGATACGCTATCCGGCGCGGCGGTACGCCACTGGCTGCAGACGCAGGCGACGGCGCGCCAGTATGCTGCCGGCTGGATCGCGCTGTGGGGGCTGGCGCTGGCGTGGGCCGCCTGGGCGGCCTATCGACGTTTGCCGCGCGGCGGCGCGCCGCTGCTGGTGGCCGGCGCGCTGGGGCTGAGCTGGCTGATGCGCTGGACGCTGTTGATCGAAGTGCAAACCATCCCGAAATACAACGCGTCTTATTCCCCCTATAGCCTGCCGCTTGGTACCGATGGCTTGCTGGCGATCGTCGGCACTTTCGGGCTGTGGCTGGCGTTAATGATCATGGTGCGTGAAGCACAGGCGTTTTTACTGCGGAGAAAACAACATGGCTAAACTCACCCGGCGTCAGTGGTTGAAAGTGGGCCTGGCCTTCGGCGGGCTGTCCGCTTTCGGCCTGAGCTATCGCGAGGTCGCCAAACGGGCGATCGACGGCTTGATTCACGGCACCTCAGGGCGCGTGACTCTGGATCGCATCAACGGCAACTCTCTGCAGCCCGAAGGGCGGGCTATGCCGGAATGGCAAGGCAATCCGCAGCAGGCCATCTCGATGACCCAGTGCTTCGGTTGCTGGACGCAATGCGGCGTGCGGGTGCGGGTGGACAGGCAGACCGACCGGGTACTGCGTATCGCCGGCAACCCGTATCATCCGCTGTCTCAGGAGCGGCACCTCGATTCTGCGTTGCCGCTGCAGGACGCGTTGGCGCAGCTGGGCGGGGAGAGCGGCCTCGACGCCCGTTCCACCGCCTGCGCGCGGGGCGCTACGCTGCTGGAGGGGCTTTACAGCCCGCTGCGCGTGCTGGAGCCGATGAAGCGCGTCGGCAAGCGCGGCGAGGGCAAGTGGCAGCGCATCAGCTTCGAGCAGATGATCGCCGAAGTGGTGGAGGGCGGCGATCTGTTCGGCGAGGGGCATGTGGACGGCCTGCGGGCGATCCGCGATCTGGAAACGCCGATCGATGCCCGACAGCCGGGGCTGGGGCCGAAAGCCAACCAGCTGCTGGTGACCAACGCCGGTGATGACGGGCGCGACAGCTTCCTGCGGCGCTTCGCCCAGAACAGCTTCGGCAGCAAAAACTTCGGCGCGCACGGCGCTTACTGCGGGCTGGCCTACCGCGCCGGTTCCGGCGCGTTGATGAACGATCTGGACAAGAATCCGCACGTGAAACCGGACTGGGAAAAGGTCGAATTCGCGCTGTTTATGGGCACCTCGCCGGCGCAGTCCGGCAACCCGTTCAAGCGTCAGGCCCGGCAGTTGGCCAGCGCCAGATTGCGCAGCGAATTCCGCTACGCGGTAGTGGCGCCGGCGCTGCCGTTGACCACCACGCTGGCGGACGATCATGGCCATTGGATCCCGATACTGCCGGGCACCGACTCGGCGCTGGCGATGGCGATGATCCGTTGGATCCTCGACAATCGGCGTTATCAGGCCGGTTATCTCGCCATCCCGTCGGAGGCGGCCATGCAACGCGCCGGCGAGAAGAGCTGGACCAACGCCACGCATCTGGTGATCGCCGAGAGCGAGCACCCGTTGGCGGGGCAGCATCTGACGCTGGCCCATCTGAACGGCGCCGAGTCGGCGTCGCCGCTGGTGGTCAACGGCGCGGGGGAACTGGTGGCGGCCGAGACGTGTGACAGCGCCGAGCTGTGGGTAATCCGCACGGTGACGCTGCACGACGGCGCGCAGGTGGCGGTGAAGAGCGGCTTTCAGTGTCTGAAAGAGGCGGCCGACAAGTTGTCGCCGGAAGCCTACAGCCGGGAATGCGGCGTACCGGTGGCGCGCATCGCGGCGCTGGCCGAGGCCTTTACCGCCCACGGGCGCAAGGCGGCGGTGATCGCCCATGGTGGGATGATGGCGGCGAACGGGTTTTACAATACCTGGTCGGTGATGATGCTCAATGTGTTGATCGGTAACCTGAGCCTGGCGGGCGGGGTGTTCGTCGGCGGCGGCAAATTCAACGGTTTCGCCGAGGGGCCGCGCTATAACCTGGTCGAGTTTCCCGGCCTGGTAAAACCGAAGGGGTTGAATATCGCGCGCAGCAAGGCCGCCTATGAAACCTCCGACGAATACCGCGAAAAAGTGGCGGCGGGCGTTTCGCCCTGGCCGGCCAGGGCGCCCTGGTATCCGTTCGTCGCCGGGCAGTTGACCGAGCTGCTGACGTCGGCGCTGGCGGGATATCCGTACGGGCTGAAAGCCTGGATCTCGAACATGACCAACCCCCTGTACGGTATCGCCGGGTTGCGCGGCGTGGCGGAAGAGCGGCTGAAAGATCCGGCGCGTTTGCCGTTGTTTATCGCCATCGATGCGTTTATCAACGAAACGACGGCATTGGCCGACTATATCGTCCCGGACACCCATAACTTTGAGAGCTGGGGATTCAGCGCCCCCTGGGGCGGCGTCGCCAGCAAGGCCACCACTGCGCGCTGGCCGATAGTGACGCCGGCGACCGCGAAAACGGCGCAAGGGCAGCCGATTTCCATGGAGGCGTTTTGCATCGCCGTCGCCAAACGCCTGGCGCTGCCGGGGTTCGGCGATCGCGCTATCGGCGACGGCCGGGGCGGGCTGCTGCCGCTCAACCGCGCCGAGGATTATTATCTGCGCGCCGCCGCCAACGTGGCGTTTGCCGGCAAGGCGCCGGTGCCGGCCGTGAGGGAGGAAGAGCTGGCGCTGAGCGGCGTCGATCGCTTGTTGCCGCAGCTTGCGCAGACGCTGCGCGCCGATGAGATCGGCCGCGTGGCGTTTATCTACAGCCGCGGCGGCCGCTTCGCCGGTCATGACAGCGGCCGCCGCGACGGCAGCGTGGGCAACCGCTGGGAGAAGCCGCTGCAGATCTGGAATGCGGAAGTGGCGAAGCACCGGCATGCGATTACCGGCGAGCGTTTCAGCGGCTGCCCAACCTGCTACCCGGCGCGTTTGTCTGACGGCCGTGCGGTGGAAGAACTCTACCCTGAGCGGCAGTGGCCGCTGCGGCTGATGTCCTTCAAATCCAATGTGATGAGCAGCTCCACCGCGGTGATCCGGCGCCTGCATGACGTGAAGCCGGTGAACCTGGTGGCGCTGAACCCGGCGGACGGGGCGCGTTTCGGCATTCAACACGGTGATTGGGTGAGCATCAGCACCCCGGGCGGCAGCCGGGAGGCGCAGATCAGTCTGCTGGCGGGGGTGATGCCCGGCGTGATCGCGGTGGAACACGGCTACGGCCACCGGGAGATGGGCGCTAGCCAGCACTACCTGGACGGCGAGCCGCTGGCGATGGATAAGCGCATTGCCGCCGGCATCAATCTCAACGATCTGGGGTTTGCCGATCCGACGCGCGAAGTGCCGAACACCTGGCTGGACTGGGTGACCGGTGCGGCAGTGCGCCAGGGGATTCCAGCGGCGATCGTCAAACTTTCCGCGTAAACGGCAGACGAAAAAAAACCTGCTGTAACAGCAGGTTTTCTTAAATTTGGTCGGCATGAGAGGATTCGAACCTCCGACCCCCGACACCCCATGACGGTGCGCTACCAGGCTGCGCTACATGCCGACGCTATGAAAAATCATACTACCGATTCCCGATGTTAATGCAAGCGCCTCACCACTTGATTGCTTTAGTTTTAAGCAGTTAGTTGGCGATAAAGCGTTTTACATCGGTCAGTACCTGCAACAGCAGAGCAAGCTGCGGTTTCTCGTCTTTTATTTCATCGCCGTTCTGATCGTAGACGCGATAGTTGCCGCTGTTGTCCAGCATCAGCGTCTGCGTCGGCGTGATGATCACCAGCTGATTGCCATCGCCGGTAGCGATCCAGTCGTTGCGGCGCTGGGCGGTGAACAGATCTTCGCCCTGCGAATAGTCTTTCGGCGCGGTCTTCACGTGCAGCAATCGTTGCATCAGGGTGCGCATCACGTCGTTATGGCCGGTCAGCTTGCTGATGGTCTGCGCCGGGGTGCCCGGCCAGTGGATCACCAACGGCACCTGCAGCTGCGCCTGGTTGAAGCCGGTGCCGGCGCCCCATTGGCCTTTGCCGCTGTCGTTGAACTCGACGCCGTGCTCGGCGGTGATCACCACCACGGTTTTATCCAGCAGGCCGCGCTGTTTCAGGGTGTCCAGCACCTGGGCTATCTGGGCGTCCACATCTTGCGCGCCGGTGCGATAGCGCCGAATAAAGTCGGCCGGCGCCGGGGTTTTGTCGCCTTCGACAGTCTCGGCGCCGCTGAAGCTGATATAGGAGAACCACGGCTCTTTGCTACCCTGATCCGCCAGCCAACGCTGCCATTGCTGCGTGGTTTGCGCGTCGCTTTGCGGCGCCGGCGTCGGCAGCGAGAAGTCGGTCAACAGCGCCTGACGGTACAGGCTGGCGTTGAAGCCATCGGAGGAGAACAGCCCCAGCTGGTAGCCCCGATCGCCGAGCGCAGCGATCAGCGCCGACGGCTTGCGGCCGGCGAGCACGCTGTCCAGATAGGTCGGGGAAATGCCGTAGAACAGGCCGAACAGCCCGGTATCGGCATGGTTGCCCGAACTGTAATGATCGCTGAAACGCACGTTTTCCTGGGCGAAGCGCGTCAGCGCCGGCATGTCCTGCGTCACGTCTTTGGCGCGAATGCCGTCCACCACGATCATCAGCAGGTTATAGCCGCTGCCTTTATCGCCGTAGCTGAGATCGCTGAGCGGATACTCTACCGCCACCGCTTCCGGATTGCCCTGTTGCATTAGGCGGCGCTCATACTCTTGCTGGTCGAGCAGGCCGTGTTTTTCGAGGAACTTGCGCGCGGTCATCGGGTACGAGAGCGGCAGGTTGGCTCGCTGCATGGTGATCGGGCGATAGAAGTTGGCGTCGGCCCAGATGTAAATCAGGTGCGACGCGAAAAAGGCGCTGATAAACAGCGCCGCCAGCGGTTTGCCGAAGCGGCGGCGGTTCAGGCTGCGCAGCTTCTGCCAGCTCCAGGTGGCGAACAGCATCTCCACCAGGAAGATCGCCGGCACGCAGATGAACATCAGTTGCCAGTCGCGCGAAAGCTCGCTTTGGTCCGGGTTGACCACCAGATCCCACACCACCGGATTGAGGTGCAGGTGGAAATGGGAGAACACTTCGCTGTCGACCAGCAACAGCGTGAGCCCGATGGTGGCCAGCGCGGCGGAAATAAATCGCAGCAGCCGCTGCGACATCACCACGAAGGTGAGCGGGAAGATCACCAGCAAATAGCCGGCGAACACGATAAAGCTGAAATGCCCCAGCAGGCTGACAAAGGCATAAACCCGGCCCAGCAGGGATGCGGGCCAGTCGGTGACAAACAGGTAACGGCTGCCCAGCCCAAGGGCGAGCAAAATGTTGAATAAGGCGAACCAGTGCCCCCAGCTGATCATCTGGGAGACTTTTTCACGATAACGCTGACGGTTTGTCACCATAAGTCAATATTAATGTGCTTTATCTTCACGGACAGAAGCCTGCAGGGCTTCCGCGAACGATCTCGCCAGGGTTTTCCGCTGCGCGGGGGCAACGCTGGTGTTGATCAAATTAGTGACCATATTGCCCAGCACCATCAGGGAAAGATCGGTGGGGGTATGGTGTTTTTCCAGAACATTGACCAGCTCTGAGAGCAGTTGTTCAACGTGTTCGTCACTGTAACGGGATGATTGTGGCATAAAATTGCGCTTAGTAATCTGCAAAGTGCCCTATCTTACCGTATAGGGCAGTGATTTTCCGCTCTTTTATCACTTCCTGTCATTTGGGAAATTGTTCGCCCGCGCCGGGGCTGCCCCTTGCAGCACCTTTCCGGTTTGCCGCGGTTTTTAGTATTGCAGGGCGGGGCCTTCAGTGTTTGAATACGCGCCTAAAGAACAGGAGGATTTACCATGAGTCTGGATATCGACCAGATCGCTCTGCACCAGTTGGTGAAACGCGACGAGCAAACGCTGGACGTGGTGCTGCGCGATTCCTTGCTTCCCACCAACGCGGCGGTGGAAGAAATGATGACGGAACTGCATCGCGTCTATAGCGCCAAGAGCAAGGCCTTGGGCCTGTTCAACGAAGGCAGCGAGCTGGCGGAAGCGCTGCGCACCTGCCGCAAGGACGATAAGGACTTTCTGGCCTTCAGCCGCGCGGCGACCGGCCGCCTGCGCGACGAACTGGCGAAGTATCCGTTCGCCGAAGGCGGCGTGGTGCTGTTTGGCCAATACCGTTATCTGGCGGTGGAGTATCTGCTGATCGCGGTGTTGAACAGCCGTAACAGCATGCGCGTCAACGAAGAGCTGGATATCAACACCACGCACTATCTGGACATCAACAACGCCGATATCGTCGCGCGCATCGATCTGACCGAATGGGAAACCAACCCGGAATCGACCCGCTACCTGACCTTCCTGCGCGGGCGCGTGGGCCGCAAGGTCGCCGACTTCTTCATGGATTTCCTGGCGGCGTCCGAAGGGTTGGACGCCAAGGCGCAAAACCGCGGGCTGCTGCAGGCGGTAGACGACTACTGCGCCGATGCGCAGCTGGACAAGAACGAGCGCCAGTCAGTGCGCCAGCAGGTGTACAGCTACTGCAACGAACAGCTGCAGGCGGGCGAAGAGATTGAGCTGCAGGCGCTGTCGCAGGAGCTGTCGCCGGTCGGCGAGAAAGACTTCATGCAGTTCTCAAGCGAGCAAGGGTATGAGCTGGAAGAAAGCTTCCCGGCGGATCGCGGCACGCTGCGCCAACTAACCAAATTCGCCGGCAGCGGCGGCGGCATCAGCCTGAACTTCGACGCCATGCTGCTGGGCGAGCGCATTTTCTGGGATGCGGCCACCGACACCCTGACCATCAGAGGCACGCCGCCGAATCTGCGCGATCAGCTGCAGCGCCGGACCGGCAGCGGCAAGTAAGCGCGCCGAATCGCAGACAATAAAAAACGCCGCAATTGCGGCGTTCTTTATTTCGGCGTCCCGAAAGGTTCGAAAACGTAGCGATTAAACGCGAACGAAGTCGATGTGAGCCAGTTTTGGCTTGAACGGGTGACGCTGTACAGCCTGAACCTTAACTTTGGTTTCTTTACCGTCGATAACCAGAGTTACTGCTTCGCTGTAGAATTCTGGTTTAGCTTCCATGTTCTTGACAGAATCATGGTCCAATTCGATGGAAACTGCAGCTTCTTTGCCACCGTAAACGATAGCTGGGAATTTGTTTGCTGCACGCAGGCGGCGGCTCGCACCTTTACCCTGGTCTTTACGTACTTCTGCATTGATAGTGAACATTGTTTTTTCTCTTAAAAGAAAATTTACCCTGCTACAGGCGACCCAAGTAGCAAGTTCGGAATTCCGCTTTAACGCTGGGCAGGCCCAGGTAAAGCGCGCGGCATTTTAACGGAAAGCCGCCTGCAGGGCAACGAAAACCTGCCCAGATTGAGGGCCGTTCGCTCAGGCCAACTGATTGGCGCGGCGGAAACGGCCTTGATAATCGAACACTTTCTCGCGCACCTGCCAAAACTGCCCGCGCTTGCGCGCCACCACGAAATCCGGATGGCGCAGCGCCTGCTGTTGCGCCAGCACGTCGGCGGCGGTGTGCCAGGCGAACGGCACGCCCGGCGCGCGCTGGTGCGGGCGCAGGAACAGCATTTCGAACGCTTTGCGCTGCGCCGGCGTTTGCAGGCGGAAACGCTCGCTGGTGCTGGTGCCGTCCTCGTCGTAATAGGTGGCCTTCAGCCATTCGCCCTTGTCGTCGCGGCCGCTCTGCAATTCCATGCCGCCGCAGCGCAGCACCAGCGCGTCTTTCAGCTTCAGCGCCGCCTTCAGCATGTCATCGGGATCGACCAGCACCTCCTGGCACTGATGGCAGCGGCGCGCGGCGATGTCGTTCTCCGCGCCGCAGTGCGGGCAGCTCTTGAACCGGAAGCGGTAATCGCACTGTTCGCGGTGGCCGTCGTCGTCTTCCAGCCAGCCCTGACAGCGGCGGCCGTAGTGCTCGATGATGTCGCCATTCTCGGTGCACTTGCCCCAGAACAGGTTGGCGAAGCCGCAGGCCGGGCAGAACACCTGCACCGGCTGGCTGTCGCCGTGCGGCTTGCTGACGCCGACCTCCGGCGTGAACAGATCGTGCGGGTTGCCGGCGTAGTCGAGGATCAGGCAATCCTCCTTGCCGGGCGCCAGCCGCAGACCGCGGCCGACGATCTGCTGATACAGGCTGACGGACTCGGTCGGGCGCAGAATAGCGATCAGATCGACGTGCGGCGCGTCGAAGCCGGTGGTCAATACCGCTACGTTGACCAGATAGCGCAGCTGCTGCTGTTTGAACGCCTCGATCAGCGCATCGCGCTCGGCGGGCGGCGTTTCGGCGCTGACCAGCGCGGCCTCGCCGTTCGGCAGCAGGCCGTGGATCTCGCGGGCGTGCTCGACGGTGGCGGCGAAGATCATCACCCCTTTGCGATCTTGGGCGTACTCTACAATCTGGCTGATGATATGCGGCGTGACGCGGTTTTGCCGCTTCAGCTCGCGGTTCAGATCCGCTTCGCTGAACAGGCCGTTGCTTCTGGCCTCCAGCCGGCTGAAATCGTACTGCACGATCGGCATGTCCAGCCGCTCAGGCGGCACCAGGAAGCCGTTCTTAATCATGTAGCGCAGCGGCAGCTCGTAGATGCAGTCGCGAAACAGGCTGGCGCCGTCGCCGCGGGTGAAGCCGTGGTAGTGATACTGGTAAATCCAGCCCTTGCCCAGGCGATAGGGCGTGGCGGTCAGCCCCAGCAGCCGCAGCTGCGGGTTGGTTTTCTGCAAATGCTGGATGATTTGCTGGTACTGGCTGTCGTCGTCGTCGCTGATGCGGTGGCATTCATCGACGATCAGCAGCGAGAAGGCTCCGTCGAACAGCGGCAGGTTGCGCGCCACCGACTGCACGCTGCCGAACACCACCTTGCCGGCGCTCTCTTTTTGTTGCAGGCCGGCGGCGAAGATGTCCGCTTCCAGGCCGTAGGCGCAGTATTTGGCGTGGTTTTGCGCCACCAGTTCCTTGACGTGCGCCAGCACCAGCACCCGCCCGCGGGCGCGCTTCGCCAGTTCGGCGATCACCAGGCTTTTGCCGGCGCCGGTCGGCAGCACGATCAGCGCCGGTTCGGGGTGCCGCCGAAAATGATTGATGGTGGCTTCGACCGCTTCCAGTTGGTAGGGGCGTAGGGTAAAGGCCATAAGTGAACGCCGTAGGTTGGAATGGGCCGCCGGGAAGCGGTTTTGTCACCTCTGTTCCCACAGAAAGCGTGACATTTTACGCCCGGGCGGCCGAAAAATTTCCATTATTATGCCTTCTGCGCGCGCGCGGTGCGAGAAGCGTGAAAATTACCCCTGTCGGGCAACGCGTTGTGCCGTTATACTCGTGTGACAGCAATCGCTGTTCCCCCACGCGATTTCCCCCCTGAACCTGCCATTTGCACCCGGTGCAACGGCGGGCGTCATATTTTGGCAATACGATCAATGCGATCATAACAACGACAGGCAAAGCAGATCCCATGCGATTGGACAAGTTTTTATCTCAGCAGTTAGGCATCAGCCGTGCGCTGGTCGCGCGCGAACTTCGGGCTAAACGCGTCACCGTTGACGGTGAGGTGGTGAAGAGCGGGGCGATCAAACTGACCCCGGAGCAAGAAGTGGCGTTCGACGGCAATCCGCTGCAGCAGCAGAACGGCCCGCGCTATTTCATGCTCAACAAACCGCAGGGCTACGTCTGCTCCACCGACGATCCCGATCATCCGACGGTGCTGTATTTCCTCGATGAGCCGGTCGCGTACAAGCTGCACGCCGCCGGGCGGTTGGATATCGACACCACCGGGCTGGTGCTGATGACCGACGACGGCCAGTGGTCGCACCGCGTCACGTCGCCGCGCCACCACTGCGAGAAAACCTATTTGGTCACGCTGGAGCACCCGTTGGCGGAAGACACCGCGCAGCGTTTCGCCGAAGGGGTGCAACTGCACAACGAGAAAGATCTGACGCGGCCGGCGACGTTGGAGCAGGTCGACGAGCGCGTGGTGCGCCTGACCATCAGCGAAGGGCGCTACCACCAGGTGAAGCGGATGTTCGCCGCCGTCGGCAACCGGGTGATCGAGTTGCACCGTGAGCGCATCGGCGCCATCGTGCTGGATGACGATCTGGCGCCGGGCGAATACCGCCCACTGACCGAAGAAGAGATCGCCAGCGTGGGCGCGCCGCACCTGCAGGACTGATAACCGATCATTGATTGCGGCCGATTAAGGAGTCGTGGAACGTGCAACAGAACCGAACCTCTCATCTCGGTTTGATTTTCATTCTGGGCCTGTTGTCCATGTTGATGCCGTTGGCGATCGACATGTACCTGCCCAGTATGCCGGTGATCGCCGCCCAGTTTGGCGTCGAGTCCGGCAGCGTGCAGATGACGCTCAGCGCCTATATGCTCGGCTTTGCCTTCGGGCAGCTGTTCTATGGGCCGATGTCGGACAGCATCGGCCGCAAGCCGGTGATCCTGTGGGGAACGCTGATCTTCGCCATCGCCGGCTGCGCCTGCGCCATGGCGCAGTCTATCGATCAGCTGATCGGGCTGCGTTTCCTGCACGGTCTGGCCGCCGCCGCCGCCAGCGTGGTGATTAACGCCCTGATGCGCGACATGTTCACCAAGGATGAGTTCTCGCGCATGATGTCGTTCGTCATTCTGGTGATGACCATCGCGCCGCTGCTGGCGCCGATGATCGGCGGTGCGCTGCTGTTGTGGTTCAGCTGGCACGCCATCTTCTGGACCATGGGTGCCGCGGCGCTGATCGGTTCACTGCTGGTGGCCTTGTTCATCAAGGAGACGCTGCCGAAAGAGCGGCGTCAGCGGTTCCACCTGCGCACCACGCTGGGCAACTTCGGTTCGCTGTTCCGCCACAAGCGGGTGCTGAGCTACATGTTGGCCAGCGCCTTCTCGTTTGCGGGCATGTTCTCGTTCCTCAGCGCCGGGCCGTTCGTCTACATCGAACTGAACCACGTTTCGCCGCAGCACTTTGGCTACTATTTTGCGCTGAACATCGTCTTCCTGTTCCTGACGACGCTGATCAACAGCCGCAACGTGCGGCGGTTCGGCGCGGTCAAGATGTTCAAGCTGGGGCTGCTGGTGCAGCTGGCGATGGGGCTGTGGCTGCTGGCGGTAAGCGCCGTCGGCCTGGGCTTCTGGGCGCTGGTGATCGGCGTAGCGGTCTACCTGGGGTGCATCGCGATGATTTCCTCCAACGCCATGGCGGTGATCCTGGATGATTTTCCGCATATGGCGGGCACCGCGTCTTCCCTGGCCGGCACGTTGCGCTTTAGCATCGGCGCGCTGGTGGGGGCGGTGCTGTCGATGGCGCCGGGCAAAAGCGCCTGGCCAATGGTCACCTCGATGGCGCTGTGCAGCATCGTGGCGGTGCTGTTCTACGTTTACGCCAGCCGGCCGCGCGATCGCGCAGCCTGACGTTCTCCCGACTCGGGGCGTTTCGCCCCGCAGCGTCATGGGGTTGCGCCCTGCCATTTCAGGGTGCAACCGGCAATGAATAATTTGTTGCTAAATATATGCCTGCTAATTAATCGGTCATTTTCCCATCTGTGTGCTTTTTGTTAAAAAACTCCGCCATCGTGCCGCCCGATATTCCCCGGGAGGTGCGGCGTTCTGTCGGCTGCGCCGCGCGAGTGGTTTGTATTAGGATTGATGTAAATCAAGGCATTAGCAGGAGAGGCTGCGCTAACGTGGCGGGTGAAATGTTTCTTCAATGTAAAAATATGGCGACGGAAAAGTAGTCGCATTGCAAGAAAAAAGAGTTGAGATCGCTGCGGGAAAGGGTTACATATAACGCAAAAATGCGAGCTGAGTCGCAAAATGCCGTGAAATAACACCGCACGGCGCGCCAAAAAATGGCGCGGCATCGGCAAGCACGGGGTCAGGTTAATGGTTTGCGGCAAAATTTACATTTAAATAACATTTGTGCGCGGCAGAGTCGGGAGTCAACGGCTATAACTTAGTAACCCTGTCAGGTAAAAGTGTTTCACCTTTTCAAACTAGGGATTTCATGTGGAGAGTATCCAACTTTCGGTAGTGCATCGCTTGCCGCAAAGTTATCGTTGGCTATCCGGTTTCACCGGCGTGAAGGTCGAACCGATTCCGTTTAACGGAATAGACGAAGATAACAACCTGATTGGGCTGAAGTTGCTCAGCCATGAAGGGGCCGAGGCCTGGCAGGTAATGCAACAGCTCAATCTGTCGCTGCAGGAGATTCAGGTCGACTGCGCGATTGTCGAATGGGAAGGAGAGCCTTGCCTGTTCGTGCAGCGCAGCGACGAGAGCGCCACCATGTGCCGCCTCAAAAACGTCGGCGCCGCGATCGCCGAACCGCTCAGCGCGCAGTACCCCTTCTGAATTCGCCGCTAATCCGCTAACTGCAGCAGTTGACGGGTATAGTCGGCGGCGGGCGCCGCGAAAATCGCCCGACAGTCTCCCTGTTCAACCACTTCTCCCTGTCGCAGCACGATGACCTGGTGGCATAGCGAACGCACCACCTGCAGGTCATGGCTGATGAACAGATAAGCCAGCCGGTGACGTTGCTGCAGCGATTTCAGCAGCGTCAGGATCTGCGCCTGCACCGATTTATCCAGCGAAGAGGTCGGCTCGTCGAGGATCAGCAGCTGCGGCTGCAGGATCAGCGCGCGCGCGATGGCGATACGCTGGCGCTGCCCGCCGGAAAACTCGGTGGGATAGCGGTGGCGCAGCTGCGGATCCAGGCCGACCTCCTGTAACACCTCGATCACGCGCTGTTCCCGCTGCTCGGCGCTAAGCTGCTGGTGCACTTCCAGCCCCTCGGCGATGATCTGCTGCACGTTCAGGCGCGGGTTCAGGGCGGAATAGGGATCCTGGAAGACGATTTGCATCCGGCTGCGGTAGGGCAGCATCTGCTTCATCGTGAGCGGGTGCAGCGGTTCGCCGTCGAACCAGATGGCGCCCTGCGAGGCCAACAGGCGCAGCAGCGCCAGCCCGGTGGTGCTTTTGCCCGAGCCGGATTCCCCCACCAGCCCCACGCTTTCCCCGGCGCGCAGCTCGAAACTCAATGATTTCAATGCATAGTGATAATCCACCGTGCGGCGCAGCAGGCCGCGGCGAATGGGGAAGCGCACCTGCAGGTTCTCCACCTTGAGCAGCGGCCGCTCGTCGCCGGGGCGCCCGTTGGCCGCGGCAGGCAACGGCAGCGGTTCACCGACGTCTTCGGCGGCCAGCAGCTGCTGCGTGTAAGGATGCTGCGGCCGGCTGAACAGCCGCGCGCGGGCGTTTTGCTCCACGCAGCGCCCCTGACGCATCACCGCCACGTTGTCCGCCAGGCGGCGCACGATATTCAGATTATGGGTGATAAACAGCAGCCCCATGTCCATCTCTCGTTTCAATTCTTGCAGCAGCGTCAGGATCTGCGCCTGGATAGTGACGTCGAGCGCGGTGGTGGGTTCGTCGGCGATCAGCAGTTTCGGTCGAGTCAACACCGCCATGGCGATCATCACCCGCTGGCGTTCACCGCCGGACAGCTGATGCGGATAGTCCTGCAGCCGGCTTTTGGCCTGACGGATGCCGACGCGCTCCAGGCATTCGACGATCTCCGCGCGCGCGGCATCGCGCCGCAGGCCGCGGTGCAGCATCAACACTTCCGCCAGCTGTTTCTCGATGGTGTGCAGCGGGTTAAGCGACACCATCGGTTCCTGAAAGATCATCGCGATCTGATTGCCGCGCACCTTGCGCAGCGCCGTTTCCGGCGCATGCAGCAACGAGTCGCCGTTGAACAGAATGTCGCCGGCAGGGTAAACCACCGGCGGCGCGGGCAGCAGGCGCAGTATCGACAGGGCGGTGACGCTTTTGCCGGAGCCGGATTCCCCCACCAGCGCCAGCGTTTCCGCCGGCGCGATTTGCAGCGAGAGTTCGTTGACCACCGGCGTGACGGTGTCGCCCTGGCGGAAGGCGATGCTGAGATCCTGAATAGCGAGCAAAGGAGTGGCCATATCAATGCGCCTTGCTGGGGTCAAAGGCGTCGCGCACCGCTTCGCCGATAAAGATTAATAACGACAGCAGCACCGCCAAGACCAGGAAGGCGGTGATGCCGAGCCACGGCGCCTGCAGATTGTTTTTGCCTTGCAGCAGCAACTCACCGAGCGACGGCGAACCGATCGGCAGACCGAAACCGAGGAAATCGAGCGACGTCAGGGTGGTGATCGAGCCGCACAGGATAAACGGCAGGAAGGTCAGCGTCGCCACCATGGCGTTGGGCAGCATATGGCGGGACATGATAACGCGATCCGGCACGCCCATGGCGCGCGCGGCGCGGATGTAGTCAAAATTGCGGGTGCGCAGGAATTCGGCGCGCACCACCCCCACCAGGCTCATCCAGCCGAACAGGATGGTGATGCCGAGCAGCCACCAGAAATTGGGCTGGACGATGCTCGACAGCAGAATGATCAGAAACAGCGTCGGCATGCCCGACCACACTTCGATAAAGCGCTGCCCCCACAGATCGAAACGCCCGCCGTAATACCCTTGCGTCGCGCCGACGCACACGCCGATCAGGCTGGAAAACAGCGTCAGCGCCAGGCCGAACAGCATCGAGATGCGAAAACCGTACAGCACCCGGGCCAGCACGTCGCCGCCGTTGCTGTCGGTGCCCAGCAGGTTGTGACGCGAAGGCGGCGAGGGGAAGGGCACTTCGGTGGCGAAGTTGATGGTGTCGTAACTGAAGCGGATCGGCGCCCACACCGCCCAGCCGTGCCGTTCGATCTGCCGCTGCACGAACGGATCCTGATAGTCGGCTTCGGTATTCAGTTCGCCGCCGAAGGCGGTTTCGCTGTAGCTAATCATAAACGGCAGGTACAGCCGGCCTTCATAACGCACCAACAGCGGTTTGTCATTGGCGATCAGATCGGCGGCCAGGCTCAGGGTGAACAGCACCAAAAAGATCCACAGCGACCAGTAGCCGCGGCGGTTGCGGCGAAAGCGCGCCCAGCGCGCCTGGTTGATCGGGCTAAGGCGGCTCATTGGCGGGCCTCGAAGTCAATGCGCGGATCGACCAGGGTGTAGGTGATATCGCTGAGGATATTCAACAGCAGGCCGATCAGGGTGAAGATATACAGCGTGCCGAACATCACCGGGTAGTCACGCTGCAGCGTGGCGTCGTAGCCCAGCAGCCCCAGGCCGTTGAGCGAGAACATCACCTCAATCAGCAGCGAGCCGGTGAAGAACATGCTGATAAAGGTGGCCGGAAAACCGGCGATCACCAGCAGCATGGCGTTGCGGAACACGTGGCGGTACAGGATCTTTTTCTCATCCAGCCCCTTGGCGCGGGCGGTGGTGACGTACTGCTTGCGGATCTCGTCGAGGAACGAGTTTTTGGTCAGCATGGTCAGGGTGGCGAAGCCGCCGATCACCGTCGCCAGCACCGGCAACGTGATGTGCCACAGGTAGTCGGCGATCTTCGCCGGCCACGAGAGGGTGTCGAAGTTGCTGGAGACCAGGCCGCGCAGCGGGAACCAGTCGAGGTAGCTGCCGCCGGCGAACAGCACAATCATCAGGATGGCGAACAGGAAAGCCGGAATGGCGTAGCCGATGATGATCAGCGTGCTGCTCCAGGTATCGAACGCGCTGCCGTTGTGGACGGCCTTGCGGATGCCGAGCGGGATCGACACCAGGTAGATGATCAGCGTGCTCCAAAGGCCCAGCGTGATGGAGACCGGCAGGCTCTGGCCGATCAGCTGCATCACCGAAGCGCCGCGAAACAGGCTGTCGCCGAAGTCGAAGCGCATATAGTTCCACAGCATGGTGAAGTAGCGCTCGTGCAGCGGTTTATCGAAGCCGTAACGTTGGGTGATCTCGGCGATCACCTCCGGATCCAGGCCGCGTGAACCGCGGTATTGTCCTTCGGTTGCGGCGGGAACGCCGGCTCGAACATGGCCCAGGCCTTCGCCGACACCGCCGCTGCCAAAACCGCTGCCATGCCCCAGCTCAATGGCGGCGATGGCCTGATCGACCGGGCCGCCGGGGGCAACTTGCACGATAAAAAAGTTGATGGTGATGATCGCCCACAGCGTGGGGATCACCAGTAACAGTCTGCGTATCAGATAGGCCGCCATTCCGACTCCTTATTGCCGTTGAGCCGGTAAACGCGCCGCCTTGTTGACGTCGTACCACCAGTTATCGAAGCCGATCGCATAGGCCGGGCGGATCGGCGGCGTGGAGAACTTGTCCCAATAGGCGTAGCGATCGTGGTTGGAGTACCACATCGGCAGCATGTAGTTGTTCCAGGTCAGCACCCGGTCCAGTGCGCGGCCGAGCGGCAGCAGGGCCTTTTCGTCGCCCTGATGGGCGGCGATTTGTCTGACCAGGCTATCGACCGCCGGATCTTTGACGCCAGGGGTGTTGTAGCTGGAGTTGACGTACTCCGAATCCCAAATGATTTGCAAGTTGGCGGTGGGGAACGGCATCGCCTGATAGACCGTCGGCATCAGGTCGAAATCGCGTTCGCGCAGGCGGCGGGTGTACTGTGAGGCGTCAACTTCGCGAATTTGCATCTCGATGCCCAATCGCTGCAGGTTGTGGCGGAATGGCAGCACATATTGGAAGTTGCTGCCGCTCAGCAGCATCAGCTCGAAAGTGAACGGCTGGCCGGTTTTGGCGTTGACCAACTTTTGATTTTTGACCACCCAACCGGCTTCTTTCAGCAGTTGGGTCGCTTTCAGCAGGTTTTGCCGATCGTTGCCGCTGCCGTCGGAGGAGGGCGGCTGGTAGATGCTGGTGAACACCTCCGGCGGCACCTGGCCTTTGAGCGGTGCCAGCAAGGCCAGTTCGGCGGCGTCCGGGTAGCTACGGGCGGCGTAGGCGGTGTTTTGGAAATAGCTGTCGGCGCGCTGATAGGCGTTGTAATACAGCGCCTTGTTCATCCAGTTAAAGTCGAAAGCCAGGCCAATCGCTTCCCGTACCCGACGATCGGCGAACAGCGGTTTTTGGATGTTGAATGCCAGCCAGCGGGTATTCTGTGCCGCCTGGTTGGTCTCGTCCTGCTTGATGATGTAGTTGCGCGCGAAGTTGCCGCCCTGATACTGGGTGGCCCAGCTTTTGGGCGACGGCTCGATGCGGAAATCGTAAGCGCCGGCCTTGAAGGCTTCCAGCGCCACTTTGTCGTCCAGGTAATAATCGTAGCGAATGCTGTCGAAGTTATAGCGGCCGCGGTTCACCGGCAGGTTGGCGGCCCAGTAGTCGCGTACTCGCTGGTAGGTGATGTACTGGCCGAGGCGGTAATCGCCGATTTTATACGGGCCGCTGGCGAGCGGCGGGATGTTGAGCGGCTCATTGAGCTTATACCCTTGCCAAAAAGCAGCCGGGAGGATCGGCAGACTGCCGAATAGCGACAGCATCGCCTCTTTGTTCGGCTGCGGAAACTCTATACGCACCGTCAAACGCGAGATAGCCTTGACCGTGACGCCTTTGTAATAAGAGCGAAACTGCGGCACGCCTTCGGTCATGAATTTATTGAAGGTGAAGGCCACGTCGGCGGCGGTGATCGGGCTGCCGTCCTGAAAGCGGGCGCGCGCGTTGATATCCACTTCGACCCACCGCAGATCGCTGGGATAACGAGCCGATTCGGCAATCAGCGGATAAAAGCTGCCGGGTTCGTCGTCGGACGTCGCGAACAGGGTATCGTACAGTTGTTCGGTACGGGCACCGGGCACGCCGCGGGTGGCGAAGCGGTTGAAGTTGTCGTAGGTACCGATGGCCGCCAGCCGCACGTCGCCGCCCTTGGGCGCCGCCGGGTTGACGTAGTCGAAATGGCTGAAGTCGGTGGCGTATTTCGGTTCACCGAGAAGGGCGAAAGCGTAGCTTTCGTTGAGGGCTTCGGCCTGCAGACCGAAGCTCAGTGCCGAGAGCACCAGAGCAGCGAAAATGCGCACGGACATCGGACGGTAAGCTCCTGCTGTGGAATAAAGTACAACCTGCGCCCAGCATAACATTCTTCGGGTGAGCGCAGGGTAAAGATGCTTAAAGATTAACTATTTTTTTGCCTGATAATCAAAGACCTGATGAGCATTGCAGTAAGCGACGAAATTGTCGATGCTCAGCGGCTTGCTGAAGTAGTAGCCCTGCATGAAGTTAACGCCGTGTTCTTGCAGGAACTGCATCTGCTCGGCGGTTTCCACGCCCTCGGCCACCGTCAGCATTTTCAGCTTTTTCGCCAACGAGATCACCGCATCCAGCACCGGCGCGGTGACCGTGTCCTGGCCGATGGTGTTGACGAAGCCACGATCGATCTTCAGGTAATCCATGGTGAAGCGCTCAAGATAGATCAACGCGCTGTGCCCGGTGCCAAAATCGTCCACCGCGATCTCGATGCCCTGTTTGTGCAGCCAGTCAAACTCCGCCAGCGCACTCTCTTCTTCCACCATGCCACGCTCGGTGATTTCAAACACCAGCGTAAAGTAATCGCCCGGCAGCTGCGTCAACAGTTCATACACGTCCTGGTGGAACGACGGCGCGCTCAGGTGGGCGGGGGAGATGTTGAGCCCGACCTTGCCTCCCCGCGGCAGCGCTTTGGCGAGCTGCGGCGCATCTTCGGCGATCAGCCTGAACAGGTGGCGGGTGAGCGGCACGATCAGCCCGTTGCTTTCGGCGTAGGGGATAAAGACGTCGGGCGGGATGCGGCCTTCGATCGGATGCTGCCAGCGGATCAGCGCTTCCAGCCCGCCGATGCTGTTGCTGTCGGTATGGAACACCGGCTGGTATTCGATAAAGAACTCGTTGCGCTTGATGCCGCGCAGCAGCGCGCGTTCCGGGCTTTGCCGCAGCAGCAGCATGTAATAGCAGAGTACGCCGATCATCAATGACAGCACCAGGCTGCCCAGCAGCGTCAGGCGAATGTCGTTGGGGGTCAGTTTCTCGTTGTAGAACAGGATGGTCAGCGGCAGATTGGGCAGCGTCAGTTTATCCGCCTTGCCCTTCGGCAACTGATCGACCGGCATCAGGTTCGGGCTGAAGGTGGTCAGCGCGCGGTTGCCCATCACGATGGCGATGCCCGGCGCCTGTTCGTCGTGCGAGGTGAACAGCAGATAGGGCATCAGATCGATGTCCAGCGTAGCGAGGATGCCGGTGGCCTTTTCGTCGGGATGCCGCAGCCAAACTGCAACCGCCGGTTTGTTCGGCACGATCGGCGTGCCCTGCTGCAGCTTGAGATCCAGGGGCAGATTCCAGTCGATATCCTGGTAGAGATTTTTCATCGGCAACATCATGTCGCCGGTGGCGGAAGAGCAATAGGCGTAGCCGTCTTTCACCAACAGGAAGGTGCGCACGCCACTGGTAAAGGCCGCTTGGTAGGTAATGTCCGACTGGCTTGAGAGGCAAGGCTTGGCCAGCAGCGGCATCATTTGCTGCATCACCGTCTTCAGGTGCGAGATATAACCCAGCGTGAACTTTTGCGTGCGCGCTTCGACCTTATGTTGATATTGCGTGCGCTGGTGGTTAATCAAAGAAAGCGTGACCGCGGTGAAGAGCGTAAAAAATACCAGGGCGGCGACGCCGCTTTTAGCCAGGCTGCGCTGTCGGTGAGACACGCTGCGGGCAAAAGCTCTTTTCAAGCCCATAACCGAGTCCTCTGCAACAGGGCGTCAGGGGTGTCGCGCAGCCATTTAATGGATTGTGCCAACGGCTTTTTTTTCATTTTTGCCTTTTTATCCCGTACCAACCGGCGGCGTTGTTTAAATATGCGGCGTCGCCGACAGAAATATAATGCGCCTATTTTAAGCGGAAACGTTTTAAATAACGCCGGGGCGCCGTTGCCGTCATCTGACGATAATAGGCGAGTTTTTCCTCGATGGCGCGATTTCCTGCCAACAGTTTATCAAAATAATGGCGTGCGGCAGCGTTAAGCGGAGAAAGATGGCGATAAGGCAGGGAGCAATCTTGATGATATCTGTTAGACAACCAAAAAAAACGCCGCCCGTAGGCGGCGCTTATCGCTCGTTTGGTATTCAGGATCTTCAAGGCATTGCGCCGTTAACCGTTGGTCAACACCCGGCGCGCTTCTCGATAACGTTTATTCCAATAGTTATCGGTCAGCTTGGAAATCATGACCCCACTGCTGGTGGAGGCGTGAACGAACTGATCGTTGCCTAAATAGATGCCGACATGGCGCCCGGTGGAACCTGCGCGGAACAGCACCAAATCGCCGACGCGCAGCTTGGTGCGCTGGATTTTCTTGCCGAGATCTTCCTGTTCATAGGTAGAACGCGGTAAATCCATGCCGAACTGTTCGCGGAAGGTGCGTTGAACAAACGCCGAGCAATCGATGCCGCGCTTGCTGTCACCGCCTAAACGGTAGCGAACGCCTTTCCAGTCCGCGTACTGATCCATAATCTTTGACTTGACGTCAACGTTGCGGACCATCGCTTCGAATTCATCCTGAGAGGCTTGCAGTAAAAGACCGTCTTTGTCATTAACTGCACGCATCTCAGTTTGTGCGTTATTCAAGTTCGAAGTGTGAGTCGAGCTGCATGCGGAGAGCATAACCGCAGCGGCAATTGCAGGGACTACCCGCAAAAAATATCTCAGAAACGGTTGAGATTTGACCATTGTTGTTGTTTTCCCTTGAAGTCCTTAACGACGAAAGTCGCTACCTGAAAAATGCCAAACGAAACGAGCCTAGTCCGCACCTGTTGCATCGACAACCAGTTACCGTTGAAAACGTGCGAGAACGCACATTTTTATCGGATTCCATACTGATTCGACTTAAACCAGGCACAAACGCATCTGAGATTACCGGAACAAATAGGGGATTGCGAGCCTTTTTCCCGTCTTTTTTATATGAATTTGTGATGTAACATAATGTAAATCTTCATATAAAAAACGCCAATTGTCCGATGTATGAATCTGGCGTGAAATCAGGTTGCAAAAGCGTTAACGGGCGGTGACGATATTTTGCGCTCAGCGAAGGGATTAAGGCCGGTAGGCGAGCGCCTCCCGGCATGAGTCATAGACGCAAGTTATGGTTGGCCGGGGCGATGCTTGCCGGGCAACAGGCGATTCAACCGATCGACGATCCAGTCGCTGCAAGGCGTCATCAGCACCCAGCTGGCGCCAACCAGCACCACGGACAGCGAGCCGACGGCAATATCGGTAAACCAGTGGGCGCCAATCATCACGCGTGGCAATGAGAAGAGCAGCGTAATCAGCAGGGCGACGGCGAAGGCGCGGCGGCCGAAATAGCGCAGCATAAAGCAGGAAAAAATAATCAGCATCATGCCGTGGTCGCCGGGGAAGCTGTCGCTGGAAGCGTCCTTGGTGGGGATGCCGGTCAGCTCGCTGACGCGATAGATATTGTCGAAGGTCAGGGTGGGGCTCGGATGCTTCACCGGCAGCAGGTGGCCAAGCTGGTTCAGCACCACGGCGGTCAGCAGCATCACCACGCCGGTGATCACCAGGCGGCGGCGGCCGGCGGCGTCCTGCTTCAGGTAGAAGTACAAATACAGCAGGCCCATGGCGAGCAGCGAAATCACGTCAAACGCGCGGTTGTTGGTGATGGCGACCAGGTGCAAAAACGCCGGGTCGGTGGCCAGATGGCGGTTAAAGAAGAAAAAGATCGCCGAGTCCAGGGTAAACCAGCCGCCGTGATTGGCCGGCAGGAACCAGGACAGGAACAGCGCAACGCCCAGTAAGTTGAAGAGGAGAATGAGGGGTAAATTGCGGCGTGTCATGACATAACCTGTTGGCAAAATGAAAACGAAATAAAACCCGGCCGCCCTGCGGCAACCGGGGGGCAACGGTACGGGGTCTAACTTAAACGAATCTTAAACAAGGCGGATTGCAGGGCGTTCCAATCGGCATTTTCGCTGTGGATAAGCTCAATTCGGCTGTCGAGCGGCGCGACCGGGCGGGTTTCGATGTTGAGATCCTGTCCCTGACGATTGATCAGCAATGTGCCTTCGGGGATGCGCACCGCGCCTTTGGCGCGTTCTACCGGCGCGAGTCGCACCCATTCCATAAAGCCGACGGTGTCGAATTGGGTGTCGCCGTCAAAAATCCAGCCGCAGCTGGTGAAGCCTTGCCCCTCGTTCAACGCTCGCCGCCAGCGGGCGTGCTCCGGCAGCCGCAGTGCCGCCAGCCCCTGCGTTTTCGCCTGACCATGATGATGCTGCGCGTCCGGCAATTCTGTACGATTCGTGCGCGGAAGTGACAACAGCGCGACATCCGCTTCGCCTTGAGCGATGGCATAACAGGGCCGCCGCAGCGGATCTTGCGCCCTCCAGGCTTCCAGCGCCCGCCTGTCTTCCGGCTGATAGGTATCGCTTTTGCTGGCCAAAATAACGTCGGCCGCGGCCAGCTGATCGCGGAAGTTTTCGTTGTCGCGGTAGCGGGGCTGGCTGAGCTGGCGGGCATCCAGCAGGCACAGGGTGGCCTGCAGATCGATCCAGCCGGCATAGCTCTCCTGGGTCAGCAGCGACAGAATTTGTTTCGGATGCCCGAGCCCGGTCGGCTCGATCAGCAGCCGATCCGGTTTGGCCTGCTGTAACAGCATATTCAAGCCCACCTGCATCGGCAGGCCGTTGACGCAGCACATGCAGCCACCGGGGATCTCTTTGAGCACCGCGCCGCTGTCTGCCAGCAGCGCGCCGTCGATGCCGATCTCGCCGAATTCATTGACCAATACCGCCCAGCGCTCATGTTCGGGCTTATGAGCCAGCAAATGGCGGATAGTGGTGGTTTTACCGCTGCCGAGGAAACCGGTAATCAAATTGGTTTTGGTCATTAATAATTCCTGGAGCAAAAATTAACCTGCTTAATAAATGAGTTACGCAGCCTTATCGGTGAAACCGCCGCGATTTAATTTGTGCTCTATCTCGCAAATTTTGCACGTCACCATGCGCTTTTCAACCGACAAAATCCACCGTTCATAACAAGAAAATTCTTAGATAAAACCCTGTATTAGATGCGGTTAACTTTTGTTAGTAGCTTGTTTTTACATTGTTAATGACGCGATTAACGATCAAATCTCGTCCCTTTCCTTGCGATTATTCCTAACAAGATCCTCTATGGTTAAATTGGCTTAACTAAAAATGAGGTTGCCATGAATACCTTTCGGTTATTTTTGATCGTAGGAATGTTGTTTTCATGGACGGCAGTGAGTCATGCAGGAGTGGCCGGCGGGGTAATTCGCTTCGTCGGTTCTATCGTTGAAAGTCCTTGCACGGTCAATATTGCAGATTCTAAGGCGAATACGCAATGTTACCGCAACGGCCAGCGTTATCAGGCCCAGCAAGCGTTGTCAGGTTTTGATACTACACGCAAAGAACTTCCGCTAAATCTAGGCACAACCGAAATGAAGTGGGTAGACCAACAGAAGAAACTCGCTGTGATGACGGTCGTTTATCGTTAAGTCGTTCCGCCATGCCGGCGTAACGTTACGCCGGCATGGTTATTCTCGGCCCTGCAGGCTTCTCACCGCAGCACCCACTCCTTCACCGTTTCACGCGCACCGCGATCGCGCAGCGACAAATAGGCTTGCGTCACCGCGTCGGCAAACGCCGCATGCGTTGCCAGCGTCTCGCCGAACACCGATTTCAGCGCCAGCAGCGCCGTTACGCGCCGCCGATCGTCCGGCGTAGCGGCAATAGTCTGTTGCAGCACGTCTGCCAGCGGATCGCGAATGTCGATCGGCTGACCGGCGTCATCGACGCCGCCGACGTAACGCATCCAGCCCGCCACGCCCAGCGCCAGCCCGCTATAGTCGCCGCCGTGCCGCAGATGCCAGCGCACCGCGTCCAGCATGCGCTGCGGCAGCTTCTGCGAACCGTCCATGGCGATCTGCCAGGTGAGGTGTTGCAGCGCCGGGTTGCTGAAGCGCGCGATAAGCTGTGCGGCGTAGTCGGTCAGACTGATGCCGGTAACGCTCAGGGTGGGCGCCTGTTCGTCCAGCATCAACCGCAGGGCGGCGCGACGGTAGTGTTCATCCGCCATGCACTCGTTGATATAGCGGTAGCCACCCAGGTAGCCGAGGTAAGCCAGGAACGAGTGGCTGCCGTTCAGCATGCGCAGTTTCATGTGCTCAAACGGCAGCACATCGCTGACCAGCTGGGCGCCGGCCAGCTCCCACGCCGGGCGTCCGGCGGCGAAGTTGTCTTCCACCACCCATTGAATAAAGGGCTCGCAGGCGATGGCGCAGTCGTCGCGCACGCCGCCCAGCGCGGCGGCAATCTCATCCAGCGTGGCCGGCGTGGCGGCCGGCACGATGCGATCCACCATGGTGCAGGGGAAGGTGGCGGCGGTGGCGATCCAATCGGCGAGCGACGGATCCCGCGCCTGCGCCAGATCGAGCACCGCCCGGCGCAGCACGTGGCCGTTCTCCGGAATATTGTCGCAGGAGAGCAGGGAGAAGGCGGGCAGGCCGCGTTCGCGCCGCAGCCGCAGCGCCTCCACCAAAATGCCGGGCACGGTCTGCGGCTGATGCGGCGTCGCCAGATCGGCGACGATCCCCGGATGCTGCCGATCCAATCGCCCGCTGCCGGGCTCGATGCAGTAGCCTTTTTCGGTGATGGTCATCGAGACGATCGCCACCTGCGGCTCGGCCAGTTTCTCCAGCACTGCGGCGATGCCTTCCAGCTTGCGGTGCAGGCTCTCATGTACCGCGCCGATCACGATGGCCTGATGGCCGTCCGCGCCTTTCTCCAGCACGCTGTACAGATGATCCTGTTGCCGCAGCGCCTCAAACAGCGGCACGCCGCCGGACAGGCTGATCTCGCAGATGCCCCAGTCGCCGCCGTGGGCGTTCAGCACCCGATCGGTCAGCAGCGCCTGATGCGCGCGGTGGAACGCGCCGAAGCCAAGGTGCACGATGCGGCTGCGCAGAGCCCGGCGGTCATAGCCCGGCTGCCGCACGGCGCCCGGCAATGGGGTGTTGGCGATCGTTTTCATCTCATCTCCAAAGCGTGTAAGACAGCTGGCGGGCCAGTTGCGCCAAGTTAGCAGACCAGTTTTCTGCCACATCGGCAGGGTGGCGCCGGCGATAAAAAACTGCGACCAGTGTAAGGATGTCGGCCAGCCAAAGGAATTGGTCAGTCCAAAATAAGCCAGAATCGTGAAGTGGATCAACCAATGAGGGGTTCGGTTTTGACAGCGCAGGGCGAAAGAGTAAGTTAAAGGTAACTGACATCTAAATTAAACTGGTATAATAGCATCGCGGTGCGAGACAGGCATAAGGACAAAACATGGAACAAACATGGCGTTGGTATGGCCCGAACGATCCGGTCTCTTTGGATGACGTGCGTCAGGCCGGGGCGACCGGGGTGGTGACGGCGCTGCATCATATCGCGAACGGCGACGTCTGGCCGATCGATGAGATCCGCGCGCGACAGGCGCTGTTGGCGGAAAAGGGGCTGGTGTGGTCGGTGGTGGAGAGCGTGCCGGTGCATGAGGAGATCAAAACCCACAGCGGCGACTGGCGGCGGTACATCGCCAATTATCAACAGTCGCTGCGTAACCTGGCGGCCTGCGGCATCGACACCGTCTGCTACAACTTCATGCCGATCCTCGACTGGACGCGCACCGATCTGGCCTATCCGCTGCCGGACGGTTCCAAAGCGCTGCGCTTCGATCAGATCGCCTTCGCCGCGTTCGAGCTGCATATCCTGCAGCGCGCCGGCGCCGAGGCCGACTATACGCCGCAAGAGCGCAGTCAGGCGGCGGCCTATTTCGCCGCCATGAGCGAGGAGGAAAAAAACCGGCTGACCGGCAACATCATCGCCGGGCTGCCGGGGGCGGAAGAGGGCTACACGCTGGAACAGTTCCGCCGCCGGTTGGCGGAGTACGACGGCATCGACAAGGCGCGGCTGCGCGAGAACATGGCGGTCTTTCTGCGCGCCATCGTACCGGTGGCGGAAGAGGTCGGCATCAGGCTGGCGGTGCACCCCGACGATCCGCCGCGGCCGATCCTCGGCCTGCCGCGCATCGTCTCCACGATTGAAGACATGCAGTGGCTGAAGCAGACCGTCGACAGCATCTATAACGGCTTCACCCTATGCACCGGTTCCTACGGCGTGCGCGCCGACAACGATCTGGTGCGGATGATTGAAACCTTTGGCGATCGCATTCACTTTACCCACCTGCGCGCCACCTGCCGCGAGGAGAACCCGAAAAGCTTCCACGAAGGGGCGCACCTGCAGGGCGATGTGGACATGGTGGCGGTGATCGAAGCGATCCTGACCGAAGAGCTGCGTCGGCAGCGGGCGGGCGATCGGCGGCCGATCCCGATGCGCCCCGATCATGGGCATCAGATGCTGGACGACTTGAAAAAGAAAACCAATCCGGGCTATTCGGCCATCGGGCGGTTGAAAGGGCTGGCGGAGCTGCGCGGCGTCGAGCTGGCGCTCAAGCGGCGTTTTTTCCCGGAGTTGCCGTAGCGGAAAAGGAAACGGGGCCGAGACTCGGCCCCGCTGGCGTCGACTAGTCGGCGCGGCTCATGTAGCGGCGTTCGGCGATATGAATGCGAATTTTGTCGCCGGCGCTGAGGTATTCCGGCACGTGGATCACCAGGCCGGTCGCCATGGTGGCCGGTTTGTTGCGGGCGCTGGCGGAAGCGCCTTTGATGCCCGGCGCGGTCTCGACGATTTCCATATCCACGGTCTGCGGCAGCTCCAGCGCCAGCACCTGGCCGTCCAGCGTCAGCACCTGCATGCCCGGCAGGCCGCCTTCCGGAATGAACAGCAGCTCGTCTTCGATCTGGTCTTTCTTGAAGATGTACGGGGTGTAGTCTTCGTCATCCATGAACACGTATTCTTCGCCGTCGATATAGGAGAAGTTCACCTTGCGGCGCGACAGGGAAATGGTGTCCAGGATATCGTCGCCCTTGAAGCGTTCTTCCACTTTCAGGCCGGTGCGCACGTCGGAGAAGCGCATTTTGTACAGGGTGCTGGCGCCGCGGGCGCTTGGGCTCTGTACGTCGATATCTTTTACCAGCAGCAGCTTGCCGTTGTAGCTGATCGCCATGCCGCGCTTAATTTCGTTAGCTCTTGCCATTTCAATTCATCCGCAATGAAGAGTATTAGAGAAGTTGCGACAAGGTACTCGTGCCGCCGATTTCAGGCAATAGCCCGGCGTAAAAACAGTGCGGGAAAGGGAGGGCGATCGCCCTCCCGCCGGGGATTAGCGGAAGACCGGCAGCAGGCCGAACAGCGAAAGAATATGCGCGGCGGCGTTGATCAGGCCGAACAGGATAACGAACAGGATCACGCCGTTGCCGCCCGGTGCACGGTAACCGGCCTGCGGGTGGCGGCGGCGGCTGGCGCGCGCCATCAGCGCCGGCACGATCACCGCCCAGACGGTGGCCGCCAGCCCGGCGAAACCGATGGCGTACAGGAAACCGTTCGGGAACAGCAGCGCGGCCAGGGTCGGCGGCACAAAGGTCACCAGCGCGGTCTTGCTGCGTCCGACGGCGTCGTCCTTGAACTTGCAGAAGTCTGCCAGGTAGTCGAACAGGCCTAGCGACACGCCGAGGAACGAGCTGGCCAGCGCCATATAGGAGAAGGCGTTCAGCAGTTGGCTGACGGTTTGGCTGCTGGAGACGTTGCCCATTTGCTTGAGCAGGCTGCCGATGTTACCGCCCTCGGCGATCACTTGCTTAAAGGCGTCGCGTGCGATATTGCCCTGGATCACGTACTGCCACAGGATGTAGATAGCCAATGCCAGCAGGGTGCCGTACACCAGGCTGCGCACCACGGAGCCGCTGTCCTTGTGGTAATACTTCACCAGCCCGGGAATGTTGCCGTGGTAGCCGAACGAGGTCAGCAGGTAAGGCAGCGCCGCCAGGGCGTAAGGCAGATAGCTGGCCTGGTCATCGCCGGTGTTGAACAGCACTGCGGGCTGCACGTGGGTGAACATGTCGCCCACCGACATCACGAAGGTGATCACCATACCGCCGATCAAAATGGTGCTCAGGCGGTCGACCGCGCGGGTGGAGAGCCAGACGATAAACGCCACGACCAGCGCGAACACCAGGCCGGCGGTGGTCTGGCCGACGCCGACGATGCCCTCCAGCGTGTGGGCGATGATCGAGCCGCCGGCGGAGATATAGGCGTAGGTCAGGATGTACAGCACGAACGCCACCGACAGGCCGTTCACGGCGTTCCAGCCTTTGCCCAGCAGATCCTTGACCATGGTATTGAAGCTGGCGCCGCTCGGGTAGTGCAGCGTGGCTTCGAGGATCATCAGGCCGGAAAGCAACATGCAGGCCCAGGTATACACCAGCAGCGCGACGGAGCCGCTGAACCAGACACCGGAAGTGACGATCGGAATGGAAAACATGCCGGCGCCAACGGCGGTTCCGGCAATGATCATCGCGCCGCCGAGGACGGAAGGGCGGGCCAGCTTCTGGATGGTGTCCGTAGACATGCGTGCTCCTGGGGGATGGGTTCTTTTGTACTAGCTCAATGGTACAGGGGCGCATGGCGCATGTAAAGCGTGGTAATTGCACGCTTCACGCGTTTTTGTCTTTAAATCAAGGTTTGTTGGGCGTTTTTTCGCCATAGGATGCAGCCGGCCGGCGCAGGGCGATGAGTGTAAAGATCGCCGGGGCGCAGGGATTCTGCTGGCGGCGGCCGCGCGCGGCTGCTATTGTCGCGCTTCTTTTCCCCAGCCCACCAGGAGTAGCGCTGATGGACTGTCGCAGCGACTGCGGCGCCTGCTGTATCGCGCCGTCAATATCCAGCCCGATCCCCGGCATGCCGAACGGCAAGCCCGCCAATACCCGCTGCATTCATCTGGATGAACGGCTGCGCTGTGGCCTGTTTCATTCGCCGCTGCGGCCGAAGGTGTGCGGCAGCCTGCAGCCGAGCCGCGACATGTGCCACGATCACCGCGATCAGGCGCTGATTTATCTCGCCAGGCTGGAAGCGGACACCGCGCCTTAAGCTTCCCTCAACGTCCACAGACACAGCGTCGCGCCTGCCGCCATCGCCAGCGCGGCGTAAAACACCGCATGGTAATTCCAGATTTCCGTCACTGCACCGGCGATGGCGCCGGCGATGACCCAGCCTACCCGAATGGTGTTGGTGAACAGCGTGGTGGCCGTGCCGGCCTGACCGGGCATCAAATCCTGAAAGTAGAGCATGCCGATGCCAGCCAGCACGCCGATAAACGCCGCATTCAGCAGCTGCAGGGCAATCAGCGGCCAACTGCCGGTGATAAACAGCAGGCCGCAATAGAACAGCACGCCGGCGACCACCGCCCCGCGCATCAAACAACGCTTGCCGCAGCGTTTCGCCACCATGCCGGCGATCAGCATGATTGGGATCTCCAGCCCGGCGGCGGCGCCCATCAATATCCCGGCCAGCCGCTCCGGCAGCCGCAGCTCGTGCACCACATACAGCGGCATGTTGATCAGGTACATGCTGTTGGCGGTCCACATCAGGGTGCAGGCGACGAACAGCAGCAGCGAATCGCGGCGATGCTGCCGCGGTGCGGTCAGGGGCGCGTTCGTCGCCGCGGTTTTCGGCATCGAAGGCAGCCGCTTCCACACCAGCAGGCCGCACAGCACAAAGGCCGCCGCGCCCGCCAGATACATGACCTTAAAGCCGAAGCCCAGCGCCAGCGCGAAGGCGATCGGCGGGCCAATGACCCAGGCAAGGGAAACCTGGGCGCGCATGATGGAGGTGAACATCACCGCCTCGCGTCCGGTGCGATCGGCATGCTCGCGCGCCAGCGCAAACATCTGCGGATTGGCGGTGGAGCCGAAGCTGGTGAGCAGCACGCCGACGAGCAGCAGCAGGTAATAGTTGCGGCTCCAGGCGAACAGCGTGAACCCCAGCGCACCCAGCATGCAGCAGAGGAAGATCAGTGATTTGCGGTCGCCTTGTTTATCCGAACGGCCGGCGAGAAACTGGCTGACCAGAATGCCGATCACCGCGCTGCCGGTAAAGAACAGCCCGACCAGCGCCGGCCGTACCTTGACCTCGGTTTCCAGAAACAGGCTCAGCGTCGGGGTTTGCAACGCGCCGGCGATGCCGGTCAGAAACGCCACCGCCAAAAAGGCCAGCGAAGTGAGATCGGGCGCGCGTCGCGTTACTGCGGATGAAGTCGGCATGGCGGTTGATAATTCGTCGAAAAAGGGAGGTCGCGCGCATCATACGCCCGTTGAAATGAAACGCAAACCGCTCCCTTGCGGCGAAGGGTAAGCGGATATGTCGCGCGGCGACGAGAAAAAAGGGGCGCGTTGCGCGCCCCAGTTTATCGCGGGTTATCGCGGGATCAGGCGCCTTGCGGCACCGCGTGCGCGGTATTTTTCAATACCGGCCCCCGATACTTCTCGATCTGCAGCTGCGCCATCTGCCCGCAGTTGCCCTGCGCCAGGCTGGAAGAGCCGATGTCGAAGGTCAGGCAGTTGACGTTGCCGTTCTTGCACAGCGAGCCGGGCTGCGCCGGATCGGCCGGATCGAACCAGGCGCCTTCGCTGATGCGCACCACGCCCGGTCGCACGTCTTCGCTGACCACCGCCCCCACCAGGATCTGGCCGCGATCGTTGAACGCCCGCACCAGATCGCCGCCGCTGATGCCGCGCGGCTGCGCGTCCTGCGGGTGGATCAGGATCGCTTCACGATCCGCTACCGCGTATTTCTCGCGCAGCGGCGTGTTGTCGAGCTGAGAGTGCAGCCGGTTGGTCGGGTGCGCGGTATTGAGCGACAGCGGATACTTGGCCGCTTCCGGCCCGCGATACCACTCGTGCGGCGGCATCCAGGTCGGGATGCCGGGGCAATCCTCGTAATGCATTTTGGCGATGGCGTCGGAGTAGATCTCGATCTTGCCCGACGGCGTGCCCAGCGGGTTCAGCAGCGGGTTGTCGCGATAATCGGCAAAGCGCACCCACTGCTTGTTGGCCTCCGGCACCGGGAAGCGCACGTAGTTGTTGGATTGCCAGAACATGTCGAACGGCGGCAGCGCCACCCGGGCGGCGCGCGCCTGGTTCTTCATGTCGTCGTACATGCCTTTCAGCCACTGGGTTTCGTCTTTGCCCTCGGTAAAGGCCTCCAGCACACCCAGCCTGGCCGCCATCGCCGAGAAGATGTCGAAGTCGCTGCGCGACTCGTGCTGCGGCGGCACGCATTGATGCATCGGGAACACGTAGAGCTGCGAATAGTCGCCGCCCATTTCCAGATCGTTGCGCTCGTAGCTGGTGGTGGCCGGCAGCACGATGTCGGCATGCTTGGCGGTGGCGGTCCAGTAAGGCTCGTTGACCACGATGGTGTCCGGCCGCTGCCAGGCTTTGACCAGGTTATTGGTGTCCTGATGCTGGTGGAAGGTGTTACCGCCCGCCACATATACCATTTTCACCTCGGGGTAGGTGACCTTGGCGCCGTTGAAGTCGATGGTTTTGCCCGGGTTGCTCAGGCATTCGGCGATGCGCGCCACCGGGATCGGCGCCGGCGAGTTCTTCGGCGCGTTGCCGGCGGAGATGCCAGCGATGATGCCGCCCTTGGCGGTCGGGCTGCCGCCGGAGGAATAGTGGTAGCTGAAGCCGAAGCCGCCGCCCGGCAGGCCGATCTGGCCGAGCATCGCCGCCACCGTCACCAGCAGCCAGTGCTGCTGTTCGCCGTGGTGCTGGCGCTGAATGCCCCAGCCGCCCATGATCATGGTGCGGTGTTTCGCCATCTCGCGCGCCAGTTGGCGCAGCGTGTCGGCATCGACGCCGCTGATGTCGGCCGCCCATTCGGCGGTTTTCGCTACGCCGTCGCTCTCGCCCAGCAGGTAGGCCTGGAACTTGTCGAAGCCGACGGTGTAGGTTTTCAGGAAGTCCGGGTTATGCAGCTTCTCGGTCAGCAGCGTGTGGGCGATGCCGATCAGCATGGCGCCGTCGGTATAAGGGCGCGGGGCGATCCACTGCGCATTGACGAACTTGGCGCTGTCGCTGTGCACCGGATCGATGCTGATCACCCGGGTGCCTTTCTTCTTCAGCGCCTCGAAGCCGGTCTGGCCGACGTGATCCGGCACGTTCCAGCTGTTTTTCAGCGTGACCATCGGGTTGCAGCCCCACAGGATCACCAGCTCGCTGTTCTCAATTACGTTTGGCCAGGCGGTCTGCTGTTCGTAGACCTCCATCGAACCGACCACGTGCGACATGATCACCTGCGCCGCGCCGGTGGAGTAGTCGCCGGCGTAGCCGAGGAAACCGCCGGTCAGGTTCATCAAGCGTTGCAGCAGCGTGCGGCTGTTGTGCAGCATGCCGACGCTTTTCCAGCCGTAGGAACCGGCGTAGATCGACTGCGGCCCGTGATCTCTTTGCAGGCGAGTGATCTCATTGCACACCAGCTCGGTCGCTTTGTCCCAGCTGACGCGCACCCACTCGTCGCGGCCGCGCAGCTCGGTGCGGCTGCCGGGGCCGCCCTCCAGCCAGCTTTTACGCACCATCGGGTATTTGATGCGGTTCTCGGCGTGCACCTGATAAGGCGCCATGGTGATCAGCTCATTCGGATACGGATCGTCCTGCACCGGCTGTACGCCGACCATCTTGCCGTCCTGCACGATGGCCTCGAACGCGCCCCAGTGGGCGCCGGTCAGAATGCCTTTTTGCGCCTGACGCAAGGCGATGAACTGCGGCAGCGCTTCGCTGATGGCCTGCGCCAGCGCCGCTTTGGGCCATAAGCCCGCCAGCAGAGGGGCGGCGGCCAGAGCGGCGGCTCCGGTCAGGAAGCGGCGGCGGCTCATGGTTAACGGTTGTTGGTTGCTCATTGCGCTTCTCCCTTAAAGCTTGGCCGGTGCGGCAGGTGGCATGTCGCTGGCGTGTTTTTGTACGTATTGCGTCAGCACGCGCAGCTGTTCCTGCGTCAGCGAGGTGCGCGGCGCCATGCCTTTGATGACGCCAATCCATTGGTTGGCGTTGAAGCGATCGAGCGCGGTCAGCCCGTGGCAGCCGGTGCAGTTGGCCGACATCATGTCCGCGGCGTAGCGCCAGATTTTTTGCTGATCGTCAATCAACTGTTTACGCGGCAGCCACACCTGCAGAGAAACCTGATGCCAGACCAGGCCGGTTTCCGCATCGGTCTGGGTGGAGGCGGTCTTCAGCTGTTGCCGCGCGTCTTCACCCAGCAGCACGCTGAGGATGCGTTTGCCCTGCGCGGCGTAGAACACTTCGCTGACGCCGTCCTGCTGCCAGCCGCTGACGGTGGCCAGCACCTTGTCGCCATCCTGTTTCACCACCTGCACTTCGGTGGAAGGCATCAGGTTGCCGGCGTTATGGCTGTCGTCTGCGCTGAGGAAGAACGGTTCGGTGGCGATGGTGTAGAGGGTGGTGGCGTCCGGTGCGGTCAACGCCGCGGCCTTCGCCAGCTCGGCGGCGCCGGCCTGGGTTTCGCCGCTCATGTCCGGCAGGATGTGGGCCACGCCCTTATGGCAATCGATGCAGGTCTCGCCCTGTTTGATCGCCACCGGGTGCTGCAGGCGCGCCTCAGGGCGCTGGGCGGTGATGTCCATGGCGTCGTAGCTGTGGCAGGAGCGGCAGGTGGCCGAGTCGTTCTCTTTCAGCGTTTTCCAGACCGACTGCGCCATCGCCAGCTTGTGCGCTTCGTATTTTTCCGGCGTATCGATGGTGCCGACCATTTCGCCGTAAATGTCTTTCACCGCGCGGATTTTGGTCCACAGGTAATCGATCGGCTGGTGCGGCACGTGGCAGTCGGCGCACTCGGCGCGGATGCCCTTGGTGTTTTGGAAGTGAACGCTGCCCTGATATTCGGCCAGCGGCTGTTGCATGGTGTGGCAGGAAACGCAGAAGGCGGTATCGCTGGTTTTATGGAATACGGTGGCGGTCCCGGCCAACAGCGCCGCGCCGAGGATAATCCCCAGCAGCAAAAGCCATAGCCATCCCCACCGGCGCTTTTTTTCAAAGCCAGTCAGTTTTTTGCTCATGGTAAACCCGCTTATAATTATGAATTTAAAATAAAATCTTGCCAAAAGGCCGCCGACCGGAGGTCAGAATGCCACGTCGATTGCAGGGGTAATATAGAAGAGGGTTAACCCCATAGGGTTATCCGTAGTCAAAAAAAGGGCATATATCGCAAAAAATAGCGTTATATTCTGGTGTATATAGCGATGGGATCGAGCGGCAGGGGAAGCGAACGCAGGTCGCGTTCGCGATGGCTCAGGCCGTGGGCAAATAGGGCTGGCCGCTCAGCCATAGCCGGATGGCGGTGCGGCTGGCTTCGAAATGCGGTTCCGGCAGGGCGTCGGGCGCGCACCAGCGCCACTCGGCGCACTTTTCGGGTTCTTTCAACTCGGCGCTGCCGCCGGGGTGATCCACCTGCAGGCAAACAGACACCGTGTGTTTGCCTTCGGCGCGCCAGGTTTGCAGATTGTTGCTGACGCCCACGAAGCGCGGCGGAGCGATGAGCAGCCCGGTCTCTTCGGCGATTTCGCGCCGGGCGCACTGCTCGAAGGTTTCACCGGCCTCCAGATGCCCACCGGGGATCGACCAAAAGGGCGCGTGGGAACCGCAGCGCTTGCCCAACAAAATCTCGCCCTGCGGGTTGACGATGATCACCCCGACGCCGGTCACTACGTTCATGCTTTTCTCCGTCAGCAAAGTTTCAGCACAGTATGTCATTTTGCCCCGGCGCTGACCAATGCGTCGGCGAAAGTGTGCGTAAGCTCAAAAATCTGCAATGGCAAAAGGGAGAAAGCTTGCTTTCGCCTTGCGCTGCTCACACACTCCTTGAAACGTTTCAGCGTTATCCGGCCGCTTGTGGCGAGCGGGTAACGCTCCTTTTTCTCAATGAAGCTGAAACGATTCAATTCAGCAGGAGAGGAGAATCATGTTCCAGTTGTCACCGCAAGACATTCATCTGGGCGCCGCTGCCGCCGATAAGCAGGAGGCCATCCGCCAGGTGGCCGCCGCCCTGACCGAAGCCGGCTGCGTCAGCGCCGGTTACGTGGACGGCATGCTGCAGCGCGAACTGCAGACGTCCACCTATCTGGGCAACGGCATCGCCATTCCGCACGGCACCACCGATACCCGCGATCTGGTGCTGAAAACCGGCGTGCAGGTGTTCCAGTTCCCGCAGGGCATCGCCTGGGGCGAAGGCCAGACCGCCTATGTGGCGATCGGCATCGCCGCCCGTTCCGACGAGCATTTGGCGCTGCTGCGCCAGCTTACTCACGTGCTGAGTGATGACGGCGTGGCGGAGCGGCTGGCGAAAACCACCTCCGCGGAAGAGCTGCGCGGCCTGCTGATGGGCGAGCAGCAGAGCGCCGAATTCCAGTTCGACGTTTCGCTGATTGCGCTCGACGTCGCGGCCGACAGCCTGATGACGCTGCAGGCGCTGAACGCCGGCCGGCTGCAAAAGGCCGGCGCGGTCAACGCGCAGTTCGTCAGCGATGCCATTACCCGCAAGCCGCTGAACCTGGGGCAGGGCATCTGGCTGAGCGACAGCGTTGAAGGCAACCTGGCCAGCGCGGCCACCGTCAGCCGCCCGGCGCAGGCTTTCGTGGAAGACGGCGAGCCGGTGGCGCTGCTGCTGACGGTGTCGGTCGCCGACGCGCAGCCGCTGGCGGTGCTCAACTACCTCAGCGATCTGCTGCTGGCCAACAAAGCTGAACGCCTGCTGAAGGCGGATGCCGCCGGGGTGCTGGCGCTGCTGACCAGCGAAGTGGCCGAGGAGAGCAGCGTACTGAGCGCCGAGTTCGTGATCCGCAACGAGCACGGCCTGCACGCACGGCCGGGCACGGCGCTGGTCAACGTGATCAAAAGTTTCAACAGTGACATCACCGTCACCAACCTGGACGGCAGCGGCAAGCCGGCCAACGGGCGCAGCCTGATGAAGGTGGTGGCGCTGGGCGTGAAAAAAGGGCATCACCTGCGCTTTACCGCCAATGGAGAAGATGCTGAAGCCGCGCTGAAGGCGATCGGCGAAGCGATTAATGAAGGACTGGGCGAGGGCGCAGCATGAGCAGAAGAGTAGCAACGATCACCCTGAACCCGGCGTACGATCTGGTGGGGTTTTGCCCGCAGATCGAACGCGGGGAAGTCAACCGGGTAAAAACCGCCGGCCTGCACGCCGCCGGTAAGGGCATCAACGTCGCCAAGGTGTTGAAGGATTTGGGCATCGACGTCACCGTCGGCGGCTTCCTGGGCAAAGACAATCAGGACGGTTTCCAGCTGCTGTTCAGCGATCTGGGGATCGCCAACCGCTTCCAGGTGGTGCCGGGCCGCACCCGCATCAACGTCAAGCTGACGGAAAAAGACGGCGAAGTCACCGATTTCAATTTCTCCGGTTTTGAAGTGACGCCGCAGGACTGGGATCGCTTCGTCAGCGACTCGCTGAGCTGGCTGGGCCAGTTCGACATGGTGGCGGTGAGCGGCAGCCTGCCGGCCGGCGTCGATCCCGATGCCTTTACCGACTGGATGACCCAGCTGCGCGCCAAGTGTCCGTGCATCATTTTCGACAGCAGCCGAGAAGCGCTGGTCGCCGGGTTGAAGGCCTCGCCGTGGCTGGTGAAGCCGAACCGCCGCGAGCTGGAGATCTGGGCCGGCCGCCCGCTGCCGGCGCTGGCGGACGTGGTCGAGGCCGCGCATGCGCTGCGCGAGCAGGGCATCGCCCACGTGGTGATCTCCCTCGGCGCGGAAGGCGCGCTGTGGGTTAACGCCTCCGGTGCCTGGATCGCCAAACCGCCGTCCTGTGAGGTGGTCAGCACCGTGGGCGCCGGTGATTCGATGGTCGGCGGCCTGATTTACGGCCTGCTGATGCGCGAATCCAGCGAACACACCTTGCGTCTGGCCACGGCGGTAGCGGCGCTGGCGGTCAGCCAGAGCAACGTCGGCGTGACCGATCGTCCCCAGTTGGCCGCGATGATGGCGCGCGTCGATCTGAAACCTTTCAATCAATAGCAGGAGGCAGAATGAAAACGCTGCTGATGGTAGACAGTTCGCTGGGGCAGGCCCGTGGCCACCTGGCGAAACGCATGCTGGAGGCCGCCGCGGCCAAAACCGGCCTGACGCTGGTCGAGTCGCTGCAGGACGCCGAACTGGTGGCGGTGGCGGGGCAGTCGGCCCCGGCTGACGCCGGGCTGAACGGCAAATTGGTGTATGTGGGCGACGTAGAACAGGCGGTGCGTGAACCGGACGCTTTTCTGGCGCGCGCCAAGGCCGAAGCTGAAACCTATCAGGCGCCGCAGGCGGCGCCGGTGAAAGCCGCCGGGCAAAAACGCATCGTGGCGATTACCGCCTGCCCAACCGGCGTGGCGCATACCTTTATGGCGGCCGAAGCCATTGAAAGCGAAGCGAATAAACGCGGCTGGTGGGTGAAGGTGGAAACGCGCGGCTCCGTCGGCGCCGGCAACGCCATCACCCCGGAAGAGGTGGCGGCGGCGGATCTGGTGATCGTCGCGGCGGATATTGAGGTGGACCTGGATAAATTCGCCGGTAAGCCGATGTACCGCACTTCCACCGGCCTGGCGCTGAAGAAAACTGCCCAGGAACTGGACAAGGCGCTGGCCGAGGCTGAGGTGTTCCAGCCGCAGCAGCGCGGTAGCGCGGCGCCGGCGGGTAAAAAGAAAGAGGGCAACGGCCCGTATCGTCACCTGCTGACCGGCGTGTCCTACATGCTGCCGATGGTGGTGGCCGGTGGCCTGTGCATCGCGCTGTCGTTCGTGTTCGGCATTAAGGCGTTTGAAGTCAAAGACACGTTGGCGGCGGCGCTGATGCAGATCGGCGGCGGCTCCGCCTTTGCGCTGATGGTGCCGGTATTGGCCGGTTTCATCGCCTTCTCCATCGCGGATCGCCCTGGCCTGACGCCGGGCCTGATCGGCGGCATGCTGGCGGTGAGCACCGGCGCCGGGTTCCTCGGCGGCATCATCGCCGGTTTCCTGGCGGGTTACGTCGCCAAGGCGATCAGCAGCAAGCTGCGCCTGCCGCAGAGTATGGAAGCGCTGAAGCCCATCTTGATCATTCCGCTGGTGGCCAGTCTGATCACCGGTCTTATCATGATTTACGTGGTCGGCACGCCGGTGGCGAAAATCATGGAAGGCCTGACCCATTGGCTGCAATCGTTGGGCACCGCCAACGCCGTGCTGCTGGGGGCGATCCTCGGCGGCATGATGTGTACCGACATGGGCGGCCCGGTGAACAAAGCGGCCTACGCCTTCGGCGTGGCGCTGCTCAGCTCCTCGGTGTATGCGCCGATGGCGGCGATCATGGCGGCGGGCATGGTGCCGCCGCTGGCGATGGGGCTGGCGACGCTGCTGGCGCGCCGCAAGTTCCCGAAATCCGAACAGGAAGGCGGCAAGGCAGCGCTGGTGCTGGGGCTGTGCTTCATCACCGAAGGGGCGATTCCGTTCGCCGCCCGCGACCCGATGCGCGTGCTGCCGTGCTGCATTGCCGGCGGGGCGCTGACCGGCGCGCTGTCGATGGCGTTCGGCGCCAAGTTGATGGCACCGCACGGCGGGCTGTTCGTGCTGCTGATCCCGGGCGCGATTTCGCCGGTGTTGCTGTACCTGGTGGCGATCGCCGCCGGTACGCTGCTGGCGGGCGTGGCTTACGCTCTGCTGAAACGTGCTGAAGTGCCGGCGGCCAGCGTGGCGTAACGGCGTCCAGCCATAAAAAAACCGGAGCTCAGGCTCCGGTTTTGTCGTTTTGGCGCCGCGTTACTGCTGCGCTTTCAGCCAGGCGATCTCTTCCGCCCAGATATCCGGGTTTACCGTTTCCAGAATCAGCGGGATATTGTCGAAGCGCGGATCGCGCATGATGTAGCTGAACACCGTTTTGCCGATGTTGCCTTCCCCCAGGCTGTGGTGGCGGTCGACGCGGCTGTTGAACTCGCTCTTGGCGTCGTTCAGGTGCATGCCGCGCAGGTAGTTGAAGCCGACGATGTCGCCGAGCTGTTTGAAGGTGTGTTCGCAGTCTTCTTCGGTACGCAGATCGTACCCGGCGGCGAAGGCGTGGCAGGTGTCGATGCAAACGCCGACGCGGCTTTTGTCTTCCACGCCGTCGATGATCGCCGCCAGGTGCTCGAATTTGAAGCCCAGGTTGCTGCCCTGGCCGGCGGTGTTTTCGATCACGGCCGTCACGCCGGCGGTTTTATCCAGCGCGATGTTGATCGATTCGGCGATGCGCGCCAGGCACTTGTCTTCATCGATTTGCAGCAGGTGGCTGCCGGGGTGGAAGTTCAGCAGCGTCAGCCCCAGCTGTTCGCAGCGCTGCAGCTCGTCGATGAACGCCTCGCGCGATTTTTCCAACGCGTCGGCCACCGGGTGGCCCAGGTTGATCAGGTAGCTGTCGTGCGGCAGGATCTGCCCCGGCCCGAAGCCGTACTGGGCGCAGGCGCTCTTGAACTTATCGATCACGTCGGCGGCCAGCGGCGCGGCCTTCCATTGACGCTGATTTTTGGTGAACAGGGCGAACGCGGTCGCCTCCAATTCGTGCGCGCGGATAACCGCCTGATCCACGCCGCCTGACGCGCTGACATGTGCACCGACAAACTTCATCTTCATTCTCCTGTGTTATCGGTGACATTATGGCATTGATGGCGGGCGGAATAAATGCGGCCCGCCGAAGCGAGCCGCAGAAGGGGCAGAAGGGAGTGATTAGAGCCAGTGTTGCACCAGCTGGTTTATCGCGCCGCCGCCGACCAGCAGCCAGACGAACAGCAGCGTGGCCAACAGAATCGGTTTCATCCCGGCCTGGCGCACGGCGCTGATGTGGGTGGTCAATCCCAGCGCCGCCATCGCCATCGCCAGCATCCAGGTGTCGGCGGTGATCAGGTGCTGCACCAGCATGGCCGGCAGCAGGTTGAAGGAGTTCAGCCCGGCGACGGCGATAAACAGCACGGCGAACCACGGAATGGTAATCGCGGATTTTTCCGCCTTGCCTGCGCCGCCGCGGCTGATGTAGCCCGACAGCAGCAGCAGGAACGGCGCCAGCATCATCACGCGGATCATCTTGGCGATCACCGCCGCATTTTCGGCGTCAGGCCCGATGGCGTGCCCGGCCGCAACCACCTGAGCCACTTCGTGGATGGTGGAGCCGGCATAGATGCCGAAGGTTTCCTGGCTGAACGGCAGCCACTGGAAGTGTTCGTTCAGCTGATACAGCCACGGGTAGGCGAAGATCGCCAGGGTGCCGAACACCACCACGGTCGAGACCGCCACCGCCACTTTGCTGGAGTCGGCCTTCAGCACCGGCTCGGTGGCCATCACCGCCGCCGCGCCGCAAATGCTGCTGCCGGCGCCGATCAGCATCGCGGTCTGGCTGTCGATGCCGAACACTTTCTTGCCGAGCCAGCAGGCCAGCAGGAAGGTGGTGGTCAGGGTCAGCGCATCGATGATGATGCCGCTGGCGCCCACGTCGGCGATTTGCTGAAAGGTCAGGCGAAAGCCGTACAGGATAATGCCCAGACGCAGCAGGCGTTGTTTGGCCAGCTGTACGCCGCCGTGACAAACGGTTTGCCAGCGGGGATACAGCGTGTTGCCCACCAGAATGCCGAACAGGATCGCCAGCGTCAGCGCCCCCAGGCCCAGCTCCGCCACCCAGGGAATGTCGCCGGCCCAGACGGCCAGCGCGGTGAGCGCGCCGGTCAGCGCCAGCCCCGGCACCAGCCGCGGCAGGCCGAACAGCGGAAAGCGTCGCTCGGGGTAAGTATGAGTGGTATCAGTCGCCATAAAAGTCAGTCCTTCAGTCTGTTTCTTACTGCCAAGAGTACGTTTGGGCTGAATAAAAGAGAAATTGATTATATATTTATAACCTATCTGAATAAGTGGTATGGCGTCAGGCATTGGCATACAGCCGCATTGCGGCTAGGGTGAGGAGGAGCGGCGAACCGCCGTCAACTTTCCAACTGAACAGGAGCAGGCGATGGATACCGACGATCAACGCAGAGAGCAGATAGACCGGGAAGTGGGCCGCGCGGTGCGGCGGTTGATTGAAGAAAACAAGGCGATCGACCGCGACCATCTCGTGGCGATGCTGCAATTGATACAGCGGGACGAAGCCGGCACGCCGCGCGAGGCGGCGCTGGCTGCGGCGGCGCAGCTGGTCGCCTTGGGTAAGTAGCGCGCCGAATTGGCCGTAAACGGGGTGGCCTCGCCGGGCTCCCCACAGCATGTTGACATCATTTTGCGGTTCTCTGGCAGAACCCTTTTTCATTACCGGGACGGCTATGCATATCACGTTGCGTCAACTGGAAGTCTTCACCGAAGTGCTGAAAAGCGGTTCGACCACTCAGGCCTCGGTGGTGCTGGCGCTGTCGCAGTCGGCGGTCAGCGCGGCGCTGGCGGATCTGGAGGGGCAGCTGGGCGTGCAGCTGTTCGATCGCGTCGGCAAACGGCTGGTGATCAACGAGCACGGCCGGTTGCTGTATCCCAAGGCGCTGGCGTTGCTGGAGCAGGCGGGGGAGATCGAGCAGCTGTTTCGCCATGACGGCGGGGCGCTGCGCATCGCCGCCAGCAGCACGATCGGCAACTACATGCTGCCGGAGATGATCGCCCGTTACCGCCGGGACTTTCCGGCCACGCCGCTGGAGCTGAACGTCGGCAACAGCCAGGACGTGATCGTGGCGGTGGCGGATTTCCGCGTCGATCTGGGGCTGATCGAAGGGCCTTGCCATATGCCGGAGCTGGTGACGCAGCCGTGGCTGGAGGACGAGCTGGTGGTGTTCGCCGCGCCGGACAACCCGCTGACCCGTCAGCCGCCAACGCTGGAGGCGCTGGCCAATGCCCCTTGGATCCTGCGCGAGCGCGGTTCGGGCACCCGTGAGGTGCTGGATCATCTGCTGTTGGCGCACCTGCCGCATTTCCAGCTGGTGATGGAGCTCGGCAACTCGGAGGCGATCAAGCACGCGGTGCGGCACGGCATCGGCATCAGTTGCCTGTCGCGGCGGGTGGTGGCGGAACAGTTGGCCAGCGGCGCGCTGGTGGAACTGCCGGTGCCGCTGCCGCCGCTGCGGCGCACCCTGTACCTAATCCGCCATCGGCAAAAGCACATTTCCAACGCCTTGCAGCGTTTTCTCAGCTATTGCGCGCTGTAATCGACAGCGCGTCACGCCCTCTGCTGCCGCGCAGGCCGAAGAAAGCATAAAAACCTGCGCGCGCTCACATTAATGAGAGTAAGTAAGGCCATAAGGGTCGCGGCTAATAATTGCCTCTGAATTATGAAGCTATCTTATATCAGTGCAATGTTGCTAGTTCACCGGCGGGTATTTGTTACAATCCGCCCTCATTTTTTCAAAGAGCAGATAGGGTACGAATGGCTCAGCAGGATATAAAAACATCGGGGCAGCAAGCACCCGGATTGCGCCGCGAGCTGAAAGCCCGGCATTTGACCATGATCGCCATTGGCGGCTCCATCGGCACCGGCCTGTTTGTCGCCTCGGGCGCCACGGTTTCTCAGGCAGGCCCCGGCGGGGCGCTGTTGTCTTACGCTCTGATCGGTTTGATGGTGTACTTCCTGATGACCAGCCTGGGCGAACTGGCGGCCTTTATGCCGGTTTCCGGTTCATTCTCCACCTACGGCGCCAAATACGTGGAAGAAGGCTTCGGCTTCGCGCTGGGCTGGAACTACTGGTACAACTGGGCGGTGACCATCGCCGTTGACCTGGTGGCTTCGCAATTGGTGATGAGCTACTGGTTCCCGGACACCCCCGGCTGGATCTGGAGCGCGCTGTTCCTCGGCCTGATGTTCCTGCTGAACTACATTTCGGTGAAAGGGTTCGGCGAGGCGGAATACTGGTTCGCGCTGATCAAGGTCAGCACCGTGATTATCTTCATCGCCGTCGGCGTGCTGATGATCGTCGGCATTCTGAAAGGCGGCGAGCACGCCGGCTGGCAGAACTGGACGATAGGGGACGCGCCGTTCGCCGGCGGCTTCTCGGCGATGATTGGCGTGGCGATGATCGTCGGCTTCTCGTTCCAGGGCACCGAGCTCATCGGCATCGCGGCCGGCGAATCGGAGAACCCGGGTAAAAACATCCCGCGCGCGGTGCGTCAGGTGTTCTGGCGTATTCTGCTGTTCTATATCTTCGCCATTCTGATCATCAGCCTGATCATTCCGTACACCGATCCGAGCCTGCTGCGCAATGACGTGAAAGACATCAGCGTCAGCCCGTTCACCCTGGTGTTCCAGCATGCTGGCCTGCTGTCGGCGGCGGCGGTGATGAACGCGGTGATCCTGACGGCGGTGCTGTCCGCCGGTAACTCGGGCATGTACGCCTCTACCCGCATGCTGTACACCCTGGCGTCGGAAGGCAAGGCGCCGCGCATCTTCGCCAAGCTGTCGAAAGGCGGCGTGCCGCGCAACGCGCTGTATGCGACCTGCGTGGTGGCCGGGCTGTGCTTCCTGACCTCGATGTTCGGCAACCAGTCGGTTTACCTGTGGCTGCTGAATACCTCGGGCATGACCGGTTTCATCGCCTGGTTGGGCATCGCCATCAGCCACTACCGTTTCCGTCGCGGTTACATGCTGCAGGGGCGCGATCTGAACGACTTGCCATACCGTTCCGGGTTCTTCCCGCTGGGGCCGATCTTCGCCTTCGTGCTGTGCCTGATCATTACCCTGGGCCAGAACTACCAGGCCTTCCTGCAAGACAAGATCGACTGGTACGGCGTGACCGCCACCTACATCGGCATTCCGCTGTTCCTGCTGATTTGGTTCGGTTACAAGCTGTCGCGCGGCACCCGCGTCGTGAAGTACAGTGAAATGGAATTCCCGAAGATGGACGTGAAGTAATCTTCGGTGAGTGACACGCGGCGGGAGCTCCCGCCGCGTGTGGTTTTACTTTTTCCCGGCTTTGGCTTCCGCCAGTGCCTGCTGCGCCGAACTCATCAAATCTTCCACCGTCGCATAATCCTGCGTCAGCGCCAAAATGCCGGCGTTGAGTTGCATGTTCACCTCGCCGAACGCGCCAAAATCGTAGGGCGCTTCCAGCGGCGGCACAATGCGCGCCAGGAACTCGCTTTCCGCGCCGTAGGGCAGATCGTGCACCAGTATCAAAAACAGGCCGCCGGTGTAGCGGCAGACGTAGTCGCTGGGGCGGATCAGCGTCTTGAGGCGCTCGCCGACGGTGCGCAGCACGTCGTCGCCGATCTGCACGCCGTGGCTTTGGTAAAGCGCCGCCAGCGGGCCGAATTCAAGAATGAACAGGTGAGAGATTGGCTGTGTCGTACCAGGGCGGCAGATGTTGCGCATCACCGCCTCGCCGCCCGCGCGGTTGAGGAAGCCGGTCAGGCGATCGCGGTGGGACGCCTGCTGCTTCTCCCACGCCAGCGTGACGTGCTGTACCCGCTGGCGGTGGTAGCGCGCGATCATGCCATGGGCCAGCACCAGCCACAGCGGCGTGAGATCCGCCAGGACGAACAGGTTTTGCACGCGCGACAGCGGCGCCGCCAGCAGGTAGGGCAGCGTCAGCGCGATCACCTCAAGCAGCGCGAAACGCGGCGCGGCGGCATGGCGCTGCATCAGCCAGCAGGCCAGAGCGGTGATCGTCAGACCGGCGAACAGGATCAGCACAAAGCGGCCCGACAGCATCGCCAGCGCGGCGCTGGCGCCGACCAGCAGCATCCACAGCAACACCGTCACCAGCATGGCGTCCGGCCAGGCGGGTTGGCGCCTCTGTGCCAGCCAGGCGCGCCCGGCGGTCAGCAGCAGTAACAGCAGCAGCAGAACGATACCGACCAGCCGCTGGTTCAGCCAGGCGTACCCCACCAACAGCGCCGCCGGCCCCACGGCATTCAGCCAGGGAGTGAGAGGAGAGGGCGTCAGCGTGAGCCGCAGCTGGCGTTTAAACGGCTCGTCATCGGCGTGCAGCGGGCTGTGCAACAGCCAGTTCAGCAGCGCCGGGCGTTTGGGCGTTACCGCCGGAGATGGACTTCTCATTACAGCCTCGTCAATAAGGCCGCTCTTGCGGCGGCCTGAAGTTTTTTGCACGCTCGGTGCTGTGATTTTGGATTCTATGTGGTTTTTTCGTTATTTGTCAGAGTCTGGTCGGATCAGGAATAACTTTCAGAATAATGAACCTGCTGGCCGCAGCGGGGGTAAAGGCGATGGATTGAAGAATGGCGTGGAAAAACAATTTATTACATTTCGATAACGCCGTTTTCACCTATTGATATGATTGATAAGTATTATCGTTTGCTTTATTGTTGACGGCTGCGCGCAGGCTGTCGCCGCGCGCTTTCCGGTTTACGGCGGACGCTTTCGCGCCGCTGTCATGATGGTTGTAACAGGTATCTTAACGAATGAGCGTATCCACCGATCCCATGACTGACGCCAAGGGGCAACCCAACGCCGGCGTGATGGGGCGTTATCAGCATATTCTTCGCCATCGCCTGTTGATGATGGGCGTATTGGCACTGGCGATCCTGGGCTCGCTGCTGCTGGATTTCACCATGGGGCCGTCCGGGCTGTCGCTGTCGTCCTTATGGCAAACGCTGCTTGACCCCGCGGCGGCCGATGCCGGCACGCGGGTGATCGTCTGGGACATCCGCTTGCCTTACGCGCTGATGGCGGTGGTGGTGGGGTTTGCGCTCGGCCTGGCCGGGGCGGAAATGCAGACCATCCTGAATAACCCGCTGGCCAGCCCCTTTACCCTCGGCGTGTCTTCCGCCGCGGCCTTTGGCGCCGCGCTGGCGATCGTGCTCGGCATCGGCATTCCGGGCATTCCCGATCAGTGGTTCATCTCCGCCAACGCCTTTATCTTCGCGCTGTTCGCCGCGCTGATGCTCGACGGCATCACGCGCTGGACGCGGGTCGCCACCTCCGGCGTGGTGCTGTTCGGCATCGCGCTGGTGTTTACCTTCAACGCGCTGGTGTCGATGATGCAGTTCATCGCCAGCGAGGACACGCTGCAGGGGCTGGTGTTCTGGACTATGGGCAGCCTGGCGCGCGCCTCGTGGGACAAGCTGGGCATTCTGTTCGGCGTATTCGCCGTGCTGCTGCCGCTGTCGATGATGAGCTCGTGGAAACTGACCGCGCTGCGCCTGGGTGAAGACCGGGCGGTGAGCTTCGGCATCGACGTGCGCCGTCTGCGGCTGACCACGCTGCTGCGCATCAGCATCCTTTCGGCGCTGGCGGTGGCGTTCGTCGGGCCGATCGGCTTTATCGGCTTGGTGGCGCCGCACATCGCCCGCATGATCTTCGGCGAAGATCACCGTTTCTATCTGCCGGCCAGCGCGCTGATTGGCGCGCTGGTGCTGTCGATGGCCTCGGTGGCGTCGAAAAATCTGGTGCCTGGCGTGATCATTCCGGTGGGCATCGTCACGTCGCTGGTCGGGGTGCCGTTCTTCCTGAGCATTATTCTGCGCCACCGGGGGAACGTATGAGCCAGGGCCTGCGAATAGAACACTTCTCGGCGGGCTACCCGAAGCGCCAGGTGATCGACGATCTCTCGGTGCCGATGCTGCCGCGCGGGCAAATCACCGTGCTGCTGGGGCCGAACGGCAGCGGCAAATCGACGCTGCTGCGCTCGCTGGCCGGGCTGAACCCGGCGCAGGGCAAGCTGTGGCTGGACGACGGCGATCTGATGCAGATGCCGTTCGCCCGTCGGGCGGAGAAAGTGGTGTATTTGCCGCAGTCGCTGCCCGCCGGGGTGCACCTGCACGTGCTGGAGTCGATCATCGTGGCGCAGCGCGCATCGGGCGGCCGCAGCAACGCCGGCAGCGAAGCGGAAGTGATGGCTTTGCTGGAGCAATTGGGTATCGCCCACCTGGCGCTGAGCTATCTCGATCAGCTGTCCGGCGGCCAGAAACAGCTGGTGGGGTTGGCGCAGTCGCTGATCCGTCAGCCCTCGCTGCTGCTGCTGGATGAACCGCTGAGCGCGCTCGATCTCAACTATCAATTCCACGTGATGGATTTGGTGCGCCGCGAAACCCGCAAGCGCAACATCGTGACGGTGGTGGTGGTGCACGACATCAACATCGCGCTGCGCCACGGCGACCACGTGCTGATGCTGCAGGATGGCGATCTGATCGCCGACGGCGCGCCAGATCAGGTGATTACGCCGCAGAGCCTGGCGCGGGTCTACGGCGTGCGCGGGCGTATCGAGCGCTGTTCGCAGGGCACGCCGCAGGTGCTGATAGACGGTCTGGTGAACCAGCCGACGATTTAATCCAAGAAAAAGCCCGGCATCGCCGGGCTTTCTTTATCGTGCTGCGTGGTTCAGCGCCTCGCTCACGCGTTCGACGACGTGCTGGGCGGTGACGATGCCGCCGGACAGATACACCTCGGCCGCCGGCAGGTAAACCACCTGGCCTTTTTTCACCGCCGTGGTTTTCTTCAGCGCGGTGCCGGTGAGGATCTTCTGCGGCGCCACCGCGTTCGGCCGCCCGGTCGCGGCGTCTCTGTCGATGACGAACAGCCAGTCCGGATTCAGTTTGGCCACCTGCTCAGGCGTCAGCTTGTTGCCGCGCACGTCTTTTTCGTCGGACTGCAGCGCAGACGAGAAGCCGAGGGCGTCATAGACGAAGCTGAAACGGCTCTTGGGGGCGTAGGCGCTGATCTTGCCGCCGGAGAACAGCACCACCAGCCCGCGCCCGGCCTGAGCGGCCTGTGGTTTGACCGCCGCGATCTGCGCATCCAGCTTATCGACCGCCGCCTGCGCCTGCTGCTGCTTATCGAACAGCTCGCCCAGCTGCAGCGTGCGCTGTTTCAGGCTGCCCAGCTGATCCTGCGGATCGACGGACATGTTCAGCGTCGGCGCCAGCGCGTTCAGCTCGTCATAGGCTTTGGACGCCCGGCCGGCGATCAGGATCAGATCCGGCTTGGCGGCGCGCAGCACGGCCATATCCGGCTCGAACAGGGTGCCGGCATTGAGGTATTTGTCGTCCTGATAGCGCTTCAGGCTATCCGGCAAGTTCTTGCGGTTGCCGGGCAGCGCCAGCGGCTCGACGCCCAGCAGCTGCAGCGTTTCCAGCGAGGCGTAATCCAGCACCACGATGCGCTGCGGGTGCTTTTTCACCTCGGTGCTGCCGTTCAGGTGCTGGACGTTGACGGTGGCCGGGGTTGCGGCTACCGGCGTAGTGGTTTTGCTGTGGCAACCCGCCAGCGCCATCGCGGCCAGCAGGGCGATCATCAGGGGGGAGCGGCGTAATCTCATGGGGCTTCCTCACGGTGATGGAATGAAAAGGGCGCGCAGCGCGCGCCCGGGGGCATCAGAAGTTATAGGTCATGCCGACGGTGTAACGGCGGCCGTCCAGCGTGGTGTTGTAGTGGTCGTAATCCACGGTCTTGTCGAGGATGTTGTAGACCCCGCCGGTCAGCTGCAGGTTTTTCGCCGCCTGGTAGCTCAGGCCCGCATCGACGAAGGTGTAGGACGGCGTGCTCTTGGCCATCGAGGTGCGGCTCAGGTAGTCAGAGGTGCGGCTGCGGAAGTTAACGCGCGACCACAGGCTGAGGTCCTGCGTGGCGCGCCAGTCCAGCACGGTGTTCAGCATGTGCTTCGGCATCTGGTTGAGCGCCTTGCCCTGGAACTCGCCGCTCTTCTGTTCGGAAGCGGTGTAGGTGTAGTTGGTGTTCCACTTCCAGTCTTTGTTGATCTGCCAGCCGAAGGTGGCTTCCACGCCGCGCATGTTGGCTTTGTCGACGTTGACGCGATCGCTGATAAAGTCGTAGGACGTGCCGCCGATGGTGCAATCCGGCGTGTCTTCGCAGCGGCGCACTTCGGTGATCTTGTCTTTAAAGTCGGTGTTGAAGACCGTCACGCCGGCGTTAACGCCTTTCAGGCTATCCCACATCAGGCCGATTTCTTCGCTCAGGCTCTTCTCTGGCTGCAAATCCGGGTTACCGACGATGATGCCTTTACGCACGCCGCCGCCGGTGACCTGCCCCCAGTTAGGGGAGGATTGGCGCAGATCCGGCGATTTGTAACCGGCGGAGACGCCGCCTTTCAGCGTCCACTGTTCGGTCAGGTGCCAGACGCCGTACATGCGCGGGGTCCAGTGGCTGCCGAAGTTTTCATCCTGATCCATGCGGATGCCGCTGGTCAGGCTGAAGTCGTTGGTCAGCGCCCATTCGTCTTCAGCGAACAATGCCCAGCTCCAGCGCGTCAGCTTGCTGAGACCTTGAGCCGACTCAAGCTGGTTGCCGCCGTCGCCCAGTTTTTCATAGCGGTATTGGCCGCCGAGGTTCAGCATGTGGGAACCCAGCTCGAACTGGTTCTGGGTGTTGAAGATGGTGTTGTAGGCCTTCATGTTACGGCCCGGGTTACCGGTTTCTTCGCGCTGCACGTAGCTGGTGGAGTTGCCGAAGTCATAATAGCCGTTGTGGGTCAGCGAGTAGTTGGTGCGCGTATACAGGCTTTCGCTGCGGGACGTCGGCGAGCATTTGCCTCTGCTGCAGCGCTCCGCCACCACCGATTTGCCCGGCGTGCTGTTGCGATCTTGCAGAGAACGGCCGATTTCGAAGTCGAATTCGTTTTTCTCGTCCGGCGTCAGGGTGAACACCGCGGTGCCGCTGCGCATGCGCTGTTCGTTGTAACCGTTGACGATTTTATCTTCCGCGCGGCGCGACAGCAGGCCGTTGACCCGCAGGCCGAGCAGCCCTTCAACCAGCGGGCCGGAGGCGTAGGCGTTGGTCTGGAACAGATCGCCGGAATCGCGGTTTTCCTGAATGGTGGCGTCGCCGTGCAGCGAGCCTTTCCACTCGGTGCGGGAGGTCTTGCGAGTGATGACGTTGATCACGCCGCCCATGGCGTCGGAACCGTACAGCGAAGACATCGGCCCGCGCACCACTTCGATGCGCTCGATGGCTTCCATCGGCGGCAGCCAGCCCTGTTCGATGCCGGCGTTGTCGCTGTTCGGACGGGTGCCGCGGGTGTCGACACGCTTGCCGTCCACCAGGATCAGGGTGTACTTGGAGGACATGCCGCGGATGCTGATGTCACTGCTGCTGGCGCCGCCGGTGATCACCACGCCCGGCACGTCTTTCAGCGCGTCGGTCACGTCGCGATAGGCCTTGTCTTCGATCTGCTGGCGCGGGATCACCGAGATGGAAGCGGCGGAGTCCTGAATTTTTTGCTGGAAGCCGGAGGCGGTGACGACCATGGTGTCCTGGGTGTCGTCCTGCGGCGCGGCCAGCGCGGCGGTGGCGCTGAGTGAGGCGATCACCAGAGCGGCGAGCTTGCTGTAACGTGGCGTTTCCATGAGGTAAACCTTTCCTGGATTGAAGTGAAAGTAATTAACCAATTGAATTTCTAATGAAATTGTTCGTCTTTCGCTGAGAAATGCTTAGCTTCGTCAACGTTGCGTGAGGCTATTGTAAGGATTTTTTTCTGAATGTAAACGCTAATGATAATCCATATCATTTGTATGCTGGTTTTGCTGGCGGGAAAGTTTAACCGGATGAATTAAAGGGAAAAGCGGCGCAGCGGGCGTGCGCCGGGGAGGATCAGCGTTTCTGTATATAGGTGATGGCCAGCGCCAGCGCCAGCACCAGGCCTTTGATAATGTCCATGGCGTAGTAGGGCACCGACAGCATCACCAGCCCGTTTTGCAGCACGCCGAGGATCACCGCGCCGATCAGAGTGCCGAGCGCATTAGGTTTGCCGGCCCCGGCCAGCGAGAAGCCGATATAGGCCGCCGCCACCGCGTCCATCAGATAGCCGCCGCCGGCGTTGACCTGCGAAGAGCCGATACGTGACGCCAGCAAGATGCCGCCAAGCGCCGCCAACCAAGAGGAAATGACATAAGCGGCAACCCTGTAACGCACGGTGCGGATGCCCGAAAGGCGCGCCGCCTCGGGGTTGCCGCCGATGGCATACATGCGGCGGCCATGCTTGGTCAACGACAGGAACAGCTGCACCGCCACGGTGACCGCCAGCATGATCAGCACGATCACCGGCACCTGGCCGAGGGCGGAAAACACCTCCGGGATCAGGCCTTCCGCCATGTCGCCATTCGGTAGCACCATGTTTTGGGTGATGGATCCGCCGTAGCTGTAGGTCATCGCCACGCCCTGGATCACGAACAGGCTGGCCAGCGTCGCCAGCATATCGGGAATTCTGAACACCACGATCAGCAGGGCGTTGAACAGGCCGACCAGCGTGCACAGCAGCAGCGTCACTACGATGGCGCCTGTGGTGCCGAACCCGTGCCAGACGAACAGCGAAATCACCAGCGCGTTGGCCAGCGAGGCGGTCGAGCCGACCGACAGATCGAAACCGCCAACCGACAGCGAGATAGAGACGCCGATGGCGATCACCGTCACGATAGCGATCGAACGCAGGATATTGATGATGTTGTTGGCATCGAGGAAGTTGTCCGACGCCAGGCCGAACAGGGCGATCAGCGCCGCCACGGTCAGCAGCATGCCCCATTTGTAGAGGAAATCGAACAGCTGTTGGCGCCAGGGCAGCGCAGGCCGCAGGGCTAATTCTTTACTCACGCAGGGGTTCCTCCGGTGGAATAGAGCAATAAGGTTTCTTCGTCGATGTCGGCGGCGTTCAACTCCGCCACGATGCGGCCGTCCCACAGCACGCAGATGCGATCGCACAGGCCAACCAGCTCGGCGAACTCGCCGGAGGCGTAAATCACGCCTTTGCCGGCGCGCGCCAGGCCGTCGATCAGGCCAAACAGCTCTTGCTTGGCCTTGATGTCCACGCCCTTGGTCGGTTCATCGAAGATCAGCACCTCGGCGTCGCCGCGCAGCCATTTGCCGATCGCCACTTTTTGTTGATTGCCGCCGGACAGGCGCGCCAGCCGCTGTTGCGGGCCCGAGGCGCGAATGTTCAGGCGCTGCATGATCTCGCGCGCCCAGCGCAGCTCTTGTCGCCGGCTGAACAGGCTCCAGCGCGAGAAGCTGTCGTCGGCGCTGACGCTCAGGTTCATCGGGATCGCCTCATCGATGAAAATGCCTTCTTTGCGGCGTTCCTCCGGCACCAGCGCCAATCCTTGTTCGACCGAGAGGTGCGGTGCGCGCGGCGCCCAGGGCTGCCCGCGCAGTTCGCCGCGCTCAAGCTGCACGGCGCTGGCGCCGAACAGCGCTTTGCACAGCTCGGTTTTGCCGGCTCCCGCCAGCCCGGCGATGCCGAGAATTTCGCCCTCATGCAGCCGCAGCGAAACGTCGCGCAGCTTGTGGCGATCGCGCAAGCCTTGCACCTGCAGCAGCGTTCGCTCGGCGTGCGGCGGGCGCGGCGGCGGGAAAATATCGTCCAGCCGATGACCGAGCATCTTCTCGACGATCTGTTCGCCGCTCAGCCCGCGCATGGCGTCCTCGCTGACGCGCCGGCCGTCGCGCAGCACCGTCAGCCGATCGCAAATGTCGCTCAGTTCGTGGATGCGGTGGGAAATAAATACGATGCCGATACCTTCGGATTGCAGGCGGCGCACCACGTTAAACAGGCGCTCGCTCTCGGCGCGATCGAGCGGGGCGGTCGGTTCGTCGAGCACCAGAAAACGGCAGCGGTGCGACAGCGCGCGCGCCAGCAGCACCTGCTGTTTTTCCGCCAGCGTGCAGTCCGCCAGCCGCCTGCGCGGGTTGAGCGGCAACGCCCATTGCTGCAGCAGCTGCGCGGCGCGGCGGTGCAGCTCCGCCCAGTTCAGCCAGTGGCCCGGTTCGTTCAGCCAGTCCAGCATGATGTTTTCCGCCACCGACAGCGTGGGGATCAGCGCGACGTCGACCTCTTGCTGCACCACGTGAATACCGTGGCGGCGCGCCTGCAGCGGGGAGTGGATCGCCACCGCCTGGCCGTCGATCAGGATCTCGCCGCGATAATGATCGTGGGCGCCGGAGAGGATCGCCATCAGCGTCGACTTGCCCGCGCCGTTGGCGCCGACCAGCGCGTGGATTGAACCGCCCTGCAGCGTGAAGTCCACGTCCTGCAGCGCGTTGAAACCGGCGAAGGCGATCGAGATATTGCGCATCTCGAGGCGTGAAGGCGTTGCGGTTGACATAGGGTATTAAGGCCGTTTAGATGTTTAGATGGCTGATTTGCTCTGTTGTAACACAGATTGCGCCGTTGGCAACCAACAAAATGGCATAACGGCGGTGAAAAACGCGTTGGCGGGCGGGGCGCAACCCGCGTCAGGCTGCGCCGGTGCGAGAAGCGCTCAGAAGGTGGTGGGGGTGTGTGCGCTGACGATGCGGCAGATGCGCGCCGAGGTATTGCTGAAGCTGTGCGGAATGCCGGTGTTGATGGCGTAACTCTGGCCGGCGGTCAGGCAGTAGCTCTGGCCGTTGATGGTCAGCACGATCTCGCCCTCCAGCAGGGTGCCGATCTCTTCGCCCTGGTGCTTGATCTTTTCACCGGTGGTGGTGCCGGGCTGGTAGGTTTCCAGCATCATCGCCAGGTTACGCGTCGGGCTGCCGTTGTGCACCAGCTTCATCGACACCCCCTGGCTGCCGATCTCAATCAGATCCTCGGCGTCGATCACCACGCGCGGCTCGTCGACGGCTTCCGGTTCGGCAAAGAATTCAGACAGCGACAGGCCATACACCTTCAGCAGCTTTTGCAGCGTGCTGATGGCCGGGCTGACCTTGTCCTGTTCGATGGTGCTGATCGCACTGTGGGTTAACCCGGACAGTTCGGCGACCCGGCGCTGCGACAAACCCAATTGCTGACGGATCTGCGACAGGCGTTTGCCCGGTGCCAAGCTGGCTTCGCTCATAGCGGTACTTCCTTCTGGTAGGGGCGACAGGCAGACATGAATATCGCTATCGGGCGCCTGTCTGGGCGATAACGATGTTGCATGATATCGGTAGTTAGGGCAGGTTTGGAAAATATATTGCCCATGTTCACTCTCGGTGCGTTGGACGAAATAGTTGACGTAAAAATGGCGGCAAGGCCTTTTCGGTCAATATTTTATCAATTTAGCAGCCGGCGGCGAATAATCAAACAGGATTGTAACATTTGCAAACCTATTCTGTTAAGACTATGTTTCATGGTGTGGATGTTATTTTGAGCGCCCGGCAGCGGCGCAGCCTGGCGAGAAATCCAATCATGTGTTGAATCGAACGGCGGACGGGCGCCAACGCGCCTTAAGAGCATAATGGCGGGTGACGTATGCAAACCAATAGCGCAGCAGTTGAACATTTTGCACAGCATCATGAAGAGAGGCGAAGTAGCGCGTTCCAAAATGAGGTTGCTCATTATTTGGAACGCCATCCCGCCACGCAGTATGTCGATATCCTTCTCACCGATCTCAATGGTTCCTTCCGCGGCAAACGCATACCCGTCTCAGGGTTGAAAAAACTGGAAAAAGGCAGCTACTTCCCCGCGTCGGTGTTCGCCATGGACATCCTCGGCAACGTGGTGGAGGAGACCGGCCTTGGGCAAGAGCTCGGCGAGCCGGACCGCATTTGCCTGCCGGTGCCCGGCTCGCTGACGCCGTCGGCCGCCGATCCGCAGCATATCGGCCAGGTGCTGCTGACCATGCTGGATGAAGATGGCACTCCCTTTGACGTTGAACCCCGCAATGTGTTGAACCGCGTGTGGCAGGCGCTGCGACAGCGCGGCTTGTTCCCGGTGGCAGCGGTAGAGCTGGAGTTTTATCTCATCGATCGGCAGCGCGACGCGGAGGGCGATCTGCAGCCGCCGTGCGCGCCCGGCACCCAGGAGCGCAACACCCAAAGCCAGGTGTACTCCGTCGATAACCTGAACCATTTCGCCGAGGTGCTGAACGACATCGACGCGCTGGCGAAGCTGCAGGGGCTGCCGGCGGACGGCGCGGTGGCGGAGGCGTCGCCGGGGCAGTTCGAGGTCAACCTGCGTCATACCGACGATATCTTGCTGGCCTGCGACCACGCGCTGGCGCTGAAACGGCTGGTGCGGCTGGTGGCCGAGAACCACGGCATGCACGCCACCTTTATGGCCAAGCCCTACGAGGATCATGCCGGTAGCGGCATGCACGTGCATGTCAGCATGCAGGACGGCGCGGGCAACAACCTGTTCGCCGACGACGAAGGCGAGGATTCGCCACTGCTGAAACAGGCGCTGGCCGGGATGATCACCCTGATGCCGGCGTCGATGGCGCTGCTGGCGCCGAACGTCAACGCCTACCGGCGTTTCCAGCCTGGGATGTATGTGCCGATCCAGGCCGCCTGGGGCCACAACAACCGCACCGTGGCGCTGCGCATTCCCTGCGGCGAACCGGAGAACCATCGGGTGGAGTATCGCGTGGCCGGCGCCGACGCCAATCCATATCTGGTGATGGCGGCGATCCTGGCCGGCATGCTGTACGGGCTGGACAACGCGCTGCCGCTGCCTGAGCCGGTGACCGGCAACGGGCTGGAGCAGGAGGGGCTGCCGCTGCCGATCCGCCAGAGCGACGCGCTATACGAGTTTGAACATCAGCACGCGCTGACCCACTATCTGGGCGAGCGTTTCACCCAGGTTTATCACGCCTGCAAGACCGACGAACTGCTGCAGTTCGAGCGGCGGGTGACGGAAACCGAGATTGACTGGATGTTGAAAAATGCCTGAATGGGCGTATAAAGTAAGAGGTATGTGCGGCCGACCGGCCTGCCGGTAGTGGATTAATTCGCCTGCCGGGCCGGTTTTCCGTTCGATCGACAAAAAGAATTTGTATTTGAGGGCTTCCGGATCTTGTCATCCGGAGGCATTCTGGTGCAAAATATCTCAAATGCAGATAGCCGACGTTTTAACGCGTCGGTTATTTTTTTTGCATTAAGTTTTACCAACGTAGCGTTTCATACACCAAGCGAGGCCGGACACCGATCCGGATAGATAAATAGTTTCGTGCACGATCAAACAAAACTTTATGGTCGTGACTCATGAGGATTAGAAAGATGGGGCAATTTTTCACTTTAGCACCGGTGCCCGCCGGTTTCCGCTGTGGCCGCAGCGACTATGGAGCAGCCGAGGTTACCTCGACCCGTTATCCAGCTTACAATCCCCTTCTTTTAGAATTAAGTCGCTCGTTGCGAAGTTTCCCCGCAACCTTAAGTCTTGGCGTGTCCGCCATCCGCAAGGCTCAAGGTAAGGGGGGGCTGAACAATGTCCGATAACACCCTCAACGCCGCTCCGGCTCAGCGCACTCAGCTGCGTAAAACCCTGACTTTGGTTCCGGTAGTGATGATGGGCCTGGCTTATCTGCAGCCAATGACCATCTTCGATACCTTCGGCATCGTATCCGGCCTGACCGATGGTCACGTCGCGACCGCGTACGCCTTCGCTCTGCTGGCGATCCTGTTTACCGCCCTGAGCTACGGCAAACTGGTGAAGAAGTTCCCTTCCGCCGGTTCTGCCTACACTTACGCCCAGAAAGCCATCAGCCCGCACGTCGGCTTTATGGTGGGCTGGTCATCGCTGCTGGACTACCTGTTCATGCCGATGATCAACATTTTGCTGGCCAAGATTTACCTGGAAGCGATCTTCCCGGGCGTTCCGTCCTGGATTTTCGTGGCGGTGCTGGTCGGCTTGATGACGATTTTCAACCTGCGCGGCATCAAGCTGGTGGCTAACCTGAACTCCATCATCGTGGTGGTGCAGGTGGCGATCATGATCGTGTTCCTCGGCCTGGTGATCAACGGCGTTTACCACGGCGAAGGCGCCGGTACGCTGGTCAGCAGCCGCCCATTCTGGTCCGATAACGCTCACGTGGTGCCGATGATTACCGGCGCGACCATCCTGTGCTTCTCGTTCCTGGGCTTCGACGGCATCAGCTCGCTGTCTGAAGAGACCAAAGACGCGGAAAAAGTGATCCCGAAAGCCATCTTCCTGACGGCGCTGATCGGCGGCATCATCTTTATCGTGGTGTCTTACTTCGTGCAGCTGTACTTCCCGGACATCTCGCGCTTCAAGGATCCTGACGCGTCGCAGCCTGAAATCATGCTGTACGTGGCGGGCAAATTCTTCCAGTCGGTGATCCTGGTGTTCTCCTGCGTGACGGTATTGGCGTCAGGCATGGCGGCGCACGCGGGCGTTTCGCGTCTGATGTACGTGATGGGCCGCGACGGCGTGTTCCCGACTCGTTTCTTCGGCTATGTACATCCGAAGTGGCGTACCCCGGCGCTGAACGTGCTGCTGGTTGGCGCCATCGCGCTGTCCGCCGTGTCGTTTGACCTGGTGACCGCGACCGCGCTGATCAACTTTGGTGCGTTGGTGGCCTTCACCTTCGTCAACCTGTCGGTGATTTCGCAGTTCTATATTCGCGACAAGATGAACCGCACCGTGAAAGACACGTTCAACTACCTGATCCTGCCGGTGCTGGGCGCATTGACCGTCGGCGCGCTGTGGATCAACCTGGAAGCCAGCTCGATGACGCTGGGCCTGGTCTGGGCGGCCATCGGTCTGATCTACCTGGCCTTCGTCACCCGCAGCTTCCGTCTGCCGGTGCCGCAAGCGAGCGAAGACGCCGCCTAAGCGCGAGCCGTCTCCTCAGCCACAAAAAAGGCCGCATTTGCGGCCTTTTCCTTTTCTGCTTGCTGCGGGTTTACCCCACCAACTCTTTGCCGTAATCGAACAGCGCTTTCAACAGGGCGGTTTTCTCTTTGTCGCCTTCGTGCAGGTTATACAGCGATTCGAGCTGCAGCAGGTAACTGTGCACGCGCTCCGCGCTCAGCGCTTCCTGGCGGTGCTGCAGCCAGCGGCGCTGTTCGGCATCGTCCAGCGTATTCGGGTAGTTGCGCGCGCGGAAGCGGAACAGCAGCTCTTTCATGCGGCCGTCGCTGAAGGCCAGATCCAGCGCCGGCAGGTTCTGCGGCTTGGTCTGCTGGATAATCCTCATCGCCGCCTTGTCGGCGTCGCTGAAGAAGCCGTCATACAGCCGGGCGTCGACGTCGTCGGAGCCTTTGAACGGCTCGGCTTCGGCGAACAGCGCCACCACTTTCTCACGCACTTCCGGGTGCTGTTTCAGCAGCTGTAGGTTTTGCAGGCAGGCCTGGCGATCGATGCCCAGCCGCTCGGCGTTCTCCGGCAGCAGGGTTTTGGCCGGCGCCAGCACCGGGCATTTGTTGATGTGCACCAGCTTGATCGGCACCGGCGCCTGATCCGGCGCCAGGTCGTCGCGGCGGGTGTACAGCCGTTCACGCAGCTGCTCGGCGCTCAGCGTCAGCAGCGGCGTCATATCGCCGGCGAGATCGCACATGATCACCGCGTTTTTGTTGTCCGGGTGCCAGGCCAACGGCGACACCCAGCTGGTGTTGCCGCGCGCCGCGCCGAACATGCCGGAGACGTGCACCAGCGGCGTCATTTCGGCGACGTCGATCAGGGCGTTCAGCTTGTGCTTGTTGCGGTGCTGCAACAGGAAATCGAACAGCCGCGGCTGCGCCTGCTTGACCAGCTTGGCCATGGCGATGGTGGCGTAAACGTCCGACATTGCGTCGTGAGCCTGCGTGTGCTCGACGCCGTTGGCGCGCGTGAGATGCTCCAGGCGGAAGCTGGAGAAGCCGTCTTCGTTTTCCGGCCAGACGATGCCGTCCGGGCGCAGGGCGTAGCAGGCGCGCATCACATCCAGCAGGTCCCAGCGCGAGTTGCCGTTTTGCCAGCTGTAGGCATAGGGATCGTAGAAGTTGCGATAGAAGATATTGCGGCTCACTTCGTCATCGAAACGGATGTTGTTGTAACCGAGAATGCAGGTGCCGGCCACGCTGAAGGCCTGGTGGATTTGGCGGGTGAATTCGGCTTCGTTAACGCCTTTGGCGCGCGCCACCTGCGGCGTGATGCCGGTGATCATCACCGCCTCGGGTTCCGGCAGGTAGTCGTCGGCCGGGGCGCAGTAGATGACCAGCGGCTCTTCGATAATGTTGAAATCCATATCGGTGCGCACGCCGGCAAACTGCGCCGGGCGGTCCAGCGACGGGCTTTTGCCGAAGGTTTCGTAATCGTGAATATAAAATGTGGCCGTTGCCTTGCTGCTCAAAATCGCGTCTCTTCAGTGGCGGATACAATATGTTCCTATTGTAACGGCGTAGGGAGCGATGCCAAGCGACGGTTAGCGAAATGCGCGCAATTACGCACGGCGATAGTAATCCAGCCGTTGATGAAAGTAGGGGAGCAGGTGGTCGGGGATCTGTCGTTCCGTTTCCGCCTGGGTCGAGGCGATGCCGTAGCGCTCATTGTAGATCACGCTGATGGCCAGCAAATCGGTTTCTATTTTTTCGCGTTGTGCCTGCGGTAAGCTATCCAGCTTTCGAGCCATCGTTATCTCCCTGTTAACCTTAGGGCATAATAGGATCGTTAGCGGGTCTTGTCCCTACCCATTCCGGGGGGCGCTTGATGCCTGTGAGCTGGGTTGCGTGCAAGGGGGCTGGCTGTGGCGAGCGGCGAGCTCGCTCTCCGGGTGGTGAGCCTGGAAGCGATCCGCCCGGTTATACAGCGAACAGGCGCCGCTTATCACCGCCCCCCAAAACAGGGCGCACAGCAGCAAAACCCCCAACCAGATTTTTTGGTTATAGGTCATAAGTCCTCCACGGACGATAAGAGAAATAACATTGACCGCTAAATTAAATCAGGTGCTACATCAATGGTATTTAAACGGCAGAGATTAATCATAAAATAGATGAGATTCTTTTGTTACTAAATCCACGTTGGATGTATCAAAAGATTCCTTAAGATAATATTAAGAGAAGTGATTTCTGGCGCCGTAATTCTATTTAATATTTGTTTAAATACCCGCAGATACAATCTCCCATATTCAATACCAATGTGGATGACAATTATGAAAACGCTACTGTTGACCGGCGCTACCGGCTTTTTGGGTGGTGCGGTTCTCGAGAAATTATTGATTGAAAATCAGTCTGTTAATTATCTTTTGCTGGTGCGCGCCGACGATGCACAACAAGGGCTGGCCCGTATTCGCGCGAATATGGAAAAGTTTAATATCGACGCGAACCTGCTGTCTAAAATTACGATAGAAAATATATTGTTGGGCGACCTTTCCGAGCCGGCCGACTTTTTAATTGACGCACGTATTAACAAAGTCACGCACGTTATTAACTGCGCGGCCGTTGCTTCATTTGGTAATAACCCGCTCATTTGGAAGGTAAACGTAGAAGGCACTCTGGCCTTTGCCGAAAGAATGGCGCAGGTGCCGGGATTAAAACGTTTCCTGCACGTCGGTACCGCCATGTCCTGTTCGCCGGAGCCGGGTTCGCTGGTGGCGGAGAGCGGCGAGTTTGAGGAAGACGCCGAGCATCTGGTGGAATACACCCGTTCCAAATCCACCATCGAACAGCTGATGCGCCAGCGCTGCCCGCAACTGCCGCTGACCATCGCTCGTCCGTCGATCGTGGTGGGCCACACCCGCCTGGGCTGCCAGCCTTCCAGCAGTATTTTCTGGGTGTTCGGCATGGCGCTGATGCTGCGCAAATTCATGTGCTCGCTGCAGGACAATATCGATGTGATCCCGGCGGACTACTGCGCGGATGCGCTGGTGATGCTGATGAACAGCGAAACGCTGGAGAACGACGTTTATCACATCTCCGCCGGTGAGGAGAGCAGCGTCAGCTTTGCCGAAATCGACCGCGCCATGGCGGCGGCGCTGGAAAAGGCGCCGGTGGGCGATGAGTATGCGCAGGTGACGTATGACGCGCTGGTGAAAATGCGCCGCCAGCTGAAAGACATTTTCGGCCCGTGCAACGAGCGGCTGATGCTCAAGGCGATGCGCCTGTACGGATCGTTCGCCATGCTCAACGTGCGTTTCAGCAACGAAAAGATCCTCAAGCTGGGCATGCCGAAGCCGCCGCGCTTTACCGACTATATCGCCGGCTGCGTGCAGTCGACCCGCGGGCTGTCTATCCAGCAGCAGATGGTGGTGGACTTCAAATAACCGCCGGGCGCACCGGGCGCCCGAGGTTGCTCCGCTACCAGGACGAAGAGGACCAGAAGACGCGGCCGAGCACCACCAGTTGCTCCTTGCGCTGCTGATAACTGAGATGCTCGTCCTGGTACTCTTCCCGGTTGAGGGAGCGGATGACGACGCCGCCGTCCGGCTGCTCGATCAGCACCTTCACCCGCAGCAAATTGCCGTGGCGGATGGCGTAGGTCTTGCCTTCGCGGATGCGCGTGTCGTCGGTGTTGATGCCGACCACGTCGCCGTCCTGCAGACGCGGTTCCATGCTGGAGCCGGAAATGCGGATAATGCGCGCGGCGTTGACCGCCACCCCCATCTTGTGCAGATAGTAACGGCGGAAGATCAGCGAAAACTCCTCGCGATCGACGATTTCGTAGCAGCCGTCGCCGGCAGAAAAATCGATATCCAGCAGCGGGATCTCCACAAACTCTTCCTTGTCTTGTTCGGTATCTTCCCATACCACCGGTTTCAAACGGGCGGGCTGGAAGTCCGACTCCGCTGCCACGTTGTCAAACGGGCGCACCAGCTGCTTTTCGTGAAACACGTCGAACCAGCCCTTGGGCAAATTCAGCCTGGCCTCGATCCGCCTGGCCAGATTGTCGCCAAGATTGCGGGAGGATTTTTCTCCGATGATTTGGCTCAGCGTCGGCGCGGAAGACTCAACCAGCGTGGCGAATTCATTCTGGTTGACGCCTTGCCGGGCGTAGCGGGCCATCAATTCGCGCAGATTGTTGCGCCTGATTTCTTTAGTTTCCATCGTGCCATGATCGCACTCTTTAGCAAAAAGGTAAATAACGGTTTTGCTAAAAAACGCTTGCGCATAATTTAGCAATTAGCTAAAACAAAAAGGGTGAGCCAAAGGTTCACCTGTGCGGGGCGGCCTGCCATGATGAGGGGCCGCTCAGTGAAATTAAGCGAGAGAGGGACTTTACGATGTACAAGATTGATTACAATAGCTACCGATCGGTCGCCAGCTTCGGCCACCGCGTGCGTTTTCTGGTGCTGCACTACACGGCGCAAAACTTCGCCGACTCGGTGAAGTCGTTGACCGGAAAATCGGTCAGCGCACACTATCTGGTGCCGGATCCGACCGAAGCCACCTATCAGGCCGCCGGCTTCAGCGGCGTGCGCATTTTCAATCTGGTGGATGAGAACGAGCGCGCTTGGCATGCCGGCGCCAGCCAGTGGGGCACCCGCAGCAATATCAACGACACCTCGATCGGCATCGAGATCGTCAACCTGGCGAGCGGCGACGGTGGAAACATCACCTTCCCGCCGTTCAACCCGCAGCAGATCGAGGCGGTCACCCAGCTGGCGCAGAACATCCTGCAGCGTTATCCGGACATCTCGCCGGTGAACGTGGTGGCGCACTCCGACATCGCGCCGGGCCGCAAGAGCGATCCGGGCCCGCAGTTCCCGTGGCAGCAGCTGTATCAGGCCGGCGTCGGCGCCTGGTATGACGAGGCGACCAAGCAGCAGCGCCAGCAGGAATACTGCCGCCAGGGGCTGCCGGCGCAGGCCGAGCTGCTGAAACTGTTCGCCCAATACGGCTACGATACCTCGGCGGCGAACACCGCAGAAGGCTATCGTCAGCTGGTGCGCGCGTTCCAGCTGCACTTCCGCCAGCAGAAGTATGACGGCGTGATGGATGTCGAAACCGCCGCCGCTCTGCGCGCGTTGGTCGACAAGTACGCCGCCTGAGCCTGACCGCGAATGGGGGACGCCTCATTCGCCTTTTCCTTGCCGGGCTTCCTCCGCTAAAATAGCGGCCTGGCTGGTCTTTATCGGAGGCATCGTGCGCCTCGATCGAAAAATCTCTTCCCTTGAATTACTGACCTATCGGCACTATCGCATCGTTCACGGCGTGCGCATTGGGTTGGCGTTTATCCTGACCTTTCTGCTGATCCGCTTGCTGGCGGTGCCTGAAGGCACCTGGCCGCTGATCACCCTGGTGGTGGTGATGGGGCCGATCTCATTTTGGGGTAACGTGCTGCAGCGGGCGCTGCAACGCATTGCCGGCACGGTGTTCGGCGCCGCTTCCGGCCTGATCGCCCTGTATCTGGAACTCTATTCGCTGCCGCTGATGCTGGCCTGGTGCGGCGTGGTGATGTTCGTCTGCGGTTACCTGACGCTCGGCAAGCGGCCGTATATGGCGCTGCTGGTGGGGATCACGCTGGCGGTGGTGTGCGGCGCGGGCGCCGGCGACATGCACACCGCGCTGTGGCGCAGCGGCGACGTGATCTTCGGCTCGCTGCTGGCGCTGCTGTTCACCAGCATCTACCCACAGCGCGCCTATATTCTGTGGCGCATGCAAATGGCGGACTGCCTGCAAACCGCCGCCCGCCTCTATGGCGCGTATTTTTCGCCGAACGTCATTGAGCGGCCGCGGCTGGAGCCGCAGCTCAAGGATCTGTTGAATCAGGTGGTGAAGCTGCGCAGCCTGATCGTGCCCGCCAGTAAGGAAACCCGCATTCCCAAAGCGGTGTTCGAGGCGGTGCAAACCCTCAGCCGCAATCTGGTATGCACGCTGGAGCTGATGGCCGACGCCTACTGGGCCTCGCGTGAAACGCACTTCATCATGTTGAACGCCCGCACGCTGCGCAGCACCCAGCTGCTGACGCTGAGCTCGCTGGAATCGCTGGCGGTGCTGATGCGCGAAGGGCCGCAGGAACAGCGGCAGGCGGCGGCGGGGCAGTTGGCGGAGATCGCCGGCGAGCTGAAAACGCTGATGCAGGAGGTCAGCCTCGGCCAGCACGGCGAAGCGCCGATTTACGGCTATGTCTGGCTCAGCATGGAGCTGGCGCAGCAGTTGGAAGAGCTGGGGGATCTGCTCCTGGTCTGCACCGCCGCCGGGCGCGAATAAGGGGTCAGATCATGAAGGCGGCGCTTTGGGTTTTGGCCGCCGGGGCAAAGTGGGTAAGATAAGGCAATCACTGTTGTGCCGGACCGCCACAAACCTGTATCTTGGTGCCATGTGGCCGTAAGCAAATGAATCTGTGTATTACTAAAGCAAGGGTATAAAGATGGATAATGCAAATAAGCCGAGTTTCCAGGACGTGCTGGAGTTTGTGCGTATGTTCCGCCGCAAAAACAAACTGCAACGCGAGATCGTCGACAACGAAAAGAAAATTCGTGATAACCAGAAGCGCGTGCTGCTGCTCGACAACCTGAGTGAGTACATCAAGCCCGGCATGAGCATTGAAGACATTCAGGGCATCATCGCCAACATGCGCAGCGACTACGAAGATCGCGTTGATGACTACATCATCAAAAATGCCGATCTGTCCAAAGAACGCCGCGAGCTGTCCAAAAAGCTGAAAGCGATGGGCGAAGTGAAGTAACCCGCTTTAGCGGGCCGGGCGTCCTGCCTGGCTCGCATCCTTATCCCGCCTGATTTTCCGTTCTTGCCGACACTGCCGTTTCCATTGGGGCGTTCCCCGGCGGCCGAAGGCGCCTCCCCATCCTGCAGGATCTGCAGGTGACCGCCGGGGAACGCTTGTTACTGCTCCGCGCCGTACATGTCGAAGTCGAAATACTTGTCGTTGATTTTCTTGTAAGTGCCGTTGGCGCGGATCGCCTGCAGCGCGGTGTTGAAGGCGTTCAGCAGTGCGGTATCCTCTTTGCGCACTCCGATGCCGTCGCCGACGCCGAAGTATTTGCTGTCGTTCAGTTCGGCGCCGATAAAGGCGAAATCTTTGCCGCCGGGCGTTTTGAAGAACTCGCTGGCGCTGACGCTGGCCAGCAGCGACGCATCCAGCCGGCCGTTGGCCAGATCTTCGTTCACCTCCTGCTGGCTTTGGTAGGCGACCACGTTAACGCCGGCCGGGCGCCACAGCGCGTTGGCATAGGCCTCCTGGCTGGAGCCTTGCTGCACGCCGACCGATTTGCCCTTCAGCGAGGCGGCGGTAGGCTGCAGGTTGCTGCCCTTATGCGCCACCAACCGCGCCGGGGCGTTGGAGACTTTGCTGGAGAAGGCGATCTGCTGCTGGCGCTGCGGTGTGATGGTCATCGACGAGGCGATGGCATCGAATTTCTTCGCCTGCAGGCCGGGGATCATGCCGTCCCAGCTGCTTTCCACCCACACGCATTTGGCCTGCATCTGGTCGCACAGCGCCTGGGCGATATCGACGCCGAAGCCGGTCAGCTTGCCCTGCGGGTTTTTATATTCCAGCGGCGGAAAGGTGGGATCGATGCCCAGCTTGATCACCTTGCCGCTGAATTCGCCGCTCAGCGCGGGAAAGCTCGCGGCCAGCGGCAGCAACAACAACAGCCCTTTGATGGTTTTCATGTCATTTCCTCAGCGTTGGCGATTAAACAGTGGGGCGAGCCAAAAAGCGCTCGACCAATTTGACCCAGTAGGTGGCGCCTACCGACAGGTTGTCGTCATTGAAGTCATAGCCGGGGTTGTGCAGGGAATTGCCCGGCGTGGCGGGGCCGTTGCCGATCGAGATGTAGCTGCCTGGGCACTTCTCCAGCATAAAGGCGAAATCTTCGCTGGCGGTAAACGGCCGCAGCGTGGGGATAACCTGGCTCTCTCCGGCCCAGTCCAGCGCCACCGCGCGCGCCAGTTCGGTTTCTGCCGGGTGGTTCACCAGCACCGGATAGCCGTGCTGATAGTCGATCTCCGCGCGGGCGCCGAAGCTGGCGGCCTGCGCCGTGACCAGCTCGGTGATGCGCTGTTCCAGCCGCGCGCGCACCGCCGCCGTCAGCGCGCGCACGCTGAGCGTCAGGGTGGCGGTCGCCGGGATTACGTTGGCGGCCTGGCCGGCCTGCATCGCTCCCACGGTGACGATCGCCGTTTCCTGCGGATCGATATTGCGCGCCACGATGGTTTGCAGGCTCATGACGATGGCCGCGCAGGCCACCACCGGATCGACGGTGCTTTGCGGCACCGCGCCGTGGCCGCCGTGGCCGTGCAGGGTGATGTGCACCGTATCGGCCGAGCACATCAAGGGGCCGCTGGCGAAGCCCAGGTGGCCGGTGGGGAAGCCGGGCACGTTGTGCATGGCGAACACCGCGTCGCAGGGGAAGCGCTCAAACAGGCCGTCTTCAATCATCACTCTGGCGCCGCCGCCGCCTTCTTCCGCCGGCTGAAAGATCAGGTGCAGCGTGCCGCTGAAGTTGGGCTGCCGCGCCAGACAGCGCGCCGCCGCCAGCAGCATGGCGGTGTGCCCGTCGTGGCCGCAGGCGTGCATCACCCCGGCATGGGTGCTGGCGTGCGGCAAGCCGGTGGTTTCGGCGATCGGCAGGGCGTCCATGTCGGCGCGGATGCCGAGCGATTTTCCCGGCCCGCGCTGCAATGTGGCGACAACGCCGGTTTGTCCTACGCCGCGCGTGACGCGGTAACCCCACTCCTCCAGACGCTGCGCCACCAGATCCGACGTCGCGAACTCCTTAAATCCCAGCTCCGGGTGGGCGTGTATGTGGCGGCGAAGCGCGACCATCTCATCATGAACGGCGGCGATCTCAGGCAGTACGAGTGAAGGGCTCATCACGGTCTCCGGCAAAGGGTCCCGGCCAACGGGCGGGGAATGGGGCAGAGGGGTAGGCATCGAGACTAGCAAACTCCGTTTTTGCCGGGTAGCCGCCGTTCGGTTATGCTGACAACCTATGATTGTCAGGAGGTGAACATGAAACTGCACCAACTGCAGGCGCTGGTGGCCAGCGCCGACAGCGGCAGCATTCGCGCGGCGGCGCGGCATCTGGGGCTGTCGCAGGCGGCGGTGACCCGCGCGCTGCGCGAACTGGAGCAGGAACAGGCGCTGCCGCTGCTGATCCGCACCCCGACCGGGCTGGGCTTTACCCCCTACGGCAAAACCTTGCTGGCGCACGCCCGGCTGGTGCTGAACCAGCTGGAGCAGGCGCAGGGCGAAATGGCGGCGCTGCGCGGGCGCACGGCGGATCTGGTCAAGGCGGCGTTCACCCCCTGGCTGATGCTGACGGTGCTGCCGTCGGCGGTGATGGCGTTTCGCAGCAAGATGCCGGCGGTGCGGCTGGAACTGTCGGAAAGCCTGATGGCCAACGCCCAGTCGCAGCTGCGCGAGGGCACGATGGATTTCGCCATCACGCCGCTGCCGGCGTCGTCGGCGCCGCAGGAGTTCCACTGCGAGCCGCTGCTGGAGTACGAAACGGCGTACATGGTGCGGCGCGGCCACCCGCTGGCGCACAGCACCTCGCTGCATCAGCTGCTGGAACAGGATTGGGTGATGAGCTATACCCCGGAAAGTTTCGATGCGCTGTTCGACGAGGTGTTTCTCCGCCACGGCGTGCGCCTGCCGCGCCAGCGCATTATCCAGGCGCATTCGTTCGGCATGCTGCAGGCGCTGGTGGAGTTCGCCGAAATGTGTACCTGCTGTCCGCAGCCGATTGCCGCGCTGCCGCAGTTCGCCTCTCGCCTGCAACCGCTGGCGCTGCGGGAGAGCTGCCGGCCGGTGCAGCTGAATATCGTCACCCGGCGCAACAGCATTCTGAGCGCCGCCGCCCATGCGTTTATCGACACGCTGGTGCGCACCTTGCGCCAGCAGGCGCGATCGTCGCGGCCGGAAGATCGCCAGATCTACGACCGCGTGCGCCTGCTGATTTAGCGGATCCCCTCGGATCGCCGATCCCGTAAATGGGATCGCGATCCGCATTTGTAGCATTTTTAGCCGCAATGTTAACGATATGTGATTTTGCTCAAATAATTATTTTTGCAGCTTTGGTTATATGTCTCTCTATGTTCACGTTGTCATTTTTGGTTTTCCTGGATGTTTGATGATTAATCTATTGAAATTTATCATTTTATAACGTTTGTTGTTTTTTGTTGGATAAAAATGACAACGTCAACATTAAGAAAATTCAAGCGTTTAATGAGTGTATTGGAGGAAGAGATGAGCCAGTTGCCGGAAAAAATGCGTGCGGTCGTTTGCCACGGCCCGCAGGACTATCGTTTCGAACAGGTGCCCACGCCGTTGCCGAAGGCGCGCGAGCTGGTGATCAAGGTGGAAGGTTGTGGCATCTGCGCCGGCGACTGCAAGTGCAAGAACGGCGCGCAGATGTTTTGGGGGGAGAACCCGTGGGTCAAACCGCCGGTGGTGCCGGGGCACGAGTTCTACGGCCGCATCGCCGCGCTGGGCGAGGGCGCGGAAGGCAAATACCAGCTCGGCGAGCGGGTGATCGCCGAGCAGATCGTGCCGTGCTGGGAGTGCCGCTACTGCAAATCCGGCAGTTACTGGATGTGTGAGACGCATAACATTTACGGTTTCCAAAAAGACGTGGCGGAGGGCGGCATGGCGGAGTACATGCGCTTTTCCGAGAACGCCATCGTGCACAAGATCCCGGAAAGCCTGAGCCATGAAGACGCGGTATTGATTGAGCCGATGGCCTGCGCCATTCACACCGTGGCGCGCGGCGACATCCAGCTGGACGACGTGGTGGTGCTGGCCGGTGCCGGGCCGCTGGGGTTGTGCATGGTGCAGGTGGCGCGCCTGAAGACGCCGAAGAAACTGATCGTGATCGACGCCATCGACGAGCGGCTGGCGCTGGCGAAGGAGTTCGGCGCCGACGTGGTGATCAACCCGCTGAAGGAAGACGCCGACCAGATCGTCAAATCGCTGACCGGCGGCTACGGCTGCGACGTGTACATCGAGGCCACCGGCGCGCCGATCGGCGTCACCCAGGGGCTGCAGATGATCCGCAAGCTGGGCCGCTTCGTGGAGTTCAGCGTGTTCGGCAAGGAAACCACCGTCGATTGGTCCATCATCGGCGATCGCAAAGAGCTGGACATTCGCGGCGCGCACTTGGCGCCCTACAGCTATGAAATCGCCATCGATCTGTTCGAGCGCGGGCTGGTAACCTCCAATGGCGTGGTTACCCACAGCTATGCATTGAACGACTGGGACGAAGCCTTCGCCCTGGCGGACTCGACCGACTCCATCAAGGTGATCCTGGTTCCCTGACCCTCCCGCTGTACCGCGGTTGCAGTCCCGACCGCTGGCCCGCTCGCAATGGGGGGCCGGCCGGTCGGCCAAACGTAAAGACATGCTGTTGCTCTGATAACCACAACAAGAAGCTTCCCTACAGGAGAATTGGCTATGTTTTCATTATTCAAAAAGACCCTGCCTTTTATCGTCGCCGGTGGAATGTTGGCGGCCAGCCATGGGGCGCTGGCCAAGCAAATCACTATCGGTATGTCGTTCCAGGAGATGAACAACGACTACTTCGTCACCATGAAGCAGGCGCTGGATCAGGCGGCGGCGGATATCGGCGCCAAGGTATACGTGGCCGATGCGCGCCATGACGTCGCCAAACAGATCGGCGACGTGGAAGACATGCTGCAGAAGAAGGTGGATATCCTGCTGATCAACCCGACCGATTCGGTGGGGGTGCAGTCGGCGGTGATCTCCGCCCATAAGGCCGGCGCGGTGGTGGTGGCGATCGACGCGCAGGCGGAAGGGCCGCTGGATTCGTTCGTCGGCTCGGAAAACTACGACGCCGGCTTCCAGGCGGGCGAGTACCTGGCGAAAGCGCTGGGCGGCAAAGGCAAGGTGGCGATCCTCGACGGCATCCCGGTGGTGCCGATCCTGGAGCGCGTGCGCGGCTTTGAAGCGGCGATGAAGAAATACCCCGACATCAAGATCGTCACCAAGCAAAACGGCAAGCAGGAGCGCGACACCGCGCTGACCGTGACCGAAAACATGCTGCAGTCGGCGCCGGATCTGGCGGGCATCTTCAGCGTCAACGACGTCGGCGCGCTCGGCGCCCTGGCGGCGATCGAAAGCAACGGCGCCAAGGTCAAGCTGGTGAGCGTCGACGGCCAGCCGGAAGCCATCAAAGAGATCCTCAAGCCGAACTCGCCGTTCATCGCCACCTCGGCGCAGTTCCCGCGCGACCAACTGCGCATCGCGCTCGGCATTGCGCTGGCCCGCTACTGGGGCGCCACGGTGCCGAAAACCGTGCCGGTGAAAGTGAAGCTGATCGACCGCAGCAATGCGGCCGGCTTTAGCTGGTAACAGCGGCCAGGTTCGCCCCGCTGCGGCGGGGCGTTCGGCGCGGAGGGCAATGCGGTGACACCTTTACTGGAACTGAAGCGAATAAAGAAGAGCTTTCCCGGCGTGAAGGCGCTGGACGGCATCGATCTGGCCATTCAACGCGGCGAAGTGCACGCCCTGCTGGGCGAAAACGGCGCCGGCAAATCGACGCTGGTGAAAATCATGTGCGGCATCTATCAGCCGGACGAGGGCGATATTTTTATCGACGGCGAGCAGCGCCGCTTTAACAACTATCGCCAGGCGATTGAGGCCGGCGTCGGCATTATTTTTCAGGAATTCTCGTTGATTCCCTACATGAGCGCCATCGACAACATCTTCCTCAACCGGGAGATCAGGAACCGCTGGGGCCTGCTGGATCGGCGGGCGATGCGGCGCAAGGCCGAGGCGATCTTCAAGCGGCTGACGGTGGCTATCGATCTCGATTGCCCGGTGGAGCAACTGAGCGTGGCGCAGCAGCAGTTCGTTGAGATCGCCAAAGCGCTGTCGCTGGAGGCGCGGGTGCTGGTGCTGGACGAACCGACCGCCACGTTGACGCCGGGCGAGGCCGAGCACCTGTTCAGCGTGATGAACGATCTGCGGCTGCTGGGCGTCGGCATGGTGTTTATCTCGCACCACCTGGACGAGATCTTCACCATCTGCGATCGCATCACCGTGCTGCGCGACGGCGCCTACATCGAAACGCTGGCCACCGGCGACACCAACGTGGAAGAGCTGGTGCGGCTGATGGTCGGGCGCAAAATCGAGAACGCCTTCCCGGTGAAACAGCACCCGGTCGATACCGCCACGGTGCTGCTGGAGGCGGAGATCCAGCGCGAGAAGCACGGCGCGACCGACCGCTTCCACCTGCACAAGGGCGAGATCCTCGGCTTCGCCGGGCTGGTGGGCTCCGGGCGCACCGAGACCGTCTCGGCGCTGATCGGCGCCAGCCGCTGCCACCGCAAACGCGTTAGCCTCGGCGGCCAACCGGCGGCGCTGCGCTCCCCGGCGCAGGCGCTGGCGCAGGGCATCGGCCTGCTGCCGGAGAGCCGCAAAACCGAGGGCCTGGTGCTGCCGTTCTCGGTGGCGCAGAACATCACCCTCAACCGGCACCACCGGCGCGGCAAGATCTTCGTCAGCGCCCGCAAGGATCGCGACGTGGTGCAGCGGCTGATCCGCGCCGTGGGCGTGAAAACCCCGGACGCCGAGACCGCCGTCAGCACCCTGAGCGGCGGCAACCAGCAGAAGGTGGTGATCGCCCGCTGGCTCAACAACGACTGCAACATCCTGATCTTCGACGAGCCGACGCGCGGCATCGATGTGGGCGCCAAGGCCGAGATCTACCAACTGATGCAGCAACTGACCCAGCAGGGCATCTCCATCATCATGATTTCCTCCGAACTGCCGGAGATCATCGGCGTGTGTGACCGCGTGCTGGTGTTTCGCGGCGGCCACATCGTCGCCGAGCTGACCGGCGACGACATCGAATCCAACCACATCATGCTTCACGCGACCGGGAGTGCCTTATGATCGGAATTGAACAACCCGCCGTGGCGCGCCGCGCCGCCGGCCCCAGCCTCGGCAAGCGCTGGGAAAAACTGCTGCATCACCCGGCGGTCTTGCCGTTTATCGGCTTCGTGATCTTGTTCGTATTGATGAGCCTGCTGAACGACAGCTTCCTCAGCGTCAACAACCTGACCAACGTGGCGCGCCAGGTGTCGATCAATGCCATCATCGCGGTGGGCATGACCTGCGCCATCCTGACCGGCGGCATCGATCTTTCGGTGGGGCCGGTGATGGCGCTGGCCGGCTCGGTCGCCGCCGGGCTGATGCTGGCGGCGGTGCCCATTCCGCTGGCGATGGTGGCGGCGCTGGCGGTCGGCGCGCTGTTCGGCCTGGCCAACGGCGCCTGCATCGCCTACCTGCGCATGCCGCCGATCATCGTCACCCTGGCGTCGATGGGCATCGCCCGCGGCCTGGCGCTGCTCTATACCGGCGGCTACCCGATCTCCGGCCTGCCCGACGTGTTCTCCTTCTTCGGCCGCGGCACGGTGCTGGGCATCCAGGTGCCGATCCTGATCATGCTCGGCGTGTACGTGCTGGCCTGGCTGATGCTCAACCAACTGCCGTTCGGCCGCTACGTCTATGCGATGGGCGGCAACGAAGAGGCGGCGCGGCTGAGCGGCATCCGCGTGCCGCGCTACAAGATGCTGGTGTACGTGATCAGCGGCCTGACCGCCGCGCTGGCCGGGCTGGTGCTGACCTCGCGTCTGATGAGCGGGCAGCCCAACGCCGGCGAAGGCTTCGAGCTGGACGCCATCGCCGCGGTGGTGCTGGGCGGGGCGGCGATCTCCGGCGGGCGCGGCGCCATCGTCGGCACGCTGGTGGGGGCGATGATGCTCGGGGTGCTCAACAACGGCCTCAATCTGATGAACGTGTCGCCGTATATCCAGAACGTGGTGAAGGGTGGCATCATCCTGGCCGCCATCTACCTCAGCTCCGTGCGGCGCAAATAGGAGGCGCGATGGCAGTCTTTCTTGGCATAGACGTCGGCGGCACGGTGATCAAGGCCGGGCTGTACCGGGCAAGCGGCGAAGAGCTGGCGATCGCCGAGCGCGACGGCGCGGCGATTGCCGCCCAGCCGGGCTTCAGCGAACGCAATATGGACGCGCTGTGGGATGACGTTTGCGCAGCGATCCGCCAGACGCTGCACGCGGCGGGGCTGGATGCCGGGCAGGTGCGCGGCGTCAGCTTCTCTGCGCACGGCAAAGGGCTTTACGCCATCGATCGCCACGGCAAACCGGTCGGCAACGGCATCCTCTCTTCGGACAACCGCGCGGCGGCCACGGTGGCTGAGCTGCGCCGCGCCGGCGTGGACGCGCAGACCTACCCGCGCAGCCTGCAGCCGCTGTGGCCCAGCCACCCGGCGCTGCTGCTGCGCTGGCTGAAGCAGCGGCAACCGGCGCAGTACGCCGCCGTCGATCGCATCCTGATGGCACACGACTACCTGCGCTTTCGCCTCACCGGCGAGGCGGCGGCCGAGGTGACCAACATCTCCGGCAGCAATCTGTTTAACCAGCGCAGCGGCGCTTACGATCCGATGCTGATGGCGGCCTTCGGCATCGAAGAGGCGCAGGAGAAGACCGCGCCGGTGATCGGCTCGGCGCAGCTGGCCGGGCGGGTGACGGTCGCGGCGGCGGCGCAGTGCGGCCTGCGAACGGGCACCGCGGTGTACGGCGGCCTGTTCGACGTGGTGGGCGCGGCGCTCAGCTCCGGCGTGGCGGACGATCGCACGCTCAGCGCGGTGGCGGGCACCTGGTCGATCGCCACCTGCGTGACCGAGCGCATCATTCCCGCCGATTATCCCTACGCCTGGGGGCGCTACTGCATCGACGGCCGCTATTTCGTGCACGAAGGCAGCCCGACCTCGGCCGGCAACCTGGCCTGGTTCCTGCGCCAGTTCTGCGCCGACGACCGGCAGCGCTATGCCCAGTTCAACGCCTGGGTGGCCGAGCGCCGCGAGCAGCCCAGCGGGCTGCTGTTCCTGCCGTATCTGTACGGCTCCAACCTCGGCGGCAACACGCCGGGCGGGCTGATCGGCCTGAGCGCCCATCATGAGATGGCGGACGTGGTGCAGGCGATCTACCAGGGCATCGTATTCTCGCACCTGATCCATCAGGAGCGCATGGTGCAGCTGAACCCGCGCATCGAGCGGGTGCGCATGACCGGCGGGCCGACGCAGTCCGAGGTCTGGATGCAGATGTACGCCGACGCCGGCAACCTGCCGCTTGAGGTGGTGGAAACGCGCCAAAGCGGCTGCCGCGCCGCCGCCCTGTGCGCCGCCGTCGGCGCCGGGGAGTACGCCGGGTTCGCCGAAGCGATCGCTGCCGCGCCGCCCAAACTGCGCTGTTATTATCCCGCGACCGCCGCCCATCGGCGCCTGCGCGCCCAGCAGGCGCGCTATCTGGCGGTCGCTCAGGCTTTGAGTGAGGTGACTGATGCAAACGACTAACGCCGCCTGTCTGGGGCTGTATGAAAAGGCGCTGCCCGCCGATCTGAGCTGGCCGCAGCGGCTGGCCACCGCCGCCGAGCTGGGCTTTGAGTTCGTGGAGATGTCGATCGACGAACAGCCGGCGCGCCAGCAGCGGCTGGACTGGGATCGCCGCCAGCGGCTGGCGTTTATCCAGGCGCGGCTCGACAGCGGGGTGACGGTGCCGAGCCTCTGCCTGTCGGCGCACCGGCGTGACCCGTTCGGCAGCCATGACGCCGCCACCCGTGAGCGGGCACGGGTGCTGATGAGCAAGGCGCTGGAACTGGCGACGGATCTCGGCATCCGCAACATCCAGCTGGCGGGCTACGACGTCTATTACGAACCCGCTGATCGCCACAGCCGCGAACGCTTTATCGAGGGCATGCAGTGGGCGGCGGCGCAGGCCGCCAGGGCGCAGGTGATGCTGTCGGTGGAGGTGATGGACACGCCGTTCATCAACAGCATCAGCAAATGGCGCGACATCGCCCGCCACGTCAACAGCCCGTGGTTCACGGTGTATCCCGATCTCGGCAACCTCAGCGCCTGGGGCAACGACGTCGCCGCCGAGCTGGCGCTGGGCATCGGCAGCATCACCGCCGTGCACCTCAAAGACACCGTCGCGGTGGGGCCGGGCAGCGCCGGGCAGTTCCGCGACGTGCCGTTCGGCGAAGGCTGCGTGGATTTCGCCCATGCCTTTTCCGTGCTCAACGCGCTCGGCTATCGCGGACCCTACCTGCTGGAGATGTGGGCGCGCGAAGACGGGCAGGATAAGCAACGCATCGCCCAGGCCAAGGCCTGGATCGAACAACAGATGAATGAGGGAGGCATCGCATGCTGAACGAACTCAAGCGGCAGGTGCTGGCCGCCAACCTCAGCCTGCCGGCATACGGGCTGGTGACCTTTACCTGGGGCAACGTCTCGGCGATCGATCGCCAGAGCGGGCTGGTGGTGATCAAGCCTTCGGGCATCGCCTACGAGGCGATGACGCTGGAGGATTTGGTGGTGGTGGATCTGGAGGGCAAGGTGCGCGAAGGGCACCGCAAACCCTCATCCGACACCGCCACCCATCTGGCGCTGTACCGCGCCTTCGCCGACATCGGCGGCGTGGTGCACACCCACAGCCGCAACGCCACCATCTGGGCGCAGGCTGGGCAACCGATCCCGGCGCTGGGCACCACCCACGCTGACTACTTTTACGGCGACATTCCCTGCACCCGGCCGATGAGCGAGGCGGAGATCGCCGGGGATTACGAGGGGGAAACCGGTAAGGTGATTATCGAGACCTTCAACCAGGCGGGGCGCGATCCGCAGCAGGTGCCGGGGGTGCTGGTTTACTCCCACGGCCCGTTCGCCTGGGGCAAGGACGCGGCGGATGCGGTGCACAACGCGGTGGTGTTGGAGGAGGTGGCGATCATGGCGATGGCGACGCGCCAACTGGCGCCGGCCATCGCCCCGATGCAGCCGGAGCTATTGGACAAACATTTCCTGCGCAAGCACGGCAAACACGCCTACTACGGGCAATAGCGCCCGTCAGCGATTCAACAGCGAGCCGGTGAAGAATTCTCTGCGCACCGGCAGCTCGCCGCGCGGGCTGTGAATGGCGCTGAACAGCAGCTCCGCGGCGATCTCCCCCAGTTTCTGCGTATCGTGATACACCCCCGGAATATGCAGGCCGTAAGCGCCGGCGCGCGGCGGCTCGTCTATCGAGAAGAACTTCACCTGCTCATAAAGCCCCATCTCGTGGCAGATGGCGATGGCGCCCAGCGTGATGATGCCGTTCAGGCCGATGATGCAATCCGGGCGGTTCTCCGGCTGCGCCAGATAGGCGCGCACCTCGCTCTCTTGCGAGGTGAAATCATAGTCGCCGTTGATGATGTGAATCTCACGGCCGCTGCCCTGCAAGGCCGCGACGATGCCGGCGGTGCGCGTTAAGGTAATTTCCGAATCCGCCGGGCCGCCGATAATCAAAAGCTTCTTCTCCGGCTGCTCCGCCAGATAGCGCCCGGCCAGCACGCCGATCTCGCGGTTATCGAGGAACACGCCGCTCAGTTGCTGATCGTAAAGATCGCGGTCGATCAGGATCAGTGGCACGCCGTACACCTCGGCCAGCTCGAGATAGGCGGGGCGGTAGCGCTTGTCGTCGCGCACCGCCGACAGCAGGATGCCGCGTGCCTTGTAGCCGAACAGCGCCTGAATGGCACGCATTTCCGCCTCCTCGCTGCCGTCGGTGTCGAACAGCATGATCTGGTAGCCCTGCTGGCGCGCAATGCGCGACACGGTCTTGATCAGGCCGGAATAGAACGGGTTGTACATGCTGCTGGTGACGATGCCGATAATCTGGCTGCTGCTGCTTTTCAGCCCCTGCGCGAACGCGTTGGGCACATAGTTCAGCTCTTTGGCGATGGCGTGAATGCGCTCGCGGGTTTCCGGCTTGACCAGCTCGGGCTTATTGAAGGCGCGGGAAACGGTGATATTGGTCACCCTGGCGCGGCGGGCGATATCCACGATAGTGGCATTGGGATTGGCTTTCGACACCGTCTTTCCTTGCGTTATGCCTCAACAGAACCCTTATTGTAGGGAAAGGGCGGGGGCGGTGCTAGGGGGGAGTTGGGGTTGGAGCGGGGGGAGAGAAAATAATGGAATGAAAATAGAGGTAATAATGGCGTTGGTTTATTAATTGTGAATTGAATCATTTTATGTAGCTATATTATGTTGACGGAGAGTCTGGTAAGGTGATGTTTCATGATCAACGTTAGGTAACAATGACTGTTTTATGCCAAAAACGGACATTCTTCAGATAAATGTATTGGATGAGTAATTAATTTTTTGGGTTTCATTTAAGGGCCATTTATTAGTCGGTTTTCTTTGATGTTATGAGAAAACGAAAGTGTTACAGGGCTAATATAATAGTACCTAAGAAGTAAGATTAAAATGAGCAGAATGCTAATAGTTAACATTTAATGACATACTGATTAGTTATAGTGTTGTCACTATCTTCAAGAGCTTCATAACTAAGGAGACTATAAGTCTAATGATTGGATCAGCTCTTCAGAATGCCTTTCACATAGAGTCATTGGCTGCTAGTGGTGAAATAGCACTATTCCGTGCATTCATCCGCGCTTTCAATTCACTCGGTTCAAATGCACTGACGCAAGAATATCATGGTAATCGTTACCAAGTGAAATTTAGTGCTAACCGAGGTACAGGGCGACCAGTCCCACGCTGTGAATTATGTGACGTAATGATCATCCATTACCCAGTGGGAAACCCTAGAGCAGCGCGCGTTACTTTTAATCAAGCAAAAGTCTCTTCTAACCCATTACAGTGTGCTCCAGTGGTGTTTTCACCATACAAATTTCGTGCAAATTTAGAGCAGTGGGACTTGCTATCAAATCGACCTTCAATAAGTGCTACTACAGCAAAAATTAATTTCCCCGCCGATCTACTTTCTAACGCCCTACTACCATCAGTGGGTACATTTGGAGTTTTTTATCCTAAAGGTCAGGGGTTCGATTTTGCTTACTTTGTTGCGAATGGACTTAGTCCCTTGAAAAATAACTATAAGCCGTCGGGTACACTCCAGTGGAAAACTCAATTAGGTCAAGTTCGCAAAATTGGCCGTTATGATGAAATAACAGCAACTTGCTGTATGTATACCTTTGGAAAATCACTTGAATTGGGCTTGATAGGGACACCTCTTCAGCAGGTTTTATATGGTTCAACTGGAACCACTGAAATGCGAATTTGGTTGGGAAGTATGCTATCGTCACTCCAGGAAATACACCCAGACTCTGATCTACCAAGTGAGTTGGCCGAAGGGTTTGAATTGACACACGAAGAACCCTCTAGGAAAGTTGAGCTATCAACCCCACGTGCTGTAGTATTGGTCAGAACCGAATAGCCACTGCTTTCGTAATCATTTTTGATTGACGGTAGATAAGTGCTAACTTCCGCTTTTCGCTCAGAGCTGCCTGCCATGTCTGCTTAAGAGACGGCTTTAACGTAGGATATTTAATGAGATGGTCACTCCCTCCTTCCCAGTACTATGCTGAGGACAGGCTTTCATTCGGAGAACCATCATGGAAAACATTGCGCTTATTGGTATCGATCTGGGTAAGAACTCTTTCCATATTCATTGTCAGGATCATCGTGGGAAGGCCGTTTACCGTAAAAAATTCACCCGACCAAAGCTAATCGAATTTCTGGCGACATGCCCAGCAACAACCATCGCGATGGAAGCCTGTGGCGGTTCTCACTTTATGGCACGCAAGCTGGCAGAGTTAGGGCATTTTCCAAAGCTGATATCACCGCAATTTGTCCGCCCATTCGTTAAAAGCAACAAAAATGACTTCGTTGATGCTGAAGCTATCTGTGAAGCAGCATCACGTCCATCTATGCGTTTCGTGCAGCCCAGAACCGAATCTCAGCAGGCAATGCGGGCTCTGCATCGTGTCCGTGAATCCCTGGTTCAGGATAAGGTGAAAACAACTAATCAGATGCATGCTTTTCTGCTGGAATTTGGTATCAGCGTTCCGCGAGGTGCTGCCGTTATTAGTCGACTGAGTACCCTTCTTGAGGACAGTAGTTTGCCTCTTTATCTCAGCCAGTTACTGCTGAAATTACAACAGCATTATCACTATCTTGTTGAGCAGATTAAAGATCTGGAATCTCAGTTGAAACGAAAGTTGGACGAAGATGAGGTTGGACAGCGCTTGCTGAGTATTCCCTGCGTTGGAACGCTGACTGCCAGTACTATTTCAACTGAGATTGGCGACGGGAAGCAGTACGCCAGCAGCCGTGACTTTGCGGCGGCAACAGGGCTGGTACCCCGACAGTACAGCACGGGAGGTCGGACGACATTGTTAGGGATTAGCAAGCGGGGCAACAAAAAGATCCGAACTTTGTTGGTTCAGTGTGCCAGGGTATTCATACAAAAACTGGAACACCAGTCTGGCAAGTTGGCCGACTGGGTCAGGGAGTTGTTGTGTCGGAAAAGCAACTTTGTCGTCACCTGTGCTCTGGCAAACAAGCTGGCCAGAATAGCCTGGGCACTGACGGCGCGACAGCAAACTTACGAAGCATAAAGGCAGAAATACACCAGTTTAAACAATCATTCATCTGGTTTTGCGAATACTGATATTGATGATACAAACGGCCCACCGGCCTGTTGAGGAACCTGTAAAACGGAAAGGCTCGCTGAAGCCGTATATTTTCTGGAGGTTCATCAGGCGCGGAACTCATCGAGGCGCGGGAATAAAATCCCATTCAGACGCCGGATAGATTCAAGCAAGCCAACTTATCGTCAAAATCGGTGTTGCAAAAACGGGAGTGACCATAGATTCCGTTTTCCAAGCTGACCCCTATCAAGACGGGTGGAGACGCTTGCGATGGAATGGCCGCGATCAACAACCTGTTTGATCGCTTGAATTTTGAACTCTTCAGGATAAAGCTTACCGCTCATGGGTACCTCTCTTTTAAGTCATCTTAAATGACTCGGAAGTGTCTGTTAAACCCGTGGCGATTCACTGTGCGCAATTATTCTGCATGCTTCAATCAACAACTATTTTTGCATTTTCAAAAAAACGCCGACCGGAGGCAGCGTTGTTTTGAGTAAATAATTTAAAGCTTGAAAAAACTCATCACATACTAAAAAAAATCTCTAAATCATTCTTAACTTTCCAGTCGTTTATTTTTCTATAGAGATTTGTACTACAAAATTTATTCCTATCAAAGCACATGGCAAGTGCCTCCTCTAATTTATCAGGATGCTGAAATATATCACTCTTACTTTTAACTCCGATAGAGGATAATATGCATGTTATTTCAGCTACATCATGTCCATTAATAACTTCAAGTACATCATGATTTTCCATCAACACTTTATCAAGATTATCAGTGATCACTTGTTGTGCACAAACGATTGTATCTCTATTTTTAGAATATTCAGATATGACATGAATCATTTTAGATGTGTCAATGTTAAATTCTTTGTCACAGACAAATTTCTTGAATTTTATTCTATTTCCACCTTGCTTTGCGGGCTTAAATAACAATCCCAGCCCTGATCTTTTGTTAGCAAGCCTCAAACACCCAATAAGGTATGACATTTTAATTACCCTTGATTTGAACGACTCCCCTATTCTTTTTTCAAAAGCATCTAGCTTATCCTGCTCAACAGTTACAGCCAATAAATCCTCAAGAGTGTTCACTGCCAACATCATGACTTCGCTGTCATGACCATCAGTTGGATAGATGTCAATTGCATAGTCTACCTCAAACTTTCTATTATCTTTCAATCGTAAGAAGTCTGCATCACGAATAGCTATTTTCTTGTTAAATCCCCTTAGAGATAATATATCGAAAACTTCACGCAACTTATACTTACCAAATGTCTGCGTGAGCTTGACCTGTTCTTTTTGAAAGAACTTAGTGTAAACTTTAATGTCCTTAACTCCCTCCACTAAAATGTGCGTTCCTTCGAAGCTATTTTGTTGCATAATTGAGTTTGCGATCCGTTCAGCAGTAATGTATCCCTCCACTCACTTTACCCCTAACAATTCAACTCTCAAATCCCAATTAGATGAAATTATGTCAGGAGAGTGAGTAGCAATAACTGCAGAAATTTCATTTAGAGCAGCAACTCTTTTTAAGTCATCTATAAATTGCGTTTGCCATGAAATATGCAATGAAAGTTCAGGCTCATCAATTAGGATAAGATCTCCAGGGGTTGAATTGAAAATAAGCTTAAAGAACAAAACAAGTTCATGTTGCTCACCAGAGGAAAGCTTGCCTAATGCGATATTAATGGGGTTGTTTCTTTTATCACTAATGATGGATGAAAATGTAATGCCCTCATCTTTATTAACTTTGATAGTTTTATGTTTAAATCGGTTGCTTATTATATCCATAAATAATCCAATTTTCTCTGCCAACTTTTCATACGGCTCGAGCTTTTTCTTACTATCCTCAACGTATTGCTTCATTGATATGATGATAGAATCATTATTTTCATCCTCAATTACTGCAAGCTCTGTGTCTTGAGCATCAACAACCAATCCTGCAGCTGATAAAGTTTTCCTTTTTTCGTTTAAATCAGAAAGATCTTCATTTAGCTGGGAATAAGTATAATTATTTTCCTCACGAAGACTTTTTACTAAACGATTGGGATATGTGCTATCAAGAGCTGACGTGATATCTGCAGAGGATTTTATTGCAACTGATATTAAGTCTTTCAACTGATTTGAGCATTGTATTACAGCGCTTTCATAGGCGTTTTTGCTCATTTCATTTCTGGTGATTATTCGCTGGGTTTCAATGAGTCTAATATTGATTTTTTTTGTTTCTTCTAAAATCCATTTTAGCGGCTTTATTCTCTCTAAATCATTACGATGCTTATATTCTAAATATTCATTTTCTTTCATTAAATCATAGAAATCTTTAGATTCATAATCATAACGAGAGTGCAGCATCTCGTAATGAATCATCTCTATTTCTCTTCTTCGCCGCTCCATTGAATGAATCTTTTTCCCATGCTTAGAATTTGATAACCTCTCAGGTTTTGATTTGGGATTTGAATTAAAAAACTTTCTTTGCACATATAATGTTGAGTCATTTCCATGCAAGCTTTTAGAAAAACCCCAAGACTCTCCGGTATCAAAAAAGATAACAATACTTTCAAAATCAAGCTCAACTAAAAAATCGTAATCATTCCTAAAAATGGCACTAATAGCTTCCAAAAGCTTGGTCTTACCGATTCCATTTTCACCTAAAACAATCGTAATATCTGGATTTTCATTTAGTGGAATATCATGGTTAAAAATCCCAAATAGATTCTTAACAGATATTTTGGATATTTTCATCTTCGTCCTTTTATTTCAAAAATTATCGACTTAAGACACCTGGTTACTAAAAAATCCAATTTCCGTGCCCATGCCTGTCACCAACACTGGGTTGGATCCCAAATTTCATTCATTAAAATAACAAATTTTAAATGAAAAATATACATTTTCAATCGATAATATTGACAGTAAAGGGTATCAGATATGTGACAAAAGGAGTTCATTAAGCTCCAATCAGTTAATCAGCCCATTTTAGCCACCACCAATTATTCCATAACATCTTTGAAATGCTAGTTCGTTTTAGATAGCCTGCCCAAAAATGAGCAGGCTTAGGAGTAATATCAGTATAAGTTTTCGGCGTAGGATTGCTACTGTGAAGCGGCGTTCGGCGCCTGTTGCAGTTCCGCATGTTCAGTCCTGTAAACCATATCCTAGCCTATTTTGACCTAGTCCACCTTGATCAGACGGGCTTTCAGGTTGACGCGACTTTCACCGGCATGCTCACCATTTTTCAGCTGAAAAATGTCCGTTGAGGGGGGGCTGAGGACGAAACCAATTAGCACTTTCTTGTCTTCATCAACTTGGAATGAGAAGCGAGGTATCCTAGATCTACAACTTGAGCAGATGGGTTATATACGGCAGATAGCGATCAAAACGCCATCCATTCTGAGTTCGCCGTTTATTGTTGAAGAAAGCGATCTGCTGATGACAATTCCCCGCCTCGCAGCAGAGAAACTGCTCACGGCAATCAATATCAAGATTTTTGCACTGCCGTTCAAGATCCCCTCCTTTGAAGTGAAGATTTGTTCGTATATACGTAGCGATAAGCGACTAACTGGCTGAAGTCAGTATTGGAACTGCTGGCGAAAGAGGTAAATTCAGAGCTGTGAGTGCGAAAAACCGAAATGGTGAGGTGTTTTACTTTTGAATGGAATTATTTGCAGATTATAAAATATGAACGTCCGCTTCTCGCTAAAACTGCCCCTTAATGCCACCGTTCAAAGCAATAAACCAGCACCAGTAGCTGTGGAACGGAAGCGTTATGGGGCTCATTGAGGAAAACAGAAATCCCTGCTTAAGAGCGATCAGATCGACAACGTAGATGATGAGTCCTAAGACCGTCTTCCGGTAACAACACCGCTAATCTAGCAGCGACTTTTCACACCGCAATTTCCCCCATAACCCCGGCAACAACGCCAGTGTCTCATCAATCAGCGCCCGTCTGTCATTGCCCGGCTTCCAGATGGTCACCATGGTTTGGCTGATCCCCTGGCTGCCCACTTCGGTGCGCAGCGTGTTGACGTTTTTCCACTGTTCGGCATGCATGTGCGTCGGCAAGAATCCCCAGCCGCAGCCTTGTTCGAGCAGGGCGCGCAGCATTTCCAGTTCGTTGGTGAAGATAGTGTGCCCGGAAATTTGCAGGCGGCGCGCCACTCCATGGCGTCGCCCACGCTGCGGTTGCGCGCCTGGCAGATGCCCAGATCGGCTTGGCCGCTCGCCAGCAGCCTTTCCGCTTCATCGCGCGAGGCGTTAATCAGGCTCAGGCGCGTGTTGCGTTGGGCCATAGCGGCAATCAGCGCCTGCAGCAGCGCGCGGGGGGTAAAGGGGTCGTAGACCAGCGAAATTTCCTGCGCCGCGCTCTTCGGCACGTCTTTGGCAAATGCCTCAAACGCTTTCACCTGGCGCATCAGCAGGTGCGCCTGGCGCTGCAGCTGTTCGCCTTCCGGCGTCAGGTGCAGGCTGCGCCCCTCGCGCAGGAACAGCGCATAGCCCAAGCCATCCTCGAGAAAATCAATCAAATCGCGCAGCGTCGTGCGGTCTTTGCCCAGCTTGAGCGCGGCTTTCGCCAGGCTGCCGTGCTCGGCCACGGCGGTGAAGGCTTCCAGTTGGGCAAAGGAATAAATCAGGCTCGGCACGCGGTTCTCCCGTCGATTTTTCGGGGGATTTTCCCCCATCAGGCGTTTTTTATTATAGGCCGCGTTTTTTTAAGCTGAACGCCTTCCTGAGCTAAGTGAGAAAAAATATGAAAAGCAAAGTGTTTAACCGCAGCCTGCTGGCGGGCGTTGTCATCAGTCTCTGCAGCGGCCTGTTGGCACCCGCCGCGCTGGCCGCCTGTGCGGGCACCGAACTCAGCGCCTGTCCCGCGCCTTTCGATGCGCAATTGCCGGATACGCACAAGATGCTCACCTGGAGCCAGAGCGACCGGGTGATCGGTTTTCGTAACGACTATCGTAACTATGCCGGGGATGTGTTTCACCACGGCAACGCCGCGCCGCTGCTTACTGCCGCTAAACCGTTAACCGACGCCAGCTATCGGGTGAATGGCAAAACCTACCACCTGCAGGATTACCTGCAGCGCCAGAACGTCAGCGGCATACTGGTATTGAAAGACGGCAAAATCGCCTGGAAATATCTGGGGCAGGGCAATACCGACGCCACCCTGTGGACGTCGCGCTCGGTGGGCAAATCCGTGGTCGCCACGCTGGTGGGCGTGGCGATTAAACAGGGCAAGATCCGCTCACTCGACGATCTCATCACGCAATACGAACCCGATCTGAAAGGCACCGCGTGGGACGGCGTGACTCTCAGGCAGCTGATCACCCACACCTCGGGCGTGGCGTGGAATGAGGATTACACCAACCCAAAATCGGACTTCGCGCAGTTGACCGAGTGTGAAGCCAGGCCCGGCACCTACGCCTGCGTGCGCAAGCTGGTGGCCGGTTTGCAGCGTGCGCATCCGGCCGGGCAGAACTGGTCTTACTCCTCCGGCGGCGCGTGGCTGCTGGGCGACGTGCTGGAGCGTGCCACCGGCATGCCGCTGGCGGCCTATCTGCAGCAAAGCATCTGGCAGCCCTACGGCATGGCGAGCGATGGGGTGTGGCATGCCTACGCCAAAGGCCAGCACGACGTGGGCGCGCACGGGTTCAACGCCACGCTGGAAGACTGGGGGCGCTTCGGCGAATTCATCCTGCATAACGGGACGTTGCCGAACGGCAAACAGATCCTGCCGAAAGATTGGGTAGCCCAGTCGTCCAACTGGACGCGGGCGGCAGGGTCGGTGTCGGCGGCGCATCCAAACGGCATCTACGGCTTCCAGTGGTGGAACAACGAAGTGCCGGTGAATGCGACCAACGTGGAACCCGCCCCGCAGGCTTCCCTCAAGCATTCCCTGTGGGCGCTGGGGATCTTCGGCCAGATGATTATGGTTAATCAGGCGGAGAATCTGGTGATCGTCCAGTGGTCCACCTGGCCGCAGGCGGAGCCTTCTTTCAGCGCGCAACCGCTGGAGGCATCGCTGATGTTTAGTGCGATAGCGAAGGAATTGCGTTAACGTCGGCTGGGCAAGCAGGGGCTGGATGGCGGTTGCCATTCAGCCCCTGAACGGTATATTACATGTTTTCGACGTCGACCTTAGGGGAGTCTCAATTCTCTACAGGTAGTGGAGGCCAGTCACCACCCTTTTTAATTAATAACTCTTTTATCTTGTCAATTTTCTCTTTATCTTCGGCATCGCCTACACCTCTATCTATAAAGCGCTGAAGCTGATTGCCCATAGTCCAACCAAACTTCCCTTTTATTTTGCTATCCGCACCTCTCTCTAACAAAAGAATCGTATGATCAAACGAACGAGAATCCAGTGAGCTTATTAACAAGGTGTTTCCCAATGAATCTCTTGTGTTTATATCCGCACCATAATCTAACATCACCTTTAAAGTTTCAGTGTTTTTCGCGTCTAATGCTTCGAATATAATTGGCTCATTATGAACTTTATCTCTAGAATTCGGTGGTAACCCACCATCCAACATTGCTTTTATCCAGACATCTTTATCGCCCTGCAGGACAAACTCAGCTGGACTGCTTCCCCCTTCCGGTCTGGGTTGCAATGGGTCTGCACCCGCTTTAACCAAGTCAGTAATAATGCTCAGTCTTTTCGGCGTATTTTTATCATAGATTGCGTTTAGCACCGACCAAAACAGCAGGGTCATGTCCGCCTTAACCGGTCGATTCAGTTCTTCCTTGCTTATTGAAGGAAGCTTCTCATTCAGTTTCACTTCGTCGCCATCATAAATCAGTTGGGCGATGTCCAGTTGACGGCCTACAAAAAAATCCCGTGGTTCATATTCCATGTTTTTTTCGCATCCTTGCATCATGAGAGCAGTAAAGAGTAACGCCATTGCCATTATCAACTTGCTCATATTCTCCCCCTGATGGTGGCGACATCCTCGTCTTTCTGATCTTCAATCAACTTTATTGTCTGGTCTATACCGTGTTTATCGAGCAAGGTTCCTGTCCCACCGGCAAGAGTGTGCGGTATGCCGGCGGCATCAGGCAGCGCCAGTGATGACCACTCTTTCAAGGTGAAAGGCAATGCTACGCCCCAGGGTTTTTGCAAAGAATCGGGCAGGGCATTTTTTATAAGCTGATAATCACTTTCGTTATTAACCTCCTGTAACGTGGTTAATAGCTCACCTTCCACTCGATAGGCCTGTATGTTCTTGGCTGAACCAATCATCTCAGATCCGTATCTTCCTACAGTTCCATGATGGAGTCCGGCTGCATTAAACGTCCATGCGGGTTTTCCACTGGTCATTGATGCTGCGGAAGCCATTCCACCACCTAATGAATGACCAGAGATATCAATACTGGGGGTTTTTGATATGCCGTCACCAATCTCAACAGCCTTTTTATAATACTCAGAACTTTTACCAATCCCTTGAGCACCGTTATTTATCCAGTCATTTACATTTTTAATGCCCGATAAATCACCTTTAAGTGCTTTTTTTGCGGCGCTGCCGATTCCCTGCGGGAACTCTGGCGCTCTTGACCCTCTGAACACGACCGTTGGGTTCATCTCTTTACCAAAAATACCTCTATCAGGTTGATATACTCGGGCCAGAAAGTCTGGAGATAAATTGTTATCATAAAGCATTGAGCTTTTAAGACCCAGTTTGTTTAGCGCCAACTCATCGTTACTGACATCTTTCCAACCCTCAGGAATGCCGGGTGTATCCTTTAGCGGATTCGTGGTCTTGTAGATATTCTCCGCCAGCTTTGCCTTCTCGACGGCGACATTGTTTACCGCCAGGCGTTCCGAGGCGATTCGGGCGTCCGGGTAGATACTCCGTTGCCCGCGGCCAATGAGGTATTTTCGCTCCTGCCAGCGTTGCGCTTTGGTCAAGGAGCCAGACACGACCGACTGTGAGGCTCTTGCACCTTGCGCCGGGATATCCGGGCCAAGGGCCGGTTTGGCCCGCGTGACTTGTGCGGGGAAGACGGACGGGCGCGCCCGGCGGCCACCGTAAGACTTCACGGCCTCTTCGTACCGCTTCACTATCTTGTCCACCGGGTAGTTGGGCTCTTGTCTCCCCTGCGGTATCAGGTAGCCGTCGATGTCGGCGTAAAATGGCCCCATCGTCGCCAACACGCCGGGCCGGGTTTCGACCGCTACGACAACGCCTCTCATTAGGTCGCTCTGCACTCTTGCGCGCAGGTTAGAGCTTATTCCGTTTTGCGTAACGCCGACTTCACGGCGGATCCGTTCGCCACCGCGAAAACCAGAAAAAAGCGACAGAATGTCATTGTCCGGCATGTATGAAAGGCCGTGACAGGCGCTGGAAGGGCTGACTATACGGGGGAATTCATCAGGTGAAATAATATCATCGGCGATATACAGCAGTTTCAAACGGGAAAACATAGTGTGTCTCTTCCTTTGCTTGCTGCGTCTTGGCCTGTTCAGGCGGGCGCTCGCACTCCTTGCACTCGATGGCCCCCTGAGGGGCATGTTATCGAACGGCAGTCAGCGATAGCTAACGGCGCATAGGACACCAGATAAGGGATGATAACGGCTCAGGCCAATTTGTAAAGCCGGCCAAAGGTTAACCGGAAAGTTCTTGTTTTCCAAAGGCTGCTGCGGGCTTTTAACCCCGCCGATCAAACCGATAAACCAGCACTAACGCCAGCGCCAGGATCAGCAGCGGCGGGGCGAGGGCGGTGAAGGGCGCGTTGAGGGCGAACAGCAACCCCAGATTGAGAACGATCTGATAAGCGATGTAGGTCAGCAGCCCGACGATCACGCCAAGCGCTAACCGGCTGCCCATGCCGGGGGCGCGCGGGGCGGTAAAGGTAAACGGGATGGCCAGCAAAATCATCGCCAGCACCAGCAGGGGCTGGCCGAGTTTTTTCCACAGCGCCAGGCGGTATTCGGTGCTGGGCTGCCCCGAGCCCTGCAGGTAATCGATATAGCGCTCCAGCTGTTGCAGCGAGAAGCTGCCGGCCGGCAGAGTCAGCTCTTTCAGGCTCGGCACGGCGAACAGCGAGCGCCACGGCAGGCTGCTTTGCCGCGCAATCGTCTCTTTTCTGCCTTGCCAGCTTTTCTGCATCACGTTGTGCAGCAGCCAGCTGCCGTCGGCGGCGGTGCTGGCGCTGTCGGCGTAAATGTAAGATTCCAGCGCGCGGTTGGCCTGATAACGGAATATCTCAATGCCGTGGGGCTGGTCGTTCTCATCGACGGTTTTGACCGTCACAAACTCATTGCCGCGCCGCGCCCACAGCGGGTTCACGGTCACGTCGTTAGCGTTCGACTGCGCCAGGGCGTTGTTCTTCATCTGCAGCGCGCGTTGCTGCAGTGGCGAGGCCGCCCATTCATCGAGGGCGCCGAGCGAGAGGTTCATCAGCAGCCCGGCGGCGAGCATCACCAGCGCGATGCGGAATATCGACATCCCGGCGGAGCGGATCGCGGTCAGTTCCAGGGTTTTAGATAGCTGCCCCAGCCCGACGATGCCGCCGAGCAGCGCGATAAACGGCCCCAGATCGACCAGGCTGCGCGGCAGGGTCAGCACGGTCACCAGCAGCGCCTGCTGCCAGCGGTAGCCGCCCGGGGTCACGTCCTCCAGCTCGTTGATCAGCGTAAAGGTGGTGAACAGCGGAATGAGCAGCCCGGCCGCGGCGGCGAAGCCGATGAACACGTTGCGGATCAGGTAACGGCTAAAAATAGTCATCGGGAGGGTTTCCGCAGCAGGGATAAGTCGCGCGCCAGCAACAGGGCTATGCCGGCAGCCATCGCCAGTGGCACCAGCCAAACGCCGGGGATCGTCGGCACAGAGCCGTTGGCGACCAGCGTGCGGCAAATGTTGCCGCCATAGAAAATCACGGTAAACAGCACCGTCAGGGGCAGCAGCGCGGCGTAGCGCCCTTGTCGCGGCTTGATACGGCTAAAGGGGATCGCCAGCAGCACCATCAGCACGGTGGTCAGCCCGCGGCTTTCGCGCCATTGCAGTTCGGCGGCGTCGCCCGGATCGGCGGAGCGCGCCAGCTCCGCCGGCGAGGCCGATTTGTGTCGGCTCTCGGCGCTGGGCACGAACGGCTTGAGCGCGATATCAAAGTTGTCGTAGTTCTGCCCGTTGTCGTCGGTGCCCTGGCGATCCAGCACATAGGCGGTGCCGGTTTTCAGCCGCACGGCGGGGCTGGCGGGGGAGGCGTCGAGCACCTCCACCGACTGCGCGCGGTACAGGTTGGTATGATGGCCGCCGCGCACATAAATCAGGGCGTCCGTCAGGTGGTTGGCCGTTTTGTCGACGTGGTTGGCGAGGATCATGCGGCCGTTGCCGCTAACGTTGAATTTGTCGGCCTGCAGGTGGCTCACGTCCAGCAACGACTGCGACTCTTGCTGCAGCTGATAAATATTGGCGTACGCCCAGGGCCTGCCATACAGCGACAGCAGCGTGACCGCTATCGCCAGCGGCACGGCCAGTATCAGCACCGCCTTGTACAGCCGCAGCGGGCTGGCGCCGGCGGCCAGCATGGCGGTGATCTCCGCATCGCTGTACAGCTGGCTCAGCGCCACCGCCACCGAGACATACAGCGCGACGGGCAATATCATCTCCAGCGCGATCAGCGACTTATAGAACACCACGTCGGCCACCACCCGCAGCGCCAGCGTGCCGTTGGCGGCGTCGGTCAGGTAGCGCTGGGCGGAGTAGCTGGCGAACATGAAGATCAGAAACCCGGCGATCATCATCACCAGGCGGCGGATCTCAACCGTGATGTAGCGTTCGATCAAAGACATGCGTCATCGGCTCCCGGCGGCGTGCGCTTCATGGCGTCTCCCGCGCGATCAGCGCGCGCAGCAGGGCAATCACCTGGTCAACTTCCTGCGGGGTGAGTGCGCCGTCCTTCGCCCACTGCACGCGCCCGGCCTGGTCCAGCACCACGATGGTGGAGCTCTCCTCTGGCAGCCGCCAGGCCATGCGCCCCAGCCCGTCGCTGTCGACGATGAACTGCGCCCAGGGGTAATTCCGCTTGTTTTTCTCGATCTTGCCGCGCACGAAAAAGCCGGAGCCCGGGATCGCGTCGTCGGTGTTGACGATGGTGGTCGGCTGGAAGCGATCGCCCGGCAGGTTCGCGTCCTTGACGGCGTTGATCAGCAGCGAGTTCTTCTTCTTGGCGGAGGTGCGCCCGGCGATGTATTGGATCACCCGCACTTTGCCCGCCAGTTTTGCGCTGTTCCACGGCCGGTAGCTGAAATCGCCGTTGCGCAGCAGCAGTTCGCCGCGATCGGCGATGGCGATCGGCGCCACCGGCCGGCCCTGCACGAAGTTATGCGCGGATGCCGCCAGCGGCGACAGCAGCAGCGTGAAGATCAGCAAGCGACGCAACGTCATCATGGCTCCTTGCAACGCGCTTATCTGCCCGCCGCGACGGCCGGCGGGGAAAACGACAGCGGAAAGCGCGCCAGCAGCAGCTCCAGGCGCTGGCGAATGTCGATATCCAGGATCGCCGGCCGATCGTAGATATCGCCGCCGGCCAGTTTGTCCGCCACCATCACGTCGTGCCGGTCGCCCATCAGGCCGTTAATCGCCGCCAGGAAGCGCGAGATCTGCCGGGCCTCGCGGTTGTCGGGGTCGATCGATCTCAGCGTGTCGTAAAACGACACCTGGCGGCTGACGATTTTGCGCACGTTGTGGAACTGGTGCCCGGTCAGCGCCGGGCTGGCGATCAGCGTCTGCAGCTGGCGCATTTGCTCCTGGCGGTAGGCGATAAAGCCCTGTGCGCTTTCCAGCCGGGTGTGGCGCAGCGCATAGCGCACATATGACCACACCGGCTTGCTGAGCAGCAGCCGCAGCAGGTTGCCGTACAGCGTCAGGTTTTTCTGGTTGCCGTTGCGAAACGCATCCTGAAAATGGCCGAGCACCACAGTGGTGGTGTGGAACAGGCGGTTGGCGCGGTGGGGCGCGCCGTACAGCTGCTGGGCGAAGCGCAGATGCTTGTAGCGGGCGCGGATATATTTGTAGCGCATGCGGGTAGCCGCCGCCAACTGCGGATCTTGCAGGAAACCGTTCACCAGTTGCAGCAGCTCGCGGCGGGAAAAACCGTCTTCCCAAAACTGCAGGCACAGCGCGTAGTTGTCCCGGATGCTCTCGGGGGAACACTGCAAATCAATCTGCTGCGGCAGGCTGATATTCGCCTCAACCAGGTCGTCTTCTTCCACCGCGACAAACAGCGCCTGGGTGGTTTCGGCGGAGAACTTCTTCCAATTATCGGTAGCGGTCATTGATTACTCTCTTTGGGCGCATTCAGCCCCAACATAAAGCGATTGCGGTAGGCGCCGATCGTCGGTATCAGGGATAACAGAACGTCTAAACATTGCCCCAGTAAATAAGCGAAGGCGGCGCCCTGCACGCCGAAGGCATACGCCATCGACACCAGCAGCGCAATGTAGGCCGCCGAGGCCGTCGCCTGCGCGATCAGGAAGGCGCGCTGCTTGCCTGCCATAAACAGTAAGGACTCCTGCGGGAAGCCCATCATGGAAACGATGATCGCGCCCAGCATGATTTGAATCAGGTCATAGGCTTCCAGGTATTGCTGCCCGAACACCGCGGAAATGAGCGGTTTGCCCACCAGCAGCATCAACACCGCGACGGCCAGGCCGATGCCGCCGGCCAGCAGCGAGGAGCGCAGGCCCAGCAGCCACGGGGTCTTGGTGCGCGGATCCAGGCGCATGATCTCCGGATAGAAGCTTTTCTCCAGCAGCTTGGCCGGGGTGCCCGTCGCATCGAAGAAGGTCATGGCGATCTTGAACAGCCCGGCGGCGGCCGGCCCGAGCACCACGCCCACCAGCACGGTGGTGCAGGAGTTGCGTGCGGCCCAGATGGTGTGGGCGATGTTGGTGGTCCAGACGAAGTTCCAGGCGCCCTCGATGCGGCGCGCGACGTTGAACAGGCGCGGCCTCAGCGCGCCGTGGATATCGCGGCGGCGCAGCTCGCGTGCGGTGAACCACCAGAACAGCGTGCCGCCGATCAGGTTAGAGGCGTACCAGGTGACGATAAAGCCGGGGAATCCCAGATCGAAATAATAGGAGATGACGCTGCCCACCGCCTGCAGGAACGGCTTGATCGCCTGCTGAATGGCGATGAGATCGAAGCGGTTGAAGGCGCGCAGCACGCCGGTCGGCGTGGACGAGGTCATCGACGGGATCAGGGTGCAGTACAGCATGGCGAGCCAGAAGCTTTCGCTGTCCAGCCCCAGGGCGTGAGACAAGAAAGGCAGCATGATCATACCGCCCAGCACGGCGATGACGCCGCTGGCGATATCCAGCCCGAAGGAGAAGGCGACGACGTCGCGGAAGCGCCCGGTGTTTTGATGCTCCAGCGCCGGGGTGCCGAATTGCACCACAAACTGCCAGGTCTGGAATTTGATGAAATCGCTGACCGCTTTGGTATAGGCCTGGATCACCACCAGCACGCCGAACATTTCAGGCGACATGCCTTTACCGGCGCAGGAGAGCGCCAGCAGGCCGAGCAGCGCGCTGGCCACGCTGCCGGAGCCTAAGTAGGCGGCATTACGTAAAATGGAGCGAAATGCGCCATCGGAAAACCACCGTTTCATAACCCAAACCAGCCGTTATCGTTGTTTTGCTGCATCTTGTGTTCCGCTGTCATGCGCTTGCCCTGTATGCGTTTAATAAACCTGAGTTTCTTCGCCGGCGTTTTCGCCGGGTTGCCCGATGTCGCTCTGTGGGCGCTTCGCGGGGTTCACCACGGCGGAAATGGCGTTGAGCGCGTTGCTCAGCACCTCGTCGTAAGGGGCTCTGGCGTCCAGCTCGATGATGCGCGCGCCGTTGTACTGCAGGCGCACCATGGCGGAAATCTTGTCTTTCAGCTCTTCATAGCTGTGATCGGGCTTGCGAGAAAACGCCGTATCGACGTCGATATCGAGGCGAATGATCAGCTCCGGCCGATAGACGGCCATGCGTTGATATAAACGGCGTTCGCGCGCCGCCAGGCGGCTCAATAGCCAGCCTTTTGCGCGTTCCACGCCGATGCCGGGCCCGTCGTAGTAAAAACCTGAAATTTCCGCCTGCGGGTAGCGATCGCTGATCACCAGCACGCCGCTCTGCGCCAGCCGCCGCACCTTGCGCAGGTTGGAGGCGCGCCACAGCGAAAAGCCGTACATGATCAGCGCCGCCCACAGCGCCGGCGGCCTGTTGCTCATGCGCTGGGTTTTATCGGATTTGGCCGCCAGGCGCCGTTCCAGCCACACGCCGATGAACGGCAATTTCTTGATTTTGTCGCCGTCTTCGCCGGAGATCAGCCCCAAATAGCGCCGCTCCGTGGGGCGATGTTGCTGCAGGTTCTTGACCAGATCGGCGGTCAGCGTGGACTTGCCGGTGCCGTCGCTGCCCACCACGGCAATCAGCCCGGTGATGCAGGCGGAAGAGGTATTCTGTTCGGCGGTGAGTTTATTTTTTTTCATCTGTTTCGGTACGAAAAGGTTATTTGGCGGCTAGGCATTGGCGGCCCTCAGCGATATTTTAACGGCGCGCAGAGACTCGTCGAAAATACGATTGGCCGGCTCGCGGCCGTCTAAATCCAATATGTTAGCGCCGTTAAACGTCAGGTGCGGGATGACGGCGATCTTTTCACGCAACGCCGCCAATGAGTGATCGGGTTTGCGTGAATAGGCCGTTTGTTCGTCAATATCCAGCCGAATTAATAATAAGGGCTGATAAGACGCCATCCATTGGTAGAGGTTTTGTTCGCGCTTTCTCAGCCAGCGGATCCAGCGATTGCCGCCGGCGGTTTTCGCCAGCTGCGGGCCATCGAAACGAAACCCCGCCACTTCGGCCTGCGGATAACGATCGGTGATCAGCAATGCGCCGCTGCGGCTTTTCTTCAGCATGCGACGGAATTTATAAACGCGCCAATAGGAGAGTAAAAAAATCACCAGCGCCGTGGCATTATCCGGCGGCGTGGAAGGGCGCTCATGCACGCGCTGCGACTTCTTCAATAAATAACGCCCGAAAGGGGCGCCAATAATCGGCAGCGAACTGATCCATTCGCCAATGCGCCCGGAAGACTGGCCGAGATAAAGCAGTTCGGCAGGTTCTTGCGGCGATAAGGCGTTGACCAGGCGGGCGGCTAACGTGGATTTTCCCGAGCCGTCACAGCCGGTTATCGCTATTACGCGCACGGGCGAGCGATCAGATGAAGGTCTTATCTGCTGACTCACAATAATTGATCCAATGCGAAAAAAACTATTGTATTCCAATACGCCTTGGGTTCAAGATATTTATTGTGCTTTGCTGCGATAAAATAATGAGATGGGAATTCCTGTTCGTTATTTGAATTGATATTTATGGCGATCGTTCTTGTTATTTTGTGCTAATTGTTGGTGCGTGCGCCGGTTTCGCTTTTTATGTTAATTTCCGGCCGGGCTAACGGCGAAAAAAGAGCAGGGCTTTTCAATTTTCGCTTAATGTTTTGTGCTTTTTTGGCGTCGCGTTACGGAAAATTTTTTCCACGCGGCCGCCACGGCAATGATAAGCGGTAGTTCGCTTCAAATATGGCACGCCGTTTCTGGTGTATTGAAAGAGAGTCTTATTATGAGTGCAAAATTTCCGCCGCTGATTGCGGTTATCGGCAGCGACGGATCGGGTAAGTCCACCGTTTGTGAACATCTGATCGCGTATATGAAACATTATGGCCCGGCGGTGCAGGTGCATCTGGGCAAACAGGCGGGCAACGTCGGCCGCGCGGCGGCGAAGTTGCCGCTGCTCGGGCGCTCGGTGGGCAAGGCTATCGAGAGCAATACCAAAAAAGTCAAAACGAAAAAATCCCGCATTGGCCTGCTGCCGTCGGCGGTGATCATCGCTTTCGTGGGGCGGCGCTTGCTGCGGTTTCGCCGCATGCTGGCGTATCGGCGGCAAGGGTTCATCGTGTTGACCGACCGTTTTCCGCAGGCGCAGATCCCCGGCGCTTACGACGGCACGGTTTTTCCCGTCGACGTTGAAGGGAGCCGGTTTGTCCGTTGGCTGGCGGCGCGCGAGCGGGCGGCGTTCCAATGGATGGCGGGGCAAAAACCGGATCTGGTGCTCAAGCTGAATGTCAGTCTGGCGGTGGCCTGCGCGCGCAAACCCGATCACCGCAAAGCGGCGCTGGAGAAGAAGATCGCCGTCACGCCGTTATTGACGTTCGAAGGCGCCGACATCGTGGATCTCGATGCCGATCGGCCGATCGAGGAGGTGCTTTCGGCGGCGGAAAAAGCCATCGCGGAATTTATGGCGGCGCAGGGTTATCGCTATTCCGCTGAGGAAGTATCAACGGCTGCGCACTGAGGCGCGCATCGGTTCGGCAGGGCGGCGATGCCATTTTCGGCACCGCCGCCGCGGCCGAGAGGGAAAGGCCTTATTTTTTCAGCGCCGCAAAGGCGCGCACGATGGTGTCAATCTCTTCATCGCTGTGCGCGGCATTGACGCTGCAGCGCAGCAGGGTGACGCCCGCCGGCGCGGCCGGTGGCAGCACCAGGTTTACATACACGCCGTGGGCGATCAGCTCGCGCCAGAAACGCAGCCCTTCTTCCTTCGAACCGATCATCACCGGCACCACCGGGCTGATGCGCGGCCCCAGGGTATACCCCAGCTCGGCGAGGCCGTGGTACAGGCGGTGCGCGTTGCTCCACAGCTTTTCCCGCAGTTCGGGATGGCGCGCGATTTTTTGCAGCGCCGTGCGCACCGACGCGATGCTCGACGGCGACGGCGACGCGGTAAAGATATACGGCCGGCTGCTGTAGCGCAGCACGTCCATCCCCTTGCCGCCAACGGCGAAACCGCCGATCGAAGCCAGGCTTTTGCTGAAGGTGCCCAGGATGATATCCACGTCTTGCTCGACGCCCAGCGCTTCGGCCAAGCCGCGGCCGTGCTCGCCCATCACGCCGAAGGAGTGCGCTTCGTCGACCAGCAGATACCCGCCGAGCCGCCGCTTGATGTCGACGATTTCCACCAGCGGGGCGACGTCGCCCAGCATGCTGTAGATGCCTTCCACGATAATGATCGCCTCGCGCGCACGCTCGCCCAGGCGCACCATGCGGCGCTCCAGATCGGCGGCGTCATTGTGGCGGAAGCGAATAATCTCCGCGCCGCCGAGGGCGCAGGCGTCGTAAATGCTCGCGTGGCTGTCCGCGTCGATCAACACCACGGCGCCCGGCCCTGCCAGCGTGCTGATGACGCCCAGGTTGGCGGTATAGCCGGTGGAGAACACGATGGCGCTGGGGCGATCGAAGAATTCCGCCAGCTCCCGCTCCAGCGTCAGGTGCGATCCGTAGCTGCCGTTCGCCATGCGCGAGCCGGTGGTGCCGGTGCCGAGCGCGGCCAGGGCCGCCTGGCCGGCGGCGATCGCCTGCGCATCGAACGTCAGGCCAAGGTAATTATTGGTGCCGGCGAGGACAATCTTTTGATCGCCGATGCGGCCCTGGGTGGCGGAATAGACTTCGTCGATGCAGGTGCCGAACGGATTCAGACCGGACGTTTGAAATTGTTCGCGGTCATTGGCGAGGCGCGCAAACTTATCATACAGTCCCATGGTTTTTCTCCAGATAAGGGCGCAGCGCGTCAAGCAGTTGCTCAGGCGTTCTGACATCAAGCAATATATTGATAGGAATGGAGATATCTAATTCATCTTCCAGCATCATCAGCAGATCCAGGACTCTGATGGATTCCAGGCCAAGATCATTGACGAGATCGCTATCAGGTTTTATTTCCACTCCGCCTTCGACGATACCTTGCAAACACGTCAGGATATAATCCATTACAGCATCGCGATTTAGCATAAGAACGTTGACACACCTCTATTTGGAATAATTAAAACAGCCCTTCGCGCAGCGCGCGCTCCAAACTTACCTGTGGAAACCAATTAATCTGTTGCGACAGCGCGTGATTACTGGCGGACCAGTCGTGATGGGTTAATTCGCGTATTTTGCTGCGCGTCAGCATCGGCTCCTGTTTTGCCAGGCGGTTCCACACCACGCTGATATCCGCCAGGGCTTTCAGCAGCGGTAGCGGAATGCCCACCAGGCGCACCGGCCCGTGCCGCACGGCGGCGCCGATGTCCCGCAGGCGCAGCCAGTTATAGCCTTCGGCCACGCCGTCGCACAGTTCGTAAATATTCGGCTGCGCGGGTTCGGCCTGCACCCATTGGCTGACCGCCTTGGCCAAATCGCTCACGTGCAGAAAAGAGAGCCTGGCGTCAGGCGCGCCCAGCCGGGGTAGCACGCCGCGCAGCAGGCCGTTGAACAGCGGTTTCAGCTCTTTATCGCCGGGCCCGTAAACCGCCGTCGGGCGGAAAATCCCCAGCGCGATCTCGCCGGTGGCGGCGATGAGTTGCTGCTCGGCGGCCTGTTTTGAATGGGCGTACCAGGACAGCGCCGGATGGCGGGCCGCCAGCGACGACATGAACAGGAAGCGACGGCAGCGGCCGTTCTGTTTGGCCGCCTGCATCAGGTTCAGGCTGCCGGTGACGTTGCAGCGGGTGAACACCGCTTCCGCATGCCCGCGCACCTGGCCCGCACAGTGCACGACGCACTCCGCGCCGCGCACCAGCTCGGTGAGCGAGGGCCGATCCTCCAGCGCGCCGGGGATCCACTGCAGGTTGTCGGCGGCGGCTTTTCCCGCGCGCCGCGTCAGGGCGCGCACGTTAAACCCTTGCGCCAGCAGTTCCTGGACGATGTGCCGGCCGATAAAACCGGTCGCGCCCGTCACTGCCACCGTGCCGCTCATTGCGCGAAACCGGCCAGCTGCGGCATGTGCGGGTAGAGCGAGGCGCTCAGCCAGCGTTTTTTGGCCTCCGCACGCGCGGGTTTGCCCGACGACGTGCGGGGAATGCTGTGCGGCGGCAGCAGCTCGATGTCCACCGCGATGCCGAACTCGCTTTGAATGCGCGCGCTCAGCGAACGCACGATTTGTTCCCGGCGTTCTTCCGAGCTGACTCGGCACTGGATTTGCAAAATGATCCTGGCCGCTTCGTCGTGCTCTTCGGTTACGAAGGCGATCGCATCGCCGGAACGGATTTCCGGTTCGGATTCCGCGACGTACTCGATATCCTGCGGCCAGATATTGCGGCCGCGAATGATGATCAAATCCTTCTTGCGGCCGGTGACGTACAGATAGCCGTCCAGCAGGTAGCCCAGATCGCCGGTATCCATCCAGCCGGTCACCTGAATTTGCTGCTGGGACTCGTCGTCGCAGAAATAGCCGTTCATCAGGCTGGGGCCGGAGATCGTGATATGGCCGACCTGGCGTTCCGGCAGCGGTTGCCCGGTTTCGCTGCGGATCTCGATGCGGTGGCCGGGCAGCGCTCGGCCGCAGTTGACGAAGGTCGAGACGGCGCGGGTTTTCTTGCCGGGCGCGACCGCTTTACCCTCGTACTCCAAAATATCGCGGTCGACCGCGTTGGTTTGCGGGCCGGAGCAGGGATCGGAAAAACTCACCGCCAGGGTGTTCTCGGCCAGGCCGTAGCACGGCATGAAGGCTTTGCTGTCGAAGTTGATGCTGCTGAAGTGTTCGCCGAACTGGCCGAGCAGCTCGGCCGGGATCGGCTCGGCGCCCACGCCCGCGACCCGCCAGCTGGAAAGATCCAGATCGGCCAGCTCTTTGGCGTTGCTGCGGCGCAGGCACAGATCGTAGCCGAACGGCGGGGCGACGGACACCGTGCCGCGATTTTTGGCGATCAGTTTCAGCCATTGCATCGGGCGCATGGCGAAATCTTGCGTGCGCAGGTAATCGACGGACAGCTGGGTCGCCACCGGCGTTAGCAGGAAACCGACCAGGCCCATATCGTGATAGAAGGGCAGCCACGAAACGCAGCGGTCGCCCGCGCGCAGCTTGATCCCGTCGCGACTGATCGCGTTCAGGTTCGCCATCGCCGCCCGCTGGGTAATGATCACGCCGCGCGGAAAGCGGGTGCTGCCCGAGGTGTATTGGAGATAGGCGATGTCGTCGGGCGAAGGTGCGGGCAAAGCGATTTCCGGCTCCGGCAAGGCGTTAAAATCCGCATCGCTGAGGATGTGCAGCGCCGAGGTGTTTTCCGTGGCTGAGGCGATCAGCGGCGTCCACTCTTCACTGCTGACGATCGCCGCGGGATTGCAGCTGGCGATCAGCCCTTTCAGTTTGGCGGTGTAGGAGTCGCGTTGGCCCACGCCCATCGGGATCGCCAACGGCACCGCCACCAGGCCGGCGTATTGGCAAGCGAAAAAGGCTTCGACGAATCCCGCGCTGGTTTCGGCGATAAGCGCCACGCGATCGCCTTTCTTGAGTTTCAGGGACAATAAACGCCGCGCGCCCGAGATCGCTTTTTGCTGTAGCGTGCGATATTCGAGAACGGTCACGAGTTGATTGCGACGGTCGTAAAAATTCATTCCCGTATTGCCCAGCGCCGCGTAATCCAACGCGTCCACTAAGGTGGGGAAGTCCGCATAGCGCATGGGAAGAGAATGAACGGAACTTGTTTCAGACATAGACAAACTTAGCCATAGATTAAAAATCACCAAAAGAGAGAAATCGCTCTTGGCGAGGTAATTGATGTTTTACTATGAATAGGTTTTGAATAAGTTTGTTATTCAACCATCTTCATTCCGCGAACAGCGTATATTGCCGTGCTTGAGGGCACGCCGGTTATTAACCGGGCAGAGCGTGAGTAGCCCGTGTTATCAGCCTTGAGCGGCACCCTGGCGATATACGAAAGACTATTGTAATATCCGGGCTGCGCCGTTCTTTAGCCTGTCTCTTTCGGGCAGGAAATAACTGTCGGCTCATAGGTTATGACCTCATACATGGCTATCTTGGAACTTAAACACTTCCTAAACAGTATGCCGCAAGAAATCCAAAAGTGAACGATTCATTTAAGGCTAATCTTAAAAAGAGCATTAAGTGGTAAAGATGGTGGTACACCTCCTGATTAAAGTCGGTACACTAAAAGCGGCGAGTTTCTTTTGCCATAACAGCACAAAATAATAAAAGAGCACCATTAGCGTAGCCTGGCTGCGCCGCTTTCTGTTTCCTTTTTTTATCAATTACGGACATCAAAGGGTGAATGTCGGGCGCAATAATGCGCTGATTCACAGGGGGTAATATTCGGTTTTTCTTATCATTGAACCGGAGGCAATACACAATCCAATAAATGAGAACAGCATAAAAAATGCTAAAGGCGTTGTCGCGCGCTTATTTAATTATTTTATTAAAACGTAAGGCTATTTATGATCCGTGTTGAGAAAGTTCTGAGTAAACGCGAACTTAAAGAATTTATTGCTTTCCCCTCGCAACTGTTTCGCGATGATCCGAACTGGATTGAGCCGCTGCATGTAGAGCGCGAAGAGCACCTGTCAAAGAAGAATCCCGGCACCGACCATATTGAATGGCAGGCATGGGTGGCCAAAAAACAGGGCAAAGTCGTTGGGCGCATCACGGCGCAAATCGATGCTCTGCACCGGGAGTTGCATGGCGAGGATACCGGCCATTTCGGCATGATTGACGCCGTTGACGATCCCGCCGTTTTCAGCACTTTATTCACGGTGGCGGAGGAGTGGCTGAGGTCGAAAGGCGCGCGCAAAATCACCGGGCCGTTCAGCCTCAATATCAATCAGGAAAGCGGCCTGTTGGTCGAAGGATTCGATACGCCGCCTTCCGCCCTGATGACGCACGCGAAGCCCTACTATGCGGCGCAAATAGCGCAGCAGGGCTACAGCGAAGGGATTGATTTGCTTGCCTATTGGATGAAAAGAACCGACCTGCATTTTTCGCCGTCGTTAACCCGGATGATGGAGCAGGTGCGCAAAAAGGTGACCGTTCGCCGCCTCAACCGCAAGCGCTTTCGCGAGGAGATGCAGGTGCTGCGCGAGGTGTTCAACTCCGGATGGCAGCATAACTGGGGGTTTGTCCCGTTCACCGAGCACGAGTTCGCCACCATGGGGGATCAGCTGAAGTTCCTGGTGCCCGACGATATGATCCATATCGCCGAGGTGGATGGCGCCCCCTGCGCCTTTATCGTCGGTCTGCCGAACATCAACGAAGCGATTGCCGATCTGCAGGGGCGGTTATTGCCGTTCGGCTGGGCGAAGCTCTTGTGGCGGCTGAAAGTCAGCGGCGTGCGCACCGCGCGCGTGCCGTTGATGGGCGTGCGCCAGGAATATCAATTCAGCCGCATCGGGCCGATTATTGCGCTGCTGCTGATTGAGGCGCTGCGCGAGCCTTTCGCCAAGCGCAATATCGACGCGCTGGAAATGTCGTGGATCCTGGAAACCAATACCGGCATGCGGACGATTTTAGAACGCATCGGCGCGGTTCCCTATAAGCGCTACCGCTTATACGAGAAAACGCTTTAACCGGCTGATAACGCATCGCCTTTTCACGTTCTCAGAATAATAACCGCGCCGGGGCATTTTCGGGCGGTGCCGTTTCAGGGGCAGGGTGACGGCGCGTGAGTGCATGCATCGCCTCCGGGAAGAGAACGGTTAAGGCCTTTAATTAATAAACTCGAGATAAATTCACGCCGCGTGATTTATTCGCGAGTGATTGTGGCAGTATTGACGAGAGCTGATTGCATGCCTGTGGAAAAGAAAAAAGGAATAAGCCGATTAACCTACAGCATAAGGAATTCCTGGGCCGGATTTATTGACGCCGTGCTTACCGAAGATGCGTTTCGCCAATTATTGGTTATTAACGCCATTTTACTGGTTGTTACATTTGGTTTAGATATTACAAATATAGAACGGCTGTTATTAATCGCCTGCAGTTTTCTGCTATTGGTGGTTGAGCTGCTTAATACGGCGATTGAAACCGTGGTCGATCGCATTTCGCTGGAATTACATCCGTTATCCAAACGCGCTAAAGATCTGGGCGGCGCTGCGCAGCTGGTGGCGGTGGTGATGACTATCATTATTTGGGGAATGGTGCTGCTGGGGCGATAAGGGCTTGGGTGGCTCAATTGCCAGGCCGGTTGCCGTGGCGCTCTAAGCGGTTATCATCGATGTTTTGCGTTCAGCAAGGAGAGTCGGCCGCTATGCCCGTGAATTTTGATCTCAACGATCTTTATGCCTTCCGCGCGCTGGTGGAGTACGGCAATTTTCGGCTGGCAGCAGAATCCATCTGCCTGTCGCAGTCGGCCCTGAGCCGCAGGATTGAGAAGCTGGAAAACGCGCTGGGCAGCAAACTGTTCGATCGTACTACCCGGCGCGTGACGCTGACGCTGTACGGGCAGGCGTTTGCCGAGCGTTCGGATCAGCTGCTGATGAATGTCGAAGCGGTGTTGGCCGATATCGATAAGGTCAGCCAGGAGCGTACCGGGCTGGTCACCGTCGCCACGGTGCCGTCGGCGGCCTACTATTTCATGCCCGACGTGATACGCCGTTTCCGGCTTCGCTATCCGCGCGTGCGCGTTAAGCTGATCGACGGCAGCGCGGGCAATGTGATTGAGGCGGTCACCGGCGGCCAGGCTGACTTCGGCATCTGCTTTGCCGGGCGGCTGCAGCCTAACCTTGAATTTGTGCCGTTGGTGGGGGACGTTTACGTGGCCGCCTGCCGGCGCGATCATCCGCTCGCCGCTAAAAAGAGCCTCACCTGGCGGGAATTTTATCAGCAGGATTACGTGTCGCTGGATAAAACCTCCGGCAATCGCAATCTGCTCGATCAGCGCCTGGAACACCTCGTGCCGGAGCGCCCCAGCGTGTGCGAAACTCGCCATGTGACGACCATGCTGGGCATGGTTGAGGCGGGTATCGGCATTGCCGCCGTGCCCGCCATGTCGATGCCCGCTTCAGAGCATTCGGTGTTGACGTCGGTGCCGCTGGTCGAGCCGGTGGTGAAACGCACCGTGGGCCTGATCCGGCGCGGCGGCCGCATGCAGTCTTTCGTCGCCGCCGAGCTGGAAAAGCTGATTACTGAACGGTATCACTCTGCCTGACCGGCTGCTGCGCCGGCACGCTTCGCATGCCGGTCGCGCGAATGGTCGGCTGTGCCTGAGAGGAGGCGAGGAACTCCAGCAGCGCTTTGCCTTCGCGGCGATGTTCCGCCTTGGCCGTTACCGCGCCGGCGAAGCGGGTGATGTACTGCACGTTTTCCGGCAGTTCGCCGATAAAGGTGACGCCCGCCACGGGCAGCAATTCGCTGACCTGCTGGAAGCCCAACGCGTATTTCCCCTGCGCCACTTCAGAGGCAACCGGGATGCGCTCAACTATGTGCGCTTTTCCTTTCACTTGTTCCTCGATGCCCAGCTTTTTGAACAGTTGGCCGCTGACGTAGCGGCCGCTGGCGCTGTCGGAATAGGCGAAAGAGTCGGCTTGCAGCAAGGCATTGCGCAGCTCGGCATCCGTTTTTATCGCCGGCTTGGGCGCGCCCTGTTTCACCACCATGCCGATCGGCGAATCGGCCAGCTCCACGCGCGAACCCCGCTGGATCCAGCCGCCTTTGTCCAGTTGGGTCAGCGCGTCGCCCACCATGATCACCACATCGGCTTGCTCTCCGCGCGCCAGCCGCGCGGGGATCGCCTGCGGCGTTTTCCCCATGGAAGGGCCGGACACCAGAATGATTTTGTCGCCGCTTTGGGCTTCATATTCCGGGGCCAGTTTCTCCAGCGCGGCCTTGAAGCCGCCGGAGATCATCACGGTCACGTCTTTGGCCAGCGCCGCGGTGCTGAAAGAGGCGCACACCAGCGCGGCGAGGATCGAACGAGTGAGTTTCTGCATGGCATGATTCCTTATGGCGATGGCGCGTTAGCGTGCGGTTTGCAGCGGCATGGCGATGCGGCGATACAGATACAGCGTCGCCAGCAAGGCGCACAGCGCGGCGAAGCTCATCCAGTAGCCCGGTGAAGCCTTATCGCCGGTGTATTCGATCAACGCGGTGGAGATCACCGGCGTAAAGCCGCCGAACACCGCCGTTGCCAGGCTGTAGGCCAGCGAGAACCCGGCCACCCGCACTTCCGTTGGCATGATCTCGGTTAAGGCCGGGATCATGGCGCCGTTGTAGAGGCCGTAAATGAAGGACAGCCACAGCAGCACGGCCAGCATCATGCTGAAGCTGGGGGCGGCGGCGAGCAGGCTCAGCGCCGGGTAGGCGGTGGCCAGCGTCAGCAGCGTCATGGCGACCAGCACCGGCTTGCGGCCGAAGCGATCCGACAGCGCACCGCCGATGGGCAGCCAGATGAAGTTGGAAATCGCGACCAGTAAAGTGACCAGCAAGCTGTCGGAGGCGCTGAGCAACAGCACCTTTTTGCCGAAGGTCGGCGCATACACGGTGATCAGGTAAAACGCGGTGGTGGTCATGGCGACCATCAGCATGCCGGCCATCACCACCGGCCAGTTTTTCAGCAGGGTTTTAAACACGTCGCGCATCGCCAGGTGGTGGCGGCGGGCGGTAAATTCCCGCGTCTCTTCCAGCTTGCGGCGCAGCAAGAAGATGAAGGGAACAATCAGGCAGCCGAACAGGAAAGGCAGGCGCCAGCCCCATTCGCGAATGGCGCTTTCTTCCAGCGCCGCATTGAGCGCGAAGCCCATCGCTGCCGCCACCATGATCGCCACCTGCTGGCTGCCGGACTGCCAGCTGGTGTAGAAGCCCTTACGGCCCGGCGTGGCGATTTCGGCCAGATAGACGGACACGCCGCCCAGCTCCGCGCCCGCCGAGAAGCCTTGCAACAGGCGCCCGCACAGCACCAGCAGCGGCGCCCAAAGCCCGATGCTCTGGTAAGAGGGGATCAGCACGATCAGGAAGGTGCCAGCGGCCATGATCGACAGGGTGACGATCAGCCCTTTGCGGCGGCCGACTTTATCGATGTAGGCGCCCAGCACGATGGCGCCAATGGGGCGCATCAGAAAACCGGCGCCGAATACCGCGAAGGTCATCATCAGCGAGGCGAACTCGCTGCTGGCCGGGAAAAAGGTGTGTGCGATGTAGGTGGCGTAAAAGCCGAACAGAAAGAAGTCGAACTGTTCCAGAAAGTTGCCGGAGGTGACGCGCAGGATCGCGCCAGCTCTGGCCCGGGTGGTCATGGGTGAGGTAGAGGAATGCATCTTTATCTCCAGTTTGTTATGGGCGCCTGACGCCGCGCCTGTTGCTGAAGACTCGCTCAGGAAAATAAACTAAATAAGCGCAATAAACGCATGGCGCGATGCGTGTGGCGCATCAATCGCCGTTAACAATGTTGCCTAACCTGATGTAACGTGGCGTTAACAAACTTATCGCTCGCCGCCCGCGGCGCAGAGCGCCGAAAACGTTATGCGCATTTTGTGACAGGGTTCATAAAGGGGCGGCGGGGAAACGCCCCGTGCCTCTGACCGATTGTTCGATGCCGCTCGTAAAAAGGTGAATGCCTCGCACTGCGTTTGCAAAATGCGTGGATGTACGTTCAGCCTTGCAGTAACAACGCACGCCTTTGCATGTCATCCCGGCACCTCTCTGCTATAGCTTTACATCTATATAGTTGTTGATCTATATTTGCAGGGAGGTCCCGTGTGGGAAATTAAAACAACGGATGCGTTTGATAACTGGTTTAGCTCACTCCACGATGCCGATCGGGCTGGCGTGCTTGCCGCATTGATGATCCTGCGGGAAAAGGGGCCGGGGCTGCCCAGACCCTATGCCGATACGGTTAAAGGTTCGCGTTACAGCAATATGAAAGAGCTGCGCATTCAGAGCCGTGGCGAACCGTTGCGGACATTCTTCGCCTTCGATCCGTACCGTAACGGCATTGTGCTTTGCGCGGGCAATAAAGCCGGTAATGAAAAACGTTTTTACGATCGGATGATCCAGGCTGCCGATCGGGAATTCACGAACTGGCTGAACACATTAAACGAGAAGGAGTGACGCGATGGGCAGAACGCTGGAACAGCTTATTGCGGATGAAAAGCCCGAGGTCGTGGCCAAAGCGCAAGCGCTGGCGGCTGACATCATGCTGAACATCCACCTTGCCGAGCTGCGCGAGAAGGTGCAGAAAACGCAGGTTGAAATGGCGCAGGCGCTGGGTATCCGGCAACCGACCGTTGCCGTGATGGAAAAACCGGGCCGCGATCTGAAACTGTCTTCGCTAAAACGCTATGTTGAGGCGGCCGGCGGCAAGCTGCGCCTGGATGTTGAACTGCCGGACGGCTCTCACTACGAATTTGTGCTGTAAGCGCTAACGGCAGAAAAGCAAAAATCCCGCTCGGGTTTCCCTGAGCGGGCTGTTCGCAATATGGCGCCCCCGATATCAGGAGGCAGCCGTGAAAGCAAAGAGGCTCAAGGCGTGCTGGCTGTATGGGCGCTGCCGTTTGAGCCAGATAGCGTTAACAAGTCACCCGCCGTACCTTCGCGATAAACCATCCCCTGCTCAAAGCTGAAACGATACGACTTATGTTGATTAATCGCTCATTTAACGTGCAATAACTCAACGTGTTTCATTAAAACTGCGAACAAATTCGTATTTTTATCGCACTATTTATTCAAATATTCACCCGGTGAAGTTCATCACATTTCTTTAACCTGCTTAACAGTAGATTTCTCTCGTGAGTAAAAAAATCGATTCAGCTAAAGGGGAAGGGAAATGAAGAAAACGTGGGTTATGGCGGTGTTTTCGGCCCTGATTTCAGGGCAGGCGGCGGCGCAGAGTTGGGTGCTGACCAGCGCTGAAGATGGCGTGGAGAAAGGAAACTGGAAGATTTCGAGTGAAGCGCTGAAGGTTAAAGATAAAACGTTCAGCATTGAGCAGAAAGTGTTGCACGGCGGCAAGCAGGAAGGCAGCAAAGTCGTGATTATCCGCAGCGAGGATGGCCTGACCATCACGCTGAGTCCCACGCGCGGCATGAACCTCCTGCGGGCGGAAGGATTTGGCGCGAAAATGGGGTGGGATTCTCCGGTCAAAGAGGTGGTCAACCCCGCCTTTATCAACCTGGAAAGCCGCAATGGGCTCGGCTGGCTGGAAGGTTTCAATGAGATGATGGTGCGCTGCGGCTATGAGTGGACTGGTCATCCGGTGACCGAAGGAGGGCAAATTTACACCTTGCACGGTAAAGCGGGCAATACGCCGGCCTCACTGGTTGAGGTTGAGGTAGCGGATACGGCGCCGTATGAAATTCGTATTCGCGGCCTGATCAAAGAGAGCACATTCAAAAAAGCCGATCTGCAAACCCTGACCGAACTGCGCTACGTACCCGGCAGCAACAGTTTCAGCCTGCATGATGTGTTAACCAACCGGGCGGATTATCCCCACGACTACCAGATTATCTACCACAGCAATTTCGGCGCGCCGATTCTGGAAAATGGCGCCCGCTTCCTGGCGCCGATGGCCAGCATCAGCCCGTTTAACGACTATGCCAAAGCCGGGTTGAAGACCTGGGGAACCTATGCCGGCCCCACCAAAGGGTTCGATGAAATGGTCTTTAACATTAAGCCCTTATCGGATCCGAATCATCAGACACTGGCGGCGCTGGTCAATCACGCGGGCGACAAAGGGGTGGCGATTCAGTTCGATACCCGCCAATTGCCCGTCCTGACGCTGTGGAAGAATACCGATACGTTAAAACAGGGATATGTGACGGGGATTGAGCCGGGCACCAGCTATGCCTACCCGGTCACCATCGAGCGCGAACAAAAACGCGTTAAGCAATTGCAGCCTGGCGCCAGTGCGCAGTTTGATCTGACCTATACCTTGCTGCACAGCAAAGCGCAGGTGGCGGATCTGGAGAGGAAGATTGCTGATATTCAGGGTAAGGTAAAAATTGATGAAAATGCCGCGCCGATAGCCAAAGAGTAACGTTGCCTGTCGACGCATTTAGCGTGAAAGCAAAAAGCCCGCTCGGGTTTCCCTGAGCGGGCTTTTCTAAATATGGCTCTTCTGATGTCGGTGTGCTGTCAGAGCGAATTCTGGCGGCAGAACGCAACTTCGGGGTTTATGTTCCATTAAACTTCAGCACATCAATGAGCAGGGAAAAGGCAGAGCCTGGGTGTTTGCGATGCGGGTAGTAAAGGTGATATCCCGGTAAATCCGGGGTGAACTTATCCAGCACGCGGACGAGCTTTTTTTCATCAATGGCGGCCTGTACCTGATCGTAGGGTAGGTAGGCCAGGCCGTGCCCGTCGATAGCGGCATCCAGGATCAGGTCGATGGTGTTTAACAAGAGTTGGCCTTCCATGCGAACCCGGACTTCACGCCCGCCGCGGATGAGTCTCCAGCGGTTGGCGGTGCCCGATGTGGGAAGATAGAGGTTAATTGCCTGATGATCGACCAGGTGCGCCACCGATGTCGGGGTGCCTCGTCGGGCAAGATAATCAGGCGCGCTAACGATCGCCATCGGAATGTCAGGCCCAATACGCACGGCAATCATATCTTTATCCATCTCTCCCCCCAGACGGACGCCGGCATCGAAACGCTCGGCGACCACATCGCTCAGGCCGTAATCGATGACGAGCTGTACGTCAATTTCAGGGTGGGATTTCAACAGCGTGCGCATGGCCGGCAGCAACAGCGTTTTTGCCGCATGTTCAACCGTGGTAATGCGTATCGTACCGGATGGCCGATCGCGCAGGTCGCCCAGCGAGGTCATGACCGCATCTAAATCATGCAGCATAGGGCCAAGGGTCGATAAGAGTTGCTCTCCGGCCTCGGTGGGGACCACGCTGCGCGTGGTGCGCGTCAGCAGACGAAACCCCAGCCGTTCTTCAATGCGCCGGACTATCTGGCTTAACGCCGACTGCGCCATGCCCAGACGGGCGGCGGCCCGGGTGAAGCTGCGTTCCTCCGCGACCACGACGAATGCCACCAGATCGGCTATCTCATCACGTTTCATCTCTGTTTCACGCTCAGTTGATTAATCATTTAAATGATAGGTTCAATCATGATTTTGGGTCTAATCATCTGAATGTTCAATATCTATAGTGATAACACCAAACGTTGCAGTTAACCGATAGCCCCTACGAGGAACCGGATGATGAACCAGAAAATCAGCTTCACTAATAGCAATAACCCGATGATTGATCTCTCTGCCGTGCTCTACTTCCCGCCGGCATTCGACGCGAGCCGCCAGTATCCGGCCATCGTCGTTTCTCACCCGGGCGGCGGCGTGAAAGAACAAACCGCCGGCACCTACGCCGCAAAACTGGCAGAGCAGGGTTTTGTGACCGTAGCCTACGATGCCTCTTACCAGGGGGAAAGCGGCGGCGTCCCCCGTCAGTTGGAAAACCCCTATATCCGTACCGAAGACGTCAGCGCGGTGATTGACTACCTGACCACGTTGCCTTATGTCGATAATGCGCGCATTGGCGCAATGGGGATTTGCGCCGGCGCGGGCTATACCGCCAACGCCGCGATCCAGGATCGCCGCATTAAGGCGATCGGCACCGTCAGCGCCGTCAATATCGGCTCGATGTTTCGCAACGGGTGGGAAAACAATGTGAAGTCCATTGATGCGCTGCCGTATGTTGAGGCCGGCTCCAACGCCCGTACTGGCGATATCAACAGCGGTGAACATGCCACCATGCCGCTGGCGCCTATGAAAGAATCCGATGCGCCGAACGAAGAGCTGCGCCAGGCCTGGGAGTATTACCACACTCCGCGCGCGCAATATCCGACGGCGCCTGGCTATGCGACACTGCGCAGTCTCAACCAGATCATTACCTACGACGCCTACCACATGGCTGAAGTGTATCTGGCCCAGCCGATGCAGATCGTGGCGGGTAGCGTGGCGGGCAGTAAATGGATGAGCGATGACTTATACGATCGTGCATCAAGCAATGATAAGCGCTACCACATCGTCGAAGGCGCTAACCATATGGATCTGTATGACGGCAAAGCCTATGTCGCCGAAGCCGTTTCCGTCCTGGCACCGTTCTTTGAGGAGACGCTGTAATGAAAAACGTCCGCATCCAAAATGCAGATATGGCCTGGCACATCGCCGCCAACATTCAGCTGCCGCTGGGGTTTGATGAATCTAGACGTTACCCGACGGTGGTCAGCGTCCATCCTTTCGGCAGCTGTAAGGAACAGACCTCCGGCAATGTTTATGGCAAAGCGCTGGCGGAGCAGGGGTACGTCGTTATCGCCTATGACGCCAGTTTTCAGGGCGGATCCGGCGGAGCGCCGCGCTGGATAGAAGATCCGGCTCAGCGCGTAGAGGACATCAGCCGCGTCATCGACTACGCCGTCACCTTGCCGTATGTCGATGCGGATCGTATCGGCGTGCTGGGCATTTGCGGCGGTGGCGGCTATGCCGTCAATGCCACCCTGACGGAGAAACGCATCAAAGCCGTGGTGAGCATCACTGGCGTTAATATTGGGCGACTCTTCCGCGAGGGCTTCAGCAGTTACGATCCGCTAGCGGCGCTGGATGCGATGGCTGCGCAGCGCACCCTTGAAGCGCGCGGCGGTGAGCTCCAGGTGAACGAATTGCTGCCCGCCAGCCCGGAGGCGGCAACTGTCCACGGGCTCACAGAGCGCGATGTTTTTGAAGCGACGGACTATTACAAGACCGCGCGCGGTCAGCAGCCGGGCGGGGCAACGCGCATGCTGTTCTCGCACGCGCAAAAAACGCTGGCCTGGGATGCCTTCGCGTTTACCGAGCTGCTGCTGACTCAGCCGGTGATGGTGGTGGTGGGTGAGAAAGTCGGCGCCTTTGGCGCCTATCGCGATGGTATGGAAGTCTATGGACGCGCAACGGCTTCAGCACATCGCGAGCTGGTGTCGTTAGCGGACTTTTCACATTACGAGCTGTATGACAAACCGGAAGCCGTTCGCAAAGCGCTGGACAAGGTGTTGCCGTTTTTCGCCGCGCACCTGGGCGAATAATCGATGGAGAAGACCATGAAGAATGTCCTGATCCTTGGCGCAGGCGGTCAAATCGCCTGTCATGTTATCGAACGGTTGGCGGATGAACCGGCAGTCGTGCAAACGTTGTTCGCTCGCCGGCCGGAAAAAATCCATTCGCATCCGACCAACGCGCGGATCTTTATCGGCGATGTATTGAACCGATCCGCTTTGGAACAAGCGATACAGGGCCAGGATCTGGTGTATGCCAACCTGACGGGGGAGGATCTGGATGCGCAGGCTGAGGCGGTGATTGCCGCCATGCAGGCCTGCGGCGTCAAACGCCTGATCTTTGTTCTTTCGCTGGGGATTTACGATGAAGTCCCGGGAAAATTCGGTGAATGGAATCGTACGATTATTGGTGAACCCCTCAAGCCATTCCGGCGGGCGGCTGACGCCATTGAAGCCTCGGGGCTGAATTACACCATTCTGCGCCCGGCCTGGTTAACGGATGAAGACAAGGTTGATTATGAACTCACTACTCGCGATGAGCCGTTCAAAGGGACGATCGTATCGCGTAAGAGCGTCGCCGCTTTAATTGCCGACATTATTGATGAGCCTGAGAGACACATTGGCGAAAATATCGGTGTTAACCAGCCGGGTACTGACGGTAATAAACCGTACTTTATGTGATTTACTTTAAGAGGTTATGGTTGTGTGGCAATGTTCGGATAGCCGCTGGCATCTCCGCCATTGCCCGGAAAACCAAAAGCAAAAAGCCCGCTCGGGTTTCCCTGAGCGGGCTTTTCTAAATATGGCTCCTCTGACTGGACTCGAACCAGTGACATACGGATTAACAGTCCGCCGTTCTACCGACTGAACTACAGAGGAATTGTTGGAACGGGGCGAATAATAGCGGGGCGCCTGGGGTTTGTCAAAGCGCTAAACTGCAAAAAAAGCGCGTTTGCTGAGGGAATGAGCACCTTGCGCTGTTTTTCGGCATTTTCCATCGCTATGCGCTGATTTTTGCATCCCAAATCGTTTTGACGTCGCTTGCACAAGCCGTTGCACGGCGATGGTGCAGGGTCACTCTCGCTATCCTGCACCTTCCCTCTTAGCCGTACGGCTTATCCCCCGTTAACCCCGTCAAACGCCGCGCCGCAACTGATATGTAGGATGAATAAGCAAATAATATGTATTCGTCGTCACAATGGCTGGATTTTTGCTTACCCATTTTTGGGGAATGCGACTGCGCTCTCAAGAAAATTATTTTCCCCGTCTACACATAAAGTGAAAGTTCCGCGCCCCAGGGCGTTCCGCTACACCAGTGCTGAGGAAGATAACAATGTCATCGAAATTGATAAAAAGTCCGCTCGCTGCTTTGCTCATCGGTTGTTTAGGTACGGCGTTTTCCGCGCAGGCCGATATCGTCATCGGCGTCGCCGGGCCGTTCTCCGGGCCGAACGCCACCTACGGCGATCAGTATTGGCGCGGCGCTTCTCAGGCGGCGGCGGACATCAACGCCGCCGGCGGCATCAAAGGGGAAAAAATCAAGCTGGTGCAGGGGGATGACGCCTGCGAACCGAAACAGGCGGTCGCGGTCGCCAACCGGCTGGTGGATCAGGAAAAGGTCTCGGCGGTGGTCGGCCACTTCTGCTCCTCTTCTACCATGCCCGCCTCCGAGGTGTATGACGAGGCCGGCATCATCGCCATCACCCCCGGCTCCACCAACCCGCAGATCACCGAGCGCGGCATGAAGACCATGTTCCGCATGTGCGGGCGCGACGATCAGCAGGGCGTGATCGCCACCAACTACATGCTGGACACCCTGAAGGCCAAGCGCATCGCGGTGATCCACGATAAAGACACCTATGGCCAGGGGCTGGCGGACGCGGCGAAGGCGGCGATGAACAAGCGCGGGGTCAAGGAAGTGCTGTATGAGGGGCTGTCGCGCGGCGAGAAAGACTTCAACGCGCTGGTGACCAAGATCGCCTCGGTCAAGCCGGACGTGGTCTACTTCGGCGGCTGCCATCCGGAAGCCGGGCCGCTGGTGCGCCAGATGCGCGAGCAGGGCGTGACCGCCAAGTTCTTCTCCGGCGACTGCGTGGTGACCGAAGAACTGGTGACCGCCGCCGGCGGGCCGCAGTACACCAACGGCGTGCTGATGACCTTCGGCAACGATCCGCGTCAGATCCCGGAAGGCAAGGCGGTGATCGCCAAGTTCCGCGCCAGCGGCTTTGAGCCGGAAGGGTACACCCTCTACTCCTACGCCTCGATCCAGGCGATCGCCGCCGCCTTCAACGCCACCGGCGGCAAAGACAGCGCCAAGGCCGCCGAATGGCTGAAGTCGCACGATGTGGATACCGTGATGGGCAAAAAAGCCTGGGACCAGAAGGGCGACCTGAAGGTCTCGGACTACGTGGTCTACCAATGGGATGACAAGGGCAAATATCACCAGCTGTAAACGGCCGAACCTTGAAGTTGTAACCCTATGACCGACGGGCTCGCCGCTCTGGCGAGCCCGTTCCGCGATGACCTTTGGGCCGCGTCGGACTGCGTTGGCGGCCTTACCAGGCGAGACTGCTCATTATGGATGTATTCTTTCTGCAACAGCTGATCAACGGCCTGACCCTCGGTGCGGTGTATGGCCTGATCGCCATCGGCTACACCATGGTTTACGGCATCATCGGCATGATCAACTTCGCCCACGGCGAGGTGTACATGATCTCCGCCTACCTGTGCGCCATCGGTTTGGCGCTGCTGTCGTTCTTCGGGCTGCACTCGTTCCCGCTGCTGATCCTCGGCACGCTGGTGTTCACCATCGTCATCACCGGGGTGTACGGCTGGGTGATCGAGCGCATCGCCTACAAGCCGCTGCGCAACTCCACCCGCCTGGCGCCGCTGATCTCCGCCATCGGCATGTCGTTAATCCTGCAAAACTACGCGCAGATAAGCCAAGGGCCGCGCCAGCAAGGCATCCCAACGCTGCTGAGCGGCGTGTTCCGCCTGGAGTTCGACGGCGGCGTGGTGCAAATCACCTACACCAAAGTGTTTATTCTGGTGGCGTCGCTGCTCGGCATGGCGATCCTCACCTACATCATTCAGCGCACCCGGCTGGGGCGCATCTGCCGCGCCACCCAGCAGGATCGCAAAATGGCCTCGATTCTCGGCATCAATACCGATCGGGTGATCTCGCTGGTGTTCGTGATCGGCGCCGCCATGGCCGGGCTGGCCGGGGTGCTGATCACCATGAACTACGGCACCTTCGATTTTTACGTCGGCTTTATCATCGGCATCAAGGCCTTCACCGCCGCGGTGCTGGGCGGCATCGGCTCGCTGCCGGGTGCCATGCTGGGCGGATTGCTGCTCGGGGTGGCGGAGGCGCAGTTCGCCGGCATGGTGAACTCGGATTACAAGGACGTGTTCTCCTTCGGGTTGCTGGTGGCGATCCTGATCTTCCGTCCGCAGGGCCTGCTTGGCCGGCCGCTGATCGCCAAGGTTTAAGGAGAACGCCATGTCGCAATCCGTGATCCACGGCGGGCTGGACGTTAAACGCAGCCTGCTGGACGCCGTCTTGGCCGGGCTGATCGCCCTGATCGTGTTCGGGCCGATCGTCGGCATCGTGCTGAACGGCTACAGCTTTAACTTCGAACCGCACCGGCTGGTGTGGATTATCATCGCGGTGATGGCCGGGCGGCTGCTGCTGAGCCTGTTCCTGCAAACCGCGCCGGGGCGCAGGGTGCTGGCGCGCTTCGACGGTGGCAACGACGGCGTTTACGTGCGGCCGCTGGGCTATAAATCCAACCTGCGCTGGCTCCTGCCGCTGATGGCGGCGATCGCGCTGCTGTTCCCGTTCGTCGCCACCAAATACCTGCTGACGGTGGCGATCCTCGGCCTGATCTACGTGCTGCTCGGCCTGGGGCTGAATATCGTGGTCGGGCTGGCGGGGCTGCTCGATCTGGGGTACGTGGCGTTTTACGCCATCGGCGCCTACGGGCTGGCGCTGGGCTATCAGTACCTCGGGCTGGGGTTTTGGGCGATGCTGCCGCTGGGGGCGCTGATGGCGGCGCTGGCCGGCGCGCTGCTGGGTTTCCCGGTGCTGCGCATGCACGGCGACTACCTGGCGATCGTCACGCTGGGGTTCGGTGAGATCATCCGGCTGGTGCTGAACAACTGGATGTCGCTCACCGGTGGGCCGAACGGCGTCTCGGTGCCGGCGCCGACGGTGTTCGGCCTGGAGTTCGGCCGCCGCGCCAAAGACGGCGGGGTGCCGATCCACGAGTTTCTCGGCATCAATTACAACCCCAACCTCAAGTTCATCTTCATCTACGCGGTGCTGTTTTTGGTGGTGCTGCTGGTGCTGTACATCAAGCACCGGCTGACGCGCATGCCGATCGGCCGCGCCTGGGAGGCGCTGCGCGAGGATGAGATCGCCTGCCGCTCTCTCGGGCTGAACCACGTGCTGGTGAAGCTGTCGGCCTTTATGCTGGGCGCCTCCACCGCCGGGCTGGCGGGGGTGTTTTTCGCCACCTATCAGGGCTTCGTCAACCCGACCTCGTTCACCTTCTTCGAGTCGGCGCTGATCCTGGCGATCGTGGTGCTGGGCGGCATGGGCTCCACCCTCGGCGTGGTGCTGGCGGCCTTCGTGCTGACGGTGGCGCCGGAGCTGCTGCGCAGCTTCGCCGAATACCGGGTGCTGCTGTTCGGCGTGCTGATGGTGGCGATGATGATCTGGCGGCCGCGTGGGCTGGTGCGCATCAGCCGCGCCAGCTTCGCCGAACGCAAGGGGGTGGCGCCATGAGCGACGCCATTTTGCGGGTGGAGCACCTGATGATGCGCTTTGGCGGCATCAAGGCGCTGAACGACGTCAATCTGGAGGTGGAGCGCGGCTCCATCACCGCCCTGATTGGCCCCAACGGCGCCGGCAAGACCACGGTATTCAACTGCCTGACCGGCTTTTACCGCGCCAGCGGCGGCGCGATCCTGCTCAATACCCACAAGCGGCCGACCGACGTGATCCAGGTGCTGGGGCAGAAGTTCCGCGCCGGCGACTGGATACGCCCGAAGCGGCTCGGCTCGCGCCTCTATTACAAGATGTTCGGCGGCACCCACCTGGTCAACCGCGCCGGGCTGGCGCGCACTTTCCAGAATATCCGCCTGTTCCGCGAAATGTCGGTGGTGGAGAACCTGCTGGTGGCGCAGCACATGCAGAGCAACCGCAACCTGATCGCCGGGGTGCTGAATACGCCGGGCTACCGCCGGGCGGAGAGCGCCGCGCTGGATCACGCCTTCTACTGGCTGGAGGTGGTGGATCTGGTGGACTGCGCCAACCGGCTGGCGGGGGAGATGTCCTACGGCCAGCAGCGGCGGCTGGAGATCGCGCGCGCCATGTGCACCACGCCGGAGATGATCTGCCTCGACGAACCGGCCGCCGGGCTGAACCCGGTGGAAACGGCCACGCTGAGCCGCATCATCCGTTTCCTGCGCCAGCATCACGGCATCACGGTGCTGCTGATCGAGCATGACATGGGCATGGTGATGGAGATCTCCGATCGGGTGATCGTGCTCGATCACGGCGACGTGATCGCCCGCGGCACGCCGCAGGAGATCCAGCACAACGAGGCGGTGATCGCCGCCTACCTGGGCGCGGACGAAGAGGAGCTGGCGGGATGAGCGAAGCGATGCTGGAATTTCGCGAAGTGGACGTGTTTTACGGGCCGATCCAGGCGCTGCGCAAGGTGTCGCTGCAGGTCAACGCCGGGGAGACGGTGGCGCTGATCGGCGCCAACGGCGCGGGAAAATCCACGCTGTTGATGTCGATCTTCGGCCAGCCGCGCATCGCCGGCGGGCAGATCCTGTTTGGCGGCGAGGACATCAGCCGCCGCTCCACGCACTACGTGGCGGCCGGCGGCATCGCGCAAGCGCCGGAAGGGCGGCGCATCTTTCCGGACATGAGCGTGGAGGAGAACCTGCTGATGGGTACCATCACCGTCGGCAACCGCTATCTGGCGGAGGATCTGCAGCGCATGTTCGAGCTGTTTCCGCGCCTCAAGGAACGGCGCAACCAGCGAGCGATGACCCTGTCCGGCGGCGAGCAGCAGATGCTGGCGATCGCCCGCGCGCTGATGAGCCGGCCGAAGCTGCTGCTGTTGGACGAGCCGAGTCTGGGGCTGGCGCCGATCGTGGTGCGGCAGATCTTCGGCGTGCTGCGCGAGCTGACCCGCAGCGGCATGACGCTGTTTCTGGTGGAGCAGAACGCCAACCACGCGCTGAAGCTGTCCGATCGCGGTTATGTGATGGTCAACGGCCAGATCCGCCTCACCGGCAGCGGCCAGGAGCTGTTGAACGATCCGGAGGTGAGAAAGGCCTATCTGGGCGGCGGCTGAGCGCCGCCCTTTGGGCAGGGAGGCCCGCTTCAGAACTGTTTCTGCATCCAGCGCACGTTCAGCCGCACCAGGGCGATGATGGCGCTGGAGAGCAGCCGCAGCCCGCCGGGCATGTCGCGGCGGCGGATGTCCAGCAGCAGCACGGTGCGCACCTGCGGGCTGTCGTTCCACACTTCGTGTTCGAAGGTGTCGTCCCACAGCATGAACTCCCCCTCGTGCAGCCGGTATTCGCGGCCGTCCACTTTCAGCACCGCCGCCGGCGCGCCGTCGGCGCGTTTGGGCATGTCCAGCACCAGATAGCCGCGCAGAATGCCGCGAAACGGCCCGCGGTGGGGCGGCACCTGCTTGCCGGGCGCCAGGAAGGAGAGCGAGGCGGACAGCACGTCCGGGGATGAAGCGATCAACGCCGCCAGCGTCGGGCAGCGCGCCAGGTTGCGGGCGATCGGCTGGCCGTAGGCCTTCATGATGAACATGCGCCAGTCGCGCGCGTCGTTGGCGGAAATCGACGCCTGCTGGATCATGATCTCGTGAAAGCGGGGAATATTGTGCAGATCGTGGGCGACGGTTAGCGCCTCTTCGCGGATCTGCCGCCACTGGGCGGTGAAACGTTCGGCGTCGGGGAACAGCGCGGCGCTGTCGAGCACCGGCTTGCCCTGAATGCGGCGATCGTAAACATTGCGCAATGCGAGCACGGACCAATCATAAATCGCGGACATAATGACCTCGCCTCAGAAAACGCCAAATGGACACTGCGCGCGGTTCTTCGGCGCGGCGCGTCGTCTGCGGCGGCCGGAGGGGAAGAGCGGCAGGAAAAATTGGTACGCTTCAATAGATTAGCACAGCATTTGTGCAACCGTGTGTCTGCGAATGTGTCGAAATGCGGCGAAAAAAACCACACAATTAAAGTGTGACGTGTATCGCATTTAGCGGGCCGGTTGGTTAAAATATCGCTACTTGCCCGCACCTGTCCGGATTTTGTTTACCATGGAACACGCTGCCGTTTCGCGCTCAACCGCCTGGTTGCGCGTGGTTATCCTCGCCGTCTCGGCCTTTATCTTCAACACCACCGAATTTATTCCGGTCGGTCTGTTGAGCGACATCGCCGCCAGCTTCTCGATGCAAACCGAACAGGTCGGCCTGATCATCACCATCTACGCCTGGATCGTCGCCGCCGCCTCATTGGCGTGCATGCTGCTGACCAGCAAAATCGAGCGCCGCAAGCTGCTGATCGGCGTGTTCATGCTGTTTATCGCCAGCCACGTGCTGACCGCCGTGGCCTGGAACTTCACCACGCTGGTCATTTCGCGCGCCGGCGTGGCGCTGGCGCACTCGGTGTTCTGGTCGATCACCGCCTCGCTGGCGATCCGCGTGGCGCCGCCGGGCAAGAAAGCCCAGGCGTTGAGCCTGCTGGCGGGCGGCACCGCGCTGGCGATGGTGCTCGGGCTGCCGCTCGGGCGGGTGGTGGGGCAACTGCTCGGCTGGCGCATGACCTTTATCGGCATCGCGGTGTGCGCCACCCTGGCGCTGGTGCTGCTGTGGCGCCTGCTGCCGGTGCTGAAAAGTGAGCACTCCGGTTCGCTGGCCAGCGTGCCGCTGCTGTTCAAACGCCCGGCGCTGCTGGCGCTGTACATGCTGACCGTCATCGTGGTGACGGCGCATTTCACCGCCTACAGCTACATCGAGCCGTTTATCCAGACCGTGGCCGGGCTGTCGGAGAACTTCACCACGCTGATGCTGCTGCTGTTCGGCGCCGCCGGCATCGTCGGCAGCCTGCTGTTCAGCCGCTACAGCGAGCGTTTTCCTTCCGGCTTCTTTATCGGCGCCATCGCGCTGCTGGCCTTGAGCCTGCTGCTGCTGTTGCCGGCCGCCGGCAGCGAAAGCCACCTGACGGTGCTGTGCATCTTCTGGGGCATGGCGATCATGGCCATCGGCCTGTCGATGCAGGCCAAAGTGTTGAGCCTGGCGCCGGACGCCACCGACGTGGCGATGGCGATCTTCTCCGGCCTGTACAACTTCGGCATCGGCAGCGGCGCGCTGCTGGGCAACCAGGTAAGCCTGCATCTGGGCATGGGCAACATCGGCTTCGTCGCCGCGCCGCTGGCGCTGATCGCCCTCGGCGGGTGCCTGCTGAGCTTCTACCGCAGCGAACGGCTGCAGCAGCACCCCAGCCGTTAAGCCACCGATTCGGGATGCCGCTGCGGCATCCCGCGTTGCATTTTCCTGCTATAAAACAGGCTGCTGCAGCGTTTTATGCTTAACTTTTTTTCATAGTCTGCTAATTAAAAATTTAACTCCGACGCCGCTTCGCTAGCATAGAAAGCCATCAAAAATGTTAATGCGAGGTTAACGGTGAGTGACTCTGTAGCGGCGTCGCCGATCCATGCGCGGGATCTGGCGGCCAGAATCGACGCCTTGCCCGCGTCGGCCGGCCTGTGGCGCTTTATCATTCTGCTGTCGCTGGGCGGCTTTTTCGAACTCTACGATCTGTTCCAGACCGGCTATATCAGCACCGGCCTTATCGCCGACGGCATTTTCCACACCGGCGCGCAGGGCGTCTTCGGCGTGTCGGACCAGGCGGCCTTCGCCTCCGCCACCTTTCTTGGCCTGTTCGTCGGCGCCAGCCTGCTGAGCCCGTACGCCGATCGCTTCGGCCGCCGCGCCACCTTTATGTTCGCCCTGATCTGGTATGGCGCCTTCTCGCTGCTGCTGGCGTTTCAACAGCAGGCGGAGTGGGTGATCTTTCTGCGCTTTCTGGTGGGCGTCGGGCTCGGCATTGAGCTGGTGACCATCGACACTTATCTGACGGAGTGGGTGCCTGCGCATCTGCGCACCCGGGCTTTCGCCTTCGCGTTCTTCGTGCAGTTCCTGTCGGTGCCGGCGGTGGCGTTGATGTCCTGGTGGCTGGTGCCGCAGACGATTTGGGGCCTGAGCGGCTGGCGCTACGTGGTGATCGCCGGCGCGCTGGCCTCGCTGGTGATCTGGCTGGTGCGCAAGGGGCTGCCTGAGTCGCCGCGCTGGCTGGTGCAGCAGCGGCGCTATGCGCAGGCCCGGCAGGTGATGCGGGATATGGAACGGCGTTGCGGCGTGATGGCCGTGGACTTCCCGTCGCGCCCGGTGGACGATGCCGAGGGGGCACCGCTGCGCGGCCGCTTTCGCGACATCTGGGCGCCGCAGTATCGCGATCGCACGCTGATGCTGGTGGTGATGAATTTCTTTCAGGCCATCGGTTTCTTCGGCTTCGGCAACTGGTTGCCGGCGCTGCTGTCGGGCAAGGGCGCATCGGTCACCCACAGCCTGCTGTACGCTTTCTTCATTACGCTGGCCTACCCGCTGGGCTCGCTGCTGTGCAGCTTCTACGCCGACAAGATGGAGAATAAGTGGCAGATCGTGTTGTCTTGCCTGGTGACGGTGGTCTTCGGCTCGCTGTTCGCGCTGCAGAACAACCCGCTGTGGCTGATCCTGTGCGGCTTCTTCATCACCTGGTCCAACGCCTGGCTGACCTACAGCTACCACTCGTATCAATCCGAGATCTTCCCGACCCATATTCGCGCCCGCGCCGTCGGTTTCTGCTACTCCTTCAGCCGGCTGTCGACGGTGTTCAGCAGCATCATCATCGGCATTATCCTGCAGTACGGCGGCTCGCTGGGGGTGATCGCGTTTATCGTCGCCAGCATGCTGATCGTGATGCTGGTGATCGGGCTGTTCGGCCCGAAAACGCGCGGTATCGATCTGGAAAACATCTGACGTTTTGCGCCGGCGGCGACGCCGGCCTCTTCAGCAAAAAAACTCGCGATCATGCGAAAATTATTCCGTTATCACTGCCTTTGCGCCTGCCGTACTGTTACCCGGTACAAAATCCAATTCAATACCGAGCGGGGAACACGTCATGAGCATCCTCACCGCGCCCGATGGCGCACGCATTTTCTATAAGGATTGGGGCCGCGGCCAGCCGATCCTGTTCTCCCACGGTTGGCCGCTGTCCGCCGATGCCTGGGACAACCAGCTGCTGTTTTTCGGCCAGAGCGGATTCCGCGTGATCGCCCACGATCGCCGCGGCCACGGCCGTTCGGATCAGACCTGGCACGGCAACGACATCAACCAATACGCCGACGATCTGGCTCTGCTGATCGAAACGCTGGATCTGCGCGATCTGATCCTGGTCGGCCACGCCATCGGCGGCGGCGAAGTGGCACGCTACATCGGCCGCCACGGCAGCGATCGGGTGGCGAAGGTGGTGCTGGTGGGCGCCGTGCCGCCGCTGATGCTGCAAACGCCGGTCAACCCGGAAGGCACACCGATGGCGGCCTTCGACGGCATTCGCAGCGGCGTGGCGGGCAACCGCTCGCAGTTCTTCAAAGATCTGGCGGTGCCGTTCTACGGTCTCCACTGCGACGAGGTGGAGAGCAATGCGGGGCTGATCGACCACTTCTGGCTGATGGGCATGCAGGGCGGCATGAAAGGGCAGTACGACGGCGTGAGCGCGTTCTCCGAAGTGGACTTCACCGCCGATCTGCTGGCGATCGACAGGCCGACGCTGCTGGTGCATGGCGACGCCGATCGGATCGTGCCGATCGGCGCCTCGGCGCTGAAAGCCGCTAAGCTTATGCAACAGGCGGAGCTGAACGTATACGCCGACGGCGCTCACGGCTTGGCGCAGGTCGATCCCGATCGCTTCAACGCCGATCTGCTGGCCTTTATCCAGAATTCGCCGTTCTAAGGGGGCGCGATGAACCTGACTGCTATCGCCGCCCGCTGCGCGCAGCGGCTGCATGCGCCCGCGGTGCGCTGGCTGCTGCTGCTCGCCATTTGCGCCGCCTACATTCAGGGCGGATTGGTCAAGGCGCTGAACGTCGAAGGCGCCATCGCCGAGATGACCCACTTCGGCCTGCAGCCGGCGGCGCTGTTCGCCGTGCTGGTTACGCTGCTGGAACTGGCGGCGTCGGTGCTGATCCTGAGCGGCTTTTACCGCTGGCTCGGCGCGTTGGCGCTGGCCGGTTTCACCCTGATGGCGACGCTGATGGCCAATCCGTTCTGGCAGTTCGACGGGGCGGAACGCGGCCAGATGATGAACGGATTTTTTGAACACCTTGGGCTGTCCGGCGCGCTGTTGCTGGTGGCATTTAACGATTTGAAGGAGCGAACGGATGGCTGAACAGGCGGACAACAAGGCGGCGGCGGGCGGCTTCGCGCCGCTGAAAATCCCCTTATTTGCGGTGCTGTGGGGCGCCACGGTGCTCGGCAACGTCGGCAGCTTTATGCGCGACGTCGCCAGCTCGTGGCTGATTACCGATCTGTCGAGTAACCCTTCGGCGGTGGCGCTGATGCAGACCGCCGCCACGCTGCCGGTGTTCCTGCTGGCGATCCCGGCCGGGGTACTGTCGGACATCCTCGATCGACGGCGCTTTCTGATCTTCGTGCAAATTTTGCTGGCCTGCGTCAGCGGCAGCCTGCTGGTGCTGTCGCAGACCGGTGCGTTGACGGTGGAATACCTGCTGGCGCTGACCTTCGTCGGCGGCATCGGCGCGGCACTGATGGGGCCGACCTGGCAGGCGATCGTTCCGGAGCTGGTGCCGCGCGCCGAGCTGAAAAACGCCGTGGCGCTGAACTCGCTGGGCATCAACATCGCCCGCTCCATCGGCCCGGCGGCCGGTGGCCTGCTGCTGGCCAGCTTCGGCGCCGGCGCGGCCTACGGCGCGGACGTGATGAGCTATGTGCTGGTGATCGCGGCGCTGCTGTGGTGGAAGCGGCCGAAGGCCGAGGACAGCGGCCTGTCGGAACACTTCTTCGGCGCCTTCCGCGCCGGCCTGCGCTATGCCCGTTCCAGCCGCGAGCTGCACGTGGTGCTGCTGCGGGCGGCGGTGTTCTTCGCCTTCTCCAGCTCGGTTTGGGCGCTGCTGCCGCTGGTGGCGCGCCGCATGCTGGGCGGCAGCGCCGGTTTTTACGGCGTTCTGCTGGGGGCGGTAGGCGCCGGGGCGATCCTCGGCGCGATCGTGTTGCCGCGCCTGCGCCAGCGGCTGAATGCCGACGGGCTGGTGTTGCTGGCGGCGGTGCTGACCGCCGTGGTGATGGCGGCCCTGTCGCTGGCGCCGCCGCAGTGGCTGGCGGTGGTGCTGCTGTTGGTGCTGGGTGCCGGCTGGATTATCGCGCTGACCACGCTCAACGGCGCGGCGCAGGGCGTTCTGCCCAACTGGGTGCGCGGCCGCGGCCTGGCCATCTACCTGATGGTGTTCAACGGCGCGATGGCGGCAGGCAGCCTGTTGTGGGGGCTGGTGGCGCAGGAGCTGGGCGTGGCCGCCACGCTGCTGGTCGGCGGCGTCGGCCTGCTGGCGGCGGGGCTGCTGTTCCACCGCCTGCGGCTGCCGACCGGCGAAGCCGATCTGCAGCCGTCGAACCATTGGCCGGAGCCGCTGGTCAACACGCCGGTCGAGAACGATCGCGGCCCGGTGATGATTCAGGTGGAGTACCGCATCCGCGAACAGGATCGGCCGCAGTTCTTGCGCACGCTGCTGATGCTGGAGCGGGCGCGTCGCCGCGACGGCGCTTACGCCTGGGGCATTACCGAGCACACCGGCGATCCGGAATGCATCATGGAGTGGTTCCTGGTGGAGTCCTGGGCAGAGCACCTGCGGCAGCACCAGCGGGTGTCGCACGCCGACGCCGATCTGCAGCAGGTGGCGCTGCGCTTCCATATCGGGCCGGAGAAACCGGTGGTGCATCACTTCCTGTCGCTCGACCGGCGTCAGGTGAAGCATTAACTGCGCGGCCAGGCGGTGAGAAGGTGCTATGCTTTTGGTCGGTTCGGCGGCGCGGCCGCCGTAAGACGAATGTAGTCAGCACAGGGAGACACATTGATGACGGCACCTTCTGCTTTTGCCCGCGAGCTTGGGCTGCGCTATCCGATCGTTCAGGGGCCGATGAACGGCGCGTCGCCGCCGGCGTTGGCGGTGGCGGTGAGCAACGCCGGGGCGCTGGGCTCGTGCGCGGCGGCGCTGTTTTCACCGGCGGTGATCCTCGAACGGGTGCAGCAGATCCGCGCGCAGACCGCCGGGCCGTTCAACATCAACCTGTTTCTGCTCGATGAGCAGCACCCGGATCTCGCCGAGCTCAAGCGCGCCCAGCACCTGCTGCGGCCGTTCCGCGAAGCGCTGGGGCTGAGCGAGCCGCCGATCCCCACCCAATTCGCCGAAAACAACCGTGACCAGATCGCGGCCTTGCTGGAGGCGGCGCCGCCGGTGGCCAGCTTCACCTTCGGCGTGCTGCCGCGCGCCACGGTTACGCAGTTCAAGAAGGCCGGCTCGCGGGTGATCGGCACCGCCACCACGGTGGCGGAAGCCCGCGCCTGGGAAGAGGCGGGCGCCGACTTCGTTTGCGTCTCTGGCTCGGAGGCGGGCGGCCACCGCCCGACCTTCCTCGGCGATATCGAGCAATCCTGCGTCGGCCTGATGGCCCTGCTGCCGCAGGTGGTGGCGGCGGTGAAGATCCCGGTGATCGCCGCGGGCGGTATCATGAACGGGCGCGGCATCGCGGCGGCGCAATTGCTGGGCGCGCAGGCGGCGCAGTTGGGCACCGCGTTCCTGTGCAGCCCGGAGTCGGGCATCGCCGAAGCCTGGCGGGCGGCGCTGCGCAACGCCGGTGATGACAGCACGCGCCTGACGCGCGCCTTCAGCGGCCGCCCGGCGCGCGGTATCGTCAATGATTTCATGCGGCAGATGCGCGCGGAAGAGGCGCAGATCCTGCCTTATCCGGTGCAGAACGCGCTCACCGGCGATATCCGCCAGGCGGCGGCCAAGGCCGGGCGCGGAGAGTTTATGTCGCTGTGGGCCGGGCAGGGCGTGGGCCTGGCGCGGCCGATGCCGGCGGCGGAGCTGGTCGCCACCCTGGCGGCGGAGCTGGAAGCGGTGTGAGCTCGTCTGCGCGATTTGGGGGGAGCAACGGAGCCAAAACCGTTGTTTTCTGCCCCAGGGCTGGACTGAAAACCAATCTGGCGTGGAATTAGCCATCAACGAAAACGTCCAACAAACTCTCGTTTGTTGGACGCTGCTTAAAACGCACTTATGGAAGGCACTGGTAATTACTCAATACCGTATTTTTTCTCGGTTACGAATGCGGGTTCTTTCCAGTTTGGACCTCTTTTATAGCCACCTTTTCCATTAGATGATACATCCCCTTTTTCTCGCATGCTTTTCACTAATGAGATCAGTTCAATGTTTGATATACGTTTATTACCATACATAGTGCAATACCCATCTAATTGAGGATGAGATATCCCGTTTTCTTTTCGTCCCGACAAGAATAAAACTATGTCTCGGATTTGTTCATTTTCAAACATAGGTTTAAAATCAATCATATATAACCTCCAGATTTATTCATCACCAGCTTTTAATGCTTCTGGTGTATATAACAGAGAGCGATCGCTACTTAATTTGTAATCTTCCAACGTCGCCGTATGAGTGTTATTCCATGTAGCACCATCGTCATCAGGTGATATTCCATCAGGAACACCAACTGCTCTATAACGCTCCAATTCCCTGATTTCGTGGGTGTAAAAACGCTTGTCGGTATCGGTGGGCTGTACTTCTCCCTTCAGGATATTTTCCAGGCGGTCAATCATCACCTTGTTATCGGGAGATTCGCCAAACCGCCCGGTATGCAGCTTCACTTTGTCCACGCCGGCGCGGTCAATGGTGGCGGTTTTCCAGTCCAGATTCTGAATTGGGCCACCGGCCTTGTCCGTGTTGTAGTCGCGACCACTGTATTGCCCTTTAGCGTTGGTTTCACCATAGATACCACTGAGCATGACATAGACAGGCTCAACACCGGTTCCCGTTGCATCAGGCTGCCAGTAGATAAAATCCTGCAGTGGCATGTCATCTGCAGGGAACGTCGTCGTGACGATACTGTCGGCCTGCTTTATCTCCGTACCGGTATGCACCGGCGTTACCGGCGCTGCAGACGCAGGATTGCCGGTATGCCACGGACCCGACGGGGCGGTGCCCGGGTTTATCAAAATGGTTCGCCCCGGCGCACCGGCAACCGCCGGCAAGGTTATCCGGTCCAGGCCGGTTTTTTCATCGCGAACCGGCCGATACACCGGCACGGTAGCGGAGACGCCGCCCGTTCCTGTTTTGACCAGTATTACCTCTTGCTGACCGCTATTCCCTCTGCGAATAAACCCGCGCACCGGTAAATCGACCGTGGTCATTTCCGGCTGAATCGGTGTTTTCCCTGCGGCAACCAGGCTGGCCGGAACGGTAAACATCTGTGTTAAATCACGACCCAGCAATTTATCAATATCGCTCTGACTTTCACCGGCTTTCCCCGGCCAGAATCCGACAACGAAGGCGCCGACTGCCGGAGCTACCGCAGTGAGCGTGGTAACCCGGGAAACTTCGACGGCGCCGCGCCACACTCCACCGGATACCCAGCCGGCCAGCTCACTGGCGCTGGTCATCACGCTGTTGATCCATGTTGATAATTGTACCATACCGCCCGCGCGGTTGAGCACCATGACCCCGGCCGTGGCCATCGCGGCATTGGCCGCTTTTATCATGCCGGGTGTATAGACCGGGGCGTCCAGTACGCCGGCTTTGGCGAACAGCGCTTTCCGAGCTGCTTCAGCCTTGCGGGCTTCTTCAGCTCGACGGACTTCCTCTGCCTTACGGGCCTCTTCGGCTTTGCGGGTTTCTTCCGCTCGACGGGCTTCCTCTGCCTTGCGAGCTTCCTCAGCTTTGCGGACTTCCTCTTCCTTCTCACGCTGTTCATTTTCTAAATGTTCAATATTTTGTTTGGCTGTGTCAATTTCTGACTGTATTCTCTTCTCTTCTTCCAGTTTTTTACCCATTTCCTTTCTGTTTAATGATTGCTGCTCCCTAACCCAGGAGGTGGGCTTTTCTCTAGAGAAGAACCAGTCTTCATTATTCAGCTTTAAATATTCCTGATGTACTTTTCGTTTATTAGCTTCATTTCGAAGAATGGTAAGGCGTTCTTTACTTACCTTTAACTTGCTAATAATTACTTTTAGGTTTGCTTTCTCGAACTCAGTCAGTTGACTACTTTCAGCTTTCTTGCTTAATGCGTCAATATCCTTTTGAATTTCTTTAATTTGGTTGTCAATTTCATTTGCTTTATTAGCTGCAAACTGAATGGCTGTATCTGAATCCTCACGGTAACTCTCTTTTGCTTCATTACTGAATGGCGTGATATCATCATCTTCAGGAGCAAAAGCACTTATCGGTTTATTAATATCGGAAATTTTTTGATCCCAGATATGGGTAATATTACTCAATTCCTTCTGTCTATCAGGTAAACCCTCGCCAACCCATGCTTCTACAACCATATTGCTATCTGATAAGTCAAACCCTCGTTGCCAACCATGTCCATTCCAGTTGTATCCCATTGAAGTCATTACATCGCGTTCATACTGCGTTATATCTTCATATCGTGTCATAATCCGATCCCTCTTCAAATAGAACGATGTAATCGACGCGCTGCCGAGCTGCGAATAACGCAGACATTATCGAACCGGGAAGCAGCTTCTACATTTACACCGCTTTGACGCTCCCTTCCTTTACCATCACCGTAATTAAATCCATTCATAATTGAGTTCCTTTCCGTCATCGTGTTGCAAGCGTGGTACTCGCCTGTAAAGGCGCTGAGAGGTATTCAGTGCTAACGGCCCAATATTGTTAATCAGGCGCGCTCAATGCCTTTTTCCAAGGCAACCAGTCGTCTTTCAAAAGCCTCTCGTTCTGCTTCGCGCAGTGAGCGTTCTTCCTTAAGCGCTTCAACCAGCAACGCGACTACGCCGTTGATATTGATGCTGCGGGCGTCTTTCAGCACGCTGCCGTCATTGAGTTTCAGCTCGGTCTGGGTCACGGATTGGGGGAGAATTTCTTCCACTTCTTGTGCAATCACGCCGGCTTCCGGTACGCCCTGTTTGAGGTAGGTGTAGCCGCCGATGTTGGCCAGCTTGTCCAGGGCGCCGTCGATTGGGGTTATTTCCGTTTTCATACGGACGTCAGAGCTGATGTTCCACCCGCCGCCGGTGACGGCATAGCCGTCTTCTTTGAAAACGAACCAGCTATTTTTATTGCCGTCACTCACGTTAATGACCAGCTCGTTGTACTTCACATGGTCGTGGTGATAAATTTTTACGTGTTTATTACCTGGATTAGGTAAATAAAGCCCGTTGGTAAGGGATTCCTGCGATTTATCGACATTCTCAGGCGGGCTTGCAGTGAACCAGCCGTGAGCGTTGCGCTTGGTCAGTTGTCCAACAGACAGCTCGGCATTGGGTTTGACCCGGAGTTCATTCCAGTTTCCCTGCCAGTCGCGGTAAGAGAGCAGGCCATAATCCTCTTTGCCGGCGACCACGCGTGACCCCATCAGCATGGTCGTGGTGATATTACCGCTGGTAAATTCGGTATGTATAGTTGCCGCATTATAGACCTGCCCGTTGATAAGCGGAGCCGGGCCGGTGGTCGCAGTGGAGATGTCCGCATTATGCGAAACCATCGCCCCGCCGGAGATATCTACGCCGTTGCGCAGAGCAACCCGACCGGAAGCCAGATTGAACGAGAAGGGGCGCAGCGTGTTCCACTGCCCGTCCTGTGCCTGTCCGGTTGGTGTGGTCAGGGCATAAAAATCCTTGCCGTCGTTACGCAACATTACGCCGGTGTTGCCGTTGGCCAGTCGAAAGCCGTTGGCAGATTTTGAGACGATTTCACCGTCGCTGACGACCCGTTTGCGCAGTGTAGTCAGCGACTTTAGTTCGGTGATGTCGTCGTTGACGCCACTCTGTACCTGGGCATTTTTCTTTTGTTCAGCCATGATAATTCCTCAGTTTATTAATAAGTTCCTGCCATGGAAATGGCACATGGTAACGCTTTACAGACAGTTAACGACGCTGCGCATTTAAGACGAAGATGGTTAAAAATTACGAAAACTGTATGCATGAACAGTAGGTTATGAGCATCAGGAATAGATATCAAATGATAATGACTATCATTTGCTGTGTGATGGATGAGACAAGAAAGAAGAACGGATGATTTCTGGCGATGACGTAATAACTTATTGATTTATAGAATAATAGTCATTTAAATTGACTGCTTAAGTGCGTTTATTGTTCCGTTGCTCCTCACACCCATTTACTGCTTTGGTGATGTGGGAACCGCGCAAAAAACGCCATCGGAGGCCTGCGAAGAGATAAACAGTCCGGCGTTCGCGCCGGACTGCGGGTTTCTTGGCTAGACGAGAATATCGGCGGAAGCGTCGACCTGCCCCACGATTTTAACCAGGAAATCAGGCTGGTTATGGCCGGAGAGATTGATCGCCAGATCGGTGACATTCTGCTGCGAGTCATAATTCAGCGCCGCTTCATACAGCGAGCCGCTTAAATTATCGACGAAGTGCAACTCGCCCCCCTCGGCCTTAACCGTCTGGTTGAGCCACGACAGATCGATTTTATCCACCGCCGTTTGGAAATCACGGATCCAGTCCGGCGCGGCGGCCTGGCTGTCGTCGGCTGCGCTGAAGACGAAGGTGTCGGCGCCTGCATTGCCCCAGAGCTGATCGGCGCCGTCGGCACCGTAAATGATATCGTTGCCTGCGCCGCCTTTGAGCGTATTGTTCAGTGCGTTGCCCACTAAGATATCGGCGCCGCTGCCGCCGATGATATTTTCAATCTGCGCGCCATAGGCGATGGCGATATTCGCCTTCAATCCGCCCACATCTGAGAATGAGCCTTCGTTAATGTTGATGCGCTGATCTTGGCTGTAGCCTGAAAAATCCAGCGTGTCGTTGCCGCCGGCATCCCAGATAGCCGCCACGATTTTGTCCGTGGACGCCTTAACGCTCAAAAAGTCTCGATCCGTATTCGAGTTGAAACCATAGGTGGTATCACCGGTGCGCGTGGTGGTGTTCGCGCCGTACAGCTTCTGAATGGCGGTAATATCATCCAGCTGCGGCCCCGAGGGCCATACGCCTTTATAGTCGGCGCCGGTGTTTTGTTCACTAAAATAGCTCATCAAAGAATATTGATGGTCGTCCTCATAATATTTCGCCGAGTTGGTGTAGGTGGGGTAAGTCGCGTTGGAGGCATCATAGTTTCCGGGGTGGGAGAGCCCGAGCGCATGCCCTATTTCGTGGGTCAGCGTATCCCTGGCATAGTTATTGGTCTGCGGATTCGAAGCGTCGTAGCCTTTGTTGCCGCTGATCCAGATGGTGCTTTTCAGGTCGTTTTGCGTACTTTCATAGGAGGTGTAATTGCCTCCGCTGGCCGCCTTATAAAAACCAAACTTTATATCAGCGCTTTTGGCATCGGTGCCTTTGATCTCGGTGAAGGTGATATTGGCCACGTCTGACCAGGACTGCAATGAAAGCTTGGTTTGGGCCTGTTGGGCGGCGGTAAGCTGTGCGGATCCTGGCTTATCGCTGTCGGTATACACGGGGAAAGAGTAGGTTATTGTTGCCGCATGGTCAGTCACGCCTTTGCCATTGGCGGAATAATGGCTCCTCAGCAACAGATCTGAAACGTCTTCCGTGGCGTATGAAGGCTTGCTGCTTCCCTCGCGATCGCCTCTTTCATAATCGGTTAAATAATCTGAGATTTTATCGGTAGCTAATGACATATCAAACTCCTTTGGACGTTGACAATATTGCACTTAACGCTCTATATGCTCGTACACAGGTTTGAAAATAGGGGGAGTTATTGGGTTATCATTGGCTTGCCTCCTTGGTCTGGCTTGAATATCGCACTCAAGCGGGATATGTCCTTATCATTAATCACGGTGAGGAATTAATGGCGCGCAATGGTTGGCTGAAAGCAGTATAGGCATAATTATTTTATTAATGAGTTATTCTTATATGAATCTTTTACATAAGATATGTGTAAAAGGCGCACTTAAATAACCAGGTGGAATTAAATCTTTATTTAATATTACTCTGTAATTGGCTCGTGGAGTTTACCTAACTGATTTATCTTTTTGCTTTTCATTAATTTTCATCTGTAAATGGCGGCGAGTAGCCACCATTGCCGCAATGCATATAGGCGGCTATACGCCGGCGAACGTCATTAATTGAGTAAGGGATCATTAAGGGCGCCCGCGTACACCGATTAACTTGCCTGATAATTAAAAACTGTAGGTGCCCTGCGCCAGGATGAAGTTCATGTTTTTCAGCCCGGCATGCTGCTGCAGGCTGTGGCCGACGTCGAAGTAGACATAGGCCACCTTGAACTGAAGATCGCTGCGCGGCGTCCAGATGGTTTCGACCTGATACTGGTTGCCGATAAAGCGCGAGCCTTGCGCGCTGCCCTTCACCGGGCGCATCGGCCCGAGGTAGAAGGCATCCTCGCGGCGTTGCCGCCACAACGCGTCCCAGCTGAAGTCGATGGCCAGGGTTTGCCACGGCGTAATCGTGACCGAAGGATGAATGGCGATCAGGTTAGCCGGCGCCACCAGCCCGTTTTCGGTCAGGTAGGGCAGCTTGGGGTACATGGCGTTAAAGGTATTGAGCTGCCCATCGTGACCGTTTTTATCGCCGCTGGCGATGCCAATCTTGCCGCCAAAGCGCGGCTGCCAGCGCCAGTCGCTCATCCTATACCCGGCGTGCGCCGACGCCGACCAGGCGCGGATGTCGCGCTGTTCTGCGCTGCCGAACTGCCAGGCGGCTTCATTATCCCAGTCGAACCCCTGCGCTGCGCCGAAAATGCGCGCGCCGACGGTATAGCGCCGTTCTTGCCCGCTGAGCTGCGCGTAGTGGGCGTCGTTATCCTCAAAGCCAAAGGTGTAGAGATCGAGCGAGGACGCCAGCGCTGCCAGCGGCGTGGTGCCGTACAGCCCCCACACCTTTTGGCTGTTGTCGGTATCGTCGTCGAAACTGCCGGTTTTGAGGGTGACGGGGTGGCCGATAAAGGCGTCTAGGCGGTTTTTATCCTTGGCCCAGCTGGCGCGGATGGCGTCGAAAGAACGACGCACGTTGGGGCCGTCGCGGGTGCCCATCAGGTGCAGCGAACCCAGCGCAATCTCCTGGCGGCCGACCCGCAGGGTGCCGAGGCCGTAGGCGGTGGGCAGTTTTAAGTCCACATAGCCCTGGCCGAGATAGGCATGATCTTCGTCGGTCGGCTTGCGCCCGCGATCGCGCGGCGTGGCCAGTGACGATCCCAACTGGACATAGGCGCCAAAGTCGTCGCCATAGTCGAGGCGCGCGCCAATCAGCAGGCGCTGCATGAAGGTGTCGTCGCGTCCGCCGCTCAGATCGCGTTGATCCGTCCATTCATAGCGCTCGCGCAGTGAACCGTCGAAAGACAGGGTGGCCGCATCGCCCAACGGGATGTTTTTCCAGGGGGAAGCGGCGGGTTCCGCCGCCAGGGCGGGGAGCGAGGAGAACAGCAACAGTGCGGGAAGCGTGCGTTTCATCATGGGTATCCGAAGAAAAAAGCGCGCCGCAGCGCGCCTTGGGTTTATTTAGCCGTCTGGTGGATTTCGGCGATGTAGCCGCCGGGGAAACGCACCAGCGCCGAGGCGCGGCGCTCCGCCGCCGTCGAACGCCACAGCACCTGCGCGCCGCTGGCCGTCGCTTTGGCCAGCGTGGCCGGCAGATCGTCGACGCCATAGCCGGTGCGCTCATGGCCGAACGGATAAGGCAGATGCCCGTCGGTGACGAAAATGCGCGTTTTGCCGAAGCGCGAGTCCAGTTCGATCTGGCGGATCTTGCCGTTGTCGCTGCGGCCGATCGCCGTATCGCTGACCTGTTCGTCGCTCACCACCGTGGCGTGCGAGAACGCCTGGTAGCTTTTCAGGAAATCGTTGACGCGGTAGGCGGAGAGATACAGGCGGTTTTCCGGCACGCTCAGCAGCGGCTTGTAGTTGGGCGCCTTGGTGTGCCAATAGAGCTGCATGTTGACGCCGCCGGGCCACTGGATCACCGCGTCGCGGCCAATCGGATCGTCGAAAGGCGCAACCTGCACATCGGCGCCGGCGGCCCTGGCCTGGCGGATGGCGGCATCCATATCCCTGACCAGAAAACCGTTGCGCTCGGCGCCGAACGGGTGCGGGATCGGCGTTTTGAAATCGAACACCGAGAAGCTGCCGGCCGGCGTCAGTATCAGCTGGGAGTAGGTTTTGCTCGGCGTGGGCGTGACGTTGACCAGCACGCGTTCGGTGCTGGTGCCGCCGAAGGTTTTCAGGATGCTGTCGACAAAGGCATCCATTTTGCCGCGTTCGACGTAGACATGGGTGGTGTCATATTGCGGCCCCACGGCGAGAGACGCCGTATCGGCTGCCCATGATACGGCAGGGAGCAGCAGCGCAAGGGCTGATATCCTCAGCCGACGAGAAGAAATACCGATAATATGTTGCATGATGACCTCCAGGTAGCGGTTATTTTCCTGAGTGAAGCGTGATTTCCTATGAGCTTTCCCGTCGGCTGAAAAATAAAAACTAAAAACGCAATGCGCGTCGTGAAACATTAAATAAGGGCGAAATTCTGGCGCCTAAGCGAATATCGCGAAGGTGCAGAACCTCTCTTTTTATTGGCATAAAAACGGTGGGGTGCCTTTGCCGGCTAAGCCCGCTGTCGCTAAGGAACGGCGAGGGTCATAAGGCCCGCCTCGCCGCGCGCTGAGGCGAATCGAAGATAATCCATAACGGTGTTCTCCTGGATGGGATATATCGCATTAGCCAGCTGAGTTTACGGTCTTCATTGCCGTCTAAATATAAATACAGCATTAAAAGAATTGCCGCCCATCAAATTTTTATATGACTTGTTGAGTAAATACGAATAAGCGGAAAATAAAATATAACGGCGCGTGCTAAGGCCGGCGTTGAGCGGAGGCGGTGTTGATCTCGGGAGGAAAAACGGCCTGCCGAAGCAGGCCGTTGCGGGGAGTTTACGCCAAATCGAAACGATCGAGGTTCATCACTTTGTTCCAGGCAGCGACGAAGTCGTGGGCGAACTTCTCCTGCGCGTCGGCGCTGCCGTAGACTTCGGCCAGCGCGCGCAGCTGCGCGTGTGAACCGAACACCAGATCGACGCGGGTGCCGGTCCATTTGACCGCGCCGCTGCGGCGATCGCGCCCTTCGAACAGGCCGTCCTCACCCACCGGGTGCCAGGTGGTGCCCATGTCTAGCAGGTTGACGAAGAAGTCGTTGGTCAGCGCCTGCGGCCGATGGGTGAACACGCCGTGCGGCGTGCCGTCGACGTTGGCGCCGAGTACCCGCAGCCCGCCGACCAGCACCGTCATTTCCGGCGCGGTCAGGGTCAGCAGCTGCGCCTTGTCGACCAGCAGCGTCTCGGCCGGCACGCGGTATTTGCCCTTCAGGAAGTTGCGGAAACCGTCGGCGAGCGGCTCCATCGCTTCGAAAGAGTCCACGTCGGTCTGCTCCTGCGAAGCGTCCATGCGGCCCGGCGCGAACGGCACCGTCAGGGCCAAACCGGCGTTCTTCGCCGCCTGTTCCACGCCCGCCGCGCCGGCCAGTACGATCAGATCCGCCAGCGAGACGCGCTTGCCGCCGGCCTGCGCATCATTGAAGGCGCGTTGGATGCTCTCCAGCTTGGCCAGCGTTGCGGCGAGCTGCGCAGGTTGGTTGACCGCCCAGTCTTTTTGCGGCGCCAGGCGAATGCGCGCACCGTTGGCGCCGCCGCGTTTGTCGGAACCGCGGAAGCTCGAAGCGGAAGCCCAGGCGGTGGAGACCAGCGCCGATACCGGCAGGCCGGAAGCCAGCACGGCGTTTTTCAGCGCGGCGATGTCCTGCTCGTCGATCAGCGGATGATCGACCGCCGGGATCGGATCCTGCCAAATCAGCTCTTCCTGCGGCACTTCCGGGCCGAGGTAGCGAGGGCGCGGCCCCATATCGCGGTGGGTCAGCTTGAACCAGGCGCGGGCGAAGGCGTCGGTCAACTCTTCCGGATGCTCATAGAAGCGGCGCGAAATCTTCTCGTAGGCCGGATCGAAGCGCAGCGACAGGTCGGTGGTCAGCATGGTCGGGCGGCGTTTCTTGTTCGGATCGAAGGCGTCGGGAATGGTTTCACCGATGTCTTTCGCCACCCACTGGTGCGCGCCGGCCGGGCTTTGGCTTAGCTCCCATTCGTATTCGAACAGATGGCGGAAGAAATCGTGGTTCCACTGGGTTGGGGTGGTGGTCCAGGTGACTTCCAGGCCGCTGGTGATGGCGTCTTTGCCGACGCCGGTGCCGAAGGTGCTGTGCCAGCCGAGGCCCTGCGACTCCAGCCCGGCCGCTTCCGGATCGGCGCCGACGTTAGACGCCGGACCGGCGCCGTGGGTCTTGCCGAAGGTGTGGCCGCCGGCGATCAGCGCCACGGTTTCTTCGTCGTTCATCGCCATGCGGGCGAAGGTTTCACGGATGTCGCGCGCGGCGGCCACCGGATCGGGGTTGCCGTCCGGGCCTTCCGGGTTGACGTAGATCAGGCCCATCTGCACCGCCGCCAGCGGGTTCTCCAGATCGCGGTCGCCCGAGTAGCGGCTGTTTGGCCCGCCGCTCAGCTCCAGCCAGATCTTCTCCGAGCCCCAGTAGACGTCGTCCGGCTCCCAGGTGTCGGCACGGCCGCCGGCGTAGCCGAAGGTTTTGAAGCCCATCGATTCCAGCGCCACGTTGCCGGTCAGGATAATCAGGTCGGCCCAGGAGATGTTGCGGCCGTATTTCTGTTTGATCGGCCACAGCAGGCGGCGCGCCTTGTCGAGGCTGACGTTGTCCGGCCAGCTGTTGAGCGGGGCGAAGCGCTGCTGGCCTTCGCCCGCGCCGCCGCGGCCGTCGCCGATGCGGTAGGTGCCGGCGCTGTGCCAGGCCATACGGATGAACAGGCCGCCGTAGTGGCCGAAGTCCGCCGGCCACCATTCCTGCGAGTCGGTCATCAGGGCGTGCAGATCCTGTTTGACCGCCGCCAGATCGAGACTGTTGAAGGCGTCGGCGTAGTTGAAGTCTTTATCCATCGGATCGGACAGGGGGGAGTGCTGATGCAGCGGTTTCAGGCTGAGCTGATTGGGCCACCAATCCTGATTGGTGGGGCCGTTCTGCGGTGCGGGCTGCTTGCCGCCCGAAAACGGGCATTTGCTTTCAGTTGTCATAATGCGCTCTCTGCTTCCGTAAGGGTGCTCCAGCCGCCGGGCGTGGAGCGGTTAACAAGGCATGCGGGTAAGGCTTGCGTCGGGTGTTGCGCTAAATAACTGAACTCAATGGAATCACATCGCCCCGGCCGCTAACGGGCAAAGGGCGACTCATGGCTAAGCTTAGTCAGCGGCGGCGGAGAGATAAAATAGGAATGATTGAATACTGTGATAGCTTGCGGCGATTCATGGCTGTGTTATTGATAGTCAGCGCGGCGCTCTAGCGGCGCCGCAGCATCACCTTGAGCACCGCGTCCGCCAGCTTGCCGAACGGCGCGCGCAGCAGATCGGTGAAGCGCCAGCGGCTTTGGATAAAGACGCCCTTGGCATGGCTCAGCGCCCGGAATCCTTCGATGCCGTGACAGGCCCCCATGCCGCTGGGGCCGATGCCGCCGAACGGCAGATCGTCCTGGGCAAAGTGCAGCAGGGTGGCGTTGACGCTGACGTTGCCGGAGGTGGTGCGCGCCAGCAGCCGATCCTGCAGCGCGCCGCCTGGGCCAAAGTAGTACAGCGCCAGCGGGCGCGGCCCGGCGTTGATAACGTCGATCGTTTCATCAAAGGCGGCGTAGGTGCGTATCGGCAGCAGCGGCCCGAAGATTTCCTCTTGCATGATCCGGCTGTCGTCGGGGGCGCCGACGATCAGCGTGGGGGCGAGGGTTTTCGGCCGTTCCACCGCCGAGTCCGGGCGGTGGCCCACCGGAACGATCCGCGCACCCCGCGCCTGGGCGTCGGTGAGCAGATCCTGCAAACGGTGGTAGTGCCTGTCGTTGATGATGGCGCCGTAGTCATGGCTCGTCGGCCCGTCGGGGTAAAACGCTTTGACCGCCGCGTCGTAGAGCGCGATGAAGTTTTCCACATCGTCCTGATGGATCAGCAGGAAATCGGGCGCGATGCAGGTTTGGCCCGCGTTCGACAGCTTGCCGAACGCCAGGCTGTTAACGGTTCTGGCGTTAACCGCGCCGGGCGCCACCACGGCGGGGCTTTTGCCGCCCAGCTCGAGCGTCAAGGGCACCAGATTTTTACCGGCCGCCTGCATGATCTGGCGGCCGATCGCCGTGCTGCCGGTGAACACCAAGTGATCGAACGCCAGCTCGCTGAACCCGGCCCCGACGTCCGGCCCGCCGGTCACCACGGCGACCTCATCGGCGGGAAACAGCGCTGCCAGCATCGTTTCGATAAGCTGGCTGGTGCGCGGCGTGAGCTCCGAAGGTTTCAGCATCACGCGGTTGCCGGCGGCCAGGGCGGTGGCCAGCGGGATGAAGGTCAACGAAAACGGGTAGTTCCACGGCGCCATGACGCCAATCACGCCTTTAGGTTGGTATTGCACGTAGGCGCGCCCGGCCTGGTACGGCAGGGCGACGTGGCGGCGTTCCGGCTGCATGAAGCGTTTCAGGTTGCTCAGCAGGTAATCGATCGCCTGCACGGTGACCAGGATCTCCAGGATGTCGGTTTCGTAAGGCGAACGGTGGCCGAAGTCTGCGCTGACGGCCGCCGTCAGCGCGCCGCGCTGGGCCAAAATGGCGCTCCGCAGGCGGCGCAGGGTGGCCTTGCGCTGAGCGATCGTCGGTGCGCCGTCGCGCAGGAAGGCATGACGCTGGGCGGCAAGCCGTTGCTCCATCGTCATGAGGATGTCATCTCCCTGCACTTGAATTCTCCTGATGCCGAGTGAAAGCGGGAATGCGGTTTGCCGAATCGTGTTTGACCTTAAAGTGAACTTTAAACCTATACTCGTTAAACGATCAACGCAAGATCGTCGGCCAACCGGGATGAGGGAGCCAGAGATCCCGGCGCCGCGCGCAGTATAAACCTTCTTTTTTAACCAAAGTGTAAATGGGAGAAACGACATGGGTTACGTAACGACCAGCGATGGCGTCGAGATTTTCTACAAGGATTGGGGCCCCAAAAACGGCAAGGTTATCTATTTTCACCACGGCTGGCCGCTGTCCAGCGATGACTGGGATGCCCAGATGCTGTTCTTCGTGAACAAAGGGTTCCGCGTGGTTGCGCACGATCGCCGCGGCCACGGCCGCTCCAGCCAGGTGTCGGAAGGGCACGACATGGACCACTACGCCGATGACGTCGCCGCGGTGGTAAAACACCTGGGCGTGCAGGGCGCGATGCACGTGGGCCACTCGACGGGCGGCGGCGAGGTGGTGCGCTATATCGTGCGCCACGGCGAGGACAAGGTATCCAAAGCGGTGCTGATCAGCGCGGTGCCGCCGCTGATGGTGAAAACCGACGCCAATCCGCAGGGCACCCCCAAAGCGGTGTTCGATGATTTCCAGGCGCAGCTGGCCGCCAACCGGGCGCAGTTCTATTACGACGTGCCCGCCGGCCCGTTCTACGGTTATAACCGCCCGGGCGCCAAACCGTCGGAGGCGATTATCTGGAACTGGTGGCGCCAGGGCATGATGGGTGGCGCCAAGGCACACTACGACGGCATCGTCGCCTTCTCGCAGACCGATTTCACCGAAGATCTCAAGAAGATTGCCATTCCGGTGCTGGTGATCCACGGCGACGACGATCAGGTAGTGCCTTATCAGGACTCCGGCGTGCTGTCGGCCAAGCTGGTGCAGAACGGCACGCTCAATACCTATAAGGGCGCGCCGCACGGCATCCCGACCACCCATGCCGATCAGGTCAACGCCGATCTGCTGGCGTTCGTGAACAGCTAAAGACTCAACGCGTCGCGAGCCTCGCCCTTCACCGGGCGGGGCTTTTTATTGGCTGAGGGAGAGCGGATCACCAGTGATAGCTGATGCCCATATCGAGCTTGTCCGAGGCATCGACGTCGGGCGTGTGCTGCGAAAGGTTATTGAATTCATAGTTAATAAACACCTGCATATTGCTGTTGAGCAACCAGGTCACGCCCAGCTCCTCGTAGTTCAATAAGTCCATGTTCCGGCCTGCCCGGGTCTGTATCAAACGGGTATAGCCGATGTTGGGTTGGATGTGGTCCGTCAGCCGGTATTTGGCGAGCGCTTCATAACTTGACGCCGAACCGCGGTTAGCGGTTTGTTGCGGGCTGATGGCGTTGTCGCTTTGGGTGAACACGGCCGCAAGGTAGATTTTTTTCGACGCATAGAGAACCCCTTCGGCCAGCGTATCGATGCGCCGGCGATAGCCGGCGGCGCGTTGTTGCCGCTGCGTGGTTTGAGACGCCGAGGCGGCGGCGATGAGGCTGAGCGTCGGCGTCAGCGCATAACGGAAGGAGAGGCCGAATCCGTTGCCGTTTTGTTTGCCCGGCGTTTGCCGGTCGTCGCCGTCTTTGAACTGATATTGCAACGCGAGTGCGGCGCGCCGCTGAAACAGGCTGAAGGGGCGGCGGTAAGTGAGCAGGTTACGCGCCCGGCCGCGCATAAAATTGTCGATGTAGTTGTAGGCCATCTCTCTAAACAGCGGAGAGCGATCGGTCAGGGCGGTCACATCATAGAGCACGCCCCAATTGCGGCCGATATCGAGGCTGCCGAAGGTTGCGTTTTGCACCCCAATATAGGCGAGTCGGGTGCTGTTGCGAGTCGCGTCGGCGAAGCTGACGGTATATTCCCAGTGGGCGTAGGCCCGCCAGCGCGGCGCGATCTTTTTTTTGCCTATCAGGCCGAAATAGAGGTAGCTGCGGTCGCCGTCGTCGCGCGCGTTTTGGCCGCTGTAGCGTCTGGCGATAATCGTGCCGTAGAAATTCAGGCTGTTTTGCTGCGACCCCGTCAACGACACGGCGAAGGCGCCGCGTGGTAATAGGGCCAGCAGGGGGAAAAGCATGCCCGCCGAAAAATAACGCGGATTGCATTTTATCATGATGACACCGTCCCTGTGCGCGGCAAGCCCGTGAGCTTGCCGCCTCGGCGAAGCTTAAGCGTGCGTTTCGCGTTTAAAGTAGCTGACGATCCCCTGAGCGATCGCCGTGGCAATTTTATTTCGGAATGCGGGGGTGCCGAGCAGCCTTTCTTCCTCAGGGTTGGTGATGAAAGAGGTTTCCACCAACACGGAAGGAATATACGGGGATTTTAAGACCACGAAGGCCGCCTGTTCGGTATTTTTGGCATGCAGATGATGAATGGGCGCAATATGTTGAATCAGGTGCGAGCCCAGCGTCAGGCTTTCTTTGATCGTTTCCGTCTGCTCCAAATCAAACAGTATCTTCTGCAAATAGCGGTCTTTCTTGATGACGTTAGGGCCGGCGAGATCGTCCGCCGCGTTTTCACTGTTCGATAAGTATTTCGCCATCGCGCTGCTGGCGCCTTTATTGGAAAGCGCAAAGACCGAAGCGCCACAGGCGCTGGGGCAGGTAAAACCGTCGGCGTGGATGGACATGAAAAGATCCGCACCGTGCCGGTGCGCGATCTCCACCCGATCGTAAAGCGGAATAAAAACGTCGCTGTCGCGCGTCAGGCGGGCATCGATGCCGTGTCGGTCGAGCTGTGCACGCACATTTTTGGCGATCGCCAGAACGACATGTTTTTCCAGCGAACCGGTGTGGCCAATGGCGCCGGAGTCGATGCCGCCATGACCGGGATCCAACATGACCAGGAATCTTTTTCGCGCCCCCTGAGGTTTGGGGCGCGGCAGGCCGTGGGCGTGAGCCAGCGGGGAAGCGGCGCCGTTCAGCGCCAGGGCCGCCAGCCCTGCTAACATCATTCTGCGGCGAGATAACCGGGTGTTCAAAAGGTCCGTCTTAGCCATAAGGTTAACCAGCATAAAAGGAAAGGGTGTTTTTGTTATAACATAACAATTTCACGCACCAGCGGGGTTGTCTGTTAGCGGCTGTTACTTTTAATGTCATTCCTTAAATTCACTGGTTTTTTATACTGCATTTATTTTGTTTATTGAATATTCGTATTGTTATTAATTTGTTTTGTATTTGTTAATTCTTATTTTGACACACTATTTAATCTAATATTTCAAATGAGATTTATTCTCCTCTTTAATTGATATGTTATAACGTAATTACTAAAACGGATAAAAAATGGGGTCTTTGCCGCCGGCATGAAGTCACTCACGTTTTTGGAGCGTTAACATGACTTTTAAACACCAGGAAAAAGAGACATTAAATATATTCGCCGTTCTCGCCGTCTCGTTAAGCACGGTTATCGCCATGCTCGACAGTACCATCGCCAACGTGGCGCTGCCGGTGATCGCCAAAGATTTCGGCGTTTCCGAATCGGCCTCCATCATGATTATTAATGCCTACCAGTTTGCCGTCGTCGCCTCTTTGATGCCCTTCGCGGCGCTGGGTCGCGCGGTGGGCAATAAAAAAATCTTTATGGCCGGGGTGGTGCTGTTCGCTTTTTCATCATTGGGCTGCGCGCTGTCCACGACGCTGGAGATGCTGACGGCATTCAGGGTGATACAGGGCTTCGGCGCGGCGGCGGTGCTCAGCGTCAATGCGGCGCTGATCAAGGAGATATACCCGGAAAGGCTGCTTGGGCGCGGCCTGGGCATAAACGTGATGGTGGTGTCGGTTTCCGCCGCCGCCGGGCCATCCATCGCCTCGGCGATACTTTCTCAAACGAGCTGGAACTGGCTGTTTACCATTAATGTTCCCATCGCCTGCCTGTCGCTGCTGCTGAGCGTGATATTCCTGGGTTCCCGCGAGCGGCGCAGCGTTGGGTTCGACAGCGGGGGCGCCCTGTTGGTGTTTGTGCTGTTTATCGCTTTCTCGCTCAGCACCATGAGCATGACCACTCACCATCTGCCGGCGGCGGCGCTGAGCTTTGCGGTATTCGCCGGGCTGGCCGGGTTGCTGTACATCAATCAAAAAAGAAAGGCTGACGCCGCGCTGATCCCGATCGCGATGCTGCATAACCCGACGCTGTCATTGTCTTTGCTGATGTCGATGCTGTCCTACAGCACCCAGCTTTTGGCCTATGTTTCGCTGCCTTTTTATTTTCACAACGTTCTGCAAAGAAACGTGGTGGAAATCGGTCTGTTGCTGACCGCCTGGCCGCTGGCCACCATGGCGTCTTCGCTGATTTCCGGCGATTTGGCCAAGAAGTACGATCCCAATCTTGTTGCCCTCTCGGGCCTTGCCTGTCTGCTGGCAGGCATGCTGCTGATGGCCAATCTGCCGAGCGATCCGTCGAATGGGGCGATCGTATGGCGCGTGGCGCTGTGCGGCATCGGTTTCGGCCTGTTTCAATCACCGAACAACCTGTTGATCATGACGTCGGTCTCCCATGAAAACAGCAGCATCGCCAGCGGCCTGTTGGGCAGTTCCCGGCTGATTGGGCAAATCGTCGGTTCGGCGTTGGTGGCGATTTTCTTCAACATGCGGGGCGCGCAAGCGACGAATATCAGTTTAATGGCGGGGGCGGCATTCTCGTTCCTTTCTCTGGTCGTGAGCTATATGCGCTTCAAGTCCGCCGTTACGTTAAAAACCAGCAAATAGAAGCACGAGGTTTCCCATGCGATTTATCCCATTAGTACCGTTGGTTATCGGCATGGCGGCGTTTTCCCTTGCCGGCTGCACGACCTACCACGACGTGGCGTTGCAACAAAAAGAGACGGGGCTCAATAGCCAATATTACCTGCTGCAGCCGCCGGTCTATGTCGGCGACCGGTTGAAATATGGTCTGAAGGACGGCAGCGGCGGCGAGTTGACGGTGGCGAAGGTTGAACCGAAAGACCTGGTCGCCGACAGCGGAAAAATCATTCCCCTGTCGCAGCTCTCTTTCCTGCAACGAAAAGACCTTTCCACAGGAAAAACCGCCGCGTTGGTCGGCGGCGGCGCGGTCGCCACCACGGCAATCGTCTTTGTGGCCGGGATAACCATCATGGCCGCCGGCATCGCCGCGTCGGCCTAACGCAGCCCATCGCCGCACGCCGCCGAGCGTGCGCACAGGAGGCACCATGTGCGTCACAGTGAAATTTATCGCCACCGCGCTGCTGGCAATATTCGCCTTGCCGACGGCGCCTTGCGCCAGCGGCAGTCAGCTGGCGGCGGCCGAACGGCCGCAGAGCGCAGCGGTGCAAAAGTTGCCTGGCCACTATCAGCGGATCGTCATCACCGGCAACTGCCCCTTCGGCGTGATCCTGGCGAACGAGGCGGCCTACCGGCACGTCGTCGGCGTGGGGCCCTGGGCGTTCATGCATGCCGATATGCATGTGTTGAAGGACATGAAGCCTGACATCGGCAGGATCACCTCCGCCTTCATCAATAAGGACTACCGGGTCAACATGGAGTCGTTAATGAATCTACGGCCCGACATTATTTATTACTACGGCAAAAGCCAGGACGATCGGCTGGAAAGGGCGGGCGTGATGACCGTCGATCTGGATGCCGGCGGGAAGACAAAGTACCAACCGATGGTCACCCAGATATATTGGGAAAATACCTTCGCCGACACGCTCGGCCTGCCGCGCACGCACAAATTCAAAGACGCCTGGGAAAAGACCCTGAAGCAGATCCGCCCCTATGCCGCAGCCATCCGCGCGCAGCACGTCAGGGCGTTGTATCTCGAAGAAAGCGACGGCAGGCAGCTGAAGGTGAGCGGCCCGCATACCTACGGCGACACCTACCTGAAAATGGCCGGCATGGACAACGTCGCCGGGGATTTGCCGGTGAAAGGGGATGCCGGCAGGTACATCAACGTTTCGATGGAGCAGATCATGGCCTGGGACCCGGATGTGATTTTCGTGGTTTTCGGCAGCGCCAAAGCGCTGCTGCACGGGGGGATCCCCGGCCAGGCCTGGGAGACGCTCAGGGCGGTAAAAAACGGCAAGGTTTTCTCGACGCCGGTGGGCATTCATAACTGGGGGGGCCTGTCGGCGGAAACGTCACTGCTGCCGCTGTTTATGATCAACCGCTATGCCCCTGAAGACATTAGCGACAAGACGCTGCGGGAGGAGACGCGCCGCTATTATCAGACGATGTTCTCCTATGCGATCCCGGACCGTTTGTTGGATGAGGTGCTGGCACAGCGCTAGCACCACGGTTGAATTGCGTTAGTGGGTTGGAGGAGCTTGGGGATGCCGGGCAGAGGAAAATATATGGCGATCATGGTAGGGCTGTTTTTAGCCTTGTGTGTGGTTGCCGTCGCATCACTGTTTGCCGGCCGTTACGCCTTGTCGGCCCATGACGTGCTGCAGATTTTATGGCAGGGGAACATGCCGGGGGAAAACCAGGCCCACTATTCGGTGATTTTTAACCTGCGTGCGCCGCGGGTGGTGGCGGTGATGCTGGTGGGCGGCGGGTTGGCGGTCGCCGGCGCGACCTTTCAGGCGGTGCTGAAAAACGCGTTAGCCAGCCCGGACGTGCTGGGCACGTCTTCCGCCTCCGCCTTTGGCGCCGCGCTGGGCATTTTATTGAGTTTGTCTTTTGCCCTGAGTTCCCTGCTGTCGTTTCTTTTCGGCGTGGTGAGTTTGTTGCTGGTGCTTGGCATTTGCCGCCTGAAACGCCGGCAGGATGCGCTGACGACGATCCTGTCCGGCATGATTATCGCGTCGGTGTTTATCGCGTTTGTCTCGGCCATCAAATATGTCGCCGATCCGCAGGATACCTTGCCCGCCATCGTCTTCTGGCTGATGGGCAGCTTCGCTTCGGTGGCGAAAGTGCAGGTCTATTGGTTGATCCCGCTGTTTGCGGCGTGTTACCTGACTATCTACCGGCTCAGGTGGAACATGAACATTCTCTCGCTGGGGGACGACGAGGCGCGCATTGCCGGCCTGAATCCGCCCCGGCTGAAGATCCTGCTGCTGATCGCCGCCTCTCTGCTGGTTTCCGCCTCGGTGAGTTTGGCCGGCGTGGTGGGGTGGGTTGGCTTGGTGATCCCCCATTTGGTGCGAAGCGTGCTGGGATATAACCACGGCCGCCTGATCCCAGCATCGGCGCTCTGCGGCGCGTTGTTTTTGCTGGTTATCGACAATATTGCGAGAGGCGCCACCTATACGGAAATTCCAATCGGCATCCTGACCGCGCTGATCGGCGCGCCGCTTTTCGCGGTGCTTTTTATTCTGGGGAATCGATATGATCACCGCTAGCCGGCTAGCCTTTGGTTTCAAGGGGCGGGAGCCCATTTTCGACAACGTCAGCTTCGAGCTTAAGCGCGGCGAGATCCTCAGCGTGCTGGGCCCGAACGGCGCCGGCAAAACGACGCTGCTGAGAAATATTGCGGGCCTGTGTCGGCCCAGCGCCGGCAGGTGCGAGATCGGCCGCGTCGATAATCGAGAGGCGCGCCTGGCCTACGTGCCGCAGGCGAAGGCGCCACATTTTTCCTATGGCGTACTCGATTTTGTCACTTTCGGCTGCGCCCGCCAGGCGGGATGGTTCGCCGGGCCGCGGCGGCAAGATTTCACCAGGGCGCAGGCGGTGTTGCACGCGCTGGAGATCGCGCCGCTGGCGCAGAAAAATATCAACCAGATCAGCGGCGGTGAACTGCAGATGTGTTATTTCGCCAAGGCGCTGGTGGCAGATCCCGACGTCATGATCCTCGACGAACCGGAATCGAATCTGGATTTTTACAATCAGGCCAAAATGATCGAAATGCTGTGGCGCCTCGCCAAAGAGCGGCAGATGACGATCGTGCTGAATACGCATTTCCTCAATTACGCCGAACGCATCTCCGACAAGTGTTTACTGATGGCAAAACGGCAGTCGCTGTTTGGCGTTAAAAGCGCAGTGCTGCAGGAAGATATCCTGGAGCGCTATTTCCGGGTGCCGGTCAGAAAATGCTGCTATGAACACCAGGGCGCCAGCGAAGAAACCTTTATTATCGCTCTACGCAATCTCGCCTGAGTTTCGGCTGCAAGGATTGCTTGAGGGATATCCCTCATTGCGGCCCCGCCGGCGGTTATTTAAGCTGAAAGGGCAACGTAACGGTGAATATGGAGATAATCATGACTGATTCAGTGTCCAACGATCGTAATCCCACCCCGGATGTGGCGGAAGACAACGCGTTCTTCCCATCACCTTACTCCCTCAGCCAGTACACCTCGTCCAAAACCGACTTCGCGGGTGCCAGCTACCCGAACGCCTATCGCGGCGGCAAGTGGAAGGTGCTGATGATCGCCTCGCAGGAGCGCTACCTGCTGATGCAAAACGGCAAGTTCTTCTCCACCGGCAATCACCCGGTCGAGATGCTGTTGCCGATGCATCACCTGGATCTGGCCGGTTTCGAGATCGACATCGCCACGCCGTCCGGCGATCCGGTGAAGCTGGAGATGTGGGCGTTCCCGCAGGAAGACGACGCGGTCAAGGCCACCTACGAGAAGTACCGCAGCCAGCTCAAGCAGCCGAAAAAGCTGACGGAGGTGGTGAAGGATCTGGATGGCGGCAACTACCTCGGCGTTTTCATCCCCGGCGGCCACGGCGTACTGAATGATATCCCGTTCAGCGAAGAGGTGAAAAAGACCCTGCACTGGGCGCACGACAACGATCGCTACGTGATTTCGCTGTGCCACGGGCCGGCCGGTTTGCTGGCGGCGGGCATCGGCGAGAGCAAAGAGGATTTCCTCTATCGTGGCTATGAAATGTGCGTGTTCCCGGACTCGCTCGATACCGGCGCCAACATCGACATTGGCTACATCCCCGGCCCGATGCCCTGGCTGGTGGGCGAGCGCTTGCGCGAGCGGGGCGTGAAGATCGTTAACGCCGACATCACCGGCAAGGTGCATAAAGATCGGCGCCTGCTGACCGGCGACAGCCCGCTGGCTTCCAACAACCTCGGCAAGCTGGCGGCAGAGACGCTGCTGGCCGACGTCGCCGCGCGATGAGCGACGAGATCGCGCAGCGCGCTTTCCAGACGGCGCTGGCGATGGACCACGAGCGAACCCTGTCCGCCATTCAGGGGCGGGTTCGTGCCTTTGCCGCGCCGTTCGGCTTCGATCGCTTTGTGCTGTTTTCCGCTTCCGCTGCGGCGGAGGCGGGGATCGAGCATATCTATTGGGTCGAGGGCGACTGGTTCGGCGACGGCGAGGCGGTCGATGCGTTGACCTACGTGCGGCACTGCCCGGTGACCCGGCATATGCTGCGGGTCAGCGAGCCGTTCTTCTGGACCAAGACCCGGGCGCAGCAGGGCGAGCGCTACCGGATTGTACGCACGCCGCGTGGCGCCGGCCTGCACGGCGTGCAGATCCCGGTGTTCGGCCCGGCCGGTTTGGAGGGCGCCGTCAGCCTGGGGGGCGATCGCATCGACGCCTCGCCGCCGGTGCGGCTGGCGCTGGTGCTGGTGGGCACGGCGGCCTTTCAGGCGGCGCGGCGGCTGTTCGCACCGGCGGCCGGCGAGGGGGAGAGCAGGCTGTCGGCGCGTGAGCGCGAGGTGCTGAGCTGGACCGCCATCGGCCGGCGGCAGGCGGATATCGCCGCGATGCTCGGCCTGTCTGAGCGCACGGTGGAAAACCACCTGCGGCGCATTCGCCAACGCCTTGGTGCCGCCACCACCGCGCAGGCCATCAGCGTGGCGATCCGCCTGGGGGAAATCGCCCCCGAGCGCCGTTAGCCCACCGCCATTTGCCGCAGCAGCCACTCGCGCAGCGCAATGATATCGGAGCGCTGCGCGGTTTCTTCGGTGGCCACCAGATAATAGTTGGCGCCGGGTAACGACATCTCGAACGGCGCGGCCAGCACGCCGCGCTGCAACAAATCGCGCGCCAGCAGCCGGCTGGCGATCACCACCCCCTGGCCCGCCACCGCCGCCTGCAGCGCATGCGTCTCGTCGCTGAAGGTCAGCCCGGCTTCCACGTTCAACCCTTCCGGCCCGTAGCGCCGCCGCCAGTTTTCCCAGGTCGGCGCGTCGGCGGGCACCTGCCGATGTTCCACGTGAAACAGCGTTACCCGCTGCAAATCCTCGCTGCGCTCCAGCGCCAGCGCCGGGCTGGCCACCACGATAAAGCGATCCTCATGCAGCAGGGTGCAGTGCAGATCGGTTTCCGGCGTTTCACGGTAGCGGATGGCGACGTCCACGGTGCGCTGGTTGAGATCGACGCGCTCGACGCTGGTGTGCAGGCGCAGATCGATGGCGGGAAACTCCGCCTTGAAATCCGCCAGGCGTGGCACCAGCCAGTGGGTGAGAAAATTGGAAGTGGTGGTGACGGTCAGCGCCGGCGGCTGTTGGGCGCGGGTGATTTGGGCGACGGACTGCTCCAGCGCGGCAAAGGCGCGCTGGGTGCCGGCATACAGGATCTCGCCGGTCTCGGTCAGGCTGACGCCCTGCGCGCTGCGCTCGCACACCCGGCATGCCAGCACCGACTCCAGCAGCTTAATCTGGTGGCTGACCGCCGTCGCGCTGACGCCCAGCGCCTCGGCGGCCAGTTTGAAGCTGCGGCAGCCGGCCACGGCGTGGAAGGCGCGCAGCGCGCCCAGCGGCGGCAAACGGGGTTTTCTCATGGCTGAGTTATTCTCATCTAAGGCTGAAAACTATGAGTTTGTCTGACCGATTATACAAGAGATAGGCTACTGACATGTGAACAGGGAAATGAATTTATTTCATCATTTCCACCATGTCGGGAGTTAACGATGAGCATATATGTCAACAACGGCGCCCTGGGCGCCATGGAACACACGGGTACGGCGGCGAGCGCCCTGGCGCTCAGCGTGCCGGTCGCGGCGGGCGCCTTGCTGCTGAAGACCGAAAGCCTGCTGGGCATCGGCGCAACGCTGATGCTGCTAACGGCATTGGCGCTGGCGTTTCTCGGCGGCGCCGCACTGGCCCGCTGGCAGCCGCTGCGGAACCGGCCTGCGCTGGCTATGCTCCGCGACGGTTTTTTGCTGGCGGCGGCGGGGTGGCTATTGACGCTGCTGATGCTGTTCGGCGGCCATGATTGGCCGGCCCTGCTGGCGGGCATCGCCCTCGGCGGCCTGGGGCAGGGCGTGGCCTATCGCACGGCGGTGGGGGAGAGAGCGGCGTTCGCCGTGGCGTGCAGGCTGGCGACGGTGGTGAGCATCGTGGCCGTGGGGGTTGCCGCTTTGCTGATTCAAACCTACGCCGCGCCGGGCGAGAGAGGAAGCTGTTTCGCGCTGGCGCTGCTGGTCGATTTGGCGCTGCTGGGGGCGTTGATGGCGCGGGTTGCGGAGCGGGATGGGGCCTGAGCCGTCGCGCTGAAGGGAAAACAGCCCGCCCGGTAAACCCGGCGGGCTTCGCTTGGGCGGCCGCCAGCTCTTGCGGGGCAACAGTTTGCAAGCCGACGAGCTGAATGGCCGGCTGCTCCAGATTGATGCCAAAGTATCCTTGATCCCAATTGTAGATATTGACGACGTGCTGATTGAGCGCGCTTTCGCCCTGCCTGAATATTGACAGATCTTGCTTGAATTTATCTTCTTTCACTATATTTTATATAATTAAAAAGATTGCTGAATTTTTATTTTATAAAATATGTTTTTGAAACTAAAATTTATAACGATGTGCTATGATCTGTTTTATTATTATGTGTTGTCGGTGATTTAATTGGTTTATTATGGATTTGATGGTTTTTTTGGGGGGGGGGAGCATTATTGGTTTGCAATGATCTGGTGCTGTAATTACATTTTGAATTTTTCTGGTTTAATTTTTTAATAATTAGCGTGTTTGGCTGTTGTGTAAGTTAATTTATTTTATTTTTTTTTGAAAGAAAATTTTTGTGTTAATGTGAAAAAATGCATTTCAGCTGATCAAAGAAAGAGGCCATAAACCTCTTTCTTTATCCGTGGGATTAGTAATTCAAGATAAAATACTTGTTAAGAAACTAATAGCAGCACTTTTTGAGGATAATTCTGCATTTATTGTATCACCATTCATGTATTTTACGTGAATGACGAACGTATTAAAACGAAGATTATCTGGTGTTTTATTACTATTGTGTTCAGTTATGAAGGCTTTGGCCTCATCGAGGGTTTTAAATTTGAAATCATGGCCATACAACGGGCTTATTGTTATGTATTTAAGTGTTTTCTGAACTTTGAGTTCTAAAGATTTAATAAATTCATTGATTTCATTTTGGCTTGATTTAAATACTGCTTCTTTTACTTTTTCTAGTTGATTTTGTTCTAGTTTTTCTATTGATGCTACTTTGTTGGAAAGAACGCTCACTGGAGTGTTCTCATCAAATGACATATCTATTCCTGCAACTAAAAATGCAGAAACGAAGTTTTTGTAAGGAATGTAAAGAACTTGAAATCCACAGCTTTGTAACTGCTTTAGTGACGGTTCTGTAAATTCACCAGCAAGGATTGCACCTTTAAAGGGACACTCGACTTGATATTTATTGACTATAGGTAGAACTGCTCCTTGAATCTCTTGTACTTTATTTTTTGAATGCTTTGTATAACGACGCCATGCCGATTCAATAAAAGCAACAGGCCTACCTAAGGTGGTGTCACTACCAGAAAATTCAAAAACAAAATCTAAGTCATGAGTGCTTCCATAAGCATCTTCCCATGTGATTTTTTTGCCTTTACGGGCTTTCCTATTTTGACCAACAACATCAAGATATAATCCTGATTTATCTGCAATTCCTTGAAGAAGAGGCACAAACAAACTCTCTAGGATGTTACCTATTAGCTGTCCTAATTTATGTGATGGTGATTCGGCCATATTAAGTTACCCTTTTATCCACAAACGACCTTCATGCAACGGTACAGTATGGGTACGGTTTTTCCATTTGACATTTCTATCTCTTAGTTTTTCAAAACTGTAAGATTTAAATCCAGCAGCTAAAGCTAGCTCACCTAGCCATTTCTCAGCAGGAACGTGAATCCCGTATGGAGCAGAATCACCAATGACAAAACAAATTTTAGAATTATCCGACATATTAACTCTTAAGTTCGACCAAATTTTTGCCAAATCTAAGAAATACGCAGCGACCATAGTGTGATATGTTTTTTTTCCGCCTTTCGTATGTCTAATTTCTTCTAATTGCTTAGTTACAAGCGATATGTCTTTCTTTATGGGGTTTAATAATTTATCCTCAAGAACCTCTTCGAGGTCAATTTTATCAGATGCTGAATGCTGTGAGCATGATCTCATTAAACTTGGTCTTACCACATTTTTAAGATCCCCCCATCCATTAATTTCTCCCCAAAACATCATTTCTAGGCGAGTAGCATCAGCATAGTCATAATTGTTTGGGTAAGGAGGTGATGTAATAATTAAATTGCATTTTTGTGGTGCTATAAAAGATTGTCGAACATCATGCTGGGAGATATTCGAACAGCACTCCCAGCCTGAGGAAACTGCATACTCCATATCTGCAACCATAATTTCCATTTTTGCGTTGAAGGCCTCAAATGGATCTAACACTTTACTTTTTGATTTATTTGGTAAAATGTATTGCCATTGAGCGGTTCCAACATGACTACATGCTCTTAAAATTGAAGTTATGTTAAGCCTTACCAATTCCCACACTGGGTTATGGGGTTCGGCAAGCATTTCATATGCAGCCTTAAGTTGTTCCAGTTTATAAAATGATTCAAGAGAGTAACACTTTCCCAATAGATTAAATTCTGAATATCTACTATTGTCTGAATTAATTTTTAACGAAGTCGCAAGTTCAAGAGTTTCTTTACTTGCTCGACGCAATTCATTCGTGTTTAAATTCCAATTTTGCTTAGCTTGTGCTATCCTTGCAACAAAAGGATGACCTTCAAATCCATATGAACTAACGCCAAGAGAGTCTGCGGCAATATTTGTTGTTCCCGAACCAGTAAACGGTTCAAGCACAACAGCTTTATTACCTGTTTCTTCTTGGAATGTTTCAATTTCAGCTACTACCCATTCTGCAGAAAAGCCTGCTGAATAGCGGAACCAGCGGTGAATAGGTAACTTCATATTGTCAGTGAATGTTCCAGAGCGAGCTGTTTTTTTAAGCATTTTTAAACCGTGAGAAATTTAATTGATGGATTATTGTACCTCAATGAAGCCAATTACGAGACATATAAATCGTGATGTTAGCAATTTAAAGTATAATCGTATTGGTACATTGGTGATTTTAAATTATGATATTAAAATCATAATCTTAACATGATATCTATCATATAGGGATGATGGGACTAAGGCAAATTCCATTTTCCAGCCCTTGCTATCTTGTTTGCTCCTATTTCGTCCTTAAACGTCATAATTACTTGAGAATATACCTTTTTTACGCGAAACAGACTAACCCTGTTACAATTACATTGCGCCGAGACATCGTCAAGTATGTTCCCCCCCTGACTGAAGTACCAAAACCAAAAAGCCCGCTCAGGTTTCCCTGAGCGGGCTTCTCTAAATATGGCTCCTCTGACTGGACTCGAACCAGTGACATACGGATTAACAGTCCGCCGTTCTACCGACTGAACTACAGAGGAATCGTTTGAACGGGGCGAATAATAGCGAGGCGCCGTCGGCATGTCAAAGGCGGATTACACATTCTGTGACTGTTTGCTTACAGAATGCGCAACCCGTTGAGTTTTTTGGCAGATTTAGCCCTCGGGCGCCCGCTGCAGGCGCAGCTGATAGCGGTAAACGCCGGCGGTGAGCAGGTAATCCCGGTGCACGCTCGGGCTCCAGGAGTCGTCGCCGCCCACCCCCATATGGAAGCCGTCCAGATGCAGCCAGGTGCCGGCTTCCGGCTGCAGCAGATGCTGGTGGCTGCAGGCCATCAGCTGTGGCAGGCCGTAGCGGCTGAGCGAGAAGTGGAAGCGGCCGTCGATGCGCCAGCCGCCGTAGCGCAGGCTGCGGGTGTCGCAGCGCAGGCCGTTCTCGCCGGGGAAAATATACGGCGTGTGCAGATCTGCCAGCGGCAGGCGCCAGCGCCCGTGCTGCGCGGCCAGGCGGCGATCCGGGTAATTCTCGTGCGGGCCCAGGCCCAGCCATTCCGCGTGCGGCTGCACCGTCGCCAGTTGGCAGTTCAGGCCGATGCGCGCCGGCGGCGGCAGGGCGTCGGCCACCTCGACCTCCACGTTCACGCACACCGCGCCCAGCGCGTCGAACAGCCACTGCTTGCGGCTAATCAGCAAAATCTGCCCGTCCACGCCGAACTGGTGTTCGCTCACCACCCGCACGCCGTTTTGCAGCGCATCGGCCTGCAACTGCGTGCAGCGCTCCTCCAGCCGGTACAGGCCCGCCAGCTTCCAGCGTTCGACCCAGGCGTTGGGATCGATACGGTCCGCCTCGCTGACGCCGATGTCGTTATCGATCGGCGCGCGCGCAAAGCCGTCGCGCAGCGGCGTCAGCAGCTGCGGCTGCTCATTCTGCCACCACTGCGTCAGATGGCCGCTGCTGCGCTCGAAGCGCCAGCGCTGGTCGCCGTGGGTGAGGGTCAGCCCCTGATCGTCCTCAATCAGCGTTGGCGGCACGCCCTGCGCCGGCGGCGGCGCGGGATGCAGCGCGCGCGGCACCCGCCATTGATCCCAGGCGCAGCGGTGGTGCGCTTCGGACCAGTCGGTGGCCTGCGGCTGCACCACCTCCACGTTCAGCCACAGCTCGCCGGGCTGATGCAGCATCGGCAGGCGGTCGAGCAGGGTGAAGCTATGGCTGCCCTGCGGCGGCAGCGCCAGATCGAAGCTGCCGCTGGCGCGCTCCACGCCGTCCAGCTCCAGCCGCCAGTTGAGCTGCTCGTTGTCGGTCTGGCGGAACAGGTAATCGCTGGTGACGGTCAGCGTCAGCGAGGCGGCGTCGAAGGCGAAGCGGAACAGCTGCTGCGCCCGCTGCGCTTCGAACAGCGCCGGGTGCGGGGTGCGATCCGCGAACACCAGCCCGTTCAGGCAGAACTGGCGATCGTTGGGGGTATCGCCGAAGTCGCCGCCGTAGGCCCAGAACTCTTCGCCCTGTGCGTCGCGCTTGATCAGCGCCTGATCGACCCAGTCCCAGACAAAGCCGCCCTGCAGGCGCGGATGTTCGTGGAACGCGCGCCAGTAGCGCTCAAAGCCGCCGAAGCTGTTGCCCATCGCATGGGCGTATTCGCACAGGATCAGCGGCCGCTGTTCCTCCGGCAGGCCGATCCACTTGCCGATCGCCCATTTGGGCACCGCCGGGAACGGCTGATCCTGATCCACCCGCGCATACATCGGGCAGATGATGTCGGTAGCGGCGGTGTCGGCGCCGCCGCCTTCATATTGCACCGGGCGGGTCGGATCCTGGCTTTTCACCCAGCGGTACAGCGCGTCGTGGTTCACGCCGTGGCCGGACTCGTTCCCCAGCGACCAGATAATGATGCAGGGGTGGTTGCGATCGCGCTGCACCATGCGGGTAACGCGCTCGCTCATCGCCGGCAGCCACAGCGGATCGTCAGCCAGGCGGTTCATCGGCTGCATGCCGTGGGTCTCGATATTGGCTTCGTCCACCACGTACAGCCCATAGCGGTCGCACAGCCGATACCACAGCGGGTGGTTGGGATAGTGCGAGCAGCGCACCGCGTTGAAGTTGTGCTGCTTCATCAGCAGGATGTCGTGGCGCATCGTCGCCTCGTCCATCACCTGGCCGTGGCGCGGATGATGCTCGTGGCGGTTAACGCCGCGGATCAGCAGCGGCTGCCCGTTGAGCTTCAGCAACCCGCCGATGATTTCTACCTGGCGGAAGCCGACGTCATAGGCCTCCACCTCGATAATCTCCCCCTCGGATGAGAGCAGGGCGACGGTGGCGCGATACAGCGTGGGCGTTTCGGCGCTCCACAGCGCCGGGCGTTCTACCGGCAGGCGCAGCGTGACGCGATCGTCATAGGCGCCGCGCTCGTCCACGATCTCGCTGCCGAGCGGCTGGGTGCGTTCGGCCACCCGCGCGCCATCGCGCCACAGCTGAACCTGCACCTGCAGCGGGCCGGGCCGGCTGGCGCGCGCCGTCACCACCAGTTCGCCGCGGGTAAAGCTGTCATGCAGCGGCGTGGTGATGCGCACATCGCTCAGGTGCGCGGCGGGTTTGTGCAGCAGGCTGACGTCGCGGAAGATGCCGCTCATGCGCCACATGTCCTGATCTTCCAGATAGCTGCCGTCGCACCAGCGCAGCACCATCACCGCCAGCCGGTTTTCACCCGGCTGCAGCCACGGGCTGAGATCGAACTCCGCCGGCAGGCGGCTGTCCTGCGAATAGCCGACCCAGTGGCCGTTGCACCACAAATAGAACGCCGAGTTGACGCCGTCGAAGATGATGCGCGTCTGGCCGGCGGCCAGCCAGGCCGGATCGACGCTGAAGGTGTGCGAGTAGCAGCCGGTCGGGTTGTCTTCCGGCACGTGCGGCGGATCGACCGGGAACGGGTAGCGCACGTTGGTGTAAATCGGCGCATCGTAGCCGGCGAGCTGCCAGTTGCCCGGCACCGCCAGCGGGGCGGCGTCCGGCAGGTCCTGCTGCAGCCAGCCTTCCGGCGCCGCCTCTGGGCGCGGGAAATAGCTGAAGCGCCACTCGCCGTTCAGCGAGCGGCGGCTGGCGCTGGGGGCATCGTCGCGCGCGTCTTCCACCGTGCGCCAGCTGGCGAATGGCGGGTGGGCGTCCAGCCGGCGGTAGTGGGTGCAGGCCGGGTTTTGCCAGTCACGGCGGGCGAGGATCTCGGTCAGGGAAGCAAGGGGCGCAGCGGGCATCGGCGATCGTCCAGTCGGCTAGGTGATGCTCACCAAGATGCTGACCGGCGCATAAAAAGTAAAGCGGTTACACGCAACCTTGCAAGGGCGATCAAATAACCGCTAATGCGGTTCGCCGGCGCGGTAGATCCGCTGCGGGCGGCCGACCTTGCCGTAAATGATCTCGGCACGCAGCTGCTGCGCGGCGGTGCAAAACTCCAGATAACGGCGAGCGGTGGTGCGGCTGAGCCCCATTTTTTGCGCAACGCTTTCAGCGGTGTGCCGCGCGGCAGGTTCGGCGAACAGCGCGCGGACCTTGCCCAGCGTCAGCTCGTCGATGCCGGCGGGAAGCGCCGCCTGCTGCTCGCCGCGGGCGTAGGTATTGAACATCTCGTCGATGCGGCGCTGGTTGAGGCGCGCTTTGTCTTTCAGCGCTTCGCGGCGCTGGCTGAAGCGCAGCAGCGTCTGGCTCAGCCGGTCATAGGCCAGCGGTTTGATCAGGTAGTCGAATACGCCGTAACGCAACGCCTCGGCCACGGTGGCCATGTCGCTGGCGGCGGTGATGAACACGATGCCGCCGCGATACCCGCTCAGCGTCAGTTCGCGCAGCAGGGTGATGCCCTGGCCGTCGGGCAGAAAGTTGTCCAGCAGGATCAGGTCCGGCTTGAAGCGCTCGGTCATGGCGCGCGCCTGCGCCAGCGTGCCGGCCAGCCAAATCTGGCGGCAGCCGCCGTTCTGGCGGATAAACTCCGCGTGCATCTCCGCCAGCGGCGTTTCGTCTTCAACGATCAGGATGTTCAGCCATTCCATAATGAAACCTACTATTGCAATCAAGATGCTAAATGAATGTAAGTAAATTGCGGCACAAAATAAAGATCATCTCAATAATAAACACCATAAGATTAATTAAGCAAATAAAGAACATTAAATAACTTATTAACCGGAATCGGTTTGTGAAATAGGTCAATAATCGGCGTTTTTTTTCTGTTTACCATTAATTTATCGAACGCAAAGTCGCGTTTATCTGCATGGTTTTTAAGGTTTTAATTACCCTTGCTGATGTTAATTAAAATGCCTTTTTGTATTTAATTTGTTGTTTGCCAGTTAACCCAGAGAGCGTGTTATGTTAGGCGATGCCGTATTTAATCGGGTAAAGCGATCGGATCATAAAGCGATTTCGGAAATAAGCGCCTTCTTGCGCAGTAACGATCTGAATATCGACACCACGGTTGAAATATTTATTACCGTTACCCAGCACGACAAATTGGTCGCCTGCGGCGGCATCGCCGACAATATTATCAAATGCGTCGCCATCAGCCCGCTGATGCGCGGCGAAGGGTTGGCGCTGGCGCTGGCGACCGAGCTGGTGAACCTGGCCTACGAGCGCCACCACACCCAGCTGTTTATCTACACCAAGGTGCAGAACGAGCCGCTGTTCCGCCAGTGCGGTTTCTACCCGATCGCCACCGTGCCGGGCATCGTGGTGCTGATGGAAAACAGCCCGTGCCGCCTGAAGCGCTACGCCGCCCAGCTGGCGAGCCAGCGCCGGCCGGGCGACACCATCGGCAGCATTGTGATGAACGCCAACCCCTTCACCCGCGGGCATCAGTATCTGGTGCGTCAGGCGGCCAAACGCTGCGACTGGCTGCACCTGTTTCTGGTGAAGGAAAACACCTCGCGCTTCAGCTATGAAGACCGCCGCCGGCTGGTGCTGGCCGGCACCGCCGATATCCCCAACCTCACGGTACACGAAGGCTCGCAGTACGTGATCTCGCGCGCCACCTTCCCCTGTTACTTCATCAAGGATCAGGGCGTGGCCGACGACTGTTACACCGAAATCGATCTGAAGATCTTCCGCCAGTATCTGGCGCCCGCGCTGGGCATTACGCACCGCTTCGTCGGCAACGAGCCGTTCTGCGCGGTGACCGCGAAATACAACCGCGACATGCGCTACTGGCTGGAAACGCCGGCGCTGCCTAGCCCGCCGATCGCGCTGGTGGAAATCGAGCGTTTGCAATATCAGGGCACGGCGATCTCCGCCTCCTGGGTGCGCAAGCTGCTGGCGGCGGGGGACTTCCACGCCGCCGCGCCGCTGGTGCCGCCGGACACCCTGTACTACCTGCAGGATCTGCAAACGCAGCGCCGCGCCAAGGCGGCCCCGCATCCTTTTGAGTCCGCACAATCAGGTGAATGATGAAAATTATCCGAGAAGCAATGGCCGGCACGCTGGAATCCAGCGATGTCATGGTGCGCATCGCGCCCGCCGAGGGGCCGCAGCACGATCTGTTGATCGCCAGCAGCGTGGAAAAACAGTTCGGCGCGGCGATCCGCCACACCCTGCTGGAGGTGCTGCAGCGCTATGAGGTGGAGCCGGTGCAGGTGATCGTCGACGACAAGGGCGCGCTGGACTGCGTGCTGCGCGCCCGGCTGGAAACCGCGCTGATGCGCGCCTGCGAGGGCGGCCAACTGCCGTGGGAGGCGAAAGATGAAAACGCTGAATAAAACCCGGCTGCGCCGCAGCATGTTGTTCGTCCCCGGCGCCAACGCGGCGATGGTCAGCAACGCCTTTATCTACCAGGCCGATGCGCTGATGTTCGATCTGGAAGACTCGGTGATCCTGCGTGAAAAAGACGCGGCGCGCCGGCTGGTGTACCACGCGCTGCAGCACCCGCTGTACCAGGAGGTGGAAACCATCGTGCGCGTCAATGCGCTCGACTCTGCCTACGGCCTGGCGGATCTGCAGGCGGTGGTGCGCGGCGGCGCGGACATCGTGCGCCTGCCGAAGACCGACAGCGCGCAGGATGTTGTCGACATGGAGCGCGAGATTGCCGCCATCGAAGCGGCCTGCGGCCGGCCGGTCGGCAGCACCGGGCTGCTGGCGGCGATCGAATCGGCGCAGGGCATCACCAACGCGGTGGCGATCGCGCACGCCTCGCCGCGCCTGATCGGCATCGCGCTGGGGGCGGAAGACTATGTGCGCAACCTGCGCACCGAGCGCTCGCCGGAGGGCATCGAGCTGCTGTTCGCCCGCTGCTCGCTGCTGCAGGCGGCGCGCGCCGCCGGCATTCAGGCGTTCGACACCGTCTATTCCGACGCCAACAACGAAGCCGGTTTCCTGCAGGAAGCGGCGCTGATCAAACAGCTCGGCTTCGACGGCAAATCGCTGATTAACCCGCGCCAGATTGAGCTGTTGCACAACCTGTACGCGCCGACCGCCAAAGAGGTGGCGTACGCGCAGCGGGTGGTGGACGCCGCCGAAGCGGCGGAGCGAGAAGGGCGCGGCGTGGTGTCGCTCAACGGAAAAATGGTCGACAGCCCGGTGATTGAGCGCGCCCGGCTGGTGCTGGAGCGCGCCGCGCTGTCCGGCTTACGGGAAGAACCGGCGCAGCACGGGGAGGAAGCATGATGAACCGCCAACAACGATTGATGACCTTCGCCAACCCGACGGATCTGCCGGGCTATCAGGACGTCTCCAAAGCCAATCTGCAGGCGCGCAAACCGCGCGATCTCAAGCTGTGCGACTCCTTGCAGGAAGCGGTGCGCCGCAGCGGACTGCAGGACGGCATGACCATTTCCTTCCACCATGCGTTTCGCGGCGGTGATTTGACGCTCAATCAGGTGATGGAGACGCTGGCGGCGATGGGGTTCCGCAACCTGACGCTGGCGTCCAGCTCGCTGACCGACTGCCATGCGCCGCTGGTTGAGCATATCCGCCACGGCGTGGTGAGCCGCATTTACACCTCCGGGCTGCGCGGCCCGCTGGCGGACGCGGTTTCGCGCGGCCTGCTGGCGGAGCCGGTGCAAATTCACTCGCACGGCGGCCGGGTCAACCTGATCGAATCCGGCGAGCTGAGGATAGACGTGGCCTTCCTCGGCGTGCCGGCCTGCGATGAGTTTGGCAATGCCAACGGTTACAGCGGTGAAGCCTGCTGCGGCTCGCTCGGCTATGCGCGGGTGGACGCCGAGGCGGCGGGCACCGTGGTGCTGTTGACCGAGCAACTGGTGCCGTATCCGCATCATCCCGCCAGCCTGGCGCAGGATCGGGTGGATCTGATCGTGCAGCTGGAGCGGGTGGGCGACGCCGACAAGATCGGCGCCGACGCTACGCGCATGACCTCGAACCCGCGCGAGCTGCTGATCGCCCGCCGCGCCGCCGAGGTGATCGCCGGTTCCGGCTACTTCACCGAAGGCTTCTCGCTGCAAACCGGCACCGGCGGCGCCTCGCTGGCGGTGACCCGGTTCCTGGAGGACAAGATGCGCGCCCGCGGCATTCGTGCCGCGTTCGCCCTCGGCGGCATCACCTCGACCATGGTGGATCTGCACGAGAAAGGGCTGATCGGCAAACTGCTGGACGTGCAGAGTTTCGATCGGGCGGCGGCGACCTCGCTGGCGCGCAACCCGCGCCATATCGAAATCAGCGCCAACCAGTACGCCAACTTCAGCTCCAAGGGCGCCTCTGTTGATCGGCTCGACGTGGTAGTGCTGAGCGCGCTGGAAATCGATACCGGCTTCAACGTTAACGTGCTGACCGGCTCCGACGGCGTGCTGCGCGGCGCGTCCGGTGGCCACTGCGACACCGCCGCTGCCGCGCGGCTGGCGATCATCGTTGCGCCGTTGGTGCGCGGGCGCATCCCGACGCTGGTGGAGCAGGTGACTACCTGCGTCACGCCGGGCTCCAGCATCGACATTCTGGTGACCGACCACGGCATCGCCGTCAACCCGGCGCGGCCGGAGCTGGCGCAGCGCCTGCGGGAGGCCGGCCTCGAGGTGGTGAGCATCGACTGGCTGCGCGCCCGCGCGCTGCAGCTGACCGGCGAACCGCAGCCGATCGCCTTTACCGACAAGGTGGTGGCGGTGGTGCGCTACCGCGACGGCTCGGTGATTGACGTGGTGCATCAGGTGGCGGAGTAGCCGATGGCCGCCGTCGATCCCCAACTGGCCGCCGAACGCGCGGTCAGCCTGCCGGAGTTGCTCACCAGCCGCGAATGCCGCCAGGCGCGCCAGCAGGCGTGGCTGGCGCAGCACGAGTGCACGCTGCTGGTGCTGACGCTGGTGGTGCCCGGCCCGGTGAAGGACAGCGCGCTGACGCGCGGCATATTTAACCTCGGGTGGGCGGCGCTGCTGCGGCTGTGCGCCGAACAGGGCTGGCCCAGCCCGCAGGCCGAGGCGCTGGCGCTCTCCACCGGCTGCGAAGGGTTTGTCGCGCTGCGCGCCGATGCCCAGCGGGTGAAGGACTGCGCCATGCAGCTGGAGGTGAGCCGCCCGATCGGCCGGCTGTGGGATATCGACGTGCTGGATACGCAGGGGCGCATTTTGTCGCGCCGCGACATCGGCCTGCCGGAACGGCGCTGCCTGCTGTGCGGCCAACCGGCCAAGATCTGCGCCCGCCAGCGGCGGCACAGCAGCGAGCAGCTGCTGCATGAAATGGAAAGGATGTTCAACGATGCGATCTCTGCCGATTAACCTGCCCGCCCACCGTGCCGAACCGGCCTGCGACTTCGCCCGCGCCGCTTTCCGCGCGCTGCTGGTGGAGGTCAACCTTACGCCCAAACCGGGGCTGGTGGATCGCCATAACACCGGCGCCCACCGCGATATGGATCTCGGGCATTTCTACCGTAGCGCCCGCGCCATCGGCGTGTGGCTGCCGCGCTTTATCCAACGCGGGCGCGAAGACGCCGCTTTGCCGGCAGAGCAGCAGCTGGCGCGGCTGCGGCCGCTCGGCCTGGCCTGCGAAAACCAGATGTTTCGCGCTACTGGCGGCATTAACACCCACAAGGGCAGCGTGTTCTCGCTCGGGTTGCTGTGCACCGCCTTCGGCCGCCTGCAGCAGCAGGGTCGCGCCATCGGCGCAGAGGCGCTGTGCGCCGAGGTGGCGGCGATGTGCCGGGGGCTGGTGGATCGCGAGCTGCGGCGCAACAACGCTGGGCAGACCGCCGGCCAGCGGCTGTTCGCCGCGCACGGGCTGAGCGGCGCGCGCGGCGAGGCGGAGGCCGGTTTCCGGCTGGTCATTGACGGCGCGCTGCCCCTGTATCGGCAACGGCTGGCCGCCGGCGACGACGAACAGCGGGCGCTGCTGGACAGCCTGCTGTGGCTGATGGCCCACAACGACGACACCAACGTCGCCTCGCGCGGCGGCCTGCACGGGCTGCGCTGGCTGCGGCGCCGGGCGGCATTGCTGCTGGCGCAGGGCGGCTCGGCGGGGGAAGCGGGCCTGGCGCGTCTGCGGCGCTTCGATGCTGACTGTATCGCCCGCAACCTCAGCCCCGGCGGCAGCGCCGACCTGTTGATAGTGACCTGGCTGCTGGCGCAGCTGGGTGCCCAAGAATAATAACCAAGCCTTCAGGAGAGTCCCTATGTCCCAAACCCAGGAAAAGATCTGGAAAGCGATAGCGCCGCTGGCGGTGCTCGCGATCCTGTTATTGATACCGGTGCCCGACGGCATGCCGCCGCAGGCGTGGCACTACTTCGCCATCTTCGTGGCGATGATCGTCGGCATGATTCTGGAGCCGATCCCGGCCACCGCCATCAGCTTTATCGCGGTGACCGTCAGTGTGCTCAGCGCCAACTGGGTGCTGTTTGGCGCGCAGGAGCTGGCGGAGCCGGGCTTCAAAGCCGGTAAAGAGGCGCTGAAATGGGGGCTGGCGGGTTTCTCCAGCACCACCGTCTGGCTGGTGTTCGGCGCCTTTATCTTCGCGCTGGGCTACGAGGCCACCGGTCTGGGGCGGCGCATCGCGCTGTTCCTGGTGAAGTTCATGGGCAAGCGCACGCTGACGCTGGGCTATGCGGTGGTGATCATCGATATCCTGCTGGCGCCGTTCACGCCGTCCAACACCGCGCGCACCGGCGGCACGGTGTTCCCGGTGGTGAAAAACCTGCCGCCGCTGTTCGATTCTTTCCCCAACGATCCCTCTTCACGCCGCATCGGCGGTTACCTGATGTGGATGATGGTGGTCGGCACCAGCATCAGCTCCTCGATGTTCGTCACCGGCGCCGCGCCGAACGTGCTGGGCATCGAGTTCGTCGGCAAGATCGCCGGGGTGCACATCAGCTGGATGCAGTGGTTCCTGGCGTTCCTGCCGGTCGGCCTGCTGCTGCTGATCGTTGCGCCGCTGATCTCCTACTACCTGTACAAACCGGGCGTGACCCACAGCAGCGAAGTGGCCGCCTGGGCGGATACCGCGCTGGGGGAAATGGGCAAGCTGACGCGCAAGGAATACACCCTGATCGGCCTGGTGCTGCTCAGCCTGTGCCTGTGGGTGTTCGGCGGCAAAATGCTGGACGCCACCGCGGTGTGCCTGCTGGCGGTGTCGCTGATGCTGGCGCTGCACGTGGTGTCGTGGAAAGAGATCACCAAATACTCCAGCGCCTGGAACACGCTGGTTAACCTGGCGACGCTGGTGGTGATGGCCAACGGCCTGACGCGCTCCGGCTTTATCGACTGGTTCGCCCAGACCATGAGCACCCACCTGGACGGCTTCTCGCCGAACATGACGGTGGTGGCGCTGGTGCTGGTGTTCTACTTCGCCCACTACCTGTTCGCCAGCCTGTCGGCGCACACCGCCACCATGCTGCCGGTGATCCTGGCGGTCGGCAAAGGGCTGCCGGGTGTGCCGATGGAGCAGCTGTCGATGCTGCTGGTGCTGTCGATCGGCATCATGGGCGTGCTGACGCCGTACGCCACCGGGCCGGGGGTGATCATCTACGGCTGCGGCTACGTGAAGTCGAAAGACTACTGGCGCCTGGGCGGCATTCTCGGCGTGGTGTACATCGCCGCGCTGCTGCTGATCGGCTGGCCGATCATGAGCCTGTGGTACTGAGTTGAAGCCACGCGGCCACCGCCCGGTGGCCGCGGTTACGATCCTTTCCCGTGACCCCTGTCACACACTTGTCACACTAACCCCGCCATCATACGCAGGCAAACGCTAACACCTTAAAAATAATCATTTTCCGGGAGCCTCTGCGGATGAGAAAAAAAACCTTATTGCTGTGCCTGCCTTTGTTATTCACCGGGAACGCGCTGGCGGAAGCCGGCGGTTATCAGCTGGAGCAGGTGCTGGTGATGAGCCGCCATAACCTGCGCGCACCGCTGGCCAACAACGGCAGCGTGCTGGCGCAGTCCACGCCGAAGGCCTGGCCGGCCTGGGAAACGCCGGGCGGCCAGCTGACCACCAAGGGCGGGGTGCTGGAAGTGTATATGGGGCACTATTTCAACGCCTGGCTGAAGCAGACCGGCCTGTTGCCGCAAGAGGGCTGCCCGACCGCCGGTAGCGTGTACGTCTACGCGAACAGTCTGCAGCGCACGGTGGCCACCGCGCAGTTCTTCAGCAACGGCGCGTTCCCCGGCTGCGACGTCGGCGTGCATCATCAGGACAAAATGGGCGAGATGGATCCGACCTTCAACCCGATCATCACCGACACCAGCGAAGCCTTCAACCAGCAGGCGCTGGCGGCGATGAACGCCGCGCTGGGATCGCTGAAGCTGGACGTCTCTTACCAACAGCTGGCGAAGATTATCGACTACAAGGACTCCGCCGCCTGTAAGACCGACAAACACTGTGACTTGACCAAGGAAGCCAGCGTGATGAGCGCGGTGCCGGGCAAAGAGCCGGGCGTCTCCGGCCCGCTGCGGGTGGGCAACTCGCTGGTGGACGCCTTTATGCTGCAGTACTACGAAGGTTTCCCGATGAAAGAGGTGGCCTGGGGCAAAATCGCCACCCCACATCAGTGGCAGCAGCTGGCGCAGCTGAAAGACGGCTATCAGGACTCGCTGTTCACCTCGCCGGTGGTGGCGCAGAACGTCGCCAAGCCGCTGCTGACCTACATCAACAATGCGCTGCTCGGCGAGCGCAAACCGGACGCGCCGAAGCTGACGGTGCTGGTCGGCCACGATTCCAATATTGCCTCGCTGCTGTCGGCCATGCAGTTCCAGCCGTATCAACTGCCGCAGCAATACGAGAAAACGCCGATCGGCGGCAAACTGGTGTTCCAGCGCTGGCGCGACGCGCAGAACGACCGTGAATTGCTGAAGATCGAGTACGTCTATCAGTCCACTGAGCAACTGCGCAAGGCGACGCCGCTGACGCTGCAAACCCCGCCGCAGCGCGTGACGCTGGCGCTGAAAGGCTGCCCGATCGACAAAGACGGCTTCTGCGCCTGGAGCGATTTCGAAAAGACCATGAAAGGCATCTTGTAATGCCCAGCTTCTCTCCCGAGCGCGGGGGAGAGGCGAAGGCGCGGCTGCCGGGGGGATTGTGCTTGAATCCCCTCAACCGATCACCTAGCATTTCGTTAGATGTAACGGGGAGAGAAAACCATGCGACCATCCATTGTTCTTGCAGAGCATCGCCAGGCGATCCGAGAAACGGTTGGGCTGTTCCCTGCGGCTAATCCGCGTATTTTCGGCTCGGTGCTGCATGGCACCGATCGGGAGGGCAGTGATTTGGATCTGTTGGTCGATGCGTTGCCGGGCGCCACGTTGTTTGATCTGGGAGGGCTGCAGTCGGAACTGGAAGCGCTGCTGGGCATTCAGGTGGATCTGCTGACGCCGCTCGATTTGCCGCCGACCTTTCGCCAGCAGGTTTTGGCGGAGGCCCAGCCGGTATGAAAGATGCGCGGTTGGTCGATTATCTGAGCCATATGCAACAGGCGGCGCAGGATGCCTGCGATTTCGTTGATGGCCTGGCGGCGGCAGATTTTATCGAAGATAAACGCACTCAGCAGGCCGTCATTATGAGCCTGATTATCATCGGTGAAGCCGTGACGAAAATCATGGATGGCAGCCCCGCGTTTACGCAACGTCATCCTGAAATCCCCTGGCGCAACATGCGCGGCATGCGTAATCGCATTGCGCACGGTTATTTTGATATCAACCTTGAAGTGGTCTGGGCGACGGTGCAAACGGCGTTGCCGGAACTGCTGACACAGCTGGTGGCGGTACGCCAGGATGCCGAGAAGTTAAACGACGGTGATTAAACTCTCTTTGGACAGTGACTCTGGTTCCTGCCGGTTGCCCACTTTTATCCGCAATATCGAATTTTTCACGCCGGCCGGCTATCCGGGCCAGGTGGCGCGCTGCCATTTTACGCTGGCGGAGTATCGCGACGACAGTTTTCCCGAGGCGGGTTTTGCACTGCCGGAACATCTGGCGCGCGCGGTGCCGAAGCGCCGCGCGGAGTATCTGGCCGGGCGTGTTCTGGCGCGGCAACTGTTGGCGCCGCTCGGTTTTGCCGACTTCACCCTGGCGCGCGGCGAAGATCGCGCGCCGCAGTGGCCGCCGGGCATCGCCGGGGCGCTGAGCCATAATTCGGATACCGCGCTGTGCGCCGTGCACCGCGAGCGCGGGCTGGGCGGCGTTGGGTTGGATGTGGAGACGCTGCTCTCCGACGTGCGGGCGGAGGAGTTGTGGGGCGCGATCGTTTCCCCGGCGGAGCGCGAGGCGTTGCTGCGCGAGGCGCTGCCGTTCAATGAACTGCTGACGCTGACGTTTTCCGCCAAAGAGAGCCTGTTCAAGGCGCTGTATCCGCAGGTGCGCTGTTACTTCGATTTTCTCGATGCGCGCATGGTCGCCGTGGATGCGCAGCGGCAGACGTTTGTATTAACGTTGCTTAAGACGCTGACGCCAAATTGCCCCGCCGGTCGCCGGTTTAGCGGGCGTTTTTGGCGTAAAGGTGACGATGTCACGACTTTTATCTTTTGCTAAAATCCAATAATAACAGTGTGTTATTTCTTTATTCGCCGTAACGCAGGTTTGCCGCGGCGGGCGGAAAGATTCATTCATCGGAGATTGACCCACGCTGGGGATCCGGTGTAATTTATCCTCCTTTTACAGCTAATGATAATTATTCGCATAAACATTATCATTGGTAAGGCGCAACAAAGGAGTGGTCTTGTGGCGACACTGACGACAGAAAACCAAACCTTCCCCGGGTTTGTGTACGCCGAACAATCGACCTTTTTGTACCGGTCCGAATTCCGTTCCCTCTCCGCCGGTGGCGTGTTCGAGCGTATCGAGACGCCGGCGTTCGGCGGCGAGCAGGAAGGCAGCGCGCTGGCGCAGCATATCCGCCAGGCGCTGGCGCGCGCCAAATCCGCCGGCCAGGAGACGCCGGTGGTGGTGGGCGCCATTCCGTTCGATACGCGCCGGCCTTCCAGCCTGTACGTGCCTGAAAGTTTACAGTTTGTCGCCAACGACAGTTTTACCCGCGCCGCGCGCCCGATGCTGCAACAGCCGCATCGCCTGGCCGCCTGCACCAGCATTCCGGACGAGCCGCGCTTCAAGCACGCGGTGGCGGAAGCGGTCAGCCGCTTTAAACAAGGCAAGCTGGACAAGGCGGTGCTGTCGCGCATCCTCGACATTGAGCTGGAGCAGCCGGTGGCGGGCCACCAGATCCTCAATAACCTGATGGTGCAGAACCCGACCGGTTACCACTTTTCCCTGCCGCTGGCCGATGGCGGCGTGCTGATCGGCGCCAGCCCGGAGCTGCTGATCCGCAAGCAGGGCGGCGAGATCCACACCAATCCGCTGGCGGGCTCGGCGCGCCGTCAGGACGATCCGCAGCAGGATCGCCTCGGCAGCGAGCGCCTGATGCGCTCGACCAAAGACAAATACGAACACAAGCTGGTGATCGACGACATTCGCCGCCACCTGGCGCCGCTGTGCGCCAGCCTGAGCGTGCCCAGCGGCCCGTCGCTGCTCAGCACCGGCACCATGTGGCACCTGTCCACCCGCATTCGCGGCGAACTGCTGAACCCGAATCTCAATGTGATGCAACTGGCCTGCCTGCTGCATCCGACGCCGGCGCTGTGCGGCTTCCCGACCGAGAGCGCCCGCCAACTGATCGCCGATCTGGAACCGCACGATCGCGGCCTGTTCAGCGGCATTGTCGGCTGGTGCGACGCCAACGGCGACGGCGAGTGGGCGATCGTCATCCGCAGCGGCCTGCTGCGCGGCAACCGGGTGCGGCTGTTCGCCGGCGCGGGCATCGTCGCCGCCTCGACGCCGCAGGCCGAGTGGATGGAAACCGCCGCCAAACTGGGCACCATGCTCAACGCTTTCGGCCTGAACAGCGGCGCGCTGTAGGCCTCTTTGCGGCGCAGTGCGCGCCGCGTCATACGCTTTCGCAGGAGACAACGATGAACAACAACATGACCCGGCTGTGCGCCCGGATGGCGGTGCGCGCATGAGCATTCAGATGGATTTCACCGGCAAACGCGTGTGGGTGACCGGCGCGGCGCGCGGCATCGGCGAGCAGATCGCCCGGCATTTTTTGACGCAGGGCGCCGAGGTGGTGGGATTTGACCGCGAGTTCGCCAACCCGGATCTGCCTTACCCTTGCGTGACGCTGGACATCAGCCGGCCGGAGCAGGTGGAGGCGGTGTGCCGCCAACAGCTGGCGGAGAACCCAAAACTGGACGTGTTGGTCAACGCCGCCGGCATTCTGCGCATGGGCAATACCGAAGATTTGAGCGTGGATGACTGGCATCAGTGCATCAACGTCAACGCCTCGGGGGCGTTTTACCTGTTCCGCGCCGTGCTGCCGCACTTCAAGGCGCAGCGCAGCGGGGCGATCGTCAGCATCGGCTCCAACGCCGCGCACGTGCCGCGCACGCAGATGGCGGCCTACTGCGCCTCCAAGGCGGCGCTGACCAGCCTGAACCACTGCGTGGGGCTGGAGATGGCGCCGTTCGGCGTGCGCTGCAATCTGGTGTCGCCGGGCTCGACCGACACGCCGATGCAGCGCGGCATGTGGCAGACCGACGATGCGCAGCAACGCACCATCGCCGGTTTCCCCGAGATGTTCAAGCTGGGGATCCCGCTCGGCAAAATCGCCCGCCCGGACGAAATCGCCAATGCGGTGTTGTTCCTGGCCTCCGATTTGGCCAGCCACATCACTATGCAGGATATCGTGATCGACGGCGGCGCCACGCTGGCCGCCTGAGTCAGACCCGCTGGCGGCGCAGCAGGTGCTGCGCACCTTCCGCCGCCAGCAGCAGCACCGCCAGCCAGATCGCCAGATAGGTTGGCCATTCGCTTTGGCCGATGCTCTCGCCGAGCAGCAGCGCGACGATCACCAGCAGCACCGGTTCCACATAGCTCAGCAGGCCGAACAGGCTGAAAGGCAGCAGGCGGCTGGCGAGGATGTAACACACCAGCGCCACGGCGCTGATGACGCCGAGCAGCGGAATGCGCCAATACAGCTCGGCATTGGTCGGCAACGCCGCCGCGCCGCCGTCGCCGAAGGCGAACCAGGCCGCCGCCGGCAGCATCAGCGCCAGTTCGCACCACAGCCCGCCGAGATTGTCGGTGCCGAAACGCCGCCGCAAAATAAAGTAGAGCGGATAGCCCAGCGCCACTACCAGCGTCGGCCACGAGACGCCGCCCGCCTGATACAGCTCATTGCCCACCCCCACCATGGCGCACGCCACCGCCAGCTTTTGCAGCAGCGACAGCCGATCGCGGTAGATCAAACGGCCCGCCAGCACCATGGTCAGCGGCAGCAGAAAATAGCCGAGCGACACGTCGAGCGCCTTGCCGTGCAGCGGCGCCCACAGGAACAGCCACAGCTGCACCCCCAGCAGCGCCGAGGTGAGCAGCAGGCCCAGCAGGCGCTGCGGCCGTTGGCCGATCCAGCCCAGCGTGTCGCCCACTTTGCGCCAATCGCCGGACAGCGCCATAAACAGCGTCAGGAACGGCAGCGTCAGCAGCGTGCGCCAGCCGTAGACCTGCTCGCCGTTCAGCGGGGTGAGGGTAGAGGTGAAGTAATACATCGCGCCGAACAAGATGGAGGCGACGACCGAAAGAGTAATGCCTTTAATCACACGCATTCCTGGTGAGTGATTGATTTTATGGCGGCTACTGTAGAGAAATTTGCCGCCAACGACAATGGCGTTGCCGGGCGCTGGACAATCGGCGGCGGCGGGTTACAATAATTACTGTGTATTCATACAGGCTTTGGCGATGACAATCGATCTTTTTGAAGACGCGCTGCCGCCGCCGTGGCGCGAAGAAATCGCCCCCGGCGCGGTGGTGATGCACGGCTTCGTGCGCGATCACGGGCCGGAACTGCTCGCGGCGGTGCAGGGCGTCGTCGCCCAGGTGCCGTGGCGGCATTTGACCACCCCCGGCGGGCACGTGATGTCGGTGGCGATGAGCTGGTGCGGCAACGGCTGGACCAGCGACAGCCGCGGTTACCGCTATTCGGAACGCGACGCGCGCAGCGGCAAACGCTGGCCGGCCATTCCCCCCATCCTGATGGCGCTGGCGGACGAAGCCGCGCAGCAGGCGAGCTTCGGCCGCTTCGTGCCGGATTCCTGCCTGATGAACCGCTACGATCCGGGCAGCAAGCTGTCGCTGCATCAGGATAAAGACGAGCACGACTTCGGCGCCCCCATCGTCTCGGTGTCGCTCGGGCTGCCGGCGGTATTTCAGTTCGGCGGGCTGCAACGCAGCGACCGGGCGCGGCGCATCCCGCTGGCGCACGGCGACGTGGTGGTGTGGGGCGGCCCATCGCGGCTCTGTTTTCACGGCATCCTGCCGGTCAAGGAAGGCTATCACTCGTTGGTGGGGCCGCACCGCATCAACATCACGCTACGCAAGGCGCTTTAGCTGCGGCTCCTGCGCCAGGCAGGCGACGAGATAGTCGATAAACACCCGCAGTTTGGGCGGCAGATACTGGTTGGGCGCGTAAAGCAACCACAGGCCGCCGTGATAGCTGCTGAGGAAATCCCACGCCGGCAACACCTGCACGATCTCGCCGTCATCGAGCGCCTGGCGGGCGGTAAAATACGGCAGGCTGCCGATGCCGATATGCTGTTTCACCGCGTCCAGCCGCACGCCGGTGTGGTTGGCGGCGTAGCGGCCGCGCACGTTGACCGTCACCGTTTTGCCGCTGCGGCGGAACTTCCATTGTGCGTCGCTCGGCGTTTCACCCAGATAGATGCAGCTGTGCGCCGCCAGATCGTGCGGGTGCTGCGGCGTGCCGTGCTGCGCCAGGTAGTGCGGCGTGGCGCACAGCAGATGGTCTATTCTCATCAACTGGCGGCCGATCAATCCGGGCGATGGGCGATCGGTAATGCGCAGCGCCAGATCGACCCGATCGTCGATCAGATCCATGTAGCGATCTTCCAGCCGCAGCCGCACGTCCACCTTCGGGTAGCGGCGCAGGAACTCCGGCATGTGCGGATGCAGCACGAAGCGCCCCACCGCCTTGGGCACGCTGACGCTGACCAATCCTTCGGGCTCCGCGGCGCCGCGCCCGCCGATCGCCATAACCGCGTCGGCGGCCGTCAGCAGGGTGCGGCAGTGCGCAAATGCCTCTTCGCCGCTTTCGCTCAGCCGCAGTTTGCGGGTGGTGCGGTGCAACAGCTGCAGCGCCAGCGCCTGCTCGAGCCTTGCCACGCTGCGGCTGACGGCGGAAGGCGAAGTATCCAGCTTGCGGGCGGCGGCGGAAAAGCTGCCGCTCTCTACCACCTGAACGAAAACGGCCATTTCAGGCAACAGCGCGTAAGAAAGATTTGTGCTCATGACGCAAAGGTCCATTGTGATGGCGGCGGATTATCCCTCGATTATGACATGAATATAATGGCTCTTCGAACCGAGGAGAAAAATGATGACCGAACGACGTTATTACTACAGCGACGATGTACAGGGCCAGGCGCAGGTGTTGAGCTGCGCGCCGGCCGAGGCGGGCGCCTACGCCGTAGAGCTGGACGCCACGCTGTTCCACCCACAGGGCGGCGGCCAGCCGTCCGACGTGGGGACGTTAGGCGGCGTCGCCGTGCTGCGGGTGCAGCAGCAGGGGGATACCGTGCTGCACTTTACCGCCGCGCCGCTGCCGCTCGGGCCGGTTACGATGCAAATCGATGAAGCGCAGCGCCGCCTGCACGCCCGCTGGCACTCCGGCGGGCATCTGATCGGTTGGCTGGGAGAAACCCGAGGCTGGCGGCCGGTCAAGGCGCATCATTGGCCGGGGGAGGGGCGCATCACGTTCGCGCCAGGGCCGGATGCGCAGACGATAGAAGCGGACTTTTTGCAGGCGGAGCTGGCGCGCTTGATCGCCGCCGATCTGCCGCGCCGCCAACTGGCGGTGGACGGGATGCGCCAGGTCGGTTTCGGCGAACTGCCCGCCTACGGCTGCGGTGGCACCCATGTCGCCGCGCTGGGCGAGGTGGGCGCGATCGCTATCACCGGCGTAAAGATGAAGAAGGGGCAGCTGATCGTGCAGTATGCGCTGAGTTGAATTGAATAAGGGGGGCGGCTCAGCGCCCGGCCTGCCGCAGCTGGGTGCAGAACGCGCATTGGCATCCCGCCACCGGCACAGCCGCGCAGCTGCCGATGTTCACCGGCTGGGCGTCCATGGCGTGAAAGCCGTAAAACAGATTTTCGATGTTTTGTTCCGCCGCGCGCGCCTGTTCCGGGCGCGGTTCGGGCACTTTCGACTGAAACGCCGCGGCCTTGCCGGCCAGCAGGCAGAGAAACAGCAGCGACAGCTGGATTTTCATCGTCGTCTTCCTTTGGCTAAAGTTATGATACGTTATAACAAAACCCCATCAATGCCAAGCGGCGGCGCTGTTACGCTATTCTCCAGCCACCGGCATTTGCAGGTTGACGATTACCCTCAGTAGCTGTGGCCGGTTTTTTCGCTGGCGTTGAATAACGCCCAACATGTCTTTGGCTTTGTAGTCCCAGTAAATCACGTCATGAAAGCAGGGACTGCCTTCGAACAGATGCTAACGTTATGCTTGCAATTGCCTCCGGGCGCCGCGCTTACTCCTCCCACACCTGCGTGCTGCGCGGGCTGTCCATCTGATAATCCGAATAGGGGCGAGTGAAAAACTCGCGCCCCAACTCGCGGGCGGCCTGCAGCGGGTTGCGCGGATCGCGGGCGATCTCGCCGCGCTGATTGCCGGCGCCGTGCACCACGCCGACGAACGAGGAATGGGTGTAGCGGCTGAATTCCTGGAGCTGATGCACGATGCCCAGCGCCGCGCCGGGGTAGGTCTCTTCCGACGCCACCGCCAGCCCGATGCGTTTGCCGCTCATGCGTTGGTGCACCTGTTCCGCCTGAGGGTAGGCATTGGAATAGAAGCTGAACGAGCGATCGAAAAAGGCCTTGGTTTGCGCCGACATGCCGTACCAGTAAATCGGCGTGCAGAATACCGCGCCGTCGGCCGGCAGGAAGTGCTCCAGAAACAGCTCGGCGTAGCGATCGGCCGGTGGCGGCGTGTGGCGTTCATCGCTCAGAAAACCGCTCAGGTAATCATCGAGAAAATGCAGGCTGGCGGACGTGCCGGCTTCGGCGGCGCCCGCCATGATCGCCTGCGCCAGCGTGGCGCTGTTGCCGTCGCGGCGCGGGCTGCCGACCAGCACCACCAGACGTTTGGATTGATGAGTTGTATTCATGTCATGTTCCTCGGTATGAAGTGAATTCAGCCCTACTCTAGAAACAACTAGTGGCAGGCGACAAATGACGGCTTTTCTGCCAGGATGAGCTCAACTCATCTCTAGAGGTTTCGCCATGTTCGCCACGCTGCCCGTCAACGCATTACGCACCTTTGAATCTGCCGCTCGCCTGCGCAGCTTCAAGCTGGCGGCGGCCGAGCTGGCGGTGACGCCGACGGCGATTTCGCACCAGATCAAAGCGCTGGAACAGCAGTTGGGGTTTGCGCTGTTCGAGCGGGTGCCGCGCGGCGTGCGGCTGACGCCGAAAGGCGAAACGCTGTTTGCCGGGGTGCACGGCGCGCTGCTGGACGTCGCCGCCACGCTCGAGGGCCTGCGGCCGCAGCCCAGCACAGGATCGCTGTGCGTCTCGGTCACGCACTCTTTCGCGGCGCTGTGGCTGGTGCCGCGCCTGGGGCGTTTCTACCAGGCGTACCCGCACTATCTGGTGCGCCTGGAGGCCTGCGCCGAGGTGATCGATCTGCAGCAGGACGCCAGCGTGGACGTGGCGGTGCGCTACAGCCGCGCGCAGTATCCCGCGCTGCATCAGACGGCGCGGCTGGAGGAAAGCTTTGGCGTCTACGCGGCGCCGGAGCTGGCCGCCGCCGAGCCGGAAAACCCGGTGCTGATCACCGTCAAATGGGGGGATTCGGCGCTGTACGACAGCGGCTGGCGCGACTGGTGCCTGGCCGCCGGCGTGGACTGGTGGCAGCGCCATGCGGCGATGCGCAGCTATCACGAGGAGCATTACGCCCTGCAGGCGGCGGTGGCCGGGCAGGGGATGGTGCTCGCCAGCTCGGTGATGGTGTCCGATATGGTGGACAACGGTCTGCTGGTGGCGTACCGGCCGGAGGTGCGCGTACCGGGCGCCGCGTACAGCGTGCTGTGCGCGCCGGGGCGCGAGCGGCATCCGCCGGTCAGGGCGTTTCTCGCCTGGCTGCAGCAGGAACTGCCGCAGGGCAATGGCACGAAATAAAAGTTTTATCGTCCTAAGCTGTGGGAATATCAGCGAACTTTTGTTTTTACTTCACTGCGAGAACCTATCATGAGCCAGCCAAGAACTTCCGATTATCCGATTGATGCGCAATTTATCGAACGCTGGTCGCCGCGCGCGATGGCCAACGACGCCATCGACGATCAAACGCTGCTGAGCTTTTTTGAAGCGGCGCGCTGGTCGCCTTCGGCCTACAACATTCAGCCGTGGCGCTTTGCCTACAGCAAGCACGGTTCCGACAGCTGGGAGAACTACTTGGAATTCCTGATCGACTTCAACCGCGGCTGGGCGCAGCATGCCTCGGCGCTGGTGGTGATCGTCTCCAAAACCACCAGCCTGAACGGCGAACGGCTGGTGGACAACCCGACCCACGCGTTCGATACCGGCGCCGCCTGGGCCAGCCTGGCGCATCAGGCGCACCTGAAAGGCTGGCTGACCCACTGCATGAGCGGCATTCACCACGACAAGATCAAAGCGGCGCTGCAGCTGCCGGACGACTATGCGGTGCACGCCATGGTGGCGATCGGCAAACCGGGCGACAAGGCCCGCCTGCCAGATTTCCTGCAGGAAAAAGAGGCGCCGTCGGGCCGCCTGCCGCTGGGCAAAACCGTCAGCGAAGGGCTGAATTTCACGCTGTGATTGCCCGCTTACCCTCAGGCCCGCTTGGCGGGCCTTTTTTATGCGGCGAGTAAAACTTAGGGAGTATGTTCTCGTTCGCTCATTCGCTGTATATTTTGTTATATAGCGATGGCGTAATGAGGAGGAAACCGTGGGTGACCATTTTGGCAAAGGGCTGTTGGCGGGGCTAAAGGCGGAGAACCTGAAGCCGGAGACGGAGCTGTCGCGCTTTTGCTCCGACTACAAGCGCGGCTTTGTGCTCGGCTATGCGCACCATTTAGCGCAGCGCTGCGGCGACGAGAATCGGGCGGCGTTCGAAGCCGGGCAGCTGAGCCGCGCCTATGGCCTCGGCAGCGAGCCGATGAGCGAGTTTTTTTCCGGCGGCGACAGCCGGCTGGCGGAGAAGTTTTTCCGCGCCGGCTATAACCGGCCGACGCAGGGCTAGCGCGGGCGGGGCATCAGGCGGCGCTCAGCACCGCCACCATATACACGCACGGTTGATCGCTCTGGTTTTCAAAGCGGCAGTCCGCCGGTGGGCCGAGCTCCAGGCAGTCTCCCTCGGCCATGTCATGGCGCGCGTCACCTTCCACAAAGACCAACTCGCCGGATAAAACCCAGATCAGCTGACGCTTGAAGGCATACACCGAAGCCGGCATCGGGATCGTCGCGCCGGCCGGCAGTTCGATACGCACCAGATCGAGCGGCAGATCGGTGCGCGGCGACACGTGGCGCCGCACGTAGCCGCTCTCCGGATCGACCCAAACCGGTTGATCTTCCCGGCGCAGCAGCCGGCCTTCCTGCGTTTCCGCCCGGGCGATCAGCTTGGACATGCTGAGGCCGAACGCCCCCGCCAGCCGGGCCAGCAGCATCGCCGTCGGGCTGCTCTCGCCGCGCTCGATCTTATGAACCATCGCCCGTGAGACGCCCGCCTGCTCGGCCAGATCGGACAGCGACCAGTGGCGCGCCTCGCGTTCAAGGCGAATGCGTGCGCCGATCAGCTGATTTAGATTGTCTAATTTAATGTTCATATCGTAGTATTATAGTGGACAATTGGCCGGGGTAAACCATGATTATACGAAATGCGACGCTCAACGATAGCGCGGCGATTGCCGCCATCTATAACGACGCGGTGTTGAACAGCACCGCCATCTGGAATGAACAAACCGTGGATGCGGCCAACCGCGCGGCGTGGATCGGCGAACGGCAGGCGGCGGGCTACCCGGTGCTGGTGGCGGTGAACGGCGCGGACGAGGCGATCGGCTACGCGTCGTTCGGCGACTGGCGCGCCTGGGACGGCTATCGCCATACCGTAGAACACTCGGTGTATGTCCATCAGGCGCATCGCGGTGAAGGGATTGGCAAAGCGCTGTTGATCGCCCTGATCGCACGGGCGCGGGAGATCGGCAAGCACGTGATGGTGGCCGGTATCGAATCCGGCAATCAGGCCTCGATTAAGCTGCATCTGGCGCTCGGGTTCCGCGAGGTGGGGCGCATGGAGCAGGTGGGCGCCAAATTTGGCCAATGGCTGGATCTGACTTTCCTGCAGCTGACGCTCGACGAGCGAACGGCGCCGCCGGCGCGCTGATCCTGGAGACAGGGCGATGAATATGATATTGCTGCTGATCGCGGCGGGAATGGGGCTGGTGGTGCAGAATCTGCTGATGGTGCGCATTACCGAAAGCGTCTCGACCATCCTTATCACGCTGGTGATCAACTCCAGCGTCGGTTTGCTGCTGCTGGTGGGGTTGCTACTGGCCAAAAACGGCCTCGGCGCGGTGGTGGAAGTGACCGGCGCCGCCAGGTGGTGGATGCTGCTGCCGGGGCTGTTGGGATCGCTGTTCGTGTTCGCCGGCATCCTGGGCTACCAAAAACTGGGCGCGGCGGCCACCATCTCGATCCTGGTCGCCAGCCAGCTGTGCATGGGGCTGCTGGTGGACGTCTACCGCGCCGGCCCGGCGGCGCTGCGAGACAATCTGCCGGCGCTGTTCGGCGCCCTGCTGCTGGTGGCGGGCGCCTATCTGGTGGCGAAACGCAGCTTTTGACGGCGGCAGAAAGCAAAAAGCCCGCTCGGGTTTCCCTGAGCGGGCTTCTCTAAATATGGCTCCTCTGACTGGACTCGAACCAGTGACATACGGATTAACAGTCCGCCGTTCTACCGACTGAACTACAGAGGAATCGTGTGAACGGGGCGAATAATAGCGGGGCGGTTGCGGCTTGTAAAGCGTGAAAACGCCCGACGCGTTCGTTTGCTGCAAGATTGCCCAACCTGCTGCTTTTTCTCGCTTTTATCGCTTATCCCGCGCGCAGCGCCGCCGGATTGCCCATTGTTTGGCGCATTTGCCTGCCGATGGTGCAACGGCTGCCCTGCGCGGTGGCGCGCGTCGCCCGGCGAACGGCCGTTGACCGCCGTATATCCCGCTTCCGTGGCCGTTTACCGACTCTGGCCTGGATCTTGCTGTGGTTGCCTGACCGGATTTCGGCATTCTCAATTTAGCGGCTCGCTGGAGGCACTATGAATTTCAGACGTCTGAAGTACTTCGTGAAAATCGTCGATATCGGCAGCCTGACCCAGGCGGCGGAGGTGTTGCACATCGCCCAGCCGGCGCTCAGCCAGCAGCTGGCGACGCTGGAGGGGGAGCTGAAGCAACAGCTGCTGATCCGCACCAAGCGCGGCGTGCAGCCGACCGAGGCCGGCAACATTCTGTATGCCCACGCGCAAACCATTCTGCGCCAGTGCGAGCAGGCGCAGAGTGCGGTCAACAGCGCCGGGCAGGCGATGAGCGGCCAGGTGTCTCTCGGGCTGGCGTCGGGCAGCACCGCGGCGCAGCTGGCGTTGCCGCTGCTGCAGAGCCTGCGCGATCAGCAGCCGGGTATCCTGCTCAGCCTGCATGAAAACGGCGGCGCGGCGCTGGCCGGGCAGGTGGCTAACCAGACGCTGGACATGGCGATGGTCTACGGCGCCAAAATGCCCGCCGGGCTGCACGCCATCGCGCTGATGCGAGAAGATCTTTATCTGGTGGCGACGCGCGCGGTGCCGCATCCTGGCAACAGCGTCGAGCTGCTGGACGTGGCGCGGCTAAACCTGTTCCTGCCGCGCGAGGGCGATGCGGTGCGCAATCAGCTGGAAGAGGCGATGGCGCTGCGCAAGCTGGCTGTCAACGTGGTGGGGGAGATCGAATCCTCGGGCGCACTGAGCGCCGCGATCGCCAGCGGGCTGGGGGCGACCGTGCTGCCGGAATCGGTGGCGCGCGCGATGATCGGCCCGGCCAAGGCCTGGATGGCGCGCATCAATGCGCCGACGATGTCGGTGCCGCTGTCGCTGTGCATGTCGGGCCAACAGGCGCTGTCCGCCCCGGCGCTGCTGGTCAAAGACCTGCTGCTGTCGATCGCCGGCGGCCGCAGCCAGGAGAAGCGCGCGCTGGCGTTGGTGCGTTAAGGAAAAAATGGCCCGCCGCAGCGGGCCTGACGTTACCGGAACGGCGGCTCGTTGAAGGTGCGCAGCTTGCGCGAGTGCAGGCGATCGCCCTCGGCGCGCAGCAGATCGATGGCGCAGATGCCGATCTGCAGGTGCTCGGAGATCGCTCCTTCGTAGAAGCGGTTGGCCTGGCCCGGCAGTTTTATTTCGCCGTGCAACGGTTTGTCGGAGACGCACAGCAGCGTGCCGTACGGCACCCGGAAGCGGTAACCCTGGGCGGCGATGGTGGCGCTCTCCATGTCGACCGCCACCGCGCGGCTGAGGTTGAAGCGCCGCGCCGAAGCGGAATAGCGCAGCTCCCAGTTGCGATCGTCGGTGGTGACCACGGTGCCGGTGCGCAAACGCTGTTTGACCTCTTCGCCGGGCATGCCGCTGACCATCTTGGTGGCGTCGTACAGGGCGCGCTGCACCTCGGCGATGCTCGGGATCGGAATATCCGGCGGCAGCACCGCATCCAGCACGTGATCGTCGCGCAGATAGGCGTGGGCCAGCACATAATCGCCGATCTTCTGGCTTTCGCGCAGGCCGCCGCAGTGGCCGATCATCAGCCAGGCGCTCGGGCGCAGCACCGCCAGGTGATCGCAGATGGTTTTGGCGTTGGACGGGCCGACGCCGATGTTGATCAGCGTAATGCCCTGGCCGGTGCGCGAGATCAGGTGATAGGCCGGCATCTGGTGGTTTTTCCACGCCAGATCGGACACTGCCTGCTCCGGGGCGCGGGTTTCCGGCGTGATGTAGGTGCCGCCGGCGCTGGAGAGGGCGATGTAGGGGCTGGCCGGATCGGCGATCTGGGCGCAGGCCCAGCGCACGAACTCATCTACATAGCGGGTGTAGTTGGTGAACAGCACGAACGGCTGGAAGTGTTCCACCGGCGTGCCGGTGTAGTGCCGCAGCCGCGCCAGCGAGAAATCCGCGCGCAGCGCATCGAAATGCGACAGCGGGAAATGGCTGTCGGTGGCGTGGTACAGGCCGTCGGCGGTCTCGTCACCGATCTGCGCCAGCTCGGTGGTGGGGAAATGCTGCGCGATGCCGGCGCTCATCGAGCGATCGAGCGCCAGGCTGGAGCCGTCGATCACGTAAGGGAATGGGATCTCCTGCTGCGACGGCGCCACTTCGATATGGGCGGCATAATCGTGCTCCAGCATCGCCAGCTGTTCGGCCAGATAATGGCGGAACAGCTGCGGCCGGGTCACGGTGGTGCTGTAGCTGCCGGGATGGGTAAAGCGGCCGAAGGCGCGGGTTTTGTTCGGGCCGGATTGCTGCCCGTCCCAGCTGACGCGCAGCTCGGGATACACGAACAGCCCGGCGGCGCGCGCCTGCGCATCCGGCAGCGTGCCGTGGCTGATAAAGTCGCTGACCGCCTGACGCAGCGCGTCTACCGCGGCGTCATACAGGGCTTCCAGTTGATCGAGTGCCTGATCGGCGCTGAGGCCGCTGCGAGGTGGGGCATAGCTCATACTTTCTCCTTGGATGTCCCGGCTCTGTAGCGGGGTTGCGGCGTTTTACCGTCACAGGTTAGCCGAAGAAGGGCGTAAAAGCTTGGTCGAAATGACGGGCGCGGCAAAGAAAATACCGCGCCCGTGAAGGCGTGGGGATCAGGAGGAGGGGGAGGCCGCCTCGACCTTCAGCGACACCAGGCCGATGCCCAGCTTTTTCGGCGTGAAGCCGCCGCTGGCGCTCTCTTTCGGCTCGGTCGGCGCCGGCGGGGTAATGCTGATCTTCTGCGCGCCGCGCGGGTTGTCGAAGCGCAGGGTGACGGTGCTGTCCTGTTCGCCGAGCGACACGAAACGCTCTTCGTCGCCGACGCGCACCGAAATCGGTTCGCCGACGTTATTGCCGTAGGCGCGGGCGCGCAGCACCAGATCGAAGCGCTTCGGCAGCGGATCGACGTAATCGATGTCGACCGCCGGCGCCAGGTTGGCGTCGGACCAGCGGCCCCACTCCTCGACGCCGGAAACGCCGGTGATGGCTTTCACCTGCTCCGGCAGGCCGGGCAGCATGAACTCGATGCTGTCCGCCCGGTACTTCATCGCCGCGTCGTCCACCTGCAGGCGGGCGACGGCGTTTTGATAATCGGCGACGCTGTCCGCCGGCGGGGCGGTAAAGCTCACCTTGCCGCGGAAGCGTTCGCCGCTGGCCTGCACGATCTGCGGCGGCGAGGCCAGGGTGCCGGAGGCCACGCAGATGTCGGTGCTCAACGCCAGCTGCGGCGCCCAGACCCGGCCGATCTCGTAGCATTTATCGACCCAGACGAATTTCTCCCCCGCGCCCAGCCCGGCCAGCTGCTTGCGCAGCGGGGTGGAAAGGTAGACGTTGAACATCGGTTCGATGCGGTTATCGCCCACCCGCAGAATGAACGGCACCTTGTAGGTGACGCCGGAGAAGCTGAAGCTGCGCTGGCGCGTATCCACGCTGTAGTCGCTGATGCGGTTCGGCAGGCCCCACTGGTTGATCACTGCCGGTTTCCAGCCGTTGATTTTTTCTTCGATGTTCAGGAACACCGTAGACAGCGACGGCGCCGACAGGCTGCTGCGGCCGAGGCCGATGTAGTTGTCGCCGCCCATCACGTCCAGCACCGTGGCGCCGTTGTCCAGCGTGCTGCGCTTCTCGTTGCGCTGTTCCGCCAGCGGCCGGGTGCCGTCGATGATGAAGAACAGGTTGCGGCGCTTCTGTTTGGTCAGGATATCGTAGGCGGTGTTGTTCATCGCCAGATGATCGGAGGACACCACGATCACGGTGTTGCTGAAATAGGGCGAGCGTTTGATCTTGTCGATCAGCGCGGCGATGTGTTGCTGGCTGCAGGCCACCGCGCTCAGCGAGCGGTTTTCCTTGTTCTGCCAGGCGTAACTTTTCTTGCTGCAGCCGGCGGAGATAAAGCCGTCCGGGTGATGGGTATCGACGGTCAGGGTAAACAGCGAGAAGGGTTGGCGCTGCTTGGACAGCTCGACGAACTTGCCGTACACCACGTCCAGCACGCTGTCGTCGTACCAGCCCCAGTCGTTTTTGTAGCTCGGATCGGCGACCTGTTCACGCAGCTCTTTGAAGCCGTAAACGTGGTCGAAACCGTGGGATTTCAGGAAGGTGTCTTTACCGGCGAACGCCAGCTCGGCGCCCTGATAGAAATAGTTGCTGTAGCCGGCGGCCTTCAGCACGTCGCCCAGGCAGACGTTCTCCGGGTAGAAGGTGGAGACCGCGCTGGAGGCGTTGCCGTCGAAGGGCGCGAACAGCGGAATGCCGCACTGCGAGGCGACCATGCCGGCGATGGTGTAGCCGGTGCCCGGCAGCTGCTGGGTGTTGCTGAAATCGATGCTGTCCGTGCGCAGGGCGTTCAGCTCGTCGGCCAGGCCGGGAAACAGCTCTGCGTCGAAGTAGGTGCGCTCCAGGCTTTCGGCATAGATGTACACCAGGTTCGGCCGCTTGCCCTGCACGGTCTTTTTCGGCGCCTTGTAGTAGGTGCTGAAATCGGCGGTATCGCCGACGATCTGGCTCTTGACCAGCAGCGAGATGTCCTGAAACGCCGGGGTGGTGCCGACCGAAAACAGCGCCAGCAGCACGGCGACGATGCTGTAGGCCACGCTGCTGCCTTTGGCCTTGCGGCGCAGGAGGCTGCGAGCCAGCACCGCGAAGATAAGCCCCAGCGCCGCCAGCAGGCCGATAAACGGCAGCACGTATTTGCTGATGCCCGCGCCTTTGAGGCTGCTGGTGACGGTGTAGATCACCGCGTCGGTGATGCCGTCGCCGGTGAAGTAGTTGCTGGCGATCAGGATGACGTTCAGCACCAGATAGCTGCCGAGCAGCGTCAGCAGAATGGCGAACCACCAGCGGTTGGCGGCGGCCCGGGTGCGATAAATCAAAATCGACGCCAAAAAGAGAACAAACGAAACGACTGCTAAAACCATCCGCCAAACCCTGTCTGATTGAAATAAAACCGTTGCTGCCCTGGTCTGCGCCGCCGAGCGTGCCGCGGCGCGAAAAGTGAAGGGTATAGCCTATTGCCGGCGGCGGAACAACGCGCGATCTCCCGCTACGGCCGACGAACGGCGGCTATTGTACATTTTTATGACAATAGTGTGACGTTAATCACGCCGGCGGCGGCTTCGGCGGCGAAAGCTTGCTGGTCGGAGGTTTCGCTCTACGCTTAATGAGCGCCACGACGGCGCGCCCATCAGCCATTCAGGAGGAAGTATGCAGACGATTCCCGCAGCGGTACTCGACGATCTGGCCCCGCAAGGCGTGTTGCGCGCGGCGATCAACTACGGCAATCCGGTGCTGGCGCAGGCCGGAGCCGGCGGCAAACCGCAAGGCGCTTCGGTGGAGCTGGCCACCGCGCTGGCCCAGGAGCTGGGCGTGGCGCTCGAGCTGGTGACCTATGACGCGGCGGGCAAGGTGTTCGCCGATCTGGACAGCGGCGCCTGGAACCTGGCGTTTATGGCCATCGAGCCGGTGCGCGCGGCGCAGATTGCCTTCAGCGAGCCGTACGTGATCATCGAGGGGACTTACCTGGTGGCGAACGACGCGCCTTACTTTGAGGTGGCGCAGCTCGACAGGCCGGAGGTGCGCATCGCGGTCGGCCAGGGGGCGGCGTACGATCTGTTTTTATCGCGCACGCTGCAGCAGGCGCAACTGGTGCGGGCGGCAACCTCTGCCGAGGCGATCGCGCTGTTTTTCGACCGGGGGCTGGAGGCGGCGGCCGGCGTGCGCCAACCGCTGCTGGCCGCCGCGGCCGTCCATCCCGGCTACCGGGTGCTGGACGGGCATTTCACCGCTATCCGCCAGGCAATGGCGGTGCCGCGGCAAAAAACGCAGGGCGCCGCCTACGTGAACGATTTTATCGAGCGCTGCAAGGCCAACGGGCTGGTGAAGGCGGCCTTGCAGCGCAGCGGCCAGGGTGAGGTGACGGTGGCGCCGCCGGCCGCCTCGGCGTGATCAGTCGAGCTCCACCGCGTACTGTTCCCCCGGAGTGATTTTCTTGATCAGCTTGTTGTCGAACAGGAACTGTTCGTAAGCCTGGTAGCGGGCGCGATCCAGCTTGGCCGGATCGCGCGCGAACAGCGGCAGGCTGGCTTGCCACGCCTGTTTGTTCAGCTCGGTATTCAGCTCCGGGTGCGCCTTGGCGAACGCCAGCCAGGTGTCCTGCGGGTGCGCGTGCAGGTAGTCGCTGCCTTGCTTCAGCGCGGCGAGGAACTTGCGGATTTTCGGCTCGTTCACCGCATCGCGGTGGGCGACGATGATCAGCTCGTCGTAGGCCGGCACGCCGTAATCTTCGACGTTGAACACCACCGGCGTCTTGCCCTGCAGCTTCAGCTCCAGCGCTTCGATGTTGCGGTAGCCGCCGATCACCGCATCGACCTGGCCCGCCAGCAGGGCGCTGGTCAGCTGGAAGTTGACGTTGATGAGCTTGATGTCCTGCGGCTTGAGGTGCTCGTGTTCGACCATGGTGGCCAGCGTCGCCTGTTCGATGCCGCTGACCGAGTAACCCACCGTCTTGCCCTTGAGATCCGCCGGCGACGTGATGTTTTTATCCAGCGCGATCACCGTATTCAACGGCGTGTTGATCAGCGTGCCGACGCGCATCAGCGGCAGGCCCTGATCGGCGAAGAAATGCAGCTGCGGTTGGTAGGTGATGGCGAGGTCGGCCTGTTTGGCGGCCACCAGCCGCGGCGGCAGCGCCGGATCGGACGGCGGCACGATCTTGACGTCCAGCCCTTCGGCCTTGAAGGCGCCGATCTGCTCGGCCACCATAATCGGCGCGTGATCGGGGTTGATGTACCAGTCGAGCACCAGCGTCAGCTTTTCGGCCGCGCCGGCCTGGCCGGTGATGGCGGCGCCGAGCAACAGCCCGCAAACGGTTTGTTTGATCATGGTCGTTCCTTTATCCCTGGTTATGGTTGCAATCATCAGTCGTTTTCCGGCGCCCAGGCGATCAGGCGCCGCAGCAGCGCATCCACCGCAGCCCACAGCAGCACGGTCATCAGCACCAAAATAAACAGCGCGGCGAAGCAGACGTCGGTCTGCATGCGCGCATTGGCGTTCAGCATCACGTAGCCCAGCCCTTCGGCCGAGCCGACCCATTCGCCGATGATGGCGCCGATCGGCGCGACGGCGGCGGCCATGCGCAGGCCGGAGCCGAAGGCCGGCAGCGCCGCCATCAGCCGCACGTGCCGCAGCTGCGCCCAGCGCGAAGCGCGCATCGTGCGCGCCAGATCGAGATAGTCGTTGTTGACCCGGCGCAGCCCATCGAAAAAGGCCGACACCACCGGGAAGAAAATCACCAGCACCGCCATCGCCACCTTGGCGCTCATGCCGAAGCCGAACCACAGCACCAGCAGCGGGGCCAGAGCGAATACCGGTATCGCCTGGCTGGTGAGTACCAACGGCATCAGCCAGCGCTGCAGGCGCGGCGAGAAGATCATGCACAGCGCCAGCGCCGCACCGAGCAGCACGCCCAGCGCCAGCCCGCTGACGATCTCCGAAGCGGTGACCAGCGTGTGCCAGGCGAGATAGCCGCGCCCGTCCCACAGTGCCTGCGCCACCGCGCCCGGCGTGGGCAGCAGAAAGGCCGGAATGCCGCTTTGCGCCGCCAGCCACCACAGCAGCAGCAGGCCGACGAACACCGTCAGCCCGCGCCGCAGGCGGGTGAGGCCGCGCTCTTTGGCGATATTCATTGCGCGGCCCTCACCATCTGCAGCAGCAGCTCGGCCTGGCTTTTCAGCAGGCCGGCGTCATCCGGTGCGCGCGGCGGCCGCCCGCTGATGCAGTGGGTATCGTCGAGGCCCAGCGGCCAGGGCGACAGCACCAGCAGCCGGTGGCTCAGGCGGCAGGCTTCCATCGGGTCGTGGGTGATCAGCAGCACGGTGTTTTGCGCCAGCAGCTCGGCGGCCAGACTTTGGATCTCGGCGCGGGTGATGGCGTCCAGCGCCGAAAAGGGTTCGTCCATCAGCACGATCGGCTGGCGTTCATAGAGCGTGCGGGCGATGGCGGCGCGCTGGCGCATGCCGCCGGACAGCGCGGCGGGCAGGCTGCGGCCGTGAGCGGCCAGGCCCACGCGCTCCAGCAGGTGCGCCGCCCACGCCCGATCCGGCGTTTCGCCGCGCAGCCGCGAGCCGAGGGCGACGTTCTCTTCGACGGTCAGCCACGGGTAGAGCAGGTCTTTTTGCCCCATGTAGGCGATGCGCCCGGCGATCGGCAGGCCGTCGCTGCCGGTCACCGTGCCCGAGGTGGCCTGCGCCAGGCCGGCGATGATCTTCAGCAGGCTGGTTTTGCCGGCGCCGCTGGCGCCGAGCAGGGCAACGAAGCTACCGCCGGCGATGTCGAAACTCAGCCGCTCAAAGATCGTCTGTTGACCGAAACGCAGGCTGAGATCCCGCACCTGGATGCCGGGCGGGAGAAGCGGGGAGGTCATGAGGCGTTCAGCCCCATTTGCCAAAATGCCGATTCCAGCTGGGTGGCGGTGGTGAAAATCTGCGCCAGCTCGGTGAAGCGGCCTGGTGCGCCGCGCTGGTGGCCGACGGTTTCCAGCAGCTCGATGGCGGCGCGCACGCCGGCCAGATAGCCCTCGTCGCCGTAGTTGCGGATCCAGGAGGCGTAAGGATTGCCCTCCATTTGGGTGGCGGGATCGTGCAGCAGCCGCAGGCCGATTTCGGCATAGCCGGCCACGCAGGGCAGCAGGCCGGCCAGCAGGTCGAGGGCGTCGCCGGCATGGCCGATATCCAGTACGTAGCGGGTATAGTTCATGGTTTCCGCCGCTTCCGGCTGGGCGGCGATCTGCGCTTCGCTCAGCCCCCATTCGGCGCAGTAGGCCACGTGCAGCGGCAGTTCGGCGACGATGCCGTTGAGCGAGGCGGTGGCGGCGCGCATTTCCGGCAGGGTGCGCAGCTTGCTGACCAGCAGCGCGTAGGCGCGGGCGAAGTGCAGCAGGAACAGATAGTCCTGGGTCAGGTAGCGGCGAAACGCGCGTTCGGGCAAGGTGCCGGCGGCCAGCTGCTGCAGAAACGGGTGATCGACGTAGTCTTGCCAGTGGCTGCCGGCATGTTGGCGCAGCCGGCCGTAAAGACCGCTTTCGAACAGGGTGGTGATGGACATGGGACCTCCTTGAGTCAGTGGAGATCCGGGCACGCTGGGGTATGAACAGGCAACGGGTGAAAGCGTTGTTGCCTAACCGTCCCTTCGCTGGCATGACCCAGATCAGGTTCAAAGGGTTCGGCTTGCGCCATCTCAGCCCGTAACAGGACACCCCTCGGAGCTGCTTGTTATACGACATTTGTTTTTTGATTACAATCGCCGGGCGGCGCGGCGGCAATCGGTTCGTTTAGTGCGATCGGGGGCGATTTTGCTGGCGCAGGGCGCGCGGTTTTTGTCACTGTAGGCCGATGATTTGCCTTTGAGGACGATGCCCGATGAAAAAGATTGGTTTTCTCTCGTTTGGCCACTGGTCGCCTTCCGCCCAGTCCGGCACCCGTTCCGCGGCGGATGCGCTGCTGCAGTCCATCGATCTGGCGGTCGCCGCCGAAGATCTGGGGGCGGACGGCGCCTATTTTCGCGTACACCACTTCGCACGCCAGCTGGGGTCGCCGTTCCCGCTGCTGGCCGCCATCGGCGCCAAAACCCAACGCATCGAGATCGGCACCGGCGTGATCGACATGCGTTATGAAAATCCGCTGTACATGGTGGAAGACGCCGGCGCGGCGGATCTGATCGCCGGCGGGCGGCTGCAGCTTGGCATCAGCCGCGGTTCGCCGGAGCAGGTGATCGACGGCTGGCGCTATTTCGGCTATGCCCCGGCCGACGGCGAGAGCGACGCGGACATGGCCCGCCGCCATACCGAAGTGTTCCTGGAAGCGCTGCGCGGCGAAGGGTTCGCCGAACCCAATCCACAGCCGATGTTCCCGAATCCGCCTGGGCTGCTGCGGCCGGAGCCGTTTTCCGCCGGGCTGCGCGACCGCATCTGGTGGGGCGCCGGTTCGAACGCCACCGCCGTCTGGGCGGCGAAGCTGGGCATGAACCTGCAAAGCTCGACGCTCAAGAACGACGAAACCGGCGAACCCTTCCATATCCAGCAGGCCAAGCAGATCCGCGCCTACCGCGCCGCCTGGCAAGAGGCGGGCCATGCGCGCGAGCCGCGGGTTTCCGTCAGCCGCAGCATCTTCGCGCTGGTGGATCAGCGGGATCGCAACTACTTCGGCGGCGGCGGCAAGGAGGGCGATCAACTGGGGTATATCGACGCGCAGACCCGGGCGATCTTCGGCCGCAGCTATGCCGCCGAGCCGGACGAGCTGATCAAGCAGCTGGCGCAGGACGAGGCCATCGCCGAAGCGGATACCTTGCTGCTGACCGTGCCTAACCAGCTGGGCGTGGATTACAACGCCCACGTCATCGAATCGATTTTAACCCATGTCGCGCCGGCGCTCGGCTGGCGCTAAACGGAGGAGTGGCATGTCACGCATTTTCATTACCGGTTCGGTAGACGGGCTGGGCCGCGCCGCCGCGCAAACGCTGTTGGACGAAGGGCATCAGGTAATTCTGCATGCGCGTGAGCCCGGCCGTTTGGACGTGGTGCGCGATCTGCTGGATCGCGGTGCGCAGGCGGCGATTGGCGATCTGTCCGATGTGCAGCAGATCCGGCAGCTTGCCGAGCAGGTCAACCGCCTCGGCCGCCCGGACGCGGTGATCCACAACGCCGGTATGTTTACCGGGCCGCAGGTGATGCCGGTGAACGTCGTTGCGCCCTACCTGCTGACGGCCCTGATCGAACGCCCCAAGCGTATCGTCTATCTGAGCAGCAGCATGCACTTTGACGGCGTGGCGGAACTGAGCGGCGTGGACTGGCTTGGCGGCGCAGCCGGCTCCTATTCGGACAGCAAACTGTTCGTCACCGCGCTGGCCGCCGCCGTGGCGCGCCTGTGGCCTGACGTGATCAGCAGCGCGGTCGATCCCGGCTGGGTGCCGACCAAAATGGGCGGCGCGGATGCGCCCGACGATCTGGCGCTGGGGCATGTGACGCAGGCGTGGCTGGTGAGCAGCGATGAGCCGCAGGCTCTGGCGTCCGGCGGTTATTGGCACCATCAACAGCGCTTCGATCCCCACGCCGCGGTATACGACGAGGCGTTTCAAACGGCGCTGCTGGCGCAATTGGCGCGCGCCGGCGGGGTGAGCCTGCCGCAGGCTTGAGGACAGTGCTTTGTTGGCCCGTCGGCGCTTGCCGGCGGGCTTTTTTATGCCCGCAGGGTGAACCGGCGAGTCTTTTCTTATACAGTGGCTGTCTGACCTGTTTTGCTTGTTCTTCCTATTATCGCCATGCATACATTCCTGATTATCGTCCCTGAAGGGGGCATGCTGTTCGAAGCGGCGGGCATCGCCGATATCCTGATGCAGGCTAACCGTCTGAGCCCTGCCGAGGCGCCGCTGTATCAGATCGCGGTCGCCACCACGCAATCCCATCGGGTGGTACATGGCCTGTCCGGGCTGAGCCTGTTGGCCGACCACCGCCTGGCGGATCTCGATCCGGCCCTGCCGCGCGATACCGTCATTGTTGCCGGCAAGGGGGCGACCGAAGAAGAGGGCGCCCTGGTGGCGGATTGGCTGCGCCGCGCGGCCCCGCAGGCGCGCCGGATCGCTTCCGTTTGCGGCGGGGCTCTGCTGCTGGCCGAAGCCGGGTTGCTGGACGGGCGGCGGGCGACTACCCACTGGCGGCTGGCGGAAACGTTGCAGGCGCGCTTCCCGCGGGTGCAGGTCGAAAACGGCCCGATCTACGTGCAGGACGGGCCGATTTGGACCTCCGGCGGCGTCAGCTCCGGCTTCGACCTGACGCTGGCGCTGGTGGAGGACGATTACGGCTTCGTGCAGGCGCGCGAAGTGGCGCAGGATCTGGTGATGTTTCTGCGTCGCCCCGGCGGGCAGGCGCAGTTCAGCCGCTACCCGCTCAACCAGGCCAAATCGCCGGGCCCGATCCGCGACCTGCAGTCCTGGATCCTGGAAAACCTCGCCGACGATCTCAGCGTCGATCGGTTGGCCGAACGCGTGGCGATGAGCCCGCGCAACTTTACCCGCGTATTCACCCGCGAGACGGGCATTTCTCCCGCCAAATTCGTCGAAGAAGGGCGGTTGCATACCGCCAGACAGCGCCTCGAGCAAAGCGCGGAAGGCATCGAACAGATCGCGCTGGCCACCGGCTTTGGCAACGGCCTTAACCTGCGGCGGGTGTTTGAGCGCAAACTGCAGCTGACCCCGAGCGAATACCGCGAACGCTTCCACGCGCGCAATTTGGCGTAAATTGATTGTTAAACGTCATTTACGCCGCCTTGGGGCAGGGCTAGATTTGAGGCAAAGCCCAAACGAGGAGAGCATCATGGTGAGAGTAGGCATTAACGGCTTCGGCAGGATCGGGCGCAACGTGCTGCGCGCGGCGCTGGGGCGCAGCGATTTTGAAGTGGTGGCGATCAACGATCTGACGGACAGCAAAACGCTGGCGCACCTGCTGAAATACGACACGCTTTCCGGCACGCTGGCGGCCAAAGTGGAAGCCGGCGACAATCGGCTGCTGCTGGACGGCCGGCCAATTCAGGTGTTTTCCCAGCGCGATCCCGCCGAGATCCCCTGGCGCAGCGTGGGCGTGGACGTGGTGATCGAAGCGACGGGCTTCTTTACCGATAAAGCCAAGGCGGAAGTGCACATCACGCACGGCGGCGCTAAGCGGGTGATTATCTCGGCGCCGGCCAAGAACGACGACATCACCATCGTCATGGGGGTTAACGACCAGCTCTACGATCCGGCGCGGCATAAAGTGGTCAGCAACGGCAGCTGCACCACCAACGGGCTGGCGCCCGCCGCGCAGGTGCTGCATCAGGCGTTCGGCATCGAATACGGGCTGATGAACACCACTCACGCCTATACCAACAGCCAGGCGCTGCACGATCAGCCGGAAAAAGATCTGCGCGGCGCGCGGGCGGCGGCGGAGTCGATCGTGCCTTACTCCAGCGGCGCGGCCAAGGCGCTCGGCAAGGTGATCCCGGATCTCGACGGCCGCCTGACCGGTTACTCGCTGCGGGTGCCGGTACCGGTCGTCTCGATCGTCGATCTGACGGTGACGCTGAAACGCCCGGCGACGGTGGAGGAGATCAACGCCGCTTTCCGCGCGGCGGCGGCATCCGGCCCGCTGAAAGGAATTTTGGGCTACAGCGATGAACCACTGGTGTCGAGCGACTACCGGGGCGACGCGCGCTCATCGATTATCGATGGTTTGTCTACGCTGGTCATCGGCGGCAACCTGGTGAAAGTGCTCGCCTGGTATGACAATGAGTGGGGGTTCTCCAATCGGTTGGTCGATCTGGCGCTGCTGATGGAAAAACGCGGGCTGTAAATGCCCATAGCAAAAAGCCCGCTTAAGTTTCCTTAAGCGGGCTTCTCTAAATATGGCTCCTCTGACTGGACTCGAACCAGTGACATACGGATTAACAGTCCGCCGTTCTACCGACTGAACTACAGAGGAATCGTGTGAACGGGGCGCATGATATCCAGCGGCCCCGGGTGTGTCAACGCTAAATTGCCTTGAGTGGTGCGACTGCTCGGTATCTGAGCAATGTGTCCGTCAATCAGCCCATTGCGCATCGTTTTCCGCCTGGCCGCGCAGCAGGCGCGCCAGCGGATCCTGGCGGTAGAAGCGGCAAAAGTGCTGATACAGCGCCGGAAAGCGTTCTGCCAGCAGCTCGGGGGCGCTGAAAAAATACTCCGACAGCACGGCGAAGCACTCGGCCGCATCGGTGGCGGCGTAGGCATCCATGCTGGCGGCCTCTTCGCCGACCATGTCGATTTCATCCTGCAGGCTTTCCATCGCGGCGTGCAGATCGTGCTCCCAAGCAGCCACTTCGCGCAGCGGGATCGGCGGCACGCCGGTAGCGACGCCGCCGTTGCGCATATCCAGCTTGTGCACCGCTTCGTGGATCACCAGATTGAAACCGGAGAGATCGAAAGAGTCCTGCACGTCTTGCCAATTGAGCACGATCGGCCCCTGTTCCCAGCTCTGGCCGGACTGCACCACCGGCCCCGAGTGCACCAGGCCGATTTCGTCCTGCCATTCGTCTTCCACCACGAACGGGGTGGGGTAGAGCAGGATTTCGTTGAAGCCGTCGAGGCACTCCGCGCCGAGCTCCAGCACCGGCAGGGCGAACAGCAGGGCGATGCGCGCCTGCATTTGTGAGGTGAGCTGCAGCCCCTGCAGCGGCACGATGCGCTTTTGCTGCAAGATTTGCCCGGCGACGGCCACCAGCCGCTGCCGCTCCTGCTCATTCAGCGGCGACAGCAGCGGGATCGCCAGCGCGTCCTGCCACTGGGCCTCGATGTCTGCCTGGGATTGAGAGGGTTGAGTCGCTTTCCACGGCCATTTAATCATCAGGTTGCTCGTAAACTCATCACTTGAACGTTCAGCGGTATGCTAATGCTGTAAAAATGCCGCAAAAGCGGGCATGATAGCAAGCGTTGTCAGGAGAGATGCCGGAGCGGCTGAACGGACCAGTCTCGAAAACTGGAGTAGGGGCAACTCTACCGGGGGTTCAAATCCCCCTCTCTCCGCCACTATTCAATCACTTACGAATAAATCTTTCAACGATCCCCATCACAGTAAAACCACCGTTCTTATCGGCTGTCGTTCTTATTTTCCTGTCCCGACCCTTTGCCGACGTTATCAAACTGTCTTTTCGTCTTACCGTTTGTCATGTTGTGAACGATAGGGCGGGTTTGACACCGCCCGTTGCCGATGGGATTGACTCACTCTGTAAACCCGATGCGCCTTGATATTTCTCGTGCGAGATTACTTGTCCGGCAGCGCATAGGCGATAATGTAGTCGCCGCGCATCGGTGATTGGCGTGCGCCCCCCGCATTGATGACAATGTACTGTTTGCCGGTTTTCGGCGAAAGGTAAGTCATCGGGCCGGATTGGCTCCCGACCGGCAAGCGCGATTTCCAAATCTCTTTACCGTTGGCGGTATCAAAGGCGCGTAAATAGAAGTCCTGCGTGCCGGCGAAAAACAGAAGACCCGACTGCGTCGTCAGCGGCGCGCCCAGCGTTGGCATGCCGATAGGGATCGGCATATGCATGCTGATGCCGAGCGGCCCGGTATCCTCGACTGTCCCGACAGGGACCTGCCACACCAATTTGCCGGTAGTCAGGTCCACGGCGGACATCGTGCCGAACGGCGGTTTCTGGCAGGGGATCCCCAGCGGGGAGAGGAACCGTTCTCGCAGGGCCCCGAACGGGGTGCCCTCCATCGGGACTATCCCCATTTCAATACCGCTGGCGTTGGTCGGCACCTTATCCCTCGGCACCAGATAATGCGCCAATCCCAGACGCATGTCGTTAACGAACATCAGGTTATTGTGGGGATCCACGGCGACGCTGCCCCAGTTCATTCCTCCCAGGGAGCCTGGGTATTGCAGGGCGCGGTCTTCACCCGGCGGGGTGAAAATGCCTTGATAGCGCATTTCTTTAAACTGAATGCGGCATAACAGCAGGTCAATCGGCGTTGCGCCCCACATATCCGACTCTTTCAGTTGTTCATTGCCAATCATCGGCATCCCCACTGAGTACGGCTGGGTGGGGGAATAGCGTTCACCCTTGATAGCTCCCGTTGGCACCGGGCGTTCTTCAACTTGCGCGACGGGCTCGCCGGTCACGCGGTTGAGCATGAAAATCATGCCTTGCTTGCTGGTTTGCACCAGAACCGGCGTAATGCCGCCTTTGCCGTCGGGCAAATCGAACAACAGCGGCTGTGAGGGCAGATCGAAGTCCCACAAATCGTGGTGGGTCGTCTGATAGTGCCAGCGAACTTTGCCGGTAGCGGCGTCTATGGCGACGACGGCGGAGCTGTATTTATCGTCCAGCGCGCTGCGAGTGCCGCCGAAAAAGTCTGGCGTCGCGTTGCCTGTGGGTAAATAGATGAGGTTCAACCGCTTGTCATAGGACATGGCTGACCAGACATTCGGCGTGCCGCGAGTATAGGTTTGCCCCTGCGGCGGCAGGCCGCTCAGTTCAGGGTTGCCCGGATCCCAGGCCCACACGAGGTTGCCGGAGTGAACATCATAAGCTCGAACAACGCCGGGAGGCTCATCGGTGGAAAAGTTGTCCGCTACGCGTCCCCCCACGACGACGATTTCTCCGGCCACCAGCGGCGTGGAGGTTTGTTGATAATAGCCCGGTTTGATTTCGCCCATGCCGCTGCCGAGATCGACGGTACCGCGATCGCCAAAGGCGTCGCACAATTTCCCCGTGTCGGCATCAAGGGCGATGAGTCTGGCGTCAATCGTGGGCAGGAACAAACGACGCGAACAGATCGCGGGTGGGCGACTCGAGCCTGTTGCTGCAGGAGCGGCGTGATCCTCGTAGTAACCCAGGCCCCGGCAGCGCTGCCAGTTCGGCGAGGCGGCCTGCGGATCGAAACGCCATTTTTCTTTTCCGCTATCCACATCTAAAGCCAGCACTTTACTGTACGGGGTGCAGACATAAAGCGTGTCGCCGACCTGCAAAGGCGTATTCTGATCTTCCGCGCCCGAACCTTTGCTCACGGGAAGATCGCCGGTATGGGCAGTCCAGGCCACCTGCAAGCGGGAAACGTTCTGCTTGTTTATTTGATCAAGTGCGGCGAAGCGATCGCCATGCGGGGTATTTCCCCAGTGCTCCCAATTCTTTTGTTGCTCGCCGGCGGCTACTGGAAATACGGGGATGGCTTTCGTCGCGCTGACCAGCGGTTGGGGTCTGAACATCCACCCGAAGCTGACCCCCAGCCCGATGGCCAGGATCGCCGCTAAGCCGAAAGCCGGGCCTTTTTTGGCCGAATGGCCTGGCATCAATGGCCAGGCGATAGCGCAAAGAAATGCTAAAACGCCGAGGGTGAAAAGGCGCGAGAACAGCGGCCAGTAATGCCAGCCGGCATCGGCGACGGCCCAAAACAGGGAGGCGACGAAGGCGATCGCGTACAGGATAATGCCGCTGCGACGGCGCCGGGCAATCAGTACGGCGGCGATAATCATCGCCAGACCCATCGCCACGAAATAAAACGTTCCGCCGACGAAGGCCAACCTGGCGCCGAGAAGGCAGATTGCCAGGCCGATAATGAACATCAATCCGGCAAGAAACCACAGGAGGTACTTCTTCCCGTCCCGCGTCCTGTGCGCTTTTTGCATATGAGCTCCTTAGTGATTTTTCTCTGAGGCGGTTAAAAAGGGGAATGAGGTGGCGGTGCGCCTTCCGTCTCAGGCGTCGCGTGTTTGCAGCCGGAAGGCGTCTGTACCGAAGAAAGGAAGGGAGGGAATGTCATTCCCGCTATCCTGTCGTCGCTGTTCAAACGGGGGCTACTCCGCGCGTTCAGCGCATGTCATTTGAACGTGCGTCAAGGTAAGCCGTATACCCATGCCCTGCCGCTTGGCGAACTTGATGGCGCCCTTTGGCGACGATCATCGCCACCGTCAATAGCGCCGGCAGCGCCAGCACGGTGAAAATGGTGCTTAAGCTCCAACCGAGCGCCAGCATTTCAGCGCCGGCCAGCGCGCTCAATATGGCGCCCAAACGACCGATGCCGTGCATCCAGCTGGAGCCGGTAGCCCGGGCTTCGGTGGGATAAAAACTGGCCGTCAGGGCATTCATGCCGGTGTTGGCTCCTCCGATGCAGAATCCGATCGCCATCGCGCAGCCTCCCATCAGGACGGGGTAGCCCATCGCCGGCCCCATAAGCAGGGTGAACAGCGCCCCCATCCCATAAATGGACGCCAAAGCGCGATGCGGTTCGGACCTGTCCATCAGCCAGCCGGAAAACAGTGAGCCCAGCGTGCCGCCCGCCTGAAACAGGGCGGTGATGATCGCCGCTTGCGTGACGTTGAAGCCGCCGTCTTTAATCAGCAACGGCAGCCAGCTGCCCAACGTATAGAACAGAAACAGCGCGGAAAAATACGATCCCCACAGCATTAAACTGCCGAAGCGATACTGCGAGCTCACCACTAATTTGATGGGGTGCGCGCAGGCCTGGTTTGGCGGGGGCAATATGATGGTGCTGTGCCGAAGATCGAGGTCGGGCGCCAGTTTCGCCAAAATCCGCTGAATTCCGTCGTTCTTCGCCCGTTTCTCCACCAGGAAACACACCGATTCGGGTAACGCCGCCATCAGCACGGGCGCGAACAGCAGGGGCAAGATCCCGCCGAGCAGCAGCACGGAATGCCAGCCGAAGCGTGGCATTAGCCAAGAGGCGGCGAATCCGCCCAAGGCGGCGCCAAAGGTGAAGCCGCAGAAGACCACGGTAATCAAGAAAGCGCGGCGCCGGGCAGGCGCGAATTCCGCCACCAGGGTGCCGACATTCGGCATGGCGGCGCCCAGCCCCAAGCCGGTGAGCAGGCGAAATAACATCATCTGCTCCATATTTTGAGAAAACGCCGTCACCAGCGTCCAAACGCCAAAAAAGAATACGCTGTTGATGATGACCACTTTGCGGCCGAACCTGTCTGACAATGGCCCGGAAAGCATCGCGCCCAGCGACAGGCCAATCAGCGCCGCGCTGATCACCAGCCCCAGCTCGCGATTAGTGATTTGCCAATCGGCCTTAAGCTCTGGCGCAATAAATCCCATGATAACGATATCGAATCCATCCAGAGCAATGATGCAAAAGCCGAGCAGCACGACCATCTTTTGCCATTTCCCTAAGGGGCGGCTGTCGATCAGCGCCCGAACATTGATTGCGTTGTTTCCCGACATGGGGGGCTCCCGGTGCAGTAGTTGAGTGTCATCACTATAAGCAGCCGTTGGCGGGGCAATAAATGTCGATTATCGAAATAATGTGCGTTTATCGGACGATGAGGTGAGAGGGAAGTGAGGGTGGAATGTTAACCTTATGTTATGAAAAGGGATTGCCGTGGGAATGTCTGAGCGGGAAGCGGTTGAGAGTGTGAGCGTGATCATTAATCTTTTCAGTAAGATGAAAGAATGAGCGGGCCTTGATGGCCCGCACGGTTAACGCATGGCGGTGAGCCGAACCGGGGCGTTGACGGCCCCGAAGCCGCGGTAGCCGCCCCGACGTTCCAGTAACTCGAAGAAGAAGCGCCCTTTCTCGTAGGCGACGGTATAGACGTGCAGTAATTCTCCACCTTGCTCGTCTCGATCGTAGAGCACATTGAACGCTTGCAGCTGCGAAAGGAAAACGGGATCAAGATCGAAACGCGCTCTGAGGTCTTGATAGTAGTTATCGGGGATGCTCAGCGTTTTTAATCCACGCTGCTGAGCCGCTTTCACTACGCTGAACAAATCATTACAGCCAAAGGCGACATGCTGTAATCCCGCGCCCTGATAGGTGGTTAATGCCTGGGCGATTTGGGTTTCCCGGCTCACCGACATATTCAGCGGCAGCCGGATGGCGTCGTTGGGGCTGCGCAACACGCGGCTGCGCACCAAACCCAACGGATCGGGCAGTTCCCACTCGTTGTCCTGCACAAAACCCGGCACGCTGCGCAGGAACATGATCCAGTTGCCGCAAGATTCGTCCGTCAGCGCTATCGCGAGGTGATCGATGCTCTGCAGTGCAGGCGGCGGCGCGCTGCGATGAGTCAGATGAAAATCGGTGTGATAAATATCGTTCTTGGGATCTTCGTCCGCCTCGACCAGATAAATCAGGCTGCCGTCCGGTGCGCACAGGGCGGGAATTTGCCGCTCGTTGGGGCCGGTTTCTCCTTGCCAGAGGGCGTAACCGTAGTCTTGCGCCCGTTGCAGTATACGCGCTACGCCGCGAACCCGCCACGCCACGGCGCAAAGAGAAATGCCGTGCAAGTGATAATAGCCGCTGGCCTGACTTTCCGGTTGGGCATTCAGAATGACATTCACTTTGCCGTTGCGATAGAGGGCGACGCTTTTGGAGCGGTGTTCGCCGGCGTGAACCAATCCCAACTGCGTCAGCCATTGGCCCATCGCCAGCCCATCGCTGTGCGAGACGGCAAATTCGATAAACTCCAGCGCCAGCAAGGGGGGATGCGCTTCTGAATGAAATAATGAATGTTCTATGAGCGAGGCCATGGCGTTGGGCAGCAGAGGCTGTTTGGCCAGCCAGTCATAGGTTTGTTCCTCCAGCCACAACAACGATCGGAAACCGTCCTGAGCCGTGGGAAGCACCGGCGAGGCGCGGAAACCATCGTTAAATATCTCCAGCGACCAGGCGCCGCGATAGCCATGCGCGGAAAGTTGAGTCATGAACTGAGCCAGGTTCAGCTCCCCTTGGCCGGGGAAACAGCGGAAATGGCGGCTCCAGGCGAGCACGTCCATCTTCAGCAGCGGGGCGTCCGCCAGTTGTACAAACACAATTTTTTCGGGCGGGACTTCATCAAGGCCGTCAAGATTATCGCCGCGCGACAGGATATGAAAACTATCGAGAATGATCCCCAGCGCCGGATGGTCTACGGCCTTAACCCGCGCCCAGGCGTCGCGCCACAGGTTCACGTGACGTCCCCATGCCAGCGCTTCATAACCGACAGTAATATCATACTCGGCGGCCAACTCCGCCAACGCGCGCAAATCGCTCACTTGCGTGGCCATGTCTTCGCTGCTGTCGGGCGAGACATTACTGCAGAGCAGCATGCGCGAGCAGCCCAATTGCTGCATGACGTCGAACTTGCGCGCTGCGCGTGAAAGGTTCTGCGCCAGGCTTTCGCGCGAGCCGCCTTCGAAGTCCCGAAACGGCTGGAACAGCAAAATTTCCAGGCCCAGTTCGGCGCACAGCTCACGGATTTGCGCCGGTGAACCGGGGTAATAGACCAGATCGTTATCGAAAATTTCGACGCCATCAAAGCCTGCGGCGGCGATAGCCCGCAGTTTTTCCGGCAGCGAGCCCGATACCGAGACCGTCGCGATAGAACGTTTCATCATTGCCTCCAGTTAAGCGGTCATGGATGACCTGAAAGCGACCATTCAGTAGCGAGGCGGACCACCGACGGGAATTGAAACCTGTTATGGACCAAATGAAATGTTTCGTCAATTCAGAACATTCCATGACTTTTAGTTATATAAAGCGATCGGTTTTCTCACTTTACTTTTACATATTGCGCTTCCTACACTCTGTCGACATGTACCCTCAAATAATAAGGATACCGGGATGAAAAGTGATTGGATGGCGCGAGAACTGGTGCATCGCGATTACAGCCATCACCCGCCTGCGCTGGCGCCGCTGTATAAAACCAGCGTGCTGCGATCGCCGCGCAATGCATTAATTTCATTGCAAAACTCGCTGTCTGAACTGACCGCACCCGTGTTCACGCCAACGGATATCGGCCCGATTGATCACGATCTGATTCTGAACTACGCCAAAGACGGCTTACCGATCGGCGAGCGGATCATCGTGCATGGATATGTGCGCGATGCCTTCGGTGCGCCGGTGCGCAACGCCCTGGTCGAGGTATGGCAGGCCAATGCGGGAGGGCGCTATCGTCACAAGAAGGATCAGTATCTGGCGCCTATCGATCCCAATTTTGGCGGCTGCGGCAGGATGCTGACCGACGACAACGGGTATTACTGTTTTCGCACCATCAAGCCGGGCCCGTACCCCTGGCGCAATCAGGTCAGCGACTGGCGTCCGGCGCATATTCACTTCTCGCTCTCCGGCGAGGCGTTCGCGCAGCGGTTGATCACGCAGATGTATTTCGAAGGCGATCCGTTGCTCGTTCGTTGCCCCATCTTGCAGTCGGTAGGCAGCGACGATGCGATGCGCACGCTGATTGCCGAGCTGGATATGCACGCCGCCGTGCCGCTGGACAGCCTGGCCTACCGCTTCGATCTGGTGCTGCGCGGCCATCGGGCCACGTGGTTTGAGAACCGTACACAGGGAGCCGCGTGATGAAAAAGTATTTGTCTGAAACGGCCTCGCAAACCGCCGGCCCTTATGTGCACATCGGTTTGGCGCCGCATGCCGCCGGTTTTGACATTTTTGAGCGTAATTTCACCCATGTGTTGACGCAACCGGAAACGCGCGGGGAACGCATCGTGGTGGAAGGGCATGTTTATGACGGTACCGGCACGCCGGTGCGAGACGCGCTGGTTGAAGTCTGGCAGGCCAACGCCGCCGGGCGATATCAGCATCCCGCCGACGGCCAACGAGATAAACCCGACGACCCCGCTTTTCGCGGCTGGGGGCGAACCTGTTCGGATTTCACCAGCGGCCTGTGGCAATTTGAGACGATCAAACCGGGCAGAGTGATGGGGCGCGACGGCCGGCTGATGGCGCCTCATCTCAATTTATGGATCGTGGCCCGCGGCATCAACATCGGGTTGAACACGCGTCTTTACTTCGCCGACGAGCAGGCGGCGAACGCTGAAGATCCGGTGTTGAACCTCATTGAATGGGAGAAACGGCGCGGCACGTTATTGGCGCAAAGGCGGCAGCGCGGTGATCAGACGGTATACCATTTCGATATCTGGCTACAGGGCGAGAACGAGACCGTTTTTTTTGATATTTGACCTCCGTTTGCCCTGTGAATGAGCTTGCCGCGTCGGCGGCAAGTTAATACTATAAATCATGAACATGACTTCTCGCTTTAGCCAACGCATCCGCCTGCGTCATCTGCACGCCTTTGTCGCTACCGCGCAGCAGGGGACGCTGGTGCGCGCCGCACAGCAATTGGGCATCACGCAGCCCGCCCTCTCCAAAACGCTCAATGAACTGGAAAGCCTGGCCGGCGAGCGCCTGTTTTCGCGCAGCCGGCAGGGGGCAGAGCTGACCGCCGCCGGGGCGCGTTTCCTGCAGGATGCGGGGCGCGTTTTGGATGCGCTGAATGTGTTGGGGCGTACGGTCGCATCGGACAGCGAGGCGCTGCCGGCGCCGCTGCATATCGGGGCGCTGCCCACCACGCTGGTGAGTTTGGTCGCGCCGGTCGTGGTGGGGTTGCAGCAGCAATCGCCAGGTTGGCGCATGCAGGTTTCGACGCTGGCCAACGATGCGCTGATGATGGCGGTGAGATCCGGGCAATTAACCTTAGGGATAGGGCGTATGTCAGACCCCTCTCGCATGGAGGGGCTCAATTTCGAGCTGCTGTATCATGAAACGCTGCGGCTGGTGGTTTCCCCCCATCATCCGCTGCTGCATGCGGATGTCACGCTGGCGGAGGCCCTGAGTTGGCCATTGGTGCTCTCACCGCGTGGGACCGTACCGCGCCAGAATGCGGAGGCGCTCATTGTCAGCCACGGGCTGGCCGTGCCGGAAGGCTGCGTCGAGACCTTGTCGGTCACGCTGGCGCGCTGCCTGACGTTGCAGTATGGCTATGTTTGGCTGGTGCCTTACGGCGCGGTGCGCGACGATCTGTTCGGCAATCACCTGCGTGCGCTGCCGTTGCCTACTCAGGGAATGGCAGAACCGTTGGGCATCATTACCCGGCAAGAGGCGTTCACGCCCCCTGAGCAGCAGCGCCTGGTCGCAGCGCTGCGTCAGAGAGTACTGGATGTGCCGGTATAAACGGCTGTTCTATTCGACCGGCGGCTGCCCGGCATCGTGTTCGGCAAAGACGGATTGCGCCAAATGAAAGGCGGCGTTCGAGGCGGGCAGGCCGCAGTAAAGCGCCGCATGCATCAGGACTTCTTTGAGCTCTTCGCGCGTGACGCCGTTGTTGAAGGCGGCTCGTATATGCATTTTCAGTTCAGCTTCGCGATTCAAGGCGATCAACATCGCGATGGTGATCAGGCTGCGGGTATGGCGCGACAGACCCGGACGCGTCCACATTTCCCCCCAGGCGTAGCGAGTGATGAAATGTTGAAATTCCTCGTTGAACGGCGACAGCGCCGCGAGGGTATTATCGACATGTTCATCGCCCAATACGGCTCTGCGCACCGTCATGCCTTGCTGATAGCGTTGCCGCTGCGTGAGCTGTTCATCCAAAAAGGTCCGGAAAGTGCGATTGAATGCCCGCCAGGCCTCGACGCTGGAAAGGTGAGAGGCGGGCAAGATGACGCATTGAGCGCCGGGAATGCCCGCCACTAACGCTTTGGCATCATCGACGGTGGTTACCGCGTCGTCATGTCCGGCGATAATCAGCGTCGGCACGAGGATCCCTTCCAGCTCGGCGCGTAAATCGGCGTTTGCCAATGCTTCGCAGCAAGCGGCATAGCTGTTGGGATCGCAGGCCGTCAGCTGATTCAATAATGCTTGCACCCTGGCGGGGGCGGATTGGCAAAATGCCGGCGTGAACCAGCGTGATGCTGCGCCATCGCTGACGGCGGACATCCCCGACTGACGCACTTGCGCGGCGCGTTGTCGCCAATTCGCCGCCGTTCCAATTTTTGCTGCGCTATTGGCGATGGTCAACGTCAGCAAGCGCTCGGGATGAAAACGCGCCAGCCATAATCCCGTTAACCCCCCCATGGAGATACCGCAAAAATGGACGCGCTCAATCGCCAGAGCGTCCAGCAATGACAGCACCTGTCTGCCCAGCAGCGCCAGCGATCCGGGTTGTTCACCGGGCGGCGATGCGCCGTGGCCGGCAACGTCGTAGCGCAGAATGCGATAGTGGGAGATGAGCGCGTCGCGCTGCGGTTGCCACATTGCCAATGACGTCCCCAGCGAGTTGCTGAACAGAATGACCGGGGCGTTTTCGGGCCCTTCCAGGACATAATTCAACATCATTGCTCCTTTTCGGCCGATGCCAGAACTTGTTGAATGAAACGCTGTGCGCTGCCTGTGGCATTGGCCGGATCGAGCAACGTCTCCAGAGCTTCCCGGCTGAGTCGGGAAGAGACTTCCGCATCGGCGCACAGCAGGGTTAACAGGGATTGCTGCGTTGCCTGAGCCTGGCGGCAACATTGCGCGATATGCTGGTGCGCCTGCTGGCGGCCGAGAAGAGGGGCTAAGGCCAGGGAAACCGATTCAGCCATGATCTGCCCCTGCGTCAGCGCCAGATTGCGCCGCATCGCCGCTTCATGCACCTCCAGGCCGTTAACGAGGTCAAGGCTTTGCGCCATTGCCGCTCCGCTCAGCACCAGGAGCTGCGGCAGGCTTTGCCACTCGGCCTGCCAGCCTCCCAGCGCGCGTTCGTGCTCCTGCACCTGGCCGGCATACAATCCCGCCATCAGCGCAGGCAAGCGGTTAGCCGCGCTGAGGATGGCGGCGCAGAGTACCGGATTACGCTTATGCGGCATGGTGGAGGAGCCGCCGCGACCCGGAGCCGAAGGTTCGCTGATTTCAGCGACCTCGGTTTGCATCAACAGCGACATGTCACGCGCCAGCTTGCCGAGCGTGCCCGTGAGTCCGGCATACCAGCCGGCCAGTTCCAGCAACCGGTCGCGTTGGGTATGCCACGGCGTGGCGCTGCGCGGCAGCGCCAGCGCTTCCGCCAGCGCCTGCTCGACGCGTTCTCCCTGCTCGCCGAATGAGGCGAGCGTGCCGGCGGCACCGCCGAATTGCAGCGCCAGCACGCGTGGCCGCATCTCAGCCAGACGAACCCGAAAGCGCAGCAAGGCGTCCAGCGTGCCGGCCAGCTTCAGCCCCAGCGTCGTGGGTAACGCGTGTTGCAGCCAGGTGCGGCCGACCATTAACGTTGCGCTATGGCGCCGACATTGCGCCGTCAGCGCCGCAATCAGATGATTGAGCAGCGTGTCGGTTTGGTTGAGCGCGCTGCGCAGTTGCAGCACCAGCCCGCTGTCAATCGCATCCTGACTGGTTGCCCCCCAGTGAACGAAGCGCGCCGCGTCCGGCGAGCGTTGAGCCACCAGCGCCGTCAACTGTTTGACGAGCGGAATCGCTAAGTTGCCCGCCAATCCGGCGGACTGCGCCAGCGCGGCGGCGTCGAGTTTTTCCGCCCGGCAGTGGCTGCGTATGATTCGAGCCGACTCGTCATCGATAATCCCTGCAGATGCCAGGGCTTGCGCCAGGCCGGCTTCGAAATCGAGCATGCCCTGTAGCAGGGCCGTATCGCTGAAGCAGGGCGTTAATGGCGACGTCATAAACATTGCGCTATAGAGTGACATTGGTTATATCCGTTCCAGAATCAAGGCGACGCCCTGCCCAACACCTACGCACATGGTGCACAGGGCAAAGCGCCCGCCGGTGCGACGCAGCTGATAAGCGGCGGTCATAGCCAGCCTGCCGCCGGATGCGCCCAGAGGATGGCCCAGCGCGATGGCGCCGCCATTAGGGTTGACCTGTGCCGCATCATCCGGTAACCCCAGGGCGCGCATCACGGCCAGCGCCTGGGCGGCAAAGGCCTCATTCAACTCGATGACGTCCATTTGCGCCAGGCTCAAACCGGTTTGCGCCAGTACCTTGCGGACCGCGGGAACCGGCCCGTAACCCATGATGCGCGGCTCTACGCCGCAGGCGGACATGGCGACCACCCGCGCCAGCGGGGCGAGTCCATACTGCACCGCCGCGCGTTCGCTGGCAATGAGCAGGGCGCTGGCCCCGTCGTTGATGCCCGAGGCGTTGCCGGCGGTGACGCTCCCCTCGGCGTGTACGACGCCCTTCAGTGCGGACAGCGCGGCCAAAGAGGTGCTGCGGGGATGTTCGTCGCGAACCAAGTTGAGCGGTTCGCCTTTGCGTTGCGGAATGTTGACGGCGATCAGTTCCTCATCAAACAGGCCCAGCTCCTGAGCGCGGGCGGTGCGTTGTTGGCTGCGCAATGCAAAGGCGTCTTGATCGGCGCGGCTGACGGCGAATTCGCGAGCCACATTTTCGGCGGTTTCAGGCATGGTTTCGACACCGAACTGAGCGCGCATTTGCGGGTTGATAAAGCGCCATCCCATCGTCGTATCTTCCATTTTCAGCGATCGGCTGAAGGCGCTGTCCGCTTTGCCGGTGACAAAGGGTGCGCGCGACATGCTTTCCACGCCGCCCGCGATGATGACCTCCGCTTCGCCGCATTTAATGGCGCGCGCCGCCATCCCTACCGCGTCCAATCCCGAACCGCACAGGCGATTGTGGGTGGTGCCCGGCACGGAGTGCGGCAATCCGGCCAGCAGCAGCGCCATTCGCGCCACGTTGCGGTTGTCTTCACCGGCCTGGTTGGCGCACCCCAGAATAACGTCATCAATGGCCTGGGGATCCAGCTGCGGCAGCCTGGCAAGCAGCGCCTTCAGGGGCAGAGCGGCCAAATCGTCGGCGCGCAGCGCGGATAATGCGCCGCCGTAACGGCCAAAGGGCGTACGAACGGCATCGCAGATTAAAGCCTGTTGCATGGCGATTTCCTCAAGCGGGGATCAGGTCAGATTGCAGTAAACGTATCGGGGTTAACGCTTGCAGCGCGTCAAAGGTGAGCCCCGGACACAGCTCCAGCACCTGCGGGCCGTCCGGGGTGATATCAATGATTGCCATATCCGAATAGATGCGGCTGACGCAGGCCAACCCGGTCAACGGGTAGCTGCACTGTTCCACCAGCTTGCATTCGCCGGTCTTGGTCAGGTAGTCCATCATCACATAGACTTTGCGCGCGCCGATGGCCAGATCCATGGCGCCGCCCACCGCCGGGATCGCGTCTTCGGCGCCGGTGCTCCAGTTGGCCAGATCGCCGGCAGCCGAGACCTGATACGCCCCCATCACGCAGATATCGAGATGGCCGCCGCGCATCATGGTAAAAGAGTCGGCGTGATGGAAATAACTGCCGCCGGGCAGCAAGGTCACCAGCTCTTTGCCGGCGTTGATGAGTTCCGGATCTTCTTCGCCCGGCGCGGGTGACGGCCCCATGCCGAGCAGGCCGTTTTCGCTGTGCAGAATCACTTCTTTGTCGGCGGGCAGGTAGTTAGCGATGCGGGTCGGCAGCCCTATTCCGAGGTTGACGTAGGCGCCTTCCGGAATATCGCGCGCCACCCGTTGGGCTAATTGGTCGCGGGTTAATTTTTGCATGTTCTACTCCTCAGGCAGAGAGGGAAAAGGTCGCGGGGCGCGCCACCGCCACCAGGCGCTGGACGAAGATGCCCGGCGTTATCACGTTTTCCGGATCCAGTGCGCCCAACGGCACCAATTCAGCGACCTGCGCTATCGTCGTGGCGGCGGCCATCGCCATCACCGGGCCAAAATTACGCGCCGCTTTGCGGTAAACCAGATTGCCCCAGCGGTCACCCCGATGGGCCTTTATCAAGGCGAAATCCGCCTTTAAGGGCGTTTCAAACACGTAATGACGCCCGTCGATTTCACGCGTTTCTTTGCCTTGCGCCAGCGGCGTGCCAAAGGCGGTTGGGGTGAAAATGCCGCCCAACCCGCTGCCGGCGGCCTGCATGCGGGCCGCCAGGTTGCCCTGCGGCACCAGTTCCAGTTCGATCGCGCCGCGGCGATAAAGATCGTCGAAGACCCACGAATCGGCCTGGCGCGGGAAGGAGCAAATCATCTTTCGCACACAGCCGGTCTTGAGCAGAGCCGCGAGGCCGCTGTCGCCGTTGCCGGCGTTATTGCTGATTACCGTCAGCTCGCGGGCACCGCGTTCAATCAGCGCATCGATCAGTTCCAGCGGCTGTCCCGCGGGGCCAAAGCCGCCAATCATGATGCTCGCGCCGTCCGGAATGATGGACACGGCATCTTCCAGGGTGGCCACACTTTTATCGATCATCTGTTGTTCCTTTTGTTCGATGCCCGCCGGGGGGAGTGTCTATCGTCAATGGGAAAAGTAGATCGTCCCTTTCAGGCAAACAATACCGATTATCGAAAAAGTGTGCGATTATCGGCTATTGTTTAACAAAGGTTCGCAGGCTGTGATCGTCGGCACACCGAAATTTCAGGCAGACAGCGGGGTAACGAGAATGGAAAAAGGGCAGGAAATTACGCGCAGCAGCACCGATCCCTGGAAGGGGGATCCCGACTTTATGGCCTCTTTGGCGCGAGGATTGGAAGTTCTGCAGGCTTTTACGCCGCAGCGGCGGCTGATGTCGGTATCGCAGATTAGCCAGCGTACCGGCATTCCGCGCGCGGCGGTGCGCCGCTGCCTTTACACCCTGAGTAAACTGGGCTTTGTGTACGCGGAAGACGGCAAGAATTATGAGCTGCGCCCGCGCGTCTTGTCGCTGGGCCATAACTGGCTGGCGGCTTCGCCGTTGGCCAACGCCGCGCAACCGGTGTTGAGGCAACTCAGCCAGACGCTCAATGAGTCCTGTTCCATGGCCATATTGGACGGTGATGACATTCTTTATATCGCCCGCGCATCGACTTCGCGGATCATGACCATTGATTTGCACGTCGGCAGTCGCTTACCTGCCAGCACGACGTCGATGGGGCGGGTTCTGCTGAGCGGGCTCGCCAATGAGCCGTTGAATGACTATTTGGCGCGGCTGACGCAACTGCGTTACACCAGCCATACTCTGGTGAGCGTTAGCGCATTGCGGGAAGAGCTGGCGCGCGTGCGTCAGCAGGGATATGCCATCAACGATCAGGAACTGGAGATTGGTCTGCGTTCACTGGCGGTGCCGCTCACCACGCCGGACGGCCGTATCGCCGCGGCGTTGAACGTCGGTGTGCATGCCAGCCAGGTTTCCGCAGAGCGTTTGTATCAGCACCACTTGCCTTTATTGCGCTCGGCCGCCGAAGAGATATCGCTGCTGTTGCACGACTAATCTTGAACTTTGGGTACCTGCCGGAGTTAACGCCGGTTTTTTACCGCGCCAGGTGAGTCATGCGGTGTTGTACTGTTGCCCGCGGGTAAGGTAATTTGCTGTTGGCAAAGATGACTGACGCGGGGGCCAACGGACATGAACGAGAAAATCGACTATCACATCGAGAAATACCATTTCGCGCCGCTGGATGAGGCCCCGCGGCTTGCGCACCAGTGGCGTGAGGTGCTGAACGAGTGCCGCGAGACGCAGGCCGGGGCGGAAGAGCGTCTGCGCATTGCGCTGCTCAACGTGGACTATGTGACCAGTTTCGAATTGCCGTTTCGCTTATTGCTGGTGCGGGCGCCGCAGCTGATCGCCGGCCTGCGCGATGAGCTGTCGATAAGTCAAAAAAATGTGGTGTTCAACGGCAAGCGTTTCGGCTGTGTCTACAGCCTGAAAAGCGATTTGAGCGGCGTGCCGGAGGCCTTTCAGTACAGCCTGTCGACCCGTATTCATCGAACCTCGGCGTCGGGCGTGGACGCGCTGCCTTACCGGGAAATCGCCAAGGCGCTCAAAGCGCCGCGTGAGCGGCTCAAGCTGGCGCTGGAGCAGGGGCTGCCGGTAACGGCGCTGGATGGATTGTTCTGGTTCGGCATCCAGCGCATTGCCGCCGAGGTGCGCAGGCTAAGAAAAACCGGCATGGCGATCGTGACGGCGGAAACCGAGATCTTCGACACCCTGACCGGCACGACGCGCAAGGTCCCGGTGTACCGCCTGGCCGAGAGTTAATGGCCGATAGCCGGCGGTTTATATTATGAGGCTTGATTCCCGCCGGTCTCCGCCTGGCTCTTCTACGATCCTTTTTTACCCGCATCTCCTCGCCGTTCGGTAAGAAAACCGACGCGACGACCTGACTCAGCGTTCGTTCTGCAGCGGCACAACACAGACGGCGGGCCATCGTCGATAGCCGGTGTCACGATGGTGTTTCCGGTGGTCGGCGCCGTTTGCCGCCCACCTTTGGCTAACATCGACGAGGGTTTGAAGGAGAAGAGTATGCTGAAACGTTTTGCACTGCTGTGCTGGTGCCTGATCGGCGCCAACGCTCTGGCGGCTGGCCCCAACGCCAATATCAAGTATTACGGCTATGACTGGCTGGACTTTTATGAAACTGCCACGCCGTCTTTCAGCGCCACAGAGGCGCTTAAGGCGATTACCGGCACCGGCTTCAGTATGACCAATCTGAACGTGGTGCACACGTTGGCAAGCCTCAATCTGCCCGTTTGCGCCGGTGGCACCTGCGCCGTGAACATTCAGGCTGGTTCGGGTGCGGTCTCGGGATCGCCGTTTATCGATATCTGCCCTGGCGCAGACTCGAACGGCAGTTGTCAGGCCGCGGGTTCCTGGAACGCCATTTGGACGGCGGTGAAAAAGATCGCCGAAGCCAAACATAAGCCCGGTGCCATTTATTTTATCGATGAGCCGTTCGACGTTCCCGCGTTACAGACCGCGGGGAAATACGACGCTTACCAATATTCAAGCTATGTTTGCACCCTGCGGCAGGCCATGCAGCAGTATGGCGTCGCGATCCCCATCTACACCATCTTGTCCTACCGGCATGCCAACAACGCCGAATGGATCCGTGAAATACAGCAGGGCGCGCCTGCGACCGCGTGTCCGGCCAACGTAAAAAGCACGCCCGATTGGGTTGGGGTGGATAACTACAACTGGTCGGTGGCGGATATGTGGAGTACCTACAACCGCCTGGCGCCGATAAGCGCAGCCGGACAAAAGTGGGTGTTGGTACCGCCTTCCACGGCATCGTTAGGAATGAACGACCAGCAACTGCACGCGCAAATTCAACTGTATTGGGATTTTATTAACCAATATCCCAATGCGCCTGTGGTTTACATCATGAACTGGCGGTTTGATCGCGAGGTTACCGAGAACCGTGCAGCCTACCCTCAATCGACCGCCTTACTGTCTTTCATGGCGAACACGCTGCTTGCCAAACCTTAGGCATGCAAAAAGGAGGTTCGAATCAGGAACCTCCTTTACAGTGCCGCTTACCGATAGGCTTCATTGCGCGCGATCGCGTATTTCCCGCTGCCCAGCAGCAGGATGACGACCCCACCCATAAAGAACACCAGTTCGTTTTCAATGCCCCAGGCGCCGACGTCGGTGACGGTAAACACCTTGCCGGTGCCCACCATCAGAAACGCCACCACCAGCGTGAGGGCGTAAACCAGCGCGGCGGGGCGGGTGAACAGCCCCAAAACGATCAGTATCGGCGCCAGGATCTCCCCTACATACACGCCATAGGCGATGAAGGCGGGCAGCCCCTGTTGTTGTAACGCATCGGCGATCCAGCCGACGCCATGCTGAATTTTCGCCACGCCGTGAAACAGCATCAGCCCGCCGAAGGTCAGTCTGAGCGCCAACTTACCGGCGTCCGGGCGATCAAAAAGGCGCGTGAATGCCGCATTCAGTGACTTAACCATGACCCTTCCTCCTGAATAGGAATGATTTTCAATCAATATATCAGCAAGGTGAATGCGAAAGATGTTCTGGATCAGTAAAACGGCGGGCTTTACGCCGAATCAGCGGGCGAGGTTCGGCGGGCATTGCGCACGGCAACGCAGGCTGTCCCCGCGACCCAAATCGCGGTAAAATGCAGCAGTTCACCCTATCGCATTCCATCAGGCCGTCGAACCCGCTATGAAAACGCGCAAACCGCGCCGTCCGCCCGGGCGGTGGATCTATTACATCCTGCATGAAGACATGCTGTGGCCCTGCCCGGTCAAATGGGAGTGGGAGAGCGGCTATAACGCCTGGCTGCCGTTTTACTATTCCCCCACGCTGGAGTTCGTCGCCGGCAACCCCGCCCGCGCCACCAAGGTCAGCAGCGGCCGGCGCTAAGCGTGTAGCCCGCCTTGCCGCCCGGCATTCGCTCACCTAAGATCATTGCATCACCCACAGGTTTCCGGGAGCGCCCATGTCTACTCTGTTTCGCACTTCTCTTTGCGGCGCGGTGGCGTTGCTGCTTGCGGGTTGTCAGCAGACGGCGCATAAACCGGCGCCGCCGCTGCAGGCGCAGTTGGATCACATCGCTCTGATGCTGGCCGGCGGGCATTTCCTGCGCGTGGCGTGCGGGCGCAGCGAAGTGCCGGACGATGTGAAATTGCAGCGCACCGCGATGCGTACGGCGCAGCACCGCGGCTGGGACACGCATGCGGCAGGGTATCGGCAGCTGCCGGCGCTCACCCAGGCGCGCTATTTGGCTCTGCAACAGGATAATCAGCTGCTGACGGATAAATGTGCCACGCTCAGCCGCAGCACCGCGCGCTTTATCGCGGCGGCGCAGGCCGATCAGGAAGACTACATGGAGTAGCGTTGCGGCAAGCCTGTCGGGTGCTCGTCACGGGCGCCCAAAAATTCTTTGCAGGATAACGATTTATCGATCATCATTTGAAATGATGTTTCACTTTTATCCACCGAGCCCACCTTGAACCTGTATGCCGCCCTGCGTCAGCGCGTGGAAAATACGCCCTGGTACGCCAAACGGAAAAGCTACCGCGTGCTGTTCTGGCGCGAGATCACGCCGCTGGCGGTGCCGATCTTCCTGGAGAACGCCTGCGTGCTGCTGATGGGGGTGCTGAGCACCTTTCTGGTGAGCTGGCTCGGCAAAGAGGCGATGGCCGGGGTGGGGCTGGCGGACAGCTTCAACATGGTGATCATCGCCTTTTTTGCCGCGGTGGATCTCGGCACCACCGTGGTGGTGGCCTTCAGCCTCGGCAAGCGGGATCGCAGGCGCGCGCGGGCGGCGGCGCGTCAGTCGTTGGTCTTGATGACCGGCGTGGCGCTGCTGTTGGCGGCGGGCATTCATCTGGCGGGCGAACCGATCATCGATGTGATCGCCGGCGCGGCCTCGCCGGAAGTGAAAGCGCTGGCGCTCTCTTACCTGCAGACCACGGTGTGGAGCTACCCGGCGGCGGCGATTGCGCTGATCGGCAGCGGCGCCCTGCGCGGCGCGGGCAACACCAAGATCCCGCTGCTGATCAATGGCGGCATGAATATCCTCAATATCATCATCAGCAGCATCCTGATTTACGGCATGCTGGGTTGGCACGGGCTGGGCTTCGTCGGCGCGGGGCTGGGGCTGACGATTTCCCGCTATATCGGCGCCATCGCCATTCTCTATGTGCTGGCGATCGGTTTTAACCCGGCGCTGCACATCACGCTGAAAAGCTATTTCACGCCGCTGAAGATGAGCATCCTGTGGGAAGTGCTGGGGATCGGCATTCCCGCCAGCGTTGAATCGGTGTTGTTCAACGGCGGCAAGCTGTTGACGCAGATGTTCGTCGCCGGCATGGGCACCAACGTGATCGCCGGTAACTTCATCGCCTTCTCCATCGCTTCGTTGATCAACTTGCCGGGCAACGCGTTGGGATCGGCCTCGACCATCATCGTCGGCCGGCGGCTCGGCAAAGGCGAGATCGGCCAGGCGGAGCGGCAGCTGCGTCATATTTTCTGGCTGTCTACCCTTGGGCTAACCGCCATCGCCTGGGGCACGGCGCCGCTGGCCGGGGTATTCGCCGCGTTTTATACCTCGCAGGATGACGTGAAATCGGTGGTGAAAACCCTGATTTGGCTCAACGCCGCCTTTATGCCGATCTGGGCCGCTTCCTGGGTGTTGCCTGCCGGGCTGAAAGGCGCGCGCGATGCCCGCTTTGCCATGTGGGTGACGATGCTGGGCATGTGGGGCTGCCGCGTGGTGGCGGGCTACGCGCTGGGCATTGAACTGGGCATGGGCGTGGTGGGCGTCTGGTTGGGGATGTTCCTCGATTGGGCAGTGCGCGGCGCCTTGTTCTATTGGCGCATGGTCAGCGGGCGCTGGCTGTGGAAATATCCGCGGATGAGGCGAGAGAGGAAAGGTTAACCGTGTATTATCGGGGAACTGCCGGCGCCGATTGAACGGCCGCCGACAAGAAAATGGCGTCGTCAGGAGTGGTGAGTCGAAGGATACCAGCGCAGTGAGTTATTGACAGGGCCTTGGGTGACCAGCACTTTTCCCTTGCCCGCCAGGCTCAGCAGCAAATTGCGCGCCTGATAAATCGTCAAGTCGTTGGACTCGGCCAATTGGCGCGTGGTGGGCCATTCGCCGGGGGGCGGCGGCGGCGTTTCCCTGGCTGAAGGGCACAGGTTGTGTAGCGTCGTGAGTAAATGTTGCTGCAGGTTCTGCAATTCTTGTTGTTTTGAGATGCGTTTTGCCATGTAAGCCTCCCTTAAACTTCAGGTGAGTTTTGATATAGCGGTAAAAGATGGGTCAGAGAATAGTGCCGGTTGCCGACAAGACGCTCCTGAGCTATTCCCGGACGGCCGTCTGAACCTGATATTTTCGCCGCTATAACCCGGCGGCGTGCAAGGGGCAGGATGGAGAATGCCGTTGCCGGGGGCCCGGCCGGCTGTGTGTATTGGTTGTATTTCATTGTTTTGCTCCATGGTGTACTTCCGAGCCTGGTTTTCACCTGTTCGGATCGTTAAGTATTCCTTCTCTTTGTCGGCGCATTATAACGCAAATAGCAAAATGGCGATCGTTAATGTCGTGGAAAATATGTTTTTCGATACAATTGACTGGTGTTATTGCTTTTACGATCTGTTGTCTCGCAAAAATATATTCGTCTCGTGGTTTTTGGGCTTATATTTTGTATTTATTGGTTTTGATTAAAATGGCTTTCCAAGGTGTGAGTGTTTTTGTAAGAATAACCAGGCCAAAATGAGCGGGTAAGACGGAACTTATTTTAAATATCTCTGAAGGGTAAGTCTTTAGACGATCTTTATTTAAGCGTGTTTTTCTTTTTGCCTGTTTAGCTATTCGTTTATAACCCTAATTGGGTGGTAATGAATTGACAGTCGCGATTTCACAATTGCGACGTCTTTCTTTTTGGCGAAGAGTAATACCGTTATTCATTCTGGAATGTATAAATGGCTGTTAAAGGAACGGGAGCAATCCTGCGCTTTTTACACAATATTAAAGGAATAAGTGAATTATGAAACTGAACAAAATCATGCTGGCAACTGTTCTGGCGTTTGGCGTGTCTTCTCTGGCGAATGCCGCCGATCAGGGTCATGGCAAAGTGACTTTTACCGGTTCTATTATTGATGCTCCTTGCTCCATTGCGCCTGAATCGGCCGATCAAACTGTGGAAATGGGGCAGATTTCCAATGTCGCGCTGAAAAATGGCGGCAAATCAGCGCCGCGTCAGTTCGATATTAAACTGGAACAGTGCGACACCTCCACCCTGAAAACCGTCACCACCACTTTTGACGGCAAGGCTTCTGCCGCGAATCCTGATCTGCTGGGCATCATCGGTACCGCCAGCGGCGCCAGCATCGCCATTACCGACATGGCGAGCAATCCGATCAAACTGGGCACCGCAACGGCTCCTCAGACGTTGAACGACGGCAACAACACGTTGCGCTTCGCCGCTTACCTGCAGGGTGACGGCGCTTCCGCCACCGTGGTTCCAGGTGATTTCACCGCCGTAGCCGATTTCAAACTGGCTTACCAATAAGTCTCATCGCCATTGGCGTGACGTCTTTTATGCATGCGGGATATCCCGCATGCATTTTCCCAGGATGAAGGGTATTTGTCAGGGGTATTCAATGAACCGGTTTATTTACCATTTAGTGTCTCCTTTCATATTGATGACCATGCTAGTTATTCCGGCCACTCAGGCTGCTCCCAAGGTTCAGGGATGGGGGCGAGTGAATATGCAAGGAGCCATTATCGATACCGCTTGCGCCATTGCCGCCGGCAGTCGCGATCAGACTATCGATATGGATGTGTTGCCGCTGGGAAATATTGCGCGCGATGGACAGGGCAATACGCGCCCATTCACCATCGAATTAATCAACTGCACGTTTGAACGGCCAAAGCCCAATTTGCCGAACTGGAAGCAATTCCAGGTTGTTTTTGACGGCGATGCCGATGGCGAGTTATTCGGCGTGCGCGGAGATGCGAAGGGTGTGGCGCTGCAAATATCCGATGGCCAAGGGAATATCGCGGCGCCCGGTGTGCCTTTGCCACGTGGCGATATTTCACCAGGAAGCATGTCGCTCAACTATTCCATCAAGCTGGTTGCCAATAAGCAACCGCTGCATGCCGGAAGCTATTTTTCTGCGGTGCGCTTCAAGCTGGATTATTACTGAAGTTTTTATTACGGCTTACGGTGGGCCGCAACGACGGAAATATACGATAAAGGTTAGGGATATGATGTTATCACCTGCTGGGAAGCTATTTCGATTTCAGGTTTTGGGGTTATGTATCACGCTGGCACTGGGAAGTTCATCAACGCGTGTTTACGCTGAAGACGGTATTCAATTTAATACCGACATTCTGGATGTTAACGATCGGAAAAATATCGACCTAAGCCAATTTTCCCGCAGCGGCTACATTATGCCGGGGAGTTACAGCATGGTGGTTCATATCAATAAAAACGAACTGCCGGAGCAAAAAATATCGTTTTATCCGCCGGACAGCGATCCGGACGGCAGCCGGGCCTGCATCACCAAAGCGTTGGTCGAACAATTGGGGCTGAAGCAAGAGATGATGCGATCGCTCAGCTGGTGGCATCAGGGTGAGTGTCTGGACGAATCCAGCCTGAAAGGCATGGCGTCGCGCGGCGATCTTGCGACGGCTGCGCTCTATCTGAGCGTGCCGCAGGCTTATATGGAGTACAGCTCGGAAGACTGGGATCCGCCGTCGCGCTGGGATGAGGGCATTCCGGGGTTGTTGTTCGACTATAACCTCAATGCTCAAAGCCGGCATCAGCAAAAGGAGGGCACTCGCGAGTATAGCGTCAGCGGCAACGGTACCGCCGGCGCCAATCTCGGCGCCTGGCGTCTGCGCGCCGACTGGCAGGGGCAGCTTAACCATCAAACCGGTGTCGGGCAGCCTACCGATAAGAAGTTGGAGTGGAGCCGCTATTACGCCTACCGCGCCATCCCCGCGCTGCGTTCGCGCCTGACGCTGGGTGAAGACTATTTGGATTCGGGCATTTTCGAGAGCTTCCGTTTTTCAGGCGCGAGTCTGGTCTCCGACGACAATATGCTGCCGCCCAACCTGCGCGGCTATGCGCCAGAGGTGGTCGGCGTGGCCAAAACCAACGCCAAGGTGACCATCAGTCAGCAGGGGCGGGTCATTTATGAAACCCAGGTGGCGGCGGGGCCGTTCCGTATTCAGGACATCAATGACGCCATCTCCGGCGAGTTGGATGTGCGGGTGGAAGAACAGGACGGCAGCGTACAGGCGTTCAAGATGAACACCGCCAGCATTCCGTATCTGACCCGCCCGGGCTCGTGGCGTTTCAAACTGGCGGCGGGCAAGCCGTCCGACTGGCAACACCACGCTCGCGGGCCGCTGTTTGGCACCGGCGAATTCTCATGGGGCATCAGCAACGGCTGGTCGTTGTATGGCGGCGCGTTGGCGGGCGGCGATTATAACGCCCTTTCGCTGGGCGTGGGGCGCGATCTGATGATGTTCGGCGCGCTGTCGTTCGACGCCACCCAATCGCGGGCGCGCCTGCCGCAGCAGGAAAAAACGCTGAGCGGCGGTTCTTACCGGGTGAGCTATTCGAAAACCTTCGATGAGTTGGACAGCCAGGTCACCTTCGCCGGCTACCGTTTCTCGGAAGAAGACTACATGAGCATGAGCGAATACCTCGACGCGCGTTATTACGGTAATCGGGTCGGCAACAACAAGGAGATGTACACCATCACCTTTAACAAGCAGTTCCGCGACTGGGGGTTGAGCACCTACCTCAACTACAACCATCAGACTTATTGGGATCGCCCGGCCAATGACCGTTACAGCCTGACGGCGTCGCGCTATTTCGACATCGGCGACTTCAAAAACCTAAGCCTGTCGTTGTCGGCTTATCGCAACCGTTACAACGAGACCAACGACGACGGCATGTATCTGTCGCTGTCAATGCCGTGGGGCAATGGTGCCACTCTCAGCTACAACACCACGGTGAATCGCAACGACAACACTCATCGCGTGGGGTACTACAACCGCGTCGACGAACACAACAACTATCAGGTGAGCGCCGGCAGCGCGCGGAGCGGCGCCAATTTGAACGGCTACTACAACCACGAGGGCGACGTGGCGCGTCTGAGCGCCAACGCCAGCTATCAGGCCGGGCGCTACAGCGCCGTTGGCCTGTCCGCGCAGGGAGGGATGACCGTCACGCAGGAAGGCGGCGCGCTGCATCGCTCTACCGTTATGGGCGGTACGCGCCTGTTGCTGGACACCAACGGCGTAGCCGGGGTACCGGTGCGCGGCTACGGCAGCACCGTGAGCACCAACCGCTTCGGCAAGGCGGTGGTGGCGGACGTCAACAGCTATTACCGCAACAAGGCCAGCATCGATCTGAACAAGCTGGGAGACAACGCCGAGGCCACCCGATCGGTGGTGCAGGCCACCCTGACGGAAGGGGCGATTGGCTACCGCAAGTTCGATGTGATCGCCGGTGAGAAGGCAATGGCGATCGTCAAACTGGCGGACGGCAGTACGCCGCCGTTCGGCGCTACGGTGTTGAACGCCCGCAAACAGGAAACCGGCATCGTCAACGACGGCGGCAGCGTCTACCTGAGCGGCATCAACGCCGGTGAAACCATGACGGTCCACTGGAATGGCGCCGCACAGTGCCAAATACAGCTGCCGTCTTCGCTGCCGGCCGACATGCTGATGCGCACATTGTTGCTGCCTTGCCGGCCGCTCGCCCCGGCTGAATAAATTCATCATTCTGAATCTGGAGTAATCGACAACATGCAGAACATTTCCCTGAAGACCGCGGCGGCGATCGCCCTGTTGAGCACAGCGATGTCGCAGCAGGCATCGGCGGCGATCGCGCTCGATCGCACCCGGGTGATCTTTGACGGCGGCCAGAGCTCGGTCAGCCTGAACCTCAGCAACCAGAACAAACAGCTGCCGTATCTGGCGCAGGGTTGGCTGGAGGACGAGCAGGGCAACAAGATTCAGAGCCCGCTGGTGGTGCTGCCGCCGGTGCAGCGCATCGAGCCGGGCAAACCGAGCCAGATAAAGATTCAGGCGCTGCCGGCGGCCAAACAGCTGCCGCAGGATCGCGAGAGCCTGTACTACTTCAATTTGCGCGAGATCCCGCCGAAGAGCGACAAACCGAACACGCTGCAGATCGCGCTGCAAACGCGCATCAAGCTGTTTTACCGGCCGACGGCGATCGTGCCGAGCCGCGCCGACATGGCGACGCCGTGGCAAGAGCAACTGACACTGACGCGGCAGGGAGACGGCTATCAGGTCAATAACCCGACCCCTTATTACATCACCATTGTCGATGCCGGGAGCAAAAAGCACGGCGAAGGCGCGCAGGGTTTCGAGCCCTTCATGATCGCGCCCAAGAGCAATGCGCGGCTGACCGTGAGCGCGGCGGCCCTGGGCGGCAGCCCGGTGCTGACCTATATCAACGACTACGGCGGCCGGCCGCAGCTCAGTTTCAGCTGCAGCGGCGGCAGTTGCAAAGTGGTGCCGGAAAAGAAACCGGCTTCATAACCCTCTGTTCAGGCCGTTATCGACGGGAGAGTGACTCAGGTGCAAAGGATGAAACGAAAACTGAAAAAGGACAGCCTGCCGCAGCGCTGCGAATGGCGCTATTACGCCGCGATGGGCGGCCTGGCGCTGATGTTGCCGCTGCTATTGCCGAAAGCCGTCGCGGCCGACAACTGGCAAGTGGAAGGCGCCAACGGCGTGTTGCAGGTGCGCGGCGCGCTGACGGAGAGTGCCTGTCGGTTGGAGATGACCAGCGCGCGGCAGGATATTTGGCTGGGGGAAACCGGCACCGCACGCTTGCGGCAGGCCGGCGATCGCGGGCTGCCGGTGGCGTTCGAGCTGCGTCTGCAAGATTGTCTGCGCGCCTCGACCAGCCAGCGCGATGCGCGCACCGGCGCACTGACCTGGGCGCCGAACCAACCGGCGGTGACCGTCAGCTTCGGCGCGCCGGCGGATATGGACAACCCACAGTTGGTGAAAGCGCTGGGCGTGTCTGGTCTGGGGCTGCGCCTGCTGGACGGCCGTGGCCGCGACGTTCGCCTGGGCAGCCGCGGTGAGCCGCTGATGCTGACGCCGGGGCAGAATACCTTGAGCTACACCGTCGCGCCGGAGCGAACCGCGGCGCCGTTGATGGCCGGCGCTTATCGGGCGGCGGTGGATTTTAGGCTGAGTTATGACTGAGGCGGCGAGATGGCGCAGATGATGAAACGAAGCCGAACGGCGCTCTGGCTGGCGGGGCTGTTGGCGCTGGTTCAACTGTCGGCTGAGGCGAACACCCTGGTGAACGTGCGGGTCACCGTGCTTTCCCCTCCCTGCGTTATCAACGGTGGGCAGCCTATCGAGGTGAATTTCGGCGATGAAGTGATGACCACCCGGATCGACGGCAACAACTATCGGCGGCCGGTGAACTATACGCTGACGTGCAACGGGCAGAGCAGTAACGCTCTCAAACTGCAGGTTCAGGGGGCGGCGGCCGGTTTCGACGGTCAATTGTTGCGCACCAGCCAGGACGGACTGGGCATCGCGCTGCTTCACGGGGGCGGCCGCTGGCCGATCAATCAGTGGTTGAGTTTTACCTATCCCGTCACGCCGACGCTTGAGGCGGTGCCGGTGAAGTCGGCCACTGCCAAACTGACAGCGGGCGAATTCACCGCCGGCGCGACGATGAAAGTGGACTATCAGTAACGCAGGAGCTAGAGCATGAAACAGCGTTTAACGGCGAGCGTGCTGCTGTGCGCCGGCGTGGTGTGCCACTTCGCCTGGGCGGAAAAAACGGTCGATATGCAGTTCCGCGGCACGCTGATCGAGCCGCCGCCCTGCACCATTAACGATGATGGCGTGATCGATGTGGATTTCGGCGATCGCGTCGGTATCAATAAGGTCGACGGCGTGAATTACCGGCAAACCATCGGCTATCGCATTACCTGCGAGCCGGGGATCGGCAAGTGGGACATGATGTTGCGCCTGAACGGCACGGCGACGTCTTTCGATGAGGCGGCGGTGCAAACCAACCACCGTTATCTGGGCATTCGCATTTACCAAAATGCCGCGCCATTCAAAGTGGGCAGTTCGCTGCCCATCGATCCGCTCAAGCCGCCGGTGCTGGAAGCGGTGCCGGTCGGCAAGGCGGGGGAAACCTTGACGGAAGGGGCGTTCGACGCCACGGCGACCCTGCAGGCTGACTACCAGTGAAGGAGGGAACACGTATGAAAATGACGCCAAGACGCCGCTGGGCGACGGCGGGGCTGTTGCTGTTTTCACTGGGCGCGAGCGGCATGGTGCGAGCGGCGGACAATCTGTATATGCACGGCGCGCTGGTGGCGGAGCCCTGTGTCATTCAGCCGGGCGACGAAGATATCCAACTGGATTTCGGCACCGTGGTCGACAAATACCTGTACCTGAATCAGCGCACGTTGAGCCAACCGTTCGAGCTGCGGCTGTCCGAATGCGATCTGAGTCTGGGAAAAACGGTGTCGATCACCTTCAAGGGCGAGGAAAACCCGCAGTTGCCGGGGTTGTTGGCGCTGGCGGCGAGCAGCGAGGCCAGCGGGATCGCCATCGGCATGGAAACCGCGCAAGGGCGGCCATTGCCGCTCAACAGCGCCGGCGGCAAATACCCGTTGCAGAACGGCAGTACGGTGATCGCCGTGCAGGCTTATGTGCGGGGCGAACCGGAGGCGCTGGCGAAGAAGACCATCGGTCGCGGCGCGTTCAACGCCATTGCGACTTTCAACCTGGACTATCAATAAACGCCGGGCCGGCCCGGTATTCGGCAAAACAGAATAAGGACCTGACGCGATGCAGCGTGCTCATTTCAGATGGATGTCTCTACTGCTTGGCCTGGCGCCGGGGCTGTGCTCGGCACAAATCTATTCGTACGTCACCCAAAGCACCGGCTCTCCCTCCAACGCTAGCTATAAGTTCGTGCTTGAAAGCTGGGATATGGACGACCTGTCGCCCAATCCCTGCTATCAGCAGGCAAATTGCGCTATCGGCATTAACCACCGGCATACCAGCACCAACACCGGGGGCACATCTTCGGTGTCACCGTCTGCCTACGTTGTCGGCTCGACGCGTTATCCGCAAATTACTCAATTGGCGACGATGGGCGAGCTCAGCCGTTTTTATCAAAGCATCTATCCGTTGCCGATACAGGGGAGCACTTCGCACGTGGGGGAGTCGATCACTCAGGAGTGCGTCGGGTTGTTTTACAACACGCGCTCCGGTTCCGCGGTAACGGGGAGCAATGCGCGCCTGATGCCCAGCAGCGTCTGCGGCATCGCGCCGCCGCCGGTCGGGGTGTGCGGCATTGATGAGCAGCAGCTCGATTTGAACCATGGCGTGCTGCAGGACACTGAACTGGCGGGTAATACCGCGCGCGGCAGTCTGCGGGTGGTGTGTTCGCAGAAGATGAATATCGTCATGTATATCCGCACCGGCAGCAGCGGCCGTTTGGATCTGGGCAACAACTCGGGCGTCTACAGCACGCTGCGCATCAATGGCGTGTTGGGCAATCAGGGCTATCCGTTCACTGCCGACACGAGCGGCATCACGTTGCCGGTCACTTCAACGCTCGGCGTGACCGGAACGGTCAAAGCCGGTGATTACTCTGGACAGTCGGTCGCCATTCTGGCGCTGCCGTAGCCGCTTGGTCGCGCTTAAGGCCGCGTATCACCGCAAGGCCGTCATCGGTCTTTTTAGCGCTGATAAGCGGAAAGGATGACGTGCATCTGGGTGCGAAAAGGGAGATTTCATGGAGAAGGTACCGATGGGAAATAGTCTGTCCCTGGCGTTCATCGATAACGACCGCTTTTTTATTGAAGGGCTGCAGCGGGTGCTGCTGTCTTATTTTGCCCGCAGGGCGATTCCGGTTCGATTGCTGGATCCCGCCGCGGCGGCGCAGGCGGATATGGTGTTCCAGTCCGTGGAAAGGGATTGGCAGGCGCGATTCTGCCTGCGTGCCGCGGAGGGCGGTAAACAGATTAATTTTTCTCTGCGTGCGCCGGATGACACCCGTTGGCGCGACAAGCCGCGCTGCATCAGCGAATCGGGTGTGATCTTTCGCAACGATACGATCGGCCTCGTGCTGAGCCGGGTGGAACAGGCGCTGGCGTTGCAGACGTCTGATAGCGAAGCGCGCCGCTGTTATTGGTGCGAGCGGCAGCGCATTACCCGCCGCGAACAGGATGTGATGCGCTATCTGGCCTGGGAAATGCCGCCGACGGCGATAGCGCGTTATTTGGCGTTGAGCGTGAAGACCGTCAGTAACCACAAGCAGGCAGCGATGAGAAAGTTGGGGTTTAAACGCAACGTCGATTTATACCACTGGCTGCGGCAAGGGGGCCTGAAAACCGTAGAGCGGTCGCGAGGAGAGGGGTGCGGTTCAGGTGCGCGGCTTGGCGCCGGAACCGCTGCGGCGTCAATACAGCAGCGTCATCGCGCTGAAGAACAGTAGCGTCAACACGATGATGATGACGTTTTGTGTGGCTTTGCGCACCAGTTTGCTGGCGCTCAGCCGGCTGTCGATGATGTAGAGCAGCGGCACCATCAACAGCACGTAGGCGAACATCAGCATGGCGGTAAAGGGCTGCAGGTTCATTCATGCTCCTCTTGTGCGTCATCATCGCCGACCAGGTGCACCAGCACGGCCTCCGTCTGATGGGGCAAACCAATAAAATGCGCAGTGGCGGGGGAGTTCGCCGCGAGCGGCAGAGCGGCGCGCCGCGTCTTCACCGCCGCTTGCAGAATTTTCTTCCGATGCTTCCGAGTATGGTCGACCATGCGCCTCCGAATAAAGCCGCCCGCAGGCGGCCGATCGTTGTATTGCCCATTAAGCTGGATAAGGATTTCGGGCCGCTGCCGGGGCCACGCACTCATAATATTGCGAATGATAACCATTATCAACAATGAGAGTGAAAAAATTAAGGGTATTACGAGGGGCAGTCGGCGGGGCGGGAAAAGAAAAAGCACGCCTTGCGGCGTGCTTTGCGCGGTATTAACTGCAGCGGTTACTTCTGGTCGGGCAGGGCGTAAGCGACCAGATAGTCACCCAGCTTGGTGCCGAAGGAACCGTGGCCGCCGGCGAAGATCAGCACGTACTGCTTGCCGTTGACCTCATAGGTCATCGGCGTCGCCTGGCCGCCGGCCGGCAAGCGCGCTTCCCACAGTTTTTCACCGTTGGTCACGCTGAAGGCGCGCAGGTAGTTGTCTGCGGTGGCGCCGATGAAGAACACGTTACCGGCGGTGGTCACCGGGCCGCCCAGCATCGGCATGCCCATTTTGAACGGCAGCGGCAGCGGGGAGCTGTCGCGCACGGTGCCGATGCGTTTTTTCCACACGATGTCGTTGGTTTTCAGATCCACGGCGGAAATGTAACCCCAGGCCGGCTGTTTGCACGGCAGACCGAACGGTGACAGGAACGGGTTCAGGGTCACGCCGAACGGCACGCCATACTGCGGCTGTACGCCGGATTCGGTGCCGCTGCCGCCCTTGTCGCCTTCCGGCGGTTCAATCGGGTTGCCTGGGCCGCGTGGGATCAGCTTGGACACGAACGGCAGCGCGATCGGGTTGGCGATGGCGATTTCGCGATCGGTATCGACGGCCAGGCCGCCCCACTCGAACATGCCGAGGTTACCCGGGAACACCAGGGTGCCCTGCTCGGACGGCGGGGTGAAGGTGCCTTCGTAACGCAGGCTGTGGAACATAACGCGGCAGACCAGCTGGTCATAGATGGTCGCGCCCCACATGTCCGCACCGGTCAGTTTCTTCTCAGGACGGAAGGTCAGCTCGGAGAACGGCTGGGTCGGCGACAGGCGGTCGCCTTTGGCCGGGCCCTGCGGTACCGGTTTCTCCGGCGCCGGCACCACCAACTCGCCGTTGGTGCGGTTCAGCACGAAGATGTTGCCGGTTTTGGTCGGCACGTAGATGACCGGCACTTTTTTACCGCTCTTGTCGGTAATGTCCGCCAGGGTCGGCTGCGCCGGCACGTCCATATCCCACAGGTCGTGGTGTACCGTCTGATAGAACCAGGCCAGCTTGCCGGTGGAGGCGTTCAGCGCCAACAGGCCGCTGGCGTAGCGCTCCATTTCCGGGGTGCGATCGCCGCCCCAGATGTCCGGCGTGGAAACGCCCATCGGCAGATAGACGATATCCAGCTTGGCGTCATAGGCGGCCGGCGCCCAGGAGTTCGGCGAGTTCGGCACGAAGTGATGCTCGTCCGCCGGGATGGCGTTCGGATCTTTCGCGCCCGGATCGAAGGCCCACAGCAGCTTGCCGCTGTTGACGTCGAAGCCGCGAATGACGCCGGAAGGCTCGCGGTTGGAGTAGTTGTCGGTCACGGCGCCGGCGATGACGATCACTTTATCGGTGATCACCGGCGGCGAAGTCGGCTCGTAGTGGCCCGGCGTCGCATACGGCATGTTGCTCTGCAGGTTCAACTCGCCGTTGTTGGCGAAGTCCGGGCATGGTTTGCCGGTGTCGGCGTCCAGCGCGAACAGGCGGCCGTCGTTGACCGGCAGAATGATGCGGCGTGCGCACATCGCCGGTGCAGCATCGCCGGCGGCGCCCGCGGCTGCAGCGGTTTCGTGGTAAGACACGCCGCGGCAGGTGATGTGCTGGAAGGTCGGGTTGTACTTCAGCTGCGGATCAAATTTCCACTTTTCTTTACCGGTGGCGGCATCCAGCGCGAACAGCTTCTGGTGCGGCGTACACATGTAAAGGGTATCGCGGATCTTGATCGGCGTGACTTCGTTGGTGATCTCACCCGGATCGTTGGCGGTCTTCAGATCGCCGGTCTGGAAACGCCAAACCTCTTGCAGCTGGCCAACGTTTTTGTCGTTGATCTGGCTCAGCGGCGAGTAACGGGTGCCTTCCTGGGTGCGGCCATAGGCCGGCCAGTCGGCGCCGTTGGCGTCTTTCGGCTGCACCTGCGCGGCGTCGAGAGTGCCGTTGATCTCTTGCGGATCGTTGAATACGGCATAGGCCAGCGCGATGACGGTGATTGCCAGCGCCGCGCTCAGCGCACCGTAGGCGAACTTGCCGTTGGCGACCAGCTTACGGTAGATAAAGGGCAGCACCAGCCACAGGCCGAAGAAGAAGGTGACGTCCAGGCGCGGCGTCAGCGCCCAGAAGTCCGGGCCGACTTCCCACAGGGCCCAAACGGTGGTGCCCAGCAGGAATACGGCGTACAGTAGCAGCGCGGTGGCGCGGCGGCGGAACAGCAGCCAGGAGGTCGCCAGCAGCACCAGCCCGGCGATGATGTAATACAGCGAACCGCCCAACTTGGCCAGCCAAATGCCGCCGCCGAGCAGATAAAGCCCGCTCAGCGCGGCAAATAGCGCCGTTATGACGATAAGCGGCGATAGTGACGCTTTATTTTGCATAGCAATACCCTTACCAAAAATGAAAGTCCCCGATTTAGAGATTAAGCCAAATCGGAAAAAACACGCGGTTTCTCCCTAATATTTCAGCGGGAAGCCGCTAGGGTGACGTAAAACCCATCCCGTTTTTTAACCTTAAGGTGCTTTGCCTTATTCAAAGCGGTAAGACAAGGTGGCGCCGCCACCCCAGTTGCGACCCGGCGCCGGCTCGAAATAGCGGCCGTTGCCTTCGTTGACGATCACCGAACCGACGTAACGGCGATCGAACACATTGTCTACCCGGCTGAACACGTCCAGCGCCCAGCGGTTCCAGGTAAAGCGATAACCGGCGTTTACGCCGGCCACGGTGTAAGAGGGCGCCTGCGCGCTGTTGGCGTCGTTAGCCTGAATGTCGCTCATGTAGCGCAGCTCCGCGCCGGCGTGCCAGCCTTCCGGCGGCGCCCAGGCCAGCGAGGCGTAGCCCATATTGCGCGCGATGCCCGGCAGGCGATTGCCGGCGGGGGTACAGCCGGATTTACCGCACATATCGCTGCGGTAGGTGGCGTCCAGCAGCGTCCAGGCCATATTCAGGCGCCAGTCCAGCGCAAACTCCTGATCCAGCGCCAGCTCGAGGCCGCGCCGCCGGGTTTTACCGGCGTTGGCATAGCTGGTGCGCCCGCCGCTGCTTTCCGCCACCACCAGTTCGTTTTCGGTCTCGGTCTGGAACAGGGCGGCGCTCACCAGGCCGTTGCCGAGGCGCAGCTTGCTGCCCAGCTCGACGGTGTCGCTGGTAGACGGCTGCAGGCCGATGTTGAGGCCCGCCTGGCCGTCGGGGCGGTATGAGAGCTCGTTGATGGTGGGGGTTTCAAAGCCGCGGCCGGCGGAGAGATAAAGGTTCCACGCCGGATTGATCTTGTAGTTGAGCGAGCCCATCGGCAGCCACTGGTGGTAGCGCTTGCTGCCGCTGTCGTCGCCGTTGCGCGGCGTGATGTAATAGTCGGTCGAGTCGAAGCTGACCGTGCTGTAGCGCAGGCCGGCATCCAGCGTCCAGTGCGGCGTCAGTTGCCAGGAGGTTTGCAGGTAAGGATCCAGGTTCCAGATGCGGTTCTTCTCGTTGCGCCGCTGGTCGCCTTTCTCGCCGTAGTCCACTGTGCCGTCTCGCAGAATAAAGTTTTCGAACCCCTGCCGGCGTTCGGTCATGGTTTCATAATCCAGACCGCCGATCAGTGTTACCGGTAACGATGCGAGAGTATCCTCATGCTTCCAGCGAGTGTCAATGCCCTGATATTTTCTTTCCAGCACGATCACCCCGCCGGCGTGGGTGGGGTTGAGCTGCGGCCCCATCGGGATCGATTGGTACTGCGTGGTGTGGCGCTCGCCGTGGTAGGCGGTCAGGGTCAGTTCGTCGCGTTCGCTCATCTGGCGTTGATAGCGCAGGCCGGCCTGGGTCTGGTCGAGCGATTTGCGGGTGTTGTATTGATCCGCGCGCGGCGCCTGGCGCGGGTTTTCCTTCCATTCCGCTTCGGTCAGGCCGCCCGGATCGCCGGCGTCAATCGAGACGCTGTTGAACATCAGCGTCAGGGTGCTGACGTCGTCCAGCCGCACGCCGAGCTTGCCGTTGCCGAGGTTTTTCCGCGCGGCGCTGTGATCGCGGTATCCCTGGGTGGTAAAGCGGGTGCCGGAGATGGCGTAGTTGACGTCGCCGGCCTGGGTGCCGTCGCCGGTGGCGCCGGTCGCTTTCACTCCGTAGCGCCAGGTGTTGTCGCTGCCGAAATAGCCGCCGGCTTCCAGCGTCGGCGGCTGGGTGCCGGTAATGGTGTCAACATTGATGACCCCGCCCGAGGCGTTGCCGTACAGCGCGGAATAGGGGCCGCGCAGCACCTCGATGCGTTCGACGGAATTGATGTCGATATTGGAGGTTTGCCCCTGGCCGTCGGGCATAGTGGCGGGAATGCCGTCGACGTACATGCGCACCCCGCGCACGCCGAACATCGAGCGGCTACCGAACCCGCGTATCGACAGCTGCAGATCCTGCGCATAGTTTTGCCGGTTTTGGATCTGCAGGCCCGGCACGCTGCCGAGGTTTTCCGACAGGTTAATCTGCGGCGCGGCGTTGCGCAGGTCTTCGCCGTCGATCACGCTGACGGAGACCGGCGACCCCAGCTCCGTCAATCCGGTGGGTTGCGCCATCACCACCAGGGTGTCGCTGTCTTTTTGCTCCGCCGCCAGGGCCGAGCCGATACAGATCGGCTGTAGCAATAACAGGGTTGCCGGGGTCAAGGCGGGACGTTTTTTATTCATCAGATAATTCTGCCAATAATGCTGAAAGAGTTGCCCGCAAGGGGGCGAAAATAGCCATTTTTGACTCCCTGTACCGGCATTCAAGGGGAAGGAAACTGCATCCTGCAAAGAGTATAGGATATTCCGATATCGTATGCTTTGGAATAGCGCAGCCGAAAGAGGCGTGTTTTCAATTAAGAAAGTTCTCTATTCAATAGCGATGTGCTGGGCGTTTTTAAATTACCCTGACTTATCTTAAACATAATCCTATTCGTTTTTTTAATTTGTTTCTTTCATTTATTTTATTAATGAATGCAATGTGGTTAATCCATTGGTGGAAAATCAAAATAGATTATATCTAATTGTTTTTTATGGTGTTTATTTATTTGTATTTTTGTGGCTTTATTTTTTATAAAAATAAAATAATATTCTCTCTTATCTTTTTTAGGTTTTCAGTTAACAGCTCAATCGTATAACGCGTACGGTATTTATGTCATGCATAAGTATCTATTTATATATTTACGGAATATATTAAAAGGGAATTGATTTATGGACGCGCTCATCGCTTCACCCTATACCCACACATTTTGGAATGAGTACATGCTCAATCCACACTCCTGCGAGTACAACCTGGTGCTGGATCAGACGATTGAGGGAGAATTGGACGTCGGCCGACTGCGCGCGGCGATCGACGGGGTTTGCCGTGACTATATTCTGTTTCACCACGTTCTGGATGACAGCGCCTCGCAATTACGCTGGGTAAGGTCGGCGAAAAAAATTGCGCTGGAAACGCTCGATGCCGATTGCGATGTCGGTAAGTTAATCAACACGCCGTTCGATCTCCGGGAAGGGCCGCTGTGCCGCTTCTACCTGATTGAGCTGGCTCCGCAGCGCTATAACCTGATCATTGTCGTTCATCACATCCTGATCGACGGCCTGTCCGGACAGGAGTTCTACAGCGCCGTTTCTGCCTATTACAATCGCGGCACGGCGGTGACGCCGCCGCAGGCGGATGAAACGGACATCAGCACATTGTACCGGCGCTATGAGGCGGATATCGCGGCGTTGAAACACGAGTTCGGTTCCGCGTCATTCTGGGGCGACATGCTGGCCGAATGCGCCCCGCGCGTGGCGTTGCCTTATCTCCCCGGCGCAGCGGCCGAAGCGCCCGGCGCCGGCGAAGTGCGCTTTGCGTTGCCGTTCGCTGAGTGGCAAGCGCTGAAATCCGGCGTCAGGTATGCCAATCCTTTCCTGATCTTCAAAACGCTGTGGGCGCTGCTGATCGCCCGACAATCTGCGCAGGAAACGGTGCATATCGGTTATCCCATCGCGCCGGAGGGTGGCGAGGCGCTGTTCTTCGGCGCACAGGTCAACACTGCGGTGTTTCCCTTGACACTCGCCCCGGGAGCCACGTTCAATCAGCTGTACCGCGCGACGCTGGCCTACAGCAAAGCGCTCAAGGTGGCTGGCAAGCTGCGGCACAGCCAATTACCGGTTTATGACATGCTGAGCCTCAGTCCGGTGCGTCAGCTGAACGTCAACTTTACCCAGGCTTACCTGAAAGATGCGCCGCTGGCGCTCGAGGGGTGTCGCATTGGCGTCAATCACCGGTTCAATGTCGATCTGGCCGGTTCGGAACTGCTGCTGGAGTATCAGCCCACCGAGCAGGCCTTTGAGTTTCGCCTGCGCTACCGCCCCGATCTGTTCGACGCGACCCAGATGGCGGAGATGGCGGAGCAGTATCTTTGGCTATTGCAGCGCGCGTTAACCGAACCGGATGCGCCGATTGCCGCTTGGCCGCAGCTGACGGCGCAACAGGTTTTGCGCTGCCGCGACGCCTGGGAGAGCGGGCCTGCAACGGCCGATGCGGAAGCGACGCTGCTCGACGGCTTGGCCCGCCAGGCGCGCCGTCACCCGGAACGCATCGCCGTGACCGACGCCAAAGGATCGCTCAGCTACCGCCAGTTGGCGCAGCGCAGCGATCGTTTGGCGCTGCGGCTGCAGGCGGAGTATCAACGGCTGCGCGGCGTGGCCATGCCGCCGGAGACGCTGATCCCGCTGTATCTGCAGCGCAGCGTGGAGGCGGTGGTGGCGATGCTGGCCATCATGAAGGCGGGCGGTGCCTATGTGCCGCTGGATCCCGCCGCGCCGGCGCAGCGGCTGGATTATATCCTGCAAGAGGTGAACAGCCCGATCGTCCTGACTGAAAGCGCGTTGCAGGCCGCGGCGCAGCGATTGGCGCCGGGCGATCTTTGCCTGTCGGCGGATGAACCGCTCGCCGACGCGGACGCCGCGAGCTTGCCGCGTGTGGACGCCCGGCAGTTGGCCTACGTGATTTACACCTCCGGCACCAGCGGGCGGCCGAAGGGCACGCTGTGTGAACACCGGGGCGCGGCCAACATGGTGCTTGGCCATACGCAGCGTTTGTTGCGCAATGAGCCGGATGCGCTCAACTGCCTGCAGTTCGCCTCGCTGGCGTTTGACGCGCACGTCTTTGAGGTGTTCATGGCCCTGGGCAACGGCCACCGGCTGTTCATCGCGAGCGAAGCGCAGCGACGAGATCCGGCGTTGTTGTGCGAACAGATGGCGGCCTGGTGCATCGAGGCCTGCTTCCTGCCGCCGGCGCTGCTTGGCACCTTCCCTGAATTGCCGGCTTCGGTGCGCTATCTCGCGACCGGCGGCGAGGCGAGCGCGCAGGAAGCGCTCGACCATTACCTGGCCCGCGGCATGCAGGTCGCCAACATGTATGGCCCGACCGAAGCTTCGGTCAGCGCCAGCCTGAATATTTATCGCCGCAACGGCGCGCGCAATATCGGCCACGCCATCGCCAACATGCGTTGCTATGTGGTTGACGAGCACGATAACTTGCTGCCGCTGGGGGCGGAAGGCGAGCTGTGCCTGGCCGGTGTCGGCCTGGCGCGCGGATACCTGAACCTGCCGACGTTGACGGAGGCCGCGTTCACCGCCAATCCTTTTGAACTGCGTGAACCGTACCGGCGCCTGTACCGCACCGGCGACAGAGTGCGGCGCTTGGCCGACGGCAGTCTGGAGTACCTCGGACGGCACGATCAGCAAATCAAGATCAACGGCTATCGCATCGAATTGGGCGAGATAGAAATGCAGCTGCGCGCGCTGCCTGGGGTGGCCGAGGCGGTGGTGAGCCTGCGTCCCGGCACTACGGACCAGCTGGCGGCCTGGTATGTGCCGCAACCTGGCGCGGAGCCGGAGGCCGGCGACATCTTGCAACGGCTGGCGGCGCAGCTGCCGCACTACATGTTGCCCTCGGCGATGCGGGCGCTGGCGGCGCTGCCGCTGACGGTGAGCCGCAAGGTCGATTACCGGGCATTGCCGGAACCGTTGCCGATCGAGCCGCAAACGGCGTTTCGCCGGCCGTGTTCGCCGCTGGAGATTCGCCTGTCGGCACTGTTCAATCGGCTGCTGGGGGGCGATGTCGGCGTGGATGACAACTTCTTCCGCCTCGGCGGCAACTCCATGATGGCGATCAGGCTGTGCCACGAAGTGAATAAACTGCCGGGGGCGAAGATCTCGGTGCTAACGTTGAATCAGCACCCGACGGTGGCCGCGCTGAGCGAGCACATCGCTGCCCAGCGTCAGGCGCCGCCGGACGAGCTGCCGATTCTCCCCGGCGGGCTGCGGGAGGCGCCGCTGTCGCTTCAGCAGTCGCGGCTGTGGTTTGTTCAGCAACTGTCGGTGAACGCCACGCATTATCTGTCGCCGGTGCTGCTGCGGCTGTCGCCGGATATCGATGACGAACGTTTTGCGCAGTGCCTGCAGGCGATCGTCGAGCGCCACCAGATCTTGCGCAGCCTGATTCGCCAGAATGATCGGGGCGAAGCCAGCCAGTGGGTTAGCGACACCGCGCTGCCGGTGCCTGTGCTGGCGCTGAGCGCCGATGAATTTGACGCCGCGCTGACGCAAGCCTGCAGCCAGCCGATGGATTTGACGCGCGAGCTGCCGCTGCGCGCCACGCGCTACCGTTACCGCGATGCGGCGGAGCGGGAAACGACCGTTTGCCTGTTGGTGTTCCATCACATCGTCTTTGACGGCTGGTCGCTTGAGGTGCTGCTGCAGGAGCTGGACGCGCGCTATCGCGGCACGTGGCGTGAGGCGACAGAGCCGGCGTTGCAATACCTCGACTATGCGCGCTGGCAACAAGCGCCGGAAAATGTGCAGCGCCGGGCGGAAGAATTGGCCTTTTGGCGGCAAGCGCTGGCAGGTTGCCAGCAACTCTCGCTGCCGTTGGACTTTTTGCGGCCGGCGGTCTTCGACGAGCGCGGCGACAACAGCGAAGTGCCGTTGCCGGCGGCGCTGGTGAAGGCGCTGGATGCGCTGGCGCGCAGAGAGGGGGTGACGCTGCATGCGGTGATGCTGGCGGGGTTCATGTTACTGCTGTCCCGCTACAGCGGCCAGAACGATGTCATGGTCGGCACGCCGTTGGCCAACCGCAGCCGCCCTGAACTGGAGAATCTGATCGGGTTCTTCGTCAATACGCTGCCTTTGCGCCGGCAGATTGACCCGCGCCATCGCGTCGTGGAGTTTGTGCGGCAGGTCGCGGCCACGACGCTGCAGGCGCAGCAGCATCAGACGCTGTCGCTGGAAGCGCTGGTGGACGACCTGGCGCTGCCGCGCGATTTTTCGCGCCATCCGCTGTTCCAGGTCATGTTCGCGCTGGAGAACGAAGGCGGCGCACTGGCGCGCCCGGACTGGCTGTCGGTGGTCGATCTGAGCGCTTATGAACGCACCGCCAAGTTTGATCTTACGCTCACGCTGACGCCGCAGGGGGAGCAGATGCGCGCGCGCTTCAACTTCGCTTCGGCGCTGTTCAGCAAAGCGTCGATGGATCGGTTGGCCGGCTACTATCTCGCCGTGTTGCAGCAGATGGCGCACCACGACGACTGGCCGCTGGAAAATATCCGTCTGCAACCGCAGAGTCAGGCGCTGCCGGCGTCGCCCGCCTTCGGCTATGCGTTTGAACGCAGCCTGCAACAGGACTTCGTGCAGCATGCGCGGCGCAATCCGCAGGCCGTGGCGGTTGTCGACGAGCAGGGCGAGATGACTTACGGCGAGCTGCACGCGGCGGCGCTGACGCTTGCCACTCAGCTGCGCGTGCAAGGGCGGATGACCGGTGACGCCATCGCCGTCATCGCCGACAAGGGGCGCCGGCAACCGGTAGCCCTGCTGGCGGCGCTGATGTGCGGCAAGGCGTTTTTGCCGATGGAGGCGGCATGGCCGCCGCAGCGCCGGCTGAACGTGATGGCGCAGGCCGGCATCAATACGCTGCTCAGCGATGCGCCCTGGGCCTGCGACGAGATCAATCTGATCGAACTGAATGCCGCAGGGCTGGCGGCGCAGCTGCCGCTGCCGGAACAGCGCCTGCCGGCGCTGGACGCCGGGCCCGACAGCCTGGCCTATATCATTTTCACCTCGGGATCGACCGGCACACCGAAAGGCGTGGCGATCGAACATCGCAGCGCGGTGAATATGCTGGAAGGCGTGCGGCGGTATTTCGGCCTCAACGAGCGGGATCGCAGCCTGGCCCTCAGCGCGTTGAGCTTCGATCTGGCGATCTTCGACATTTTCAGCCCGTTGAGCGCCGGCGGCGCGGTCGTAATGCCAGCCGAGCGGGATCGGACCAATCCGCAGGCCTGGTATCAGCTGATGATGACCCATCGGGTGACGCAATGGCTGAGCGCACCGGCGCTGATGGAGCTGTTGCTGGATTATGTGAACGGGGCGGGGTTGACGGCCGGGCCGGCACCGGCGCTGCGGGCGGTGATGGTGGGGGGCGACTGGATCGCCACCTCACTGCCGGAACGCTGCCTGGCCTGGGCGCCGCACGGCCGTTTTTGCAGCGCCGGCGGCGCTACGGAGGCGGCGATCTTCACCATGCTGTACGAAGTGCCGCGCGGTCAGAAAATTCGGTCGGTCAGCATTCCTTACGGCAAACCGTTGCCGCACCAGCGTTGCTATATCCTGGATGCCGGGCGGCGGCCCGCCGCGCCGGGTGTCCGAGGCGAAATCTATCTGGCGGGGGAAGGCCTGGCGCGCGGGTATTACGGCGATCCGCAACGCACCGCCGAGAGTTTCTTCTGGCATGACGAGCTGCAGGAGCGGGTGTATCGCACCGGCGATGCGGGCCGATGGCTGGAGGATGGCAACGTGGAGTTTATGGGGCGCCTCGATCAGCAGATCAAACTGAACGGCTATCGCATCGAACTGGGGGAGATAGAACATGCCGCGCTCGCCTATCCGGGCGTGACCGCCTGTTGCTGCGTGCTCGTCACGCAACCGCAGCCCTGCCTGGCCGCGTATTACGTTGCCGATGAGGCGATCGCCCCTCAGGCGCTGGCTCAGCATTTGAGCCGCCAACTGCCTCCTTACATGGTGCCGCAGGCGCTGATGCAGTTGGCGCAGCTGCCGCTGACCGAAAACGGCAAGATAGCGCGACAGGCGTTGCCGCAGCCGGAAAGGGCGGCGCGTGAGTTTGTCGCGGCGCAGGGCGAATGGGAGAACGCCTGTCTGGCGGTGTGGCGCGATTTGCTGCAGCGGCAGGATATCGGCGTGGAGGACAATTTCTTCTCGCTGGGGGGCAACTCTCTTCTGGCTATTCAGGCCTGCTATCAGATCGGCCGGCGGCTGGCGCGTGAGGTCACGCTGAGCGAGCTGGGGCGCTTCCCGACGATCCGCTCGCTGTGCCGCGCGTTGCCGCAACAGGAGCAGGGCGCCGCGCCGGTGTCGATCCCGCCGCTGCGGCAGCGCGAGTATCCGCTCTCTTCTTCACAGCTGCAGCTGTGGTTTATCGAGAATTTGAACGGCGGCGGCAATCTCTACCACGTGCCGATGCTGTTCCGTCTCGGCGACGAGGTGTGCCTGGCGGCTTACGAGCGCAGTTTGCAGGCGGTGGTCGCCCGGCATCAGGTCTTGCACAGCCTGATTGTCCAGATGCCATCCCAAAGCGCCGTCGCCCGCGCCTGTGAACTGACGCTTTCGCTGGAGCGCGTGACGCTGGCGGCGGCGCACTGGCCGGACAGGCTGCGGCAGGATATCGACCGGCCGTTCGCGCTGGGGGCGGAATTGCCGATCCGGGCAGCCGTTTACCGGGTGGCGCAGCCGGATGGCGGGTGGGTGACTTACAGCCTGATTCTGGTGCATCACCTGGCGTTTGACGGCTGGTCGCAGCCGGTGCTGTTGCAGGAGCTGGACGTGCTGTATCAGGCGCAGCGGCAAGGGCAAGAGGCCGGGCTGGCGGCGTTGCCGTTGCACTATGGCGACTATGCCGTCTGGCAACGGCGCTGGCTGGAATCCGCTCAGGCGGATGAGGCGAAGGCGTATTGGCGGCAAGCGCTGGATGGATGGCAGGCGCTGGAAATGCCGCTCGATTTCGTGCGGCCGGCCCGCTTCGATCATCGCGGCGCCAACCACGTCATCGCGCTGCCGGAGGCCCTGACGATGCAGGCGACGCAGTTCGCCCGGCGCCAGGGCGTCACGCCGTTTGCGCTGTATCTCGCGGCCTTTAACCTGCTGCTCGGTTACTTCAGCGGCCAGCAAGATATTCTGGTCGGCACGCCGGTCGCCAACCGGCCGGTGGCGGAGACCCGCTCGGCGATCGGGTTCTTCGTCAACACGCTGCCGCTGCGTTCGCAGATCGACGATGCGGCGTCGCTGAACGACTATGTAAACCGGGTCTTTGACGGCGTGCTGCAGGCGCAACGGCATCAGAATTTGCCGTTGGATCAGCTGATCGAGCTGCTGCAGGTGCCGCGCGATCTGTCGCGCCATCCGCTGTTCCAGGCGCTGTTCGCGCTGGAGGAAGTGGGGGATGCGCCGGCCTGGCTGGCACCACAGGATCTGCTGGCGCACTACCAGGCGGCCAAATTCGATTTGACGCTGAGCATACAGCCGGCGCCGCAGGGCGGCAGGGCGATCTTCAACTATGCCACCGCATTGTTCGCACCGGCCACGCTGGCGCTGTTGGGCGAGTATTATCTGACCATCCTCACGCAGATCGTCAATCACGGGGAGCAGCGCGTCAGCCAGTTGGCGCTGGTCTCGGAGAGCGAAATGGCGCGGCAACGCGCCTTCCATCAATCCTGTCCGCCGGTCTACGATTTTGAGCGTGCCATCCATCATGATTTCATCCGTCAGGCCGAGCGCCATCCGCAACGGCGGGCGATCGTCGATGAATGGGGCGAACTGAGCTACGGTGAGCTGTATCGGCGCGCGCTGACGCTGTCGCTGCAGCTGCGTCAGCACGCGGACATGCGCGCCGATACCATCGCGGTGATGGTGGACAAAGGGCGGGCGCAAATCATTGCGGTGCTGGCGATTCTGATGGCCGGCAAGGCCTATTTGCCGCTGGACGGCGCCTGGCCGGAACGCCGCCGCCTGGATATCGTCGCGCAGTCGCAGACCCGAATTATCCTCAGCAGCCGGGAGTGGGCGACCAGCGGCGAGGCCAGGCTGTTGACCATCGATCCGCAGGGGGCCGTCACGGCGTTACCGCCGGCGGCGCCGGGAGAGCCTGTCTTGCCGGCGCCTTCCGCGCTGGCCTATGTGATTTTCACCTCCGGCTCTACCGGCGCGCCGAAAGGGGTGGCGATAGAACATCGCGGCGCGGTGAACAGCATCATCGATACCTTGCGCCAGCTGGAAATCGGCGCGGACGATCGCGGGTTGGCGCTCAGCGCGCTGAGTTTCGACATTTCGGTGTTCGATATTTTCGGCCTGCTGTCGGTGGGCGGCGCTATCGTGATGCCGTCCGAAACCGAACGCTATCAGCCTGAGGCCTGGCATCGGCTGTTGATGACTCAGGGCGTGACCTTCTGGAACTCCGCGCCTTCGGTGATGACGCTGTTGGTAGAGCAGTTGGAATCCGCCGCGTCGCAGGCGCAGTGGCCGCAGCTGCGCAACGTGGTGCTGGTGGGCGAGGTGATCTCCCGCCAACTGCCGGCGCGCATTCGTCAATGGCGGCCGGGGTGCCGAGTCGTCAGCGCCGGGGGCGCGACCGAGAGCTCCATTTGGTCGATCCTGTACGACATCCCGGAGACGCCGATCCTGGCGCCCAGCGTGCCTTACGGTCAGGCGATGGCCCATCAGCGTTTTTACGTGCTGGATCGTCATCTGCGCGTGCTGCCGCCCTGCTTGCCGGGGGAGCAATACATCGGTGGGATCGGCGTGGCGCGCGGTTATTACCGCAATCCGTCGCTGACCGAAGAGAAATTCATCTACCATCCGGAGCTGGGGGAGCGGCTTTATCGCACCGGCGACGCCGGCCGCTATTTGCCGGACGGCAACCTGGAGTTCCTCGGCCGTATGGATTTTCAGGTGAAAATCAACGGCTACCGCGTTGAACTGGGCGAGGTCGAGCAATGTGCGCTGGCGTTCGGCGCGATCAAATCCTGTTGCGCCGTCGTGCTGTCGGAGGCGCATCGGCAGCGCCTGGCGCTGTATTACGTCAGCGAGGCGCCGCTGGATGAATCGGCGCTGTTGGCCTTTATGAGCGGGCAATTGCCGTTGTACATGCTGCCTGCGGCGCTGATGCGGCTGGAAGCGTTGCCGCACAACTCCAGCGGCAAGCTGGATCGCAAGGCGTTGCCTACGCCTGCGGCGAGCGAACCGCAGGTTTATGTCGCTCCCGCGAACGAGCTGGAACAGCAGCTGTGTGCGCTGTGGCAGGCGGCGCTGCAGTGCGGGCAGGTCGGCATGACGGACGATTTCTTTCTGCTGGGCGGCACCTCGATCAAGGCCATTTCCCTGTGTGTCGGCATGGGCGAATTGATGGCCGCGCCGGTGCCGGTGGTGCAGCTGTTGCAAAGTCGCACGCTGAAAAACCTGTTGGCCGCCAACGAACGCCGCCTGGTCTTGCCGCTTAACCGCTGGGCAGAGGGCGCGCCCGTCGTATGGATGATCCATCCGGCGCTGGTAGGGGCGGAGGCATTCCACGCTTTCGCCCAGCCGCTGCAGGGGCGATTCAACTGCTATGGCGTCGATAACCATAACCTTTACCATCAACCCGCCATCGACTCGCTCGGCGATCTGGCCGAACGGTATCTGAACGAGATGATCGCCGCCGGTCTGCTGCAAGGCGCCGGGCCGGTGCGCATTCTCGGTTGGTCGCTGGGGGGCATTATCGCGTTGGAGATTGCCGCCCGCCTGGAAGCGCGTGGCTGCCGTAACGTGCAACTGTATCTGCTGGACAGCTTCTACCGGCAGGCTACGGCGGAGTTGCCCTTGGATCAGCTGCTGCCGGTGCTGGGCATCGAAGGCGAGGCGGCGACACGCGCCATGGCCGCAGGGCAGGCGGAGCGGCGGCTGTCAGAAGGGCGGCTGAGCCGCAAGCTGCAGACCACCAAGGTGACGCTGTTTAAGGCGACGGAGAGGAACCCGCAGTTGCCGGAGGCGGTTACGGCGCCGCTGCTGGCGGTGGAAGATAATGGGCTTGGCGCCGCCTGCGAGCGGCTGCAGGTCATCCCGCTGGCTTGTCATCACCATAACATCCTGCTGTGTGAGGAGGCGATCGGCCAAGCGCTCAACGATGACGTTTGATTCATGAGCCTGGCTCATAAGCCCAAGCGTATTTCGCCCCATAGTCATGGTGCCAACCGTGTTTTACAGTCATCACACCGGAGCGGCGCCGCGTCAGGCGGCGCCGGTATCAATCAGCGGGAGAGTGAAGATGCAAACACGCAAATTGGGGCGCGAAGGGCTGGAAGTCTCGGCGTTGGGGTTGGGCTGCATGGGGCTGAGTTTTGGCTATGGCCCGGCCACCGACAAACGACAGGCGATCGAGCTGATCCGTGCCGCGGTCGACGAAGGCGTGACGTTCTTCGATACCGCCGAGATTTATGGTCCGTTCACCAACGAGGAATTGTTGGGCGAAGCGCTGGCGCCGGTGCGCGATCGGGTCGTTATCGCCACCAAGTTTGGTTTCGATCTGTCGCAGCCGGCGGGGCAACAGGTGTTGAACAGCCGTCCGGAGCATATTCGCCGGGCGGTGGACGGTTCGCTGAAGCGCCTGCGGGTAGAGACCATCGATCTGCTGTATCAACATCGCGTCGATCCCGAGGTGCCTATCGAGGAGGTGGCCGGGGCGGTGCAGCAACTGATTCGCGAAGGGAAAGTGAAGTACTTCGGCCTGTCGGAAGCCGGAGCGCAAACCATTCGGCGTGCCCACGCAGTGCAGCCGGTCACGGCGCTGCAAAGCGAATATTCGCTGTGGTGGCGCGAGCCGGAGCGTGAAATCTTGCCGACGCTGGCGGAACTGGGCATCGGTCTGGTGCCGTTCAGCCCGCTCGGCAAGGGCTTTCTCACCGGCGCCATCACCGAGGACACCACCTTCGACAGCGGCGATTTTCGCAACCAGGTGCCACGCTTCAGCGCCGAGGCGCGCCGAGCCAACCAGGCGCTGGTGGATGTGCTGGGGCAGATAGCGCAGCGCAAGGGCGCGACGCCGGCGCAGATCGCTCTGGCCTGGCTGCTGGCGCAGCAGCCGTGGATCGTGCCGATCCCGGGAACCACCAAGCGCCATCGTCTGCAAGAAAACCTCGCGGCGGCGGCGGTCGCGTTGGCGGCGGACGAGCTGGGCGAGATTGAGCGCGCGCTTTCCGCTATCGACGTGATCGGCGATCGCTACCCGGCGCATCTGCAGAAAAACGTCGGGCGTTAAGCCCCGCGCCGCAGCGCCTCAATCAGCAGCGCAAAGGCGGTGGTGTGCTGCCTGCGGCTCGGATAATAGAGGTAATAGCCGGGAAACGGCGGGCACCAGTCGTCCAGCGCCATCTGCAGCCGGCCGTCGGCCAGCGGCTCGGCGACGGTATCTTCCGGCACAAAGGCGATGCCGAGGCCGAGCTGCGCGGCGTCGATCCGCTGGCGCAGGCTGTTGAAGGTCAGTTGCCCCTCCACCCGCACTTTGATCTCCCGGCCATCGCGGGCAAATTCCCAGGCGTACAGCCCGCCGAGGGTGGGAAGGCGCATGTTGATGCAGCGATGGTTTTGCAGCGCTTGCGGCGTGGCAGGGAGGCCGTAACGGGCGAAATAGTCAGGGGAGGCGACGGGCACCATGCGCATGTCCGGCCCGATGCGCACCGCCACCATATCCTTCGCCACCTGTTCCCCCAGCCGAATGCCGGCGTCGAATCGCCCGGCGACGATGTCGGTCAGGCTGTTGTCGACGGTGATTTCCACGTTGATATCCGGGTAATCGACGAGAAAAGTGCGCAACACCGGCCACAGCACCGCATCCACCGCGTGTTCGCCGGCGGTGATGCGGATGTTGCCGGCGGGCCGATCGCGCATTTCACCCAGCGCGTTCAGCTCGCTTTCAATCTCCGCAAAGCGCGGGCCGATGCTGTTGAGCAGCCGTTCACCGGCCTCGGTGGGGGCGACGCTGCGGGTGGTGCGGGTGAGCAAGCGCAGCGCCAGGCGTTCTTCCAGCCCGCGAATAGCGTGGCTGAGCGCCGATTGGGAAACCCCAAGCTGCGCCGCCGCTTTGGTGAAGCTGCGCTCCCTGGCCACCATCAGGAAAGCGATCAGATCGTTAAAGTTTTCTTTCAACATATCGGCACCGAAGAGGAAGGTGAGCGCACTGTCGCGCAGATTTATGAATTTAGCTCATAGCTCCTTGCGCATTTTACCCGCTAGTCGCCGGAAAAGCATGGCGCTATCTTGGCATCACGCACTCATGACGATCAGCGCCGGCGGTGAGAGCCGGCGCGGAGGACACGACAGATGAAAATACAACGCAGCGGTTCGATCCCATCACAGCGCGGTTCAGCGGATTATTTTACCGGGCAGGTACGCATCGACGCGCCGTTCGCCGGTGACGCGCCGGCCAGGGTGGGCGGCGCGACCGTCACCTTCGAACCCGGCGCCCGCACGGCCTGGCATACGCATCCGCTCGGCCAGACGCTGATCGTGACTCAGGGGCGCGGTTGGATCCAGATGTGGGGCGAGACCACGCAGGAAATGCACCCCGGCGATCTCGTCTGGATCCCGGCAGGCGTCAAACACTGGCACGGCGCGACGCCGGACACCGCCATGACCCATATCGCCATCGCCGAAGCGGTGGACGGCAGCCCGGTGACCTGGCTGGAGCCGGTCAGCGAGGCGGAGTACCGCCAATAAGGCCGCTCAGGCCTCGTGGCTCTGCTCGCAAAACCGCAGGCGGTTGCCGAACGGATCGGTGAGATTCAGCTCCTTGCCCCAGTCGACAACCTCCACTCCCGGCCGGGCATAGCGGTAGTTTTTGGCCGTGAGCTCCCGGTGCAGCGCGTCGATATCGTGCACCGGGATGAAAAGGGCGGCGCCGGGCGTGCTGTCGCCATGGTGTTCGCTCAGGTGCAGCGTCAATCCGGCACGGCTCACCTGCATGTACAGCGGCAGATCTTCGCTGAAACGGTGCTCCCACGCCAGCGTGAAACCGAGAAAATCCAGATAAAACTCTTTGGCCTTGTCGACCGAAAAGATGCGCAGGATCGGAATGGCGGGGGAGAAGGTGGTCATCGTTGATCTCACTGTTACGGAGGCAATGCCTTTTAACCGCTGAAAAGAGGCCTAAAGGTAGCAAAGACTCTCCAAAACCGCCAGGCAGGGCCCCCGCAGGCGCGGGAGCCCATCGCATCAGGCGCCCAAACCGCCAAGGCACAGGTATTTGATTTCGAGATAGTCTTCGATGCCGTATTTTGAGCCTTCGCGCCCCAAACCGGAGTGCTTCATGCCGCCGAACGGCGCCACCTCGGTGGAGATCAGCCCTTCGTTGATGCCGACGATGCCGTACTCCAGCGCTTCGGCCACGCGCATCACCCGGCCGATGTCGCGGCTGTAGAAGTAAGCGGCCAGGCCGAACGGCGTGTCGTTGGCCAGTTCGACGGCGTCGGCCTCGTGGTTGAAGCGGATCAGGGGCGCCACCGGGCCGAACGTCTCCTCGCGGAAGATTTTCGCCGTGCGCGGCACGTCGGTCAGGATGGTCGGGGTGAAGAAATTGCCGCCCAGCGCGTCAGGCTTGCCGCCCAGCAGCACCGATGCGCCGTGTTCGACGGCGTCGGCGATATGCTCGCGCACTTTCTCCACTGCGTCCGGGTTAATCAGCGGGCCGATGGTGACGCCCTCATCCAGCCCGTTGCCGACTTTCAGCTTGGCGACGGCGGCTTTCAGTTTGGCGGCGAAGGCGTCGTATACGCCGTCCTGCACCAGAAAACGGTTGGTGCAGACGCAGGTCTGGCCGGCGTTGCGGTATTTCGAGGCGACCGCGCCGGCCACGGCGGCGTCCAGATCGGCGTCGTCGAACACGATAAACGGCGCGTTGCCGCCCAGCTCCATGCTGGTTTTCTTGATGGTGGGCGCGCACTGGGCCAGCAGCTGCGCGCCGACTTCGGTGCTGCCGGTGAAGGAGAGTTTACGCACATCCGGGTTGGCGGTGAGTTCGCCGCCGATGCCCTTGCTGGGGCCGGTGATCACGTTGCACACCCCGGCGGGCAGCCCGGCGCGCTCCGCCAGCACGGCGATCGCCAGCGCAGAGAACGGCGTCTGGCTGGCGGGGCGGATCACTCCGGTACAGCCCGCCGCCCAGCCGGGGCCGGCTTTGCGGGTGATCATCGCCGCCGGGAAGTTCCACGGGGTGATGGCGGCGAACACGCCGATCGGCTCTTTCTGCACGATAATGCGGCGACCGGCCTGCGGCTGCGGAATGGTGTCGCCGTAGACCCGCTTGCCTTCCTCGGCGAACCATTCGATAAAGGAGGCGGCATAGGCGATCTCACCGCGGCTTTCAGCCAGCGGTTTACCCTGTTCCGCCGTCATGATGCGCGCCAGATCCTCCTGATTTTCCATCATCAGCTCAAACAGCCGCCGCAGTTTGCCGGCGCGCTCTTTGGCGGTCAGCGCACGCCAGGCGGGCAGCGCCTTCTTGGCGGCGGCGATGGCGCGCGCGGTTTCTTCGGCGCCGAAGGCCGGCACATGGCCAACCAGCTCGCCGTTGGCGGGGTTATGGATGGCGATCGCGTGGCCTGCTTTGGCCGGCAACCATTGCCCGTCGATGTAATTGGCCTCGCGGAACAGCGTGGGGTCCTTGAGGGTAGCGCAGATGCTGGTGCTCATGAGTCTCTTCCTTCTTTGCTGAGTTCAACAGAGTGGTCTATCCCATACGGCTACCCTTTACCCTAGCAAACTTTGCCGCCGCCGTTTGCCCGCGCGGCAACAAGATGATCGTTTTCTTTATGCGCACCTTCTGTACAAAAAATATCCTCCGCCGGGCCGATACTGAAAGAGCAGGCATATGACCCTTTTCGATGTAATTAAAAGGAGTGTGCGGATGATGAAATCAGTGGACAGACATCTCGCGGCCTACGGCAGCGAAATGGATTTTTTGGCGTCGAGCATCGCCCTGATGGAATGGCAAGGGCGGCAGATTGACGCCGGGCAGGTGGCCGGCAATATGTCGGAACAGCAAAGCCGCCTGTTCTTTGCGCGGTTGCGTTATTTTCGTCAGCTTTATCAAGCCGCATCGGCGGCCGAACACAGCCTGTAATCTTCCGATTCAGCCCCGCCGCAGCGGGGCTTTTCATTTCAGCGGCGCCACACCCCGGTCGCCAGCGTCGCCGGCGAATATTCCAGATCGCGTCCCCGCCACGGCAGCGCCGCCGCAAAACGCCAGGCGCGGTGAACGTCAAACCGCCAATAGCGTTCCGCCCCTTCAACGCCGGGATGTCCTTCCGCCTGCCAGAGGATCTGCGTTTTTCCCTGCAGATGCAGCACGTCGCCGCGCTCAAAATCGATGAACAGCAGCGCCGCCCGCGGTTCGGCCAGCAGGTTGCCCAGCGTATTCATATAGCGGTTGCCGCGAAAGTCCGGCATCCACAGCGTGTCGCCTTCCAGATGGATAAAGCCGGGCCGCCCGCCGCGATGGGAAATATCGACGCCGCCCTGCGCCAGTTCCAGGTGCGCGCCGCTGGCGACGAAGCTGGTGTCCGCGGTGCGGATCAGCGCCTGCGCCGCCGCATCGAGCGAAGCTAAATGCTCAACCGGCTGTGGTCGGCTCTCCACCGGGTAGAGTTCGCGGCGCTGAATGTACTGCGGGCAGTTGCCGAAGCTTTGGTGAACGACGATCTCCACCCGGTTTTTGTCGGTGCGGCCGACGATGCCGTTGGCGCGGTTGCGCCGCCGGTTGCTGAAGTCGAGCCCGAGCGCACCGACCGGTTTGCCGGGCAGCAACAGCGCCTGGGCGGGATCGTCGCTGCGGCGCGGCGCGCTGATGCGCAGGTGCGTGTCGTCCGGCGTGCGTAAAAACCCGGGCGGGCCGCTGAACAGGGTGGCGATGGGCCAGCCCTGTTCGTCCAGCGTGGCGACGAACAGGTAGGGCAACGCGGCGAAAAAAGCGCGGTGCTGATCCGGCATCGCGGGGTAGATGCCGCCGCCCACGCGATCGAAACCGGCCAGCGTTTGCGCGCGCAGCTCATCGGGGTGGAACCGTTGCGGGATCATGGCGTCAGCTCGCCGCCGGTTCCGGCAGGGCCGGCATGGCGAAGAAGCCGGGAAGCGCCGCGATGCTCGCCACCCAGCGGCGTATGGCGGGGTAAGGCGCCAGCGAAATGCCGCCTTCGGCCGCGACCGCCACATAGCTGTAGCAGGCCAGATCGGCGATGGTCGCCTGTTCGCCGGCCAGATAGTCGCGCTCGCTCAGGTGCTGCTCCATCTGCGGCAGAAAACGATCGCTGATTGCCCGCGCCGCCTGATAATCCTCCGGCACCGCGAACTGGGCGATCAATCGGCAGGAGGCCGGGCCGTAGCGCACTTCACCGGCGGCTTTGGAAAGCCAGGCCTGCACTCGCGCCGCCGCCGCCGGCTGTTCCGGCAGCCAGTGGCTGTTCGGCGCATAGCGCTTCACCAGATAGACCAGAATGGCGTTGCTGTCGGCCAGCGTCAGATCGCCGTCCTGCAAGACCGGGATCTGGCCGAACGGGTTGAGCCGGCGAAAGGCCGCGCTCTGGCGTACTTCCGCCGAGGCTTCTACCCATTCATAGGGCAGCGCCAGCATGCGCAGCAGCAACGCCACGCGGTGAACGTGGCCGGAAAGCGGGGTGCCGTAGAGGGTGATGGTGGACATGGCGTTTCTCCTCACTGTTTTTTTCAGCATACTCTTGCGGCGAATGAACGGAATCCGGCAATGTGGAAATTGATAATTTCATTTTTCGGAAGAGTCTATGGATCGGTTAGACGAGTTGGCCATCTTCGTGGCGGTGGTGCAGCAGGGCAGTCTGGCGGCGGCCGGGCGCAAACTGCGGCGCTCGGCGCCAGCGATCACCCGGGCGATCGCCGCGCTGGAACAGCGGTTCGGCACCCGACTGGTGGAACGCACCACCCGGCGGCTGGCGCCTACCGAGGCGGGCGTGCGGCTGCTGGAGCGCGCGCAACAGCTGCTGCAGGATTATCAGGCGGTGGTGCAGGATACCGCTGAAGCGCAGCTGAGCGGCTTGCTGCGCGTCACCTCGCCGGTGCAGTTCGGCCGCCGCTACGTGGCGCCGGTGGTGATGGCGTTTCTCGATGATTACCCACAGATGCAGATCGAAATGGTGTTGAACGATCGCAATCTCGATCTGATTGACGAAGGATTGGATATCGCGGTGCGCATCGGTCATCTGCAGGACTCTTCGCGCGTGGCGCGGCGGCTGGGGCAGGTCAGCCGGGTGACGGTCGCCAGCCCGGCTTACCTGGCGCGCTGCGGCGAGCCGCGCTCGCCGGCGCAACTGGCGGAGCACGCCACCATCGTTGGCACCCAGCGGCCGTCGCTGCGCGAATGGCGCTTCGGCCCGCAGGAAAACGGCGAGCGCGTGCGCTTGGCTCCCCGGCTGTTGCTCAACGACGTGGAGGCGCAGCTGCTGGCGGTGCGCGCCGGCAAGGGCATCGCCCGGCTGCTCTCGTATCAGGTAGCGGACGATCTGGCCGCCGGCACGCTGGTACGGCTGCTGGCGGACCATGAACCGTTGCCGATGCCGGTACAGCTGGTGGCGCAGCAGGCGCAGCGCATGCCGCTGAAGGTGCGCGCCTTTTGGGATTATGCGTTTGAACGGCTCAGCGCATTGCCGCAAATTCAGCCGGACGGGCGGGGAAAATAAGCGCGAAAAGTTTCATGGGTTAAACTTTTTCGCCGCCTGTCTCATTTTATTTTACCGGGCGCGCATTGCTGATGCGCCCATCTTGACAATAATGTTGCCGGTGCTAATAGTTAATTCATATCTTAAATAATAAACGAAGTTTAATATATGAAACAACTTGCGGGGAGCTATGACAACGGCGCCACGGTGGATAATGAAGACGCTATTTTGACTTCATTTCAAACTCGCAGCGCGGCTATTTATCATCAGGCGAAGCATGAAAAGAATATTGCGTATGGCGAAAGCGAACGCGAGACGATTGATTGGCTTTATTCTGCAAAGCAGCACCAGGGCACGTTAGTTTTTATTCACGGCGGCTATTGGCAATGCTGCGATAAGGCGGATTTCGCCTTTATCGCCGCCGGGCCGTTGGCGTTGGGTTTTGACGTGGTGCTGGTGGAATATGCGCTGGCGCCGGCGGTTAATCTTGACGCCATTTGTCGCCAGGTGGGGGCGGCGCTTGATGCTATTCAGCGCCGTCTGCCGCCGCACTATGCCCATCCGGTGCATTTGTGCGGCCATTCCGCCGGCGGGCATCTGGCGGCGTTTTGGCAGCGGCATGCGTTGGTGGATGCGGTCTTTCCCGTCAGCGGCCTGTTCGAACTGGCGCCGCTGCAAGAGAGCTATGTCAACCGGGCGCTGCAGCTGACCGCGCGGCAGATTGAAACGCTCAGCCCGGCGCGCCGGCTGCCGGCGCGCAGTAAGCCGCTCACGTTGTATTACGGCGCTGATGAGCTGCCGGAACTGATCGGCCAGTCGCAGCACTATCACGCGGCGCTGCGCCAAGGCGGGCTGCCGGCCGATCTGGTCGCGGTGCCCGGCGCCAATCATTTCACCATTCTGGATGCGTTGTTCGCCGCCGACGGCGCGCTGCTTCGCCAACTTGACCACCACGGGAACCACTGACATGCGCGAGATCGTAGAAACCGGGCTGCCGGAGATCGGCCAGCCTTTTTCCTGGGCTACCCGGGGCGGCGGCATGCTGTTTACCGCCCACGGCCCGGTGCGGGCGGACGGCAGCATCGAGACCGGCGCGCCTGAGCAACAGATTGCGCTAACCTTCGACAACCTGGCCCAGACGCTGAAGGCGGCGGGCAGCCACAGCGATAAGGTGCTGCAGGTAATGGTTTATCTCACCGACGTTAACGACGTTAAATTGCTCGATGATATTTACCGGAAATACTTTAATTATCCTTATCCCAATCGCTCCACGGTTATTGTCGATAAATTGGTGGTGCCGGGAATGAAAATAGAAATTACCGTCAGCGCCATCGCCTGATTTAATTTCTCATTAAGTCCGTCTTCATATTAATTCAATAACGAGTTAAGGATGCGTCATGTTTAAACAGATTGCACCTTCCGCGGCCGATTCTGTTCCATCGCTGATGGGAGTCTATTTGCAGGATCCCAATCCGCAAAAAGTGGATTTGGGCATTGGCCTCTATTACGACCGGCAGAATGATTTTCGCCCGGCCGCATGCACTTGTCGGGGCTAAACCCCGGCAATATCGACTACGTGACCGCCGCCATTCTCGACGTCACCCGTACCGTCTAACTTCGCCCGGGAACCCAGCCATGCCACAGATGAATGATTTTGAGCATATCGCCCGCCGTCAGGGCGGGTTGAACAAGCATCTTACCGCCGGGCAGATGTCGATGCTGGCGATCGGCGGCGCCATCGGCACCGGGCTGTTTCTCGGCAGTGCCTACGCCATTCAGATGGCGGGGCCGGCGGTATTGCTGAGCTACCTGATCGGCGGCGTTATTGCGCTGCTGTTGATGGGCAGCCTGGCGGAAATGACCTCCGAACACCCGACGCCCGGCTCGTTCGGCGACTACGCCGAATTCTATCTCGGCCCGCTGTTCGGTTTTCTGGTGCGTTATTCCTACTGGTCTTGCGTGGTGCTGGCGGTGGGCACCGAAGTTACCGCCATCGGCATGTACATGCAGTTCTGGTTCCCGGCGACGCCGACCTGGCCGTGGGTGCTGCTGTTCTCGGCGGCGGTGATCGTCGTCAATGTGATCGGAGTGAAGTCGTTCGGCCAGGTGGAATACGCGCTGTCCACCGTCAAAGTGACGGCGATCGTGGCGTTCATTCTGATCGGTCTCGGCATGCTGGCGTTCTCGGGCAACCCGGCCTACGGCCTGCGCAACCTGACCGCCGGCGGCTTCATGCCGTTTGGCATCAAGGGCATGTGGTTCGCAACGATCGTGTCCATCTTCAGCTACCTGAGCATTGAAATGATCGCGGTGGCCGCCGGCGAGGCGAAAAATCCGGTGATTGCGGTGAAGGCGGCGTTCAAGGGCACCCTCGTGCGGCTGTTCATCTTCTACATGCTGTCGATCGCTCTGATGCTGGCCATCGTGCCCTGGCGCCAGTCCGGCACCGGTGAAAGCCCGTTCCTGATGGCGATGAACGTCATCCATCTGCCCGCCGCCGCCGGTATTTTCAACTTTATCGTGCTGGTGGCGGCGCTGTCGGCGATGAACAGCCAGCTGTATATCACCACCCGCATGATGTTCTCGCTGTCGCGCGCCGGGCAGGCGCCGGCGGCATTGGGGCGCGTTAGCCGGCGCGGCATTCCGGTCAATGCGCTGGCGATGTCGTGCATCGGCATCGTGGTGTCTATCGTGCTGAGCCTGGTGGCGCCGGAAACCTCGTTTGCCGCCATGATGTCCATTTCGGTGTATGGCGCCTGCTTTACCTGGCTGATGATTTTCGTCACCCACCTGTTCTTCCGCCGCCGGCACCGGCAGACCCACCTGAAATTCCGCATGTGGGGGTTCCCCTATACCACCTTGCTGGGCGCCGGGCTGATGGCGGCGCTGATGATCTCGACCGCGTTTACCGAATTCTTCCGCATGACGCTGTGGTTCGGTATTCCGTTCACCTTGCTGCTGGTGGCGGCCTACCGCTTCCAAAGCCGCCGCGCGGCGGCGCCGTCGCCGTTCAAGGCGCCGGAGGTGGAGTAATGCGGGAGAGGGGCTGAGGCGCGCCTCAGCCCCGGGGATTACAGCTGGCTTTTCGGGATCAGGTGGTCGCCGAAGCTCAGGCGCTGGCGGCCCGGTTCGATTTCGGTCAGCGGCGCCACTTCGCGCAGCGAGGATTTGCAGCGCTGAACCAGATCCTGATATTCGCGGGTGCCGGCGATCTTCCAGGCCAGTTCTTGCTCGGTCAGATCGCGCAACACGCGCGCCGGGCTGCCGACCACCAGCTTGTTGGCTTCGAGAATCGCCGCGGCTTTGACGAACGCCATCGCGCCGACGATGGTGTTCTCGCCGATCTCCGCGCCGTCCATCACCACCGCATTCATGCCCACCATCGCATTGCGGCGAATGCGGCAGCCGTGCAGGATGGCGCCATGCCCGATATGGCCGTCTTCTTCCACCACCGTGTCCTGCTGCGGGAAGCCGTGCATCACGCAGTTGTCCTGAATGTTGGCGCCGTCGCAGATCACCAGGCGGCCAAAATCGCCGCGCAGGCTGGCGTTCGGGCCGATGTACACGTGTTTGCCGACGATCACGTCGCCGATCAGCACCGCCGTCGGGTGCACGTAACTGCTGGGGTCAACGACCGGCGTCAGGCCGTCAATCTGATACACAGGCATAGCGTGAGTTCCTTAATATGTAGGGTCGCGCGGCAGGCCGCCGAAGCGCCGATAGTAGCCGGCGGCCGGCGCGGGCAGGGCGCCGATGGTGGTTTCCGCCAGCGCGCTGACGTACTCCGTCGCGGCGCGATCGACCTGCTGATAGAGATTGATGCACAGATTGCGGGCGATCTGGCCCTCCCACTGCGCGGGCAACAGCGCGTCCGGCAGCAGCGGATCTTTCAACACCACGCGACGGAAGAAGTGAATCAATAATAGCTTAATCTGAAAACAGCGCAGCGGCGTCAGCGCCGCCGGATCGACTTCGCGCAGCAGCGCCATCAGCGGCCGGAAGGAGACGATAAACTCGTGATAGCCGGCCGCCACCTCGCTCAGCGACCAGCAGTCGGCCACCAATTTCTGCAGGGTTTGCTCGGAGCGGTTGTAGGGATAATCGGCGCGGAAGTAAATCACCTGCTCACTGGCGTTCAGCTCGCCGAGCAGCGCCGTCACGTCGGTTTGCGCATGGGTGGGGGCGGCCATCAGGTTGCTGGCGATTTGCCCGAACCCGAGCCAGCCCAGCTCTTTTTTCAGCCGCGCGCGCGCGTTTTTTTCGGCGCTTTCCAGCAGCAACAGCTCCCACTTGCCGTCCCAGGCGGGCTGCTCACGCAAATAGATTTTCGATTCGGCGTGGCGGAACTGGCGCATCCCTTGCTCGGTCACGCGGTAGAAGCTGCGGCGGCCTATTTTCTCCACCGCCAGCCAACCCTCTTTCTGCAGGCGGAACACCGAGGTGCGCACGAAGCGATCGCCGAAGCCGAAGGCCTCCAGCAGCGCGCTCAGGCTGCCGAGCCACACTTCGCCGCCGCGGTGGCTGAGCGCGTCGCCGTACAGCGAAATGATCAACGAGGTGCCGCTGATCGGCTGCGCGTCGACGGCATGGCGAATGAACTCATCCAGTTTATGTTCCATATTTTTCCATGGGTTAGCCTTCGATGAGCCATAACATTACGCCTAATTTGGGGCGGAGTCATCCGTGACGCCGTGCGCCTCAGCGCGGCCGCAGATCGACCACGCGCTGCGCTTTGCCTTCCGAACGCGGAATATCGCCGCAGTTGGCGATGCTGACGTCGGTGCTGACGCCCACGATCGATTTGATGTGGTGGCGCAGCTGGTGGCAGATGTCGCAACGTTGCTGGTGGCTGAGGCTGAGCGCCGATTCTTTCAGTTCGACGCGCACCGCCAGCGTGTCCAGGTGCCCGCTGCGGCTGACCTGCAGCTGATAGTGCGGCGACAGCTGCTCGAACTGCATGATCTGCTCTTCCACCTGCGACGGGAAGACGTTGACGCCGCGGATGATCAGCATGTCGTCGGAGCGGCCGGTGATTTTGCCCATGCGGCGCATCTGGCGTGCGTCGCCCGGCAGCAGCCGGGTGAGATCGCGGGTGCGGTAGCGGATCACCGGCAGCGCCTCTTTGGTCAGGGTGGTGAACACCAGTTCGCCGTGCTCGCCGTCCGGCAGGGCGACGCCGGTTTCCGGGCAGATGATCTCCGGCAGGAAGTGGTCTTCCCAAATGGTGGGGCCGCCGCCGCTTTCCAGGCACTCCATCGCCACGCCCGGCCCCATCACTTCCGACAGGCCGTAAATGTCCAGCGCCTTGATGCCCATGCGGGTTTCGATTTCGTGGCGCAGGGCTTCGGTCCAGGGTTCGGCGCCGAACACGCCGAGCCGCAGCGAGCAGCCGCGCGCGTCGCCGCCCATCTTGCGTTCCAGCTCGTCGATCAGCGTCAGGCAATAGGACGGCGTCACCATGATGATGTCGGGTTTGAAATCGAGGATCAGCTGCGCCTGGCGTTCCGTCTGGCCGCCGGACATCGGGATCACCGTCGCGCCGAGCCGCTCCGCACCGTAGTGCGCGCCAAGGCCGCCGGTGAACAGGCCGTAACCGTAGGCGACGTGCACCTTGTCTTTGGCGGTGGCGCCGCCGGCGCGCAGACAGCGAGCGACGATATCGGCCCAGTTATCGATGTCGCGCTGGGTGTAACCCACCACCGTCGGCCGGCCGGTGGTGCCCGAGGAGGCGTGGATGCGCACCACCTGTTCCATCGGCACCGCGAAGGTGTCGAACGGGTAGTTGTCGCGCAGATCCTGCTTGGTGGTGTAGGGGAAGCGCGCCAGATCGCTCAGCTGTTTGAGATCGTCGGGGTGTACGCCGGCCTGGTCGAATTTGCGCTTGTACATCGGCACATTGTCGTAGGCGTGGTGCAGCGTCCACTTCAGACGCGCCAACTGCAACGCTTCAATCTCATCGCGCGAGGCGAATTCGATCGTTTCGAGGGGCTGTGGATTTATTGTCATGGTTAGCCTCAGGGGTCAGACACGCTCAATGATCATGGCGATGCCTTGGCCGACGCCGATGCACATGGTGCAAAGCGCGTAGCGGCCGGCTCGCCGTTCCAGTTCAAACAGGGCGGCCAGCGCCAGGCGCGCGCCGCTCATGCCCAGCGGATGCCCCAGAGCGATCGCGCCGCCGTTGGGGTTGACCTGCGGGGCATCGTCCGGCAGGCCAAGCTGGCGCATCACCGCCAACGCCTGGGCGGCGAACGCTTCGTTCAGTTCGATAACGTCCATCTGCGCCAGGCTCAGCCCGGCGATTTCCAGCACCTTGCGGGTGGCCGGCAGCGGGCCGATGCCCATCAGCCGCGGCTCTACGCCGCAGGTGGCGGTGGCAACGATGCGCGCGCGCGGCGTCAGCCCCTGGCGCGCCGCCATCGCTTCGGAGGCGACGATCAGCACCGCCGCACCGTCGTTCAGGCCTGAGGCGTTGCCGGCGGTGACGCTGCCGGGCTGACGGAACGGGGTTTTCAGCGCCTGCAGCTGCTCGAGGGTAGTGTCGGGGCGCGGGTGTTCATCCTGGCTAAACAGCGTCACCGCGCCTTTTTTGCCGCTGAGGCTGACGGGGGCTATCTCCTGCGCCAGGTGGCCCAGCGCCTGCGCCCGGGCGGCGCGCTGCTGGCTGCGCAGCGCAAAGGCGTCCTGATCGGCGCGGCTGATGTTGAACTGTGCCGCGACGTTTTCGGCGGTCTCCGGCATCGAATCGGTGCCGAACTCGGCCTGCATCCGCGGATTGACGAAGCGCCAGCCGAGGGTGGTGTCGTACAGCTGCGCCTGGCGGCTGAAGGCGCTGTCGGCCTTGCCCATCACCAGCGGCGCACGGGTCATCGATTCCGCGCCGCCCGCCAGCAGCAGCCCGGCGTCACCGGCTTTGATGCTGCGCGCCGCCATCGCCAGCGCATCCAGGCCCGATCCGCACAGGCGGTTCACCGTGGTGCCGGACACGCCGACCGGCAATCCGGCCAGCAGCAGCGCCATGCGCGCCAGGTTGCGGTTGTCTTCCCCGGCCTGGTTGGCGCAGCCGAGGATCACGTCGTCCAGCTGCGCCCAATCCACCTGCGGATGGCGTTCCAACAGCACGCGCAGCGGCAGGGCGGCCAGGTCGTCGGCGCGCACCTGGGCCAGCGCGCCGCCATAGCGGCCGATCGGGGTGCGCACGCCGCCGCAGATAAATGCCTGATTCATGCCTGATCTCCTAAAATGCTGTGGCCGAGGCGGTGCGCGCGGCCGCGGAACCAGGCGACGGTTTTGCCCAGTTGGTTAACGATCTCGACGTCATACAGCCCGGTGGCTTTGCCCTGATGGCGCACCGCCGCGCTGGCGGTGAGGCGGTCGCCGGCCAGCGCCGGGCGGACGAAGTCGATGCTGCAGCCGGAGGCCACCGCCGCCAACCCCTGGCTGTTGCAGGCGTAGGCGAAGGCGGTGTCCGCCAGGCTGAACAGCTGGCCGCCGTGGCAGGTCTGGTGGCCGTTGAGCATCTGCGGGCCGACGGTCATGCTGACCTGAGCGTATCCGGCGTCGACGGCGTCGATGTGCATTCCCATCGCCTGAGCGCAGGTATCTTGCTGGAACATCTGTTCGGCGCAGCGCTGAGCCAGCGCGCGCGGCGTATTGGCGTTCATCGTTCGGCTCCTGGGAAAGAGGCGGGGGAAGCGTAGCGGCGCAGCAGCGGCATCGGGCGATAGCGCGCTTCGCCGTAATAGCGTTGCAGGTTTTCCAGCGTCGCCAGAATGTGGCGCCAGCCGATCGCGGCGCCCCAGGCCAGCGGGCCGCGCGGATAGTTGACGCCGCGCAGCATCGCCAGATCGGTATCTTCGGCGCTGGCGACGCCTTTGTTCACCACGTCGAGCGCTTCGTTGGCCAGCATGGCCAGGGTGCGCATCGTCAGCAGGCCGGGGTAATCCGGCAGTTGAATGACCTGCTTGCCGAGGGACTGCAACAGGCGAATCGCTTTGGCATTGTGTTGCGCATCGTTTTGCGCCGCGCAGCTGATGGCGATGGCGGAAGCGTGCGCATAGTCGGCACAGAGATCGAACAGCACCACGGGCGTTCCACGTTCGTCGGCCAGTTGGCTGGCGGTTTTACCATTGGTTAACATCAGTGTAACGTCGTCGATCGTGACGTGCGGGCTGGTCTGGCCGGGTTGTTTGATCGCCCCCGCATTTTCGATCAACAGTTCCGCCAAATCGGCCAGCGAAGACCAGTCGCCGTGCAGCGTAACGCGTTGCGGCAATGCGGCCTGCGCCGGAGGCGCAAAGGCGATCGCGGCGGCGGATCGCGGTGCGTCGTAGCGGTAGAAACCGCGGCCGGACTTGCGGCCGAGGCGTCCGGCCGCCACCAGTTCCTGCTGCTCCAGTGAGGGCGTGAAGCGCGGATCCTGATAGAAGGCCTGATACACCGATTCGGTCACGGCGTAATTGACGTCCTGGCCGATCAGATCGGTTAACTGCAGCGGGCCCATGGCGAAACCGCCGGCGTCGCGCAATACCGCGTCCAGCGTGGCGGCGTCGGCCACCCGTTCCTCCAGCGCGCGCAGGGTTTCGGCATAGAACGGCCGCGCCACGCGGTTGACGATAAATCCCGGCGTCGAGCGGCATACGACGCTTTGCTTACCCCAGCGCTGCGCCAGGGCCTGCAGCGCGGCGAGGGTCTCGGCGCCGGTCTCCAGGCCGCTGACGATCTCCACCAGCTTCATCAGCGGCGCCGGGTTGAAGAAGTGCAGCCCGGCCATGCGCTGCGGGTATTGCAGTGCGCCGGCGATGGCGGTGATCGACAGCGAAGAGGTATTGCTTACGAACAGCGTCGTGGGCGAGCAGATCGCCTCCAGATCGCGGAACAGGCTCTGCTTAATCGCCAAATTTTCCGCCACCGCTTCAATCACCAGCGTGCAGTCGGCCAACTGCTCGAGCGAGTCGGCGCGTTCGAGGCGCGCCAGCAGCGCTTCGGTGGGCGCGGCGTCGGCCTTGCCGCCGTCTACCCGCTGGCGCAGGCGGCGAGCGAGATCGTCGATCGCGCGCTGGGCGGCGGCGGGCGCGATATCGAACAGCCGCACCGGGTGGCCGGCGGCGGCGGCCACCTGGGCGATGCCGATGCCCATGGTGCCGGCGCCGATCACCGCCACCTGGCCGTTAAGAAGGGGCGCATTCATGGCTATTTCCCGCTGAAGTTGGGCGTGCGTTTGGCAAAGAACGCGCTGACGCCTTCGCGATAGTCGTCGCTGCGGCCGCCCAGGCGTTGCAGATCGCGCTCCAGATCGAGCTGCTGATCGAGGCTGTTGGTGGCCGAGCTGTAGAGGGCTTTCTTGATCAGCCCCAGGCCGTAGGTCGGCTGGGTAGCCAGATGGCGCGCCAGCGTTTGCGTGCGGTCAGTCAATTCATCCGCCGGCACTACCTGCCAGATCATGCCCCACGCCAGCGCCTGTTGGGCGCTGATTTTGTCACCCAGCATGGCCATGCCCATCGCGCGGGCGTGGCCGGCCAGCCGCGGCAGGAACCAGCTGCCGCCGGAGTCAGGCACCAGCCCCAGACGGCAGAACGACTGAATGAAGCTGGCGTTGTCGGCGGCGATGACGATATCGCACGCCAGGGCCAGCGCGGCGCCGGCGCCGGCCGCCACGCCGTTGACCGCGCACACCACCGGCTTCGGCAGGGCGGTCAGGCGACGGATCAGGGGGTTGTAGAAACGTTCGACCGACAGGCCGAGATCCGGCGCCTGTTGATCGGCGCTGACGTTGCGATCGTTGAGATCCTGCCCGGCGCAGAAACCGCGCCCGGCGCCGGCGATCAGCAGGCAGCGCACGCTGTCGTCGCGCTCGGCTTGCGTCAGCGCTTCGCTCAGCTGGCGATGCATCTCGTCGTTAAAGCTGTTGAGCCGATCCGGCCGGTTGAGGGTCAGCGTCAACACGCCGGCGTCGAGATGGCTGAGAATCAATGCGTTATCCATAAATCAGCGCCCCTGATAGTTTGGCGTACGTTTTTCGAAAAAGGCGGCGATGCCTTCGCGGCGATCGTCGGTGGCGGCCAGGGTGACGAACTGCTGACGCTCCATCGCCAGCCCCTGGCTGAGGCCGACTTCCTCGGCCTGTTTCAGCGCCTGTTTGGCGGCGCGCAGCGCCAGCGGCGCCTGACGGCTGATGCGTTCGGCAATCTGCTGCGTGCGTTCCAGCGTCAGGGCATCGACGCACACTTCGCCGATCAGGCCGGCCTGCAGCGCGGTGCGGGCGTCGATGGGCTCGCCGGTCAGCACCATCTGGCTGGCGCGCGACTTGCCGACGCAGCGGATCAGGCGCTGGGTGCCCCCGGCGCCCGGCATCAGGCCGAGGGTGATCTCCGGCAGGCCGAAGCGGGCGCTTTCGCCGCCGATGACGATGTCGCAGGCCAGCGCCAGCTCACAGCCGGCGCCCAGGGCATAACCGTTCACCGCCGCCAGCAGCGGCTTGCTGAACTGCGCCAGACGCTGCCACAGCTGCGGACGGCGATCCGCCAGCGCGGCCGGCAGATCCTGCTGTTGCAGTTCGCGCAGATCGGCGCCGGCGGCGAAGAAGCGCGCCGCACCGGCGATCACCACGGCGCCCACGCCGCTGTCGGCGTCGGCCTGCTCCAGGCGGGCAACCAGCTGTTCCAGGCACGGCGTGCTCAGGGCGTTGCGCGCCTCCGGGCGATGCAGCGTCAGCGTGACCACGCGGTGCTGCTGCTGATGCAAAATAAAGGGGGTGTCCATCGCGGCTCCTAGACGTCGAAGTCCAATACCACGCCGTCGCCTTTCGGCCACGACTGGCAGCTCAATACGTAGCCCGCAGCCAGCTGATCCGGCTCCAGGCTATAGTTGACGCCCATCTCCACCTGGCCGGCCTTCAGACGGCATTTGCAGGTGGCGCAGACGCCGCCTTTGCAGGCGTAGGGCAGGTCGGCGCCCTGGCGCAGCGCGGCGTCGAGAATGCTGTCGTCCTGTTCGCCGATCTCGATATCCAACCGGCGGCCGTCGAGCAGGATCGCCACCCGGGTGGCGTTGCGATCGCCGCTGTGGCGCGGGCGGGCGGCCAAACCGCTGGTGTTGAAGCGCTCGCTGTGGATGTGGTTGGCCGGGACGCCGGCCTGTTCCAGCACGGTTTGCGCGTCGTCCATCATCAATTCCGGCCCGCAGATAAAGGCGTGGTCATAGTCGCGGAAATCCAGCAGCGCGCCGCCGATCGCCGCGAGGCGTTCGCGGTCGATACGGCCGCTGAGCAGCGGGCTGTCGAGACTTTCCTGGCTGAACAGGTACAGCGGCTGAAAACGCTGCGGGTAGCGGTTTTTCAGATCCGACAGCGCCTCTTTGAACATCATCGAACGGCTGTTGCGGTTGCCGTAGATCAGGGTGAAGCTGCTGCCCGGTTCGAGCAGCAGCGTCGCCTTGATGATCGACAGCATCGGCGTGATGCCGGAGCCGGCGGCGATCGCCAGGTAGTTGCCGTGGCGCTCTGCCTGCGGCTGGTAGCCGAAGCGCCCCTGCGGCACCATCACCTCCAGCGCGTCGCCGACTTTCAGCATGCGGTTGACGAAGCCGGAGAAGCGCCCCTGGTCAATCGCCTTCACGCCGATCTGCAGCAGGCCTTCCTGCGGCGAACTGCAGATGGAGTAGCAACGCCGCAGCTCTTCGCCGTTGACCAACGCCTTGAGCGTCAGGTGCTGGCCGGGGGTATAGCGGTATTGGTTTTGCAGCTCTTCGGGCACCCGCAGGGTGATGGCTACGGCGTCCGGTGTTTCGCGCTCGATGGCGGCAACGTTCAGGCGATGAAAGACCGTCATGGTGTCAGCGCTCCTATATGCATTTGAAATAATCGAACGGTTCCCGGCAGTCGCAGCAGCGGTACAGCGCTTTACAGGCGGTGGAGCCGAACTCGCTGATCTTCTCGCTGTGGGTGCTGCCGCAGCGCGGGCAGGCTACCGGGCCGTGGGCGTGCGGCCGATCGCAGGTGTGGCCCTGCGGGGGCGCTACGCCGTATTGCCGCAGCCGCTCGCGGGCGTCGGCGTTCATCCAGTCGGTGGTCCAGGCCGGGCTGAGGCGAATGTCCACCTGCACCGGGCTGAAGCCGGCGGCCGCCAGCCGCTGCTCGATGGCGTTGAGCAGAAATTCGGTGGCCGGGCAGCCGGAGTACGTCGGGGTGAAGGTCACGCGCCAGCCAGCGCCGTCGCGCGCCACGTCGCGCACCATGCCCAAATCGGTGATCGACAGCACCGGCAGCTCGGGATCGCTGATCTGCTGCAGGCAGTGCCAAATCTGCGGAATTTCGGCGGGTTGCAAACGGGTGACGTTCATCGCTGCCTCCTACCATTGCCCGTTTGGATAGGCGCGCTGCAGGAACTGCATCTCCGCCAGCAGCGGGCCGAGGTGTTCGCTGTGCCGGCCTTGCTTGCCGCCGTGTCGGAACGCCTGCTCGGCAGGCAGCGCCAGCGTCGCCTGGCGCAGCGTCTCTTCCACCTGCGCTTGCCAGGGGGCCTGCAGTTCGCGGGGATCGACGGCGATGCCTTGTTCCGCCAGTTCCAGCTCCAGCGCGTCGGCGTGGAACAGCTCGGCGGTGAAGCGCCACAGGTTATCCAGCGATTGCTGGATCTTGCGGTGGCTGACGTCGTTGCCGTCGCCGAGGCGGATCATCCAGCCGTGGCTGAAGCGCAGGTGATAATCGGCCTCCTTCAACGACTTGGCGGCGATGGCGGCGATCTGCGCGTCGCGGCTGCGGCTCAGCGCCTGGTGCAGCTGTACGTGGTAGGCATCGAGCAGGAACTGACGCACCAGCGTGTCGTTGAAACCGCCGTTCGGCTGCTCCGCCAACAGCAGGTTATGAAACTGGCGCTCGTCGCGCCCGAAGGCCAAGCTGTCTTCGCTGCAGGGCGGGCCGGCCAGTTCGGCGGCGTAGCCCAGGAAGTTGCGCGCCTGGCCGAGCAGATCGAGCCCGATGTTGGCCAGCGCCAGATCGATTTCCAACTCGGGCGCGTGGCCGCACCAGGCGCACAGGCGCTGGGCGAGGATCAGTGGCGTGTCGCCCTGGCGGAGTAAATATCTGATGCGCGGATCGTTAACCGTCATGGTCGCCTCTACATGTTCTTGATGCCGTCGGGAATGGTGTAAAACGTCGGATGACGGTAGATCTTGTCTTCGGACGGATCGAAGAACGCGCCGCGATCTTCCGGCTGCGAGGCGATCAGATGGCGCGATTGCACCACCCAGATCGAGCAGCCTTCGTTGCGGCGCGTGTAGGCGTCGCGGGCGTTTTCCAGCGCCATTTGGTCGTCGGCGGCGTGCAGGCTGCCGACGTGGCGATGCGCCAGCCCTTGTTTGCTGCGGATAAACACTTCATACAGCGGCCATTCAACGTGGCTCATGATCTCGGTTCCTTATGTTGGCTATGCGGCGGAGGCGGCGTTTTTCGCGGCGTGGGCCATGGCGCCGTCGCGCACCCAGGCGCCGTCTTCCCAGGCGCGGCGTTTGGCCTGCAGGCGTTCGTGGTTGCATTGGCCGCGCCCTTTGATCACCTCATGCAGCTCGCTCCAGTCGATTTCGCCGAAGCGATAGTGGCCGGCGGCGGCGTCCCAGCGCAGCTCCGGATCCGGCGCCGTCATGCCCAGCGCTTCAAGCTGCGGCACGGTGTTGTCGACGAACTTCTGCCGCAGCTCATCGTTGCTGTGGCGTTTGATCTTCCACGCCATGCTCTGGGCGCTGTGGGGGGAGTCGGCGTCGCTCGGGCCAAACATCATCAGCACCGGCCACCAGAAGCGATCGATGGCGTCCTGCAGCATGGCGCGCTGCGTGTCGCTGCCGTTGGCCATCGCCATTACCGCCTCGTAGCCCTGGCGCTGATGGAAGCTTTCCTCTTTGCAGATCTTCACCATCGCCCGCGCATAGGGGCCGTAGGACGCGCGGCACAGCGCCACCTGGTTGACGATGGCGGCGCCGTCGACCAGCCAGCCGATCACGCCGATATCCGCCCAGTTGAGCGTGGGGTAATTGAAGATAGAGGAGTACTTCATCTTGCCGTCGAGCATCTTTTGGTAGATGTCCTGGCGCGAACAGCCGAGGGTTTCGGCGGCGCTGTAGAGGTACAGACCGTGGCCGGCCTCATCTTGCACTTTGGCCAGCAGCACCGCTTTGCGGCGCAGCGTGGGGGCGCGCGTCAGCCAGTTGGCTTCCGGCAGCATGCCGATGACTTCCGAGTGGGCGTGTTGGCCAATCTGCCGAATCAGGTTCTGACGGTAGGCGTCCGGCATCCAGTCTTTGGCCTCAATGGCGATATCCGCCGCGATCTTGTCGTCGAAATGCTGCTGATACTGTGCGTCAGTTGTCATGCTTGCCTCTTGGTGATTCGTATTTTTCACATTAAACATAAAAATGTGAATCACTTTAACTAACCATAAGGCTACAAACTGATAACAAAAAGATCAAACGTAATTAATGTGGTTTTGCGAGGTTACTCACAATGGCTTTTGTTATTTATTTGATTTTGTTTGATAAATAAAGTGATTAATTACTTGTTTATGGCAGGTTAAGCGGTCTGAAAACGCCTTTTGTTCTCTTTTTGTTAAAATTTGATTTGGCCTCGACTGGCATTTATATGATACGTAATTAAGCTGTATGGTGAAAATTTATGAATTTCGGAGGGCACATGCAGCAGTTACACAGTTATCTTTCTGGCGCCTGGGTGTACGGGCAGGGAGAGGCGCGCGAAATCCGCCACGCGGTGACCGGCGAAGCGCTGTACCAGGTCTGCTCCGACGGCCTGCCGTTGGCGGCGAGCCTGGACTATGCCCGCAGCCGCGGCGGCCCGGCGCTGGCACACATGACGTTCCAGCAGCGCGCCCAGATGCTGAAAGCGGTAGCCAAACACCTGCTGGCGCATAAAGAGGCGCTGTATCAGATTTCCTATCAAACCGGGGCGACGCGCAGCGACGGCTGGGTCGATATCGAGGGCGGCATCGCCACGCTGTTCGCCTATGCCGGCATGGCCGGCCGCGATCTGCCGGACGATACCCTGTGGCCGGAAGACGAGCTGATCCCATTGTCGAAACAGGCGCAGTTCGCCGCCCGCCACGTGCTCACTTCACGCCCCGGCGTGGCGCTGCACATCAACGCCTTCAACTTCCCGTGCTGGGGCATGCTGGAGAAACTGGCGCCGACCTGGCTGGCGGGCATGCCGGCCATCATCAAGCCGGCCACCGCCACCGCGCAGCTGACGCAGGCGATGGTCAGGCTGATCGTCGATAGCGGCCTGGTGCCGGAAGGGGCGCTGCAGCTGGTTTGCGGCGGCGTCGGCGACATGTTTGCGCACCTGGATTACCAGGATGCGGTGACTTTCACCGGTTCGGCGCAGACCGGGCAGCGGCTGCGGGCACACCCGCGCCTGTTGGAAAAATCGATCGCGTTCACCATGGAGGCGGATTCGCTCAACTGCTGCGTGCTGGCGGAAGACGTGACGCCGGAAATGCCCGAGTTTGCGCTGTTCATCAAAGAAGTGTGCCGTGAAATGACCGCCAAGGCGGGGCAGAAATGCACCGCGATCCGCCGCATCATCGTGCCGGCGGCGCAGGTGGTGGCGGTGCGTCAGGCCTTGCTGCAGCGCCTGGCGGGGGTGACGGTGGGCGACCCGCAGCTGGAGCAGGTGCGCATGGGGGCGTTGGTCAGCCACGAGCAGCGTGATGATGTGCAAAGCAAGGTGGAGTTCCTGCTGCGCAACGGCTGCGAACCGCTCTGTGGCGCGGCGCTGGATAAGCTGGAGGTGCTGGGCGACGGCGCGCGCGGCGGGGCGTTTTATCCGCCGACCCTGCTGTATTGCGCCGATCCGTTCACCCATCAGGCGGTGCACGGCACCGAGGCCTTCGGCCCGGTGGCGACGCTGATGCCGTATGCGGATACCGAACAGGCGATCGCGCTGGCGTTGCTGGGGCAGGGCAGCCTGGCGGGCTCGCTGGTGACCGCCGATCCGGCATTGGCCACGCGCTTCATTCGCGCGGCGGCCTGCGCCCACGGCCGCATGTTGATTTTGGATGAGCGGGCGGCGGCGGAGTCCACCGGCCACGGTTCGCCGCTGCCGATGCTGGTGCACGGCGGCCCGGGGCGCGCCGGCGGCGGTGAAGAGCTGGGCGGGCTGCGCGCGGTGAAACACTATATGCAGCGCACGGCGATCCAGGGCAGCCCGGCGATGCTGGCGGCCATCGGCGGCGAATGGGTGCGCGGCGCGCCGGTCGCCGAGCATCCGGTGCATCCGTTCCGGAAATACTTCGAGCAACTGCAACTGGGCGATAGCCTGTTGACCGCGCGCCGCACCGTGACCGAAGCGGATATCGTCAACTTCGCCTGCCTGAGCGGCGACCATTTCTACGCGCACATGGACAAGATCGGCGCCGCCGACTCGCTGTTCGGCGAGCGGGTGGCGCACGGTTACTTTGTGGTATCCGCCGCGGCCGGGCTGTTTGTCGACGCCGCCGTCGGGCCGGTGATCGCCAACTACGGCATGGAAAATCTGCGCTTTATCGAGCCGGTGAAGATCGGCGATACCATTCAGGTGCGGTTGACCTGCAAAAAGAAAATCCGCAAGCCGCAGAAAACCGCCGAAGATCGCCCGCACGGCGTGGTGGTGTGGGATGTGCAGGTGTTGAATCAGCAACAGCAGCCGGTGGCGCTGTATAGCATTCTGACGCTGGTGGCGCGCCAACAGGGGGACTTCGAAGCGTGATGCGCGTTTGCCGCCGCCGGCCCCCGGCGGCGGCAAATCATTCAGATCAGCGGCTGACCGCGCAGCTGTTCAAGCACTTTCAGCGGTGAACGCTGCGAGTCCTGCATCTTATTCACCGGCAGCAGGAAGGTCTGTTCCAGCATAAACTGGCCGCCCATCGCGGCATGCGGCGTTTGATCAGAGAAGCAAATCCAGCTGCTGCCCGGCGGGAACGTCAGCGCCAGCTGCGGCCCCCGTTGCTGATAATCGCCGTCGGCCTTCATGGCGTCATGCAACTGCAGCATCAGGTGGTCATAATGGCTGCGGCGGGTTTTGGTGATGCGCACCTGGTGCTGCAGCCAACTGCCGAAGGCGGAGTAGCGAGCGAGACGCGGCATAAAGCGTGCCGCCAGCTCAGGGAACGGCTCGCCGACCCGCCATTGGCGATGCTCGCCGTGCGGGTTGATGTTGGTGAAAATGCGCAGAATGCGTTCGCCGTAGTTCGGGCGCGACGGGAAGGCGTCAACGTGCAGCCTGCTGTCGTCTTTGCGCCAGGAACTGGCCGCCCGCCAGGCGGAAACCGGATGTAAACGCAGGCTGCCGGTCGGGTGGTGCAGCGCCTCCTGATATTCGGGCAACAGCCCGGCGATCAGCTGGCGGCAGGATTGGTAATAGCGTTCCAGCAATTGCTGAACCTGCTGCCGGCGTTCCGCGACGGCGACGCCGCTCAGCTTGCCGGACAGCGGTTGGTAGCTGATGTTTTTGCGCTTCGGGTCGACCAATGTCGGATCCAGCAGCGGCATTTCCTGTTCAGACAGGGTGAAGGCCAGTTCGGGCAGAAACAGCACCTTGCCCTGTTCCAGTTCGCTGACCGCGCTGGATGCTTCCGCTGCCGCCCATTGTCGTAACGGCAGCGTCAGGACGGCCTGTTCGTGCATAATATCGCCAGTAGGCATGAGATCTCCTTGCAAATCTATATCGCTTTATTCCTGCCTCTCAGGTTGCCGCGTGATTGGCTGCACTGGCTTGCGCAGTGGCTGGCTGGAGCGGCGTCAGCAGGCCGCCCAATGGCAACGTGAAATTTGTGGGTTCTATTATGGCTGTATCAGCAGGGCGCAATGCGCCGAAGCGTGCGATGGCTTCCTGATAGATAGAATAATCCTGGTAAGGGTATCACCGGCAATGCCAATGAAAAGTAAACGGGGTATAAACGAGGCGAGGTATAGGCACGAATAATCAAAAAAGGCACAAATTGCCTGCTGAATGGCGTTTTTTATCTTATTGAATTGTAATGAAAATAAATATACTGCTTATTATTTCCGTTATTTTATTCAGAGTGCAGGGTAAACCGGTGAAATAATGTTTCGTGAGGGAACTACTTCATTTTTCTGGCGAATAAATCGGGCCGCCAAATCTTGGTGACCCGATTATTGGTTAAGCGCCGTAAATGCAGTTTTTGCCTTTTTTCTTGGCCTGATACAACGCACTGTCCGCCTCACTGATAAAGCTGATCGGCGTATCGTTATACATATGCGGCACTTTGGCGCAGATGCCGATGCTGATGGTAACGATGCCGTGCGGGTTGCCCTGATGCGGAATTTTCAGATCGCGCACCGCGTTGATAACGCGCTCGGCGAAAATCAGTGCGCCTTGCACGTCGGTATCCGGCAGGATAATCCCCATCTCTTCGCCGCCGTAGCGCGCCAGGACGTCGTTGCTGCGGCAGGCCAACCCTTTGAGTGTTTGGCCGATCTGCTGCAGGCACTGGTCACCGGCGACGTGGCCGTAGCTGTCGTTGTACTGTTTGAAATAGTCGATATCCAGCATCAGCAGCGCCACGCTGCGGTAGTTGCGCGAAGCCCGCGCCAGCTCGTTCTTCAGCGCGATATCAAACTGGCGGCGGTTGGCCAGCCCGGTGAGGCCGTCCAGCAGCGCCAGCTCTTCGAGCATCTGGTTGATGCTGGTCAACTGATCGCTGGTGCGCATCAGCTCGGCTTCGGTTTGCATGCTGTGCTTGATTTGCCGCAGCAGCACCATGCCCATCGCCAACAGGATCATCAGCAGCGAGAGGCCGCCCGCGGCGAACAGACCGGCGTCGGTGCGCCAGTCCGCCAGCGCGTCGCGTTTCGACAACCCGGCGGCGATCACCAGCGGAAAGCGGTTGACCCGCGAATAGCCGTAGATGCGCTCCACTTTGTCGTACAGCGAGGTGATGGTGGCGTTGCCGAATTCCGAATGCGGCAAAATTTCGCTGAACAGCACGCCCTTGGCGATGTTTTTACCGATCGACGCCGCCGAGTAAGGGCGGCGGTAAAGGATGGTGCCGTCCGCCAGCAGCAGGTTCAGTGAGGCGTCGGTATTGAGGGCGAAGCTGTCGTAAAACTGGCGGAAATAATCGACGTACAGCGTCGCCAGCACCACGCCGCCAAAGCTGCCGTCCGGGTTGTTGAATCGCCGCGAAACGGGAATGATCAGATCGCCGGTGGTGCGGCTGCGGATCACCTTGCCGATGTACAGGCCGCCGCCGTCGCGGTTTTGATGGTATTTGAAGTAATCGCGATCGGCGTTGTTGGCGTTCTTGATGAATTTGCCCGAGGAGGTCGCCAGCCAGCGGCCGCGCGCATCGTAGAGAAACAGCCCGTGCAGCTGCGGCAGGTTGCCGACCTGCGTCTGCATGACGCGCTGCAGCCGCGTCAGCTGCGATGGGCCCAACCCGTCGGTTTGGAGACGTTCGGTCAGATCGAGCAGGTTGCCGTCCACCTGCATGAAAGTATCGTCGGCATGCTGCGCCAGCGAGCGGGCGAGGTTGGCGGACTCATGCTCGGCGCTGCGCAGATCGCGCTGATGCGCGTTCCAGATTTGCCAGCTGTTAAAGAGGATCAGCGTGGCGGCAACGATGATGACAAACACGCCGGCCTGAAATAATAATGGGGAGCTTTTAGCGCTGCGCGCCGGCACGGCATCCTGTATGGGTTGCTGCTGAGTCATGTCACCCTTGTTGTTTGATTACTATTCAATTTGAGTTAAGAGCAATCTTATATTTTATGCATAAATGCGCCAGACCTCTAGCCCCTAACGTGGCGATAGCGAGAAAGGGCGTTTGCACCCCGTATCAGCGGCGGGGTGAACACTGTGGAGTGAAAGAGCCATGTCGGATTACATCATTATCGCTTTACTGACGCTGGCGGTGTATTACCCCCTTACGCTAGGGACGCTGGCGGTGATGATGTACTTCGCCTGGCGGCGGCGCCGGTCGCCCTATTGGCGGTTGGGATTGGCGCTGTTGGCGCTGCTGTTCGTGCTGTTCGCCAAGGCGGCGTATGACTGGCACCGCTATGGCTAGCGGCGCCATGACGGGTTATTCGACGTTGATCATCCAGTTGACGCCGAATTTGTCGGTCAGCATGCCAAAGCCTTTGGCCCAAAAGGTGGCTTGGTAAGGCATCGTCACCTGGCCGCCCTGCGCCAGATTGTCGAACAGTTTGCGTCCTTGTTCCGCATCGCTGGGGTTCAGCGACAGCGAGAAGCCTTTATGAGAAGCGCCGCCGCCGTCATCTTGCGGGCAGCCGTCGGAGGCCATCAGTACGCCGTCGCCGATCAGCAGGCGCGCATGCATGATCGCCTCCGGATTGACGTCCTGCGGCCCGTCTTGCCGGGCTTCTTCGGGCATGTCTTTATAGCGCATGACCATTTCAATTTTGGCATTCAACTGCTGTTCGTAGAAGTTAATCGCTTGCTCACAGTTACCGCTGAAAAACAGATAGGGTTGTACCAGCATGACATTGACCTCGGTTGTGGCTCGACAGGCAACGACCGGCCCTCGGGCAGGAAGAAATGGTTGCTGGCGGCAATAATTGCCGTCGGTGACTTATTAGTGTAGTTCCCCTGGCGCAGAATGCTTGTGCGAGGTGAGTGCGCCTTCGCCGCCGGCATGACGGGCGAAGGCGCAAGGGCGGTCAATACAGCGACGGCTCGCCGGCTGGGCGGGTTTTAAAGCGGCGGTGCAGCCACATGTACTGATCGGGGGCCAGCAGCACCTGTTCTTCCACCACGCGGTTCATCTTGGCCGCCGCGCGCGTTTCATCATCCAGCGGGAAGTCCGTCAACGGCGGCTGCACGATCAGCTCATAGCCCTGAGCATCTGGCAGGCGGCGCGGTACGAAAGGCACGATCGACGGCCGCCCCATGCGCGCCAGGATAAAGGTTCCGGTGGTCGTGGCGGCGTTTTCCACGGCGAAGAGCGGCGCGAACACGCTGCTTTGCGGCCCATAATCGTGATCCGGCGCGTACCACAGGATTTCGCCCTGTTTCAGGTTGCGGATCATGCCTTTGATATCTTTACGATTGAGCATGAATTTATTCGAGCGCAGCCGGCCGCGGGTTTGTACCCACTCCATCAGCCTGTTGTTGTGCGGGCGATGCACGCCGATGCCGGGGTTTTGCATGCCGAAAATGCGCGCGCCCAGTTCCAGCGTCAGAAAATGCAGGCCGATCAGCAGAACGCCTTTGCCGCCCTGACGCGCCAGCCGCATGTTTTCCATGCCGCTCACCTTGAACCAGCGGGCGATGCGCCAGTCGGGCCAGAACCAGGCCATGCCGACTTCGAACAGGCCCATACCGACGGACTCAAAATTTTTGACGATCAGCGCCTCGCGCTCGGCGGCGGGCATCGCGGGGAAGCAGAGCTCTAAATTGCGGCGCGCTATTTTTACCCGGCGTTTCATCAGGCGCATGGCTATTCTGCCAAGGCCGTGTCCGAGTCGATAAATGAGCGGGTAGGGCAGTAATACCAAGAGATAGAGTATTCCCAGCCCTATCCACAGCAACCAATAACGAGGGCGCAAGAATTCGCGCTCAAAGCGTTGGTTAGAAAGCATTTTTCCTATGATTCCTTGTCTTTTCCAATGGGACCTTAACCCAAATTTTCATAGGGCGAATGGTAGAACATTCTGAGCTAAATAGGATTTTCCATTAATGCTTTTTTTACGCTTTAGTTAAGCGCAGGCGAAAAACGGGGAGAGATAGGATTTTTACCGAGGGAATGGCGGATATTTTCCGCTATTTCAAACGACTGGCGAAATTGAAAAATAAAGACACAATTAAGCGCATCGCAAAAGTGACAACTGCTATGTAACCTTAATGAAACAATAACGCGGCGGAACCGTCCCAAACGGCGGCCAGTGCGTACAGTAGCGCGAGAATCAGGACAAAAGGGGCATTGAACATCGGCGTTTCCTCCAGGAGGATTTGTTTAAAGTTTAGCCTCGCGAGATGACAGCAGGATGAAATCAGATCGTTTTTTGTACGGTGAAATTCAGACGGACGGAAATGGGTAAACCGCTGATTTTTTACTATAGTCATAGTGTGAAGTTATGCGTTTGTCGCCGTACGCCTCTGCATTGAGCGGCAGCGGGCAGGTTGCCCAGAGCAAGATCGTGGAGCGGACGGCGCCTGGCGCGAAACATGTGACGAGATTCTCAGAGGGTTGGTCTGTAAGGATTTGACATGTCATATGAAAATGACGATCTAAACGGTGTTGAGCAACCGAGCGACTACGTGAAAACCACCGCCTGCGAAGTGCGCAGCGGCGTAAAGGCAGCGCTCGAGCAATCATGTGCCTGCATCAAGGATAACCCTTGGGCGGGGATAGGCGCCGGCGCCGTCGTGGGCCTGGTAATAGGATTTCTGTTAGGCAAAAGGTAATAGGGAGAGTAAAGATGGGCATCATTTCCTGGATCATTTTTGGTTTAATCGCCGGTATCCTGGCCAAGTGGATTATGCCGGGCAAAGACGGCGGCGGCTTTATTGTGACCGTTATATTGGGGGTCGTGGGCGCCGTAGTCGGCGGCTATATCAGCACCTTCTTCGGTATGGGCCGCGTTGACGGTTTTAACCTGGGCAGCTTTGTGGTGGCAGTAATCGGCGCCCTGGTGGTGCTTTTTGTCTACAGGAAGATCAAAGGCTAAGCAGCCATTGCTCAACAGGGTCGCCGCGGCGGCCCTTTTTCGTGAAATCAATCCGGCTGTGCGGCGCGGGCCGCAGCGGCTGAAAGGGGAATATCATGGGTCTGTTCGATAGCGTATTGGGTAACATTCTGGGCGGCGGCGCCAACGGCAAAGGCATCGACTACATCGCCATTATGCAGTGGGTCGAGCAACAAGGCGGCCTGCAGGCCATTTTGGACAAATTCCGTCAGGGGCAGTTCGGCGATATCGTCGGTTCCTGGCTCGGCAATGGCGAAAATCAGCCGATTACCGGCGATCACGTACAGCAGGCGTTGGGTAGCGACGCCATCAACCAACTGGCTGAAAAGCTGGGTATCGATCCGGCTCAGGCGTCCAGCACCATTGCACAGTTCTTGCCAACGGTCACCGATGCCGCCTCGCCAAACGGTGAAGTGCAGCAAGACAGCAACGAGCTGGGCGACATGGTCGGTAAACTGTTCAAATAATGATTAGGCTCCCGGCGTCTGGCCGGGGGCATTCACTCCGCTGATCCCCTCGATCGTCGTCAACGCCTGCTGCAGATGCACCACCCAGGCGCGCACTTTCTCCGGAATAAAACGCAAGGCGGGATAGACCGCGTGCAGCGCCATGGGCGGGTAGCGGTATTCCGGCAAAACGGGCACCAGCGCCCCTGACGCCAGCTGTTCGGCGATTAAAGGCCGTTGAGCGCCGCCGATGCCGGCCCCAGCCTCAATGGCGGCCAGCAGCGATAGCGTATTGTTGGCGCGGAACGTGGGCCGCAGAGCAACCGTCTCGGGGCCGTGCGGGCCGAACAGGGTGAGCGTATCGCCGTCGTTCAGGCCGCTGTAACGAATGTGCGCATGTTTCGCCAACTCCGCCGGGGAACGCGGCGCGCCATGCCTGGCCAGATAGGCCGGTGACGCCACCAGCAGGCGCTGCAGCTCGCCCAAACGTTTCGCCACCATGCCGGGCGCATGCAGTTCACCGAAACGCAGCGCCACGTCGATGCCTTCGCCGATCACGTCGGCGAGGCGATCGTCCAGCAGCAGCTCGATGGCGAGGTTCGGATGACGCTGCTGGAAAGCGATGGCCAGCGGTGTGACGTGCAACTGCCCGAACCCGGTCGGGGCGTGAATGCGCAGATTGCCCTGCAACTGGTGGCGCTGGCCGTGCAGCGCCTCTTCCGCTTCGTCGACCGCCGCCAGAATCGGTTTGAGGCGCTGATAATAACCGCTGCCGGCATCGGTCAGGGTGACCGCCCGGGTGCTGCGAAACAGCAGTTGGGCCCCCAGTTGCTGCTCCAGGGCAGCGATTTGCTGACTGACCGCCGGCTGCGTCAAACGCAGATCGCGAGCGGCGGCCGACAGGCTGCCCAGTTCCGCCACCCGCATAAAGGTTTTCATTGCGTTCAGTTTATCCATGTCGATCTTGCCTATAGATTTTTCTTATAAGTGTTAGTGCTAATACTGCTCTACCGCAAGCATCGCTAATCAATAACACTCAGGGCATCGACAACCCGAGGAGTGGCAAGATGAATGCAAAGCGACAGGCATTGGTGATCGGCGCCAATGGCGTGATTGGGCGCCGATTGATTGAGGAGCTGACCGGCCAGGGCTGGCAAGTGGTGGGCGTCTCGCGCCGGGGTGGGCAACCGGCGCCGGGGGTGCGCCACCTGCAGGTTGATCTGCTGGATGCGGCGGCGACGCGCGACGCGCTGCGGCCGCTGAGCGCGATTAGCCACGTTTTCTATGCCGCCTATCAGGATGCGCCGGACTGGGCGGGACTGGTGGCGCCGAACCTGCAGATGTTGCAACACGTTGTCGAGGGGCTGGAGCCGGCCGCACCGGCGTTGGAGCACATCAGTCTGATGCAGGGCTATAAGGTGTATGGCGCGCATTTGGGGCCGTTTAAAACGCCGGCGCGCGAAAGCGACGCCGGGCATATGCCGCCGGAGTTTAACGTGGCGCAGCAACAGTATCTGGCGCAGCGGCAGGCCGGCAAGCGCTGGCGCTGGAGCGCCATTCGCCCGAGCGTGGTGGGGGGCTTCTCCCTCGGCAATCCGATGAATCTGGCGTTAAGCATCGCGGTTTACGCGTCGATCAGCAAAGCGCTCGGGTTGCCGCTGCGCTTCCCCGGTAAACCGGGCGCTTACCACAGCCTGCTGGAAATGACCGATGCCGGGCTGTTGGCGCGCGCCACGCTGTGGGCGGCGACCGAGCCGGCGGCGGCCAATCAGGCGTTTAATATCAACAACGGCGATCTGTTTCGCTGGAGCGAGATGTGGCCGAAAATCGCCGCTTACTTTGGGCTGGAATGTGCGCCGCCGCTGCCGATGCCGCTGGAGAGCATGATGGCGGACAAAGCGCCGCTGTGGCGCGAGCTGGTGCAGCGGCACCAATTGGCTGAACCGGACTATCGCGCGGTGGCCGGCTGGCGCTTCGCCGATTTCGTCTTTTCCTGGGACTATGACATGTTCGCGGACGGCAGCAAGGCGCGGCGCTTCGGTTTCCATCAGTTTGTCGAAACCGAAGCCATGTTTTTCTCGCTGTTCGATGAGTTCCGCCGTCGCGGCATCATCCCCTGAGCGTGGCATCGGTTTCCCCGCAGCACCGGCCGCGGGGAATGAGGTCAGAACGTCAGCATGATCTTGCCGATGTGCTCGCTGGACTCCATCAGCGCATGCGCGGCGGCGGCCTGCTCAAGCGGGAAGGTTTTAAAAATTTGCGGCTTCAGCACGCCGCGCTCCAGCAGCGGCCAAACCTTCTCGCGCAGCTCGGCGGCGATCTGCGCTTTGTCCGCCACGCTGCGCGAACGCAGCGTTGAACCGGTATGGGTCAGGCGTTTCAACAGCAGCGGCATCAGATTGAGCTCTTTCACCACGCCGTTTTGCGTGCCGATTTGCACGATGCGGCCTTCCATCGCCGCGGCCTGATAGTTTTTGGCTACATAATCGCCTGCGATCAGGTCGACGATAACGTCGGCGCCTTTACCGTTGGTGGCGTCTTTGGTGCGTGCGACAAAGTCTTCGCTGCGGTAATTAATCGCCACGTCGGCGCCCAGCGCCAGGCTGGCCTGACGTTTCTCTTCGGAGCCGACGGTGGTGATCACCTGAGCGCAGAAGGCCTTCGCCAGCATGGTGGCGACCGTGCCGATGCCGGAGGTGCCGCCATGGATCAACACGGTCTCGCCGGCCTTGAGGTGGCCGCGCTGGAACACGTTGACCCAGACGGTAAAGAAGGTTTCCGGCAGCGCGGCGGCCTCGGTCAGGCTCAGGCCCGCCGGAACGGGCAGCGCATTGCTTTCATGCACGGTGCAGTATTCGGCATAGCCGCCGCCGGCGATGAGGGCGCAAACCCGATCGCCGGGCGCGAAGCGGGTCACGCCTTCCCCAGTGGCCACCACTTCGCCGGCAATTTCCAGGCCGGGGATATCCGAGGCGCCGGGCGGCGGCGCATAGTTCCCCTGGCGCTGCAGCACGTCGGGGCGGTTAACGCCGGCGGCGGCGATTTTCACCAGAAGTTGGCCCGCTTGCGGAACCGGCACCGGGCGTTCAGCGACGACCAGAACCTCGGGGGCGCCCGGCTGGCTGATTTCAATCGCTTTCATCGTGCCGGGCAGCGCTGCATTTGTTGACATGGTCACTCTCCTCATCTTGGCGGACGTGGCTATCGGGCGAAACGTCCGCAATAAAGTCTGCTGTTAGCTTAGCGAAATCGAATGAGGCGCGCGTGGTCGAATAGAGCGGTTTTGCGAGGAAGGGGCGAAGCCGCCGCGATGGGCGGCAGGGCATCAATCGTTAGGGGGGATGCGGAACCCTTTCAACGAGACGATGAAGTGGTCTTTTCCTTTGGAGATCTTGGCGCCTTTATCGCACCACAGGCTGGCAAGCTGGAAGAAGTCGTCGCTGCCGATATCGTAGGCCAGTTCGATTTTCTTGGCGGTGCCGGCGCGGATGAGTTTTTCTGCTTCCTGATGGTTTGCAGCTTTAATTATGGTCATGGGCGAAATCCTTGGTGTTAAGCCAGAGCGGATAAACGCGAATAATCATATGGCCATAGTGTGACAATTTTGTGATGAAAGCATGACAGCCCGCGAAGGCGCGGCGTGCGTTGTGCCGGGCCTTCGCGGTGAAAGCGCGTTGTCGGTTACCGATCGTACGGGCGGATGAGTGTGCTTTTTTTCTGAGATTTTAAATGTTTATAGAGGGCGAAGCCCGCAATGCCGGCCAAGACGGCCAGGAGGGCAAGGGATCCTGTGGCCATGAACGTTACCTCCGAATAAGAATGGCAAGGAGGCGTATTTGTGACATTGATCACTCTGCGGGGCAATGAGAGCAATCTGTAATCGGGAAGATGCTGTGAGGGCGAGGCAAAAAAAAAGCGCCTATAGGGAGGCGCATAAAGATTTGCAACACAGCTTGTTGTGTTCAACACCAGGAGGAGTGGTGAACTGACGCTATTCTATGCAGCGGCAAAGGCGGTTGATATAGGTATTACTCCGAAAGCGCCGCTACCACTCATAGCCCAACTGAATGTTGTAATCGGGATCCTGATTGGTGGAATAAGGATCGGACTGGCGGCGGCGATCGGTTTTCTTCACCGGGCCTTCATACGCGGGATAAGGTTTGGCGCGTGGTTTGCTGCAGCCTGGATGATCGCACTCGATATCGACGCGAAAACCGCTTTTATCTCTCGCCTCTGCCCAGGCAATCGGCGGTTTTTCCGCTTTGGGGGCCGGCCCCGGCTCCGGCGCAGTTTTGGGGGCGGGGGTGATGCTGGGTTCAGGCGGATGATAATTCAGCTCCAGCGCGCCCAACGGGGCGCTGCGAGCGGCAAAGGCCAGCAGAATGGCACTGGCGGCCGGCAATGTAAGCCATCTCGGCATGGTGACTCTCCCTGAATGATTTCGTCAGGCAACTATAAAACAGCGGAACGAGAATTACTATCATTTGCCTTGGGCGTTACGGGCGAGCCAGGCGGCGATTCCATCGGCAGACGGGGTCAAATCCTGTGCGTTTAGCCGAGATTAGCGCCCCATCGCGGCGAAAAAGGTTGCTATTGCCGCGCGCTCATGAGTTAATGATGTCGGCCTGTGGTACAGACCTATTTATGCACGACATTTTGAGTAAAGTAGTTCAAATTTAAAGCGTTATCCCGGATAGCCCTTCTCTGACGAATTTCCTTTCCAGTGCCTCCATAAGTAACTGATGACCGGCTACCTCGCCCATGGCGGCTTACATTTATTATTGAAGGAATTAGACATGTCTAACATGATCAAAGGTCAAGTGAAGTGGTTCAACGAAGCTAAAGGTTTTGGTTTCATCACCCCAGCAGACGGCAGCAAAGACGTATTCGTACACTTCTCTGCTATCCAGGATCAAGGCTTCAAGACCCTGGCTGAAGGCCAGAACGTACAGTTCTCTATCGAGAACGGTGCGAAAGGTCCATCTGCGGCTAACGTTACCGCTATCTAATTGGCGCCTGGCGCTGATTGAAAAAAACCCGCTGCGGCGGGTTTTTTTGTGTCTGAAATTCGGCGGTGCGAAAAAAAGCCCGCAAGTCTGCGGGCAAAAGTTCCTTGTTACTTCTTCATTTGCGAGCGCTTCTCTGGGGGGGAAACGCCTGAAGACAGGCTACGCGAGACCGGCTTAAGATTCTGCGGCCAAACCGTTAAGAAAGTGAAAATCCAGGCGGCTGCTACGCTGATAGCAGAGGCCGGCAGGGCTAGGGCGGTGTCCATCGCCCTCGGTTTTGTAATACACTGACGGCAATCGCAAATAATGGGGAATGGTATGCAGGTTAACGATCGAGTGACGGTAAAAACAGACGGCGGCCCGCGGCGTGAAGGCATCATTTTGGCCGTAGAGGTGTTCAACGAAGGCACCATGTATCTGGTTTCTCTTGACGACTATCCGGCGGGCGTATGGTTTTTTAATGAAATCGACAGCCGTGACGGCACGTTTGTGGAGCCCTGTCGCGAGCATGGGCAGTAACTTCGGCTAATCTCATTAATTTGCTAATGAAATTGTCCGTTTTGAGATTATTTCATAGCGGTAAGATTCTTTTTATCGATGACAAAAAAATACCCGTTGCGCTAGCGGGGGATAACGCAGCAGGTATTCTTTTAAGGGCGCCAGCATCTGATATCCAGATGACATTATCACCAGGTATTTAACGGCTGGCAAAACAGAGTGGGGGCGTTCTCTGTGGTTTAACGGCTATTGACAAATATTCCACTGGTCAAGGTATCGGTCAAACGAACAACGTGGTAAATGATCTGCTTGTTGTGCGTCTTTATTTTCCGCTTGATGTTTCCTTTGTGGGAAGAGACCGTTTTGGCCTTTATTTGCATCTGGTCTGATATCTGGATGGTGCCTTGACCGGACATCCACATGCGTAACATGTTAGATTCGGTCTGGCTCAGCGTTACCGGCGTTTGATCCAGAGAGGATTTCTCCGCCCGTAGGGACGTTCTCTCGAGATAGTGACTAAGTAGCTGATTCATAGTCTCTGGTTTGATGGATTTTGACGATATGATGACGTTCTTGCGAACATATAAATAATCGTCGAAATGTACGTTGGTAATGGCCATGAAGATGAAGAATAACGTATCCGGGTGCAGTGAAATCACCCGTTTTATTCGCTCGGTGGCGTTCGCTTCGTGGATGAAGCAGTCCTCGTTAATAAACACCAGGCTGGGATTCAACTTGCTGCATTTTTCGTGCAGGCTGTCAATGTCCTCGATGGCATTAATATGGCGTTTCTTCACGCCATGCGAAGTCAGATAGTCGGTTAATCCCAATCTGGTATAGCTACATGAATCCATGATGATCGTTGGCATATCGCACCCCCACTTAAATCCGTTTTACTGCGGTAATATGAGAAAAAGCCTAAAAAGCCGAAAGGCAAAATGGAGCAATAATTCAGTGTAGCGAGTGTTCTATCAATAAACACGACGTCACTCAATGATATTTTCATACTAAACTTATTAATTGCATGAATCTATAAGTTTGGCTTAAGTCAGGGCGATCTGCTGTTCGTCCAGCTTCGGCATGTTGAGCCTGATTTGCGCTTGGCGCCCGAGCCTGTCTGCATTGCTTGCCGTGAATCTGTTCATCATGTCACGAAACAAAATTTTAGTTTGCTAGGAAAAGTCTTAAAAAAAATTCATGTGTCGTTTTTTTGAGGTCTTTTAGCGTGTTTCTTGAGCGGTGAAAAAACACTCGCACTGAGTGCTTTGGATTTTTACATATAAAAATCATTATCTTGCGGTGTTTTTTGCTTTTCGCGCAAATGATAAGCACGCCTTTTTTTATCATAACAACAAACAGAAGTTAACATTCTGGCTGGAATGTGTAGCTTAATTGTTGCTATAAATCACCGTTTTACAATGAGTTATCTGGATATTTATTTCACATGAAATAGTTTTCGTGAATGTTTAACGGTGATTGAGTGATTTTTCTAAACTATCATCCTGCTGCCCGATCCCCGGGGAGGAATGGCAGGTCGGAGTTGTCTCTGGCCCGCGTTGGTTTTAACTTGCCTCTCCACCTTTCAAAAAACAGGATGCCGCGGTGAGACGGAATCAGTATGGGCAGCCGATAGGTGAAGCCCTCCCTCATTGGCAGCCGGCAGGCATGCCCGGCCACACGCCACTGCAAGGGCGGTTTTGCCGCCTGGAACCGCTTAACCTCGAGCGATGGGGGGAGGCGCTTTATCAGGCTTATCAAACCGCCGAGGACGATCGCGACTGGACCTATCTGTTTTGGGAACGCCCGCAGTCGCGCGCAGACTTCCAGCGTTATCTCCAGGCGCAGGCGTCCAGCGCAGACAGAAACACGATGGTGGTGATCGATCGGGCGAACGGGCGCGCGGTAGGAACCTGCGCTTTTTTGCGCATCGATCCCGCCAACGGCGTGGCCGAACTGGGCACCATCAACTGGTCGCCGCTGATGAAGCGCAGTGCGCTGGGCAGCGAGGCGATCTTCCTGATGCTGCGGCACCTGTTCGACGATCTTGGTTACCGGCGTTGCGAATGGAAATGCGATAGCCTCAATCTGCCTTCACGCCAGGCCGCCGAGCGCCTGGGGTTCCGCTATGAAGGCACGTTCCGCCAGGCCGTCGTCGTCAAAGGACGCACGCGCGACACCGACTGGCTGTCGATCGTCGACGGGGAATGGCCGGCGCGGCGCGCGGCGTTTGCTGCCTGGCTATCGCCGGATAACATCGGCGATGACGGGCGGCAAGCACGGCAATTGCAGGCCTTCCGACGCGAGTAATGCGCCGCGTGCATTAGGCCGCTTCCGCCAGGCAATGGCGCAGCGAGTCCAGCGCCAGTCTGATGTCCTGTTCCTCTGTCATCCAGTTGACCAGCGCGGCGCGGATCCCCGGCTGATGGTGATAGCTCGTTGGGGTGCAACGCACCACGCCGTGCCGGTTAAGGCGATCGAGAAAGCGATCGCGCGCCGCTTCGCTGTCGCCCTGCGGGTGACTGAGCGCGAAGCACACCACGTTCAAATTCACCGGCGCCAGCAGATGGAAGCCGTCGTCGGCCGCTAACGCCGCGCCCAGCGCCTGCGCCAATCGGACGTTGCGCTCGACGATATCCCGTATGCCGCTGCGGCCATAGGCTTTCAGCGTCAGCCAAAGCGGCAGGGCGCGGAAGCGGCGCGAATTTTCCGGCGTCAGATGCAGATAGTTGTCCGGCCGCGGCGTCGGCGCTTCCAGGTAAGCCGAATGGTTCTGAAATACCTGCATCTGCAGATCCAGGTGGCGGGTAAATTGGATCGCGCTGTCATAAGGCACGTTCAGCCATTTGTGCGCATCGACGGTGATGGAATCGGCATGCTGCCAGCCCTCGAGCCTTGGGGCGTATAGCGGCGAGCAGGCCGCTACGCCGCCGAATGCCGCATCGACATGCAGCCAGAACGGGTAGCGCTCCCGCAGCGCCAGCAGACGCGGCAGATCGTCGAAAGCGACGGTGTTGACCGTGCCGGCGCTGGCCAGCACCAGCGTGGGACGGCCTGCGCCGGCGGCGAGCTGTCGCTCCAGCGCCGCCATATCCATGGCTTCTGAGTCCGGCAGGCTGGCGACGGTCGTCAGCGCGTCGCGGCCGATGCCGAGCATGCTGAGCGCCTTCACGCTGCTGGAATGCGGGTTGGCCGCCAGCACCCGGATGGGGCCGAGCGCCGCCAGGCCCTGTTGGGCGATATCCACGCCGTGCTGTTGCCCCAGCCACTGCCGGCCAATGGCCAGCCCGGCGAAATTGGCCATGGTGGCGCCGCTGACCAGGCTGCCGCTGAACGCTTCCGGCAGGCCCAGCAGGGATTTCAACTGCGTCACCGCGGCCAGCTCGATCGCCGCAGCGATCGTATCATGGCTGAGCTGGCTATTTTGGTCTGTCACGCTAACCAGCCAGTCTGCCGCGACCGCCGCCGGCGTGCCCCCGCCGGTGACGAAGCCAAAATAACGCGGGCCGGCGCTGGCGGAAATGCCCGCCTGATAACGTTGCCAAAAGTCATCCAGCGCCGCCAGGGCGCCTTCGCCGTTTTCCGCCAGCCGATCGTCACCGGGTTGCAGTTGCTGTTGCGCGAGCGGTGGGCAGACCGAGCGTTGCTGCAGCCCGGCCAGAAAATCTTCCGCCAACTGGCGGGTGTGGTCGAGGATCTGCGGAAACTGTGCAAGATCCTGTTGTAAACGTGGGTGCATGGCGGCTCCGAAAGCGTCAGGGATGATGGGGTAAACATAGAACATTTGCCTGCGGGCCAAAATCGATGAAAAATAGCCGTTTTGGCTAGCCTGGTTAACCAATGATGAATGAACGTCTCCCGCTGCATGTCTTGCCGACCTTTGCTATCGCCGCTAGGTTGGAGAATTTGCGCGCCACGGCGCAGCAGGTGCATTTGACGCATGGCGCGGTCAGTCAGCAAATTCAGCTGCTGGAGCAGGCGGTGGGCTACCCGCTGTTTGAACGGCGCGGGCGCGGTGTGCGCCTGAATGCCGCCGGGAAAGAGTTGCTGGCGGCGGTAGAGCCGGCGCTGCAGGCGCTGCAGCAGGGCGTCGCCCGCGCCCGGCGCTTGGCGGCGAGCCAGACGCTGCGCATCAGCGTGCTGCCGTCTTTTGCCCATTACTGGCTGTTGCCGCGGTTGCCGGCATTTCATGCAGCCTGCGCCGATATTGCGCTGGATATCGATGCCTCGCTGGCGTTGCAGGATCTGTCGCAGCGCGGGTTCGATGCGGCGATCCGCATCGGCAGCGGCCAGTGGGCGGGGCTGCAGGCGCAGCGCATCGCGTCGGGCGACGTGCTGCCGGTCGCCTCGCCGGATATGGCGCGGCAGTGGGGAACGGCATTCGAGAACGGCGGCGACGTTCCCTTGCTGGAGCACGACGTCAGCCCGTGGCGCGACTGGTTCAATGCGCAAGGGCGCTCGCGGTGCGGGCGGCAACAGGCGGTGTTCAACGATGCCGGGTTGTTGATTCGCGCCGCGGAGCAGGGGTTCGGCATCGCGCTGGCGAAAAAGCTGCTGGTGCAGGATGCGATCGACGCGGGGCGGCTGGTGGCGCTGGCTGCGCCCTGTCGCCTGAGCGAGGACGACGTTTATCTGGTGTGGCCGCAGACCGCCGGGCTGACGCCGGCGGTCACACGCTTGCTGCAATGGCTGCAGCAACAGTTGGCGGCGGTTTAACGGCGCAGCCACTCCGGCTGTGAGGTGCCGAGCGTGGTCGCCGGCAACGCCCATTGCAGCGCCGTACCCTGCAGGCTTAACGGGGCGCGCAGGCGTTGCGCGGCGCCCCAGTAAGTCAGTTCCGTTTCCGGGTTCTCGTCGGCGGTTCCGGCCGGCGCCAGCGGCTCCGGCCGATAATCTGCCGAACAGGGATGCGCCAGCAGCAGTTGCGCCGTGCGCGCCAGCGACAGCCGCGCGTGGTAGCCGGTGCCGCGGCTTAGGCGCTGCGCCATACCGGTCAGCACCGCCGCCGCCATCAAATAGCCGGTGGCGTGGTCCAGCGCCTGTACCGGCAGCGGCACCGGCAAACTGGCGCTGCGCCAAACCATGCCCGCCTCCGCCAGCCCGCAGCTCATCTGCACCAGGCTGTCGAAACCGCGCCGGGTGCGCCACGGCCCGCTCCAGCCGTAGGCATTCAGGCAGACGTCTATCAGGCCCGGCGCCAGCGCGCGCCTTTCCTCCGCGCCATAGCCCAACTTCTCCAGCGCACCGGCACGGTAGCCGTGCACGATCACGTCGGCGTTCCTCAGCAGATGTTCAAACGTGTGGCGATCGTGCGCATTGGTCAGGTTGAGGCGCGCGCTGCGTTTGCCCAGCATTACCTCGTGCTCGACGCCGGGCTCATCCCAACCGTAGGGATCGATGCGCAGCACGTCGGCGCCCAAACCGGCGAGAAAACGGGTGGCGATCGGTCCGGCGAGAATGCGTGTCAGATCCAGCACCCGCACGCCGTGCAGCGGCCGGGCGACGGGCAACGTCCAACCCGGCGGCGGCGCTTCCGGCTGCAGTGAGGCGTGGATCAGCGGTTCGAGCGCCACGCTCTTGCCCTGAATATGTTGTCGCCACGCGGCCGCCGAGCGCATTTGGGCCGCGCAGCCGCCGGCCTCGATCACCGCTTCCTCCAGCTCGCTTTTTTTCCAGCCCAGCACGCGTTCCGCCAGCGCGCCTTTGTCCGATGCCGGGCCCAGCACCTGTTCCACCGCCCGCCGATGGTGCGGTGCATTGGTGTGCAGGCGTATCCAGCCGTCCGCCGTCGCGTAGTCGCCGGCGAGGGCGTCCCAGGCGGCAGGCAGCGTCCAACCCAGCGGACGCAGCGTCCAGCCGAACCAGAGCGAGGCCAGGCGTTGATCGATCCAGACCTGCGGCGCATCGGCTGCCTCGCGGCGAAGCAACTCGGCGCAGGCCAAACCGGCGGCGCTCCAGGCGGCGGTAGCCAATTCGGTCACGGGAAAAGCCGAAGGCAATGCGCCGGTACCGCTTACGGTTAACCGGTCGCAGGGCGCGGGGCGTTGCCCCAGGCTTTGCCAAATCTCGTCGAGCAGAGTGTGGATCAGAGGCGTCATCAGCCACTCCTTGCGGGTCGTCGGAAATATAGCCTAGCGTAGCCCATCGCCGGCGACCTTGCTAAGGCGCAACGTCGAACGTGCGGCCGTCGGCCAGTTTGGCGCGCAGGCTGTGGGCCGCTACGCCGGCGAACGGCTGCGCGCTGAAGTTGGCGGTCAGCGTCGAACCGTCGCTGAAGGTCGTCTGCTGCACCCAGCCGTCCCGATCGAGCCAGCGGAAGTCGGTCAGCGCTTTGTCCCAGAGGGCCTGATGCAACGGCCGGAAGGCGGCGTCGGCGCGTTTGATCGCCGGCAGGCGGGCCGCCAGGGTGGCGCGGCTCAGATGGAACATCGGCGCGATGTTGTACAGCTGGCTGAGCAGACTGCGGGTGGTCTGAACGTCGCTGAACTTCAGATTGTCGTAATTCCAGTGGTGGCTGCTGACGATCGCATCGTGGAAAACGGCTTGGTACAGCGGCAGGCGATAACGCGGATCGAATTCGACGGTGCGGTAGGGCTGCTTCACCTTGGCGGGGCGGAAGAAAAACGCCGGTTGAGCGTTGGGCCACCAGGCGCCGAGATAATAGGGCGAGGATTTATCCTGATTCATCTGCTTGTCGCCCCAGCCGAATCCCCAGGTTTCCATGCCGTGGGCGAACATCAGGCTGCGGGCGGTTACCGCATTGCCGTCCTCCGAGCCGAGCGGCAGCTTAAGGGTGGCGCTGAACCAGGCCAGCCGGGCGTTGCGCGCCTCGGCCATCTGTGCCGCGCCAGTCGGGTGGCCGGGCTGATAGTCGTCGGAGACCATGCCGGTGCCGTCCACGTCGAGGAACAGGCTGTTCAACCCGGCCAGTTGCACCAGCTCGCGCATGCGCCGTTGAGAATAGGGCAGGACGCAGCCCGGATTGAGGTAGTACCCCTGTTTGCCGAAGCCGGGTTTCTTGCTGCCGTCGGCGCGCACGATGGCGCAACTTTCCCGCAGCGCCGTCGGCAGTTGCGCGGTGAGCCAGCTGTCGTTCACGCCGCGTGGAATGGCGGTATCGTAGGAGTCGTAGCTGGCGATCAGATAGCCGGCCGCCTTGGCGGCGGCCACCGCCTGCGGGTGCAGGAAGGCGGCTGTCCAGTTATCGGTGCCCAACCACAGGCGCGGCAAGCCGGCCTGGCGCAGCGCGTCGATCACAGGTTTGGCCAGCCCTTGCCCCCAACGGTCCGCCGGGGTTAACCAGCGCCCCAGTTCCTGTTGCGCCCGCTCCCGCACCGCGGCGGCCTGGCGCTGCTGCGCCTGCAGAAAATCGGCGTCATCCGGCGTGGCGCCCAGCGGAATTTGCGCCGTCAATGCCTGGTTGATGCCGTCGATCAGGGGCTGTTGCTGCCAGCCCTCCGGTGTTTTGCCCGCCAGCTGCAGCAGGAGCTTTCTGCTCTCGGCATCCATCTTCTGCCGCAGCCCTTCGGCGGCGGGAGAGGCGAGGTAGTGCAGCAACCCCGGCCAATCTTTGACATCTTCCGCCGCCAGCAATTTATCGCCCCACAGGTAGACATGGGTGGCGCCGATCAGCTTTTCGCCTTCGGGCGCCTGCTTTATCTTCTCGCGCAGGCTGCTGAACTGGCCGTTCTGTTGCAAATAGTCGCGATAGCGGCGGGCGCCGGACAGCGGCGTGTCACCGACGTGCAGCAGCACCTCGAATGCCTGTTGCTGATTAAAGCGGTTGAACTGATGCCCGGCGCGCATCTCCAGCTTTTCCTGCGCCGAGGCGAAGGTGACCCGGTTGCTGAACGGCGTCAACATCAGCCAGCTGTAGACCTTGCCCTGGTATTGCTGGCTCCACAGCGGCAGCTTCAGATCCCAGTTGGTATCCAGCGGCGTCATTTCCGCCGTCAGGTAATGGCGCCAGACGGCGTTGTCGAGCGGAATGCGGCTGCCTTCGCCGATCGGCAACAGCAGCGTTTCTGTTTGTGGCGGCAGGCGATACCAGTTCAGAAGCTGTGGCCGGTCGCTGCTGAAGCTCAGGCGCAGATCGCCGCCTTCCAGACGGGCGCTAACCTTGACCGCGCTCTGCGGCCAGCGCCAACTGGCGCGTTGTGGCGACGCGGTGAGATCTTCCACCTGTTGCGCGGGCTGCGCCAGATTGACCGGCACAGCGCCGGCGGCAATGCGCAGCGTGGCGGGATCGAGTTCAAACTGCGCGTCGCCTTGCTGCAGCAGCAGGGCATCGGCGGGATAGCTGACGAGCAGCGCGAGCGCGAGCGGGGAAAGCCGGTGTTTCATCGGGGGCGTCCTTGAAAGATGAAGGGGAGCAGTTTATCGATAAGCGCACTGGCGCCCAACGCTGTCGCTGCCGATTTGTGACATCGAAATATCATCGCGGTATTTCAGTTTATTTTTCGTTTAATAAATTAGCCTTTACTTCATTACCCGACGTCACTATACTCAGCCAAAATTTCGGTGGAGAAACCCAATTGGACAGTTGTAGTTGTAATAAAACAAATAAGGCAAGCTGACCAATTCTCTTCTGATTTGTTGCTTGCCGTTATCGGCGGGCAGCACCCCTCTCCAGTTATTCCTGAGCTGTGCATACCCGAATAAAAAACGTTTCCTGAGGCCTGATGGTTTCAGGTGAATTGAGTTGGGCGTTATTATGGTATTCTGCAGCCACAGCCTTTTCCCTCCAGGCACAGTACGCTGATTCGCTGATTTATTTTCGGCGCGATTTTGCGTGTGCTAAACAGCACATGATTTTATCTCCTGAGGTTAATTAAGGGGACAGTCATGGCTATGACTCCTTTCGTTTTAAATTTATTGCTGGCGATGTGCCTGGGCGCGGTAATTGGCGCCGAGCGCCAGTGGCGCCAACGCATGGCCGGCCTGCGCACCAATGCGCTGGTGGCGACCGGCGCGGCGGTTTTTATTCTCAGCTCCATGTCCACCGATCCCGCCAGCGCCGGCCGCGTGGCTGCGCAGATCGTATCCGGTATCGGCTTCCTCGGCGCCGGGGTTATCATGCGTGAAGGGCTGAACATTCGCGGCCTCAACACCGCCGCCACGCTGTGGTGTTCGGCGGGGATCGGCGTCCTGTGCGGCCTGGGCCAGCATTGGGATGCGGTGGTCGCCACGCTGGTGATCCTGTGCGCCAATATCCTGCTGCGCGAGGCCGCCCAGCGCATCAATCTGCAGCCACACCAGCAGGCGACCGATCTGGAACTGTGCTATCGCATTCAGGTGACCTGTGGCGAGCAGGATGAAATTCTGGTGCGCACCCTGATTCTGCAGGCGCTGAACGGCGTCGCCTTGCGGCTGCAATCTTTGCGCAGCGCCGATATTTCCAGCCCGGGGCAATTGGAAGTGTGCGCGGAAATTACCGCCACGCCGGCCGCACAAAAAGAAATTGAGGGTATTGTCTGCCGCGTCAGCCTGGAAAAAAGCGTGAGCGCCGTTCGCTGGCGCGTTGCGTCCGAATTACCGGTCTGAGTAATGATATAAATATTTATTAACTTGATTATATGTTCGTGTTTATTCAGGTAGGCCTGAATAACGCGGGCATTAAGGAGGCGTTATGGATGATGACCCCGGAAGGGAAATGATTCTTGCGTGGCTGACAGGGTAATCACGCTATTCAGCCACGCTAATTAAAAAATTCCACTCTGCGCAGAGTCACCTGTTTATCGGGCGGGATATCCCTGTGCGCAGAACGAAAATAAGAGAATAGCGTTATGACTCAGATTAATGAAAGAACGCGTCGCCGTGATAAAGACGCGGTGACCTACGCCATTGCGGAAGAAGCGACCAACAGCATCGCCCAAACGCTGGCGAACCTGAAGTGCAACCGCAACGGTTTGACTCAGGACGACGCCGATGAGCGGCTGGAGCAGTTCGGCGCCAATCAGGTCGCCCACGACAAGGCGCCGCATGCCTTGATCCAGCTGATCAAGGCTTTCAACAACCCGTTTATCTTCGTGCTGATGGTGCTGGCTGCGATCAGTTTCTTTACCGATTATTGGCTGCCGCGCCAGAGCGGTGAAGAAACTGAACTCACCGGCGTCATTATCATTCTCATCATGGTCACGCTGAGCGGGCTGCTGCGTTTCTGGCAGGAATACCGCACCAACAAAGCGGCGGAAGCGCTGAAGTCGATGGTGCGCACCACCGCCACGGTGCTGCGCCGCAGCAGCTACAGCGCGCATCCGCTGACGCTGGAAGTGCCGATCCGCGAACTGGTGCCGGGGGATATCATTCAGCTCTCCGCCGGCGACATGGTGCCGGCCGACGTGCGCCTTATCGCCTCGCGCGATCTGTTCATCAGCCAGGCGATATTGACCGGCGAAGCGATCCCTATCGAAAAATACGATGCCATGGGCAGCGTGGCGCAGAAGTCGAGCGAAGGGGAAGTGTCCAGCGAGAACGCGCTGCTTGAGCTCTCCAACGTCTGCCTGATGGGCACCAACGTCGCCAGCGGCACCGCCACGGCGGTGGTGGTGGCGACCGGCGGGCGCACCTACTTCGGCTCGTTGGCCAAGTCCATCGTCGGTTCGCGGGCGCAAACCGCGTTCGATCGCGGGGTGAACAGCGTCAGCTGGCTGCTGATTCGCTTCATGCTGGTGATGGTGCCGGTGGTGTTGCTGATCAACGGTTTCACCAAAGGCGACTGGAGCGAGGCGGCGCTGTTCGCACTGGCGGTGGCGGTCGGCCTGACGCCGGAAATGCTGCCGATGATCGTCAGCTCCAACCTGGCGAAAGGGGCGATCGCCATGTCGCGCCGCAAGGTGGTGGTGAAGCGCCTGAACGCCATTCAGAACTTCGGCGCCATGGACGTGCTCTGCACCGACAAGACCGGCACGCTGACCCAGGACCGCATCATTCTCGAGCACCATATCGACGTCAACGGCGCCAGGGATAACGAGGTGCTGCACCTGGCCTGGCTGAACAGCTTCCATCAGAGCGGCATGAAGAACCTGATGGATCAGGCGGTGATCCGCTTCGGGCGCGGCAAACCGGGGATCGAAGCCCTGGGGCGTTTCAGCAAGGTGGATGAGCTGCCGTTCGATTTCGTGCGCCGCCGCTTGTCGATCGTGGTGGCGGACGAAAATGGCAAGCAGCAGCTGATCTGTAAGGGCGCGGTAGAGGAGATGCTGGAGATCGCCACTCACGTGCGTGAAGGCGACAAGACGCTGGAACTGGACGACGCGCGCCGTGCGGCGCTGCAGGCGCTGGCCCGCGAGTATAACGAAGACGGTTTCCGCGTGCTGGTGCTGGCGACGCGCGAGCTGGATGCGCAACGCCCGGCCGACCCGCTGAGCGTGGCCGACGAGCGCGACATGGTGGTGCAAGGGTTGCTGACCTTCCTCGATCCGCCGAAGGAGAGCGCGCAGCAGGCGATCGCCGCACTGCAGGAAAACGGCGTGACGGTGAAGGTGCTGACCGGCGACAACCCGGTGATCACCTGCAAGATTTGCCGCGACGTCGGGCTGGAGCCGGGTGAACCGCTCTCCGGGTTGCAGATTGAACAGATGGATGATGAAACGCTGGCGCGCGAAGTGGAGCAGCGCACGGTCTTCACCAAGCTGACGCCGCTGCAAAAATCGCGGGTGCTGAAAATGCTGCAGGCCAACGGCCATACCGTCGGCTTCCTCGGCGACGGCATCAACGATGCGCCGGCGCTGCGCGATGCCGACGTCGGCATTTCGGTCGACACCGGCACCGACATCGCCAAGGAGTCGGCGGACATCATCCTGTTGGAAAAGAACCTGATGGTGCTGGAAGAGGGGGTGATCAAAGGGCGCGAGACCTTCGGCAATATCATCAAGTACCTGAACATGACCGCCAGCTCCAACTTCGGCAACGTGTTCTCGGTGCTGGTGGCCAGCGCCTTCATTCCGTTCCTGCCGATGCTGGCGATCCACCTGTTGATTCAAAACCTGATGTACGATATTTCCCAGCTGTCGCTGCCGTGGGACAAGATGGACAAAGAGTTCCTGCGCAAGCCGCGCAAGTGGGACTCCAAAAACATCGGGCGCTTTATGCTGTGGATTGGGCCGACCTCGTCAATCTTCGATATCACGACGTATGCGCTGATGTGGTACGTGTTCGCCGCCAACAGCGTGGAACACCAGGCGCTGTTCCAGTCCGGCTGGTTCATTGAGGGGCTGCTGTCGCAAACGCTGGTGGTGCATATGCTGCGCACCCAGAAGATCCCGTTCATTCAGAGCACCGCGGCGCTGCCGGTGTTGCTGACCACCGGGTTGGTGATGGCGCTCGGCATCTACATTCCGTTCTCGCCGCTCGGCGCCCTGGTTGGCCTGCAGCCGCTGCCGTGGGAATACTTCCCGTGGTTGGCCGCTACGCTGGTCAGCTACTGCGTGGTCGCGCAGTTGATGAAGCGTTTCTACATCCGCCGCTTCGGCGAGTGGCTGTAAGCCGCTTCGGCACTCACTTCGGGGGCGAAATTCTTCGCCCCCGCTCCGCTACAGCAGTTTGTTGACCAGCAGGCCGAGCATGATGGTCAGCGTGAAGGAAAACAGCGTGCCGAGCAGCACATACTCGGTGCGCATCTTATCGTCGCTCTGGCGCAGATCGCCGAAACGGAAGATAGATTTAGCCGCCAGCAAAAAGCCGATCGCCGGGATTTGCCCCAGCAGCACAAAGGTCAGGATCAGCGTTCTCTCCAGATAGCCAATCTGTTTGCCCGCGCGCAGCAGCGAGTCGTTGTCGGCCTTGGCCGAAGGCGGCATTTGCGGCGTCCAGTGCGCCAGCAGTTGCCCGATCAGCAGGCTCATCGGCAGATAAATCAGGCTGTAGGCCACCAGCACCAGGCCGGTTTGCCAACGCCCCAGTTGCCGCCCCAGCGCGGCGAGCAGTTCACCGGCATTCGGCGTCAGCCCCAGCCACAGCAAGGCGATTACCGCCAGATGCAATCCCTGATCGAGCAGGAAACTGCGGGCCGGGCTCAGGCGGTTCATCGCGGTGACCTTCAGTAAATCGATCAGGTAGTGGCTGACGGCGATGATCAGCAGGCTGGCCAGCACCTGAAGTGAAGAAAGCCCGCCGTGCAGCAGGCCGAAACCGGCCACCACCCAGGCGGCCAGCACCCCGTGCAGCAACGCGTGCAACACCAGAAAACGTGAACGCGCGCGATGCTGGATTTTATCTTCCACCCAACTCAGCGGTTGCAGCGGAAAATCCGCCAGCAGATGGACGAGCAACAGCCAGGCCAGCAAAGGCGCATAGGTCAGATCCATAGTCAGACGATCCTGTTAATGGCGTGAATAAACCGCATGATTTCCTCGTAGGCCGCGCGTTTCAGCGCGGCGGAGACCGTGGAGGCGGCTTTTTGCAGCTGATCCGCCACGGCAGCGCCGCTGTCGGCGAACATTCTCGCCTGGACGATGCGCGCTTCGGTCTGCGACAGGCGGCCAATCACATGATCTAACATCGGCAGCAGATCGCTGACAATGGCGTTTGTCCGATCGTTGTCGGTTTTCAGAGCCAGCCGGCAATTTTTCGCCATGGCGTCCAACGCGCTGCCGGAGTTGATAAAGGCGCTGCCATAGCCGGCGGCGTCGGGCCGTTGGCTGCCCAGCCCGACGGCGACGCGCGCATCCCAGTGCGCGGCGCCCGTCGCCCGCAGCGCGAGGCGAATATACACCGCCAGCAGCAGCCCGTCCTCCGGGGCGGCTTGTGCCTGGAAGGCGTCGCCGCGAAAGATTTCCACCTGATGCAGCCGCCCGTCGCGCCGCAGCCGATCGAGCAGGCTATGCAGCTCATTGAGGTAGTTGACGGTGTCTGATCGGCGGGAATCGACCAGATCGCCGCTGATTACGCTGATTGGCGTCGGCATGACATGTTCCGATGTTTATAGAAGGATGACTATAAATTCGCACCTGGATGCGAATATGTCAATAATTCGCCTTTAAGAGCGAATTTATCGGATTTTCGCCTGTGAGGACGAATTGAGGCAGGGTGAGGAGGGGAATGAATGGCCGGGAATGCGCGGGCCTGCAGGCTCGCCACCGGCGGCGTAAACGGAAAGTGGCCGGCAACCGGCCGTTCAGAAGCTTTTAACCAGCACGTCACGCGGCATTTCGCTGCCGTGTTTCAGCAGGTGCTCAAACGATCGCTCGCTGCTTTTCAGCTGCTGCAAAAATTCCTGCGGCGACAGATCGTGTTTTTTGCCGCTCATGTAAGCCAGCGCCAGTTCTTTTGCCTGATAGCGGGAGAAGTTGTACATGGTGTCCTCGATACGATGAATGTCAGTGCTCACGATTGTAGCGAAAGAGCACATAATGAACAGCGGCTTTGGCGTATGGAATCGATAGCCGAAACTTAACTTGCCGGTTGCAACAGCTCATCGCACAGGCGCTTGATCACCTGAGCCTGCGGCAGGCCGTTGTGCAACATCTGGCGGATATGCTCCGAATCGCTGATGCCCTGGCGGACATGGTGCTCGATCGCCTGTAGCACGGCCCGATCCTCCCGTCGCTCGGCGAACTCGCTCAGCACATCGAGAGTGTGCAGGATATGGGCGGTCAGGCTGCTGCGGCGCAGCGTCGCGGGATCGACGTATTCGGCGGCGAAACCGCTGCGATAGGCGTTGATCTTGTTGTAATTGGTGAAGGCATCGTATTCCGGCGCGATCGGCGTGCGGTGTTGCAACAGAAAATCAGCCAGCAGACGGCAGTAACCGACCAGCAGCACGGCATGCGCGAGGCGCAGCGGCGTATCGCAGATGCGGATCTCCACCGTGCCCAGCTCCGGTTTGGGCCGCGCATCCCAGTAAATATCCTTGATGCTTTCAATCACGCCGGCGGCGTTCAGCCGTTCGTAGTAGGCATTGAATTCGCGCCAGCTGTAGATGTGTTCCAGGCATCCGTAGTTGGGGAAGGAATTCTGCGCGCTGAAACGGGAGCTGGCAAAGCGCGTATCGACGCCCTGGTACAGCGGTGACGATGCGCTGAGTGCGATCAGCTGCGGAAAGTAGGGCGTCAGCGCATGGCACAGGTACATCGCTTCGTCCCCGTCGTTGACGCCGAGGTGGATGTGTTGGCCGAACACGCAGGCCAGCTTGGAAAGATAGCCAAAGCGGCTGGCCAGCTGCCTGTAGCGCGCGTTGTCGCTGATGACCTGCTTGCGCCAGTCGTTGCTCAGATGGCGGCCGCCGCCGCAGACGTCACAGCCCAGGCGCTGCGCGCTGCGCCGGACGGTATGGGTCAGGGCGCGCAGCTCGGCGTGCAGCTCATCGAGATCGCGGTGCACCGAGCTGTTCAGCTCCACCATCGATTTGGTGAGCTCATGTTTGACGCGCCGGCGGTCGCCGACCGCGCTGACCACCCGGTCGGCCCGATCCGTAAGATCGTAGTGCTTGTCATCGACCAGCTGCAGCTCTATTTCGGTGCCGATGGAGAGCCTTTCCGAACGTTTGAATTTGAGCGGCATGGTGCCTCCCCTCAATACGCAACGTTAATTCAGTATAAGTCGCGGGGGGAGGCTTTGCCGCAGAAGGGAGGGTTAATGCAGTTCGGCGCCGCTGCGATCGGCCAGCGCTTCCAGCAGCGGGGCGGACGGCACGAAGAACAGGGTGCCGGTCACCGCGTGGCTAAAATCGAGCAGCCGATCGTAGTTGCCGGCCGGGCGGCCGATAAACATGTTTTCCAGCATCTGCTCGATTGGCTGCGGGGAGCGCGCATAGCCGATAAAGTAGGTGCCGAATTCGCGCAGGCCGGGGCGGCCGAACGGCATGTTGTCGCGCAGAATTTTCACCTCGTTGCCTTGCTCGTCGGTGATGGTGGTCAGCGAACTGTGCGATGACGACGGTTTGACCGCTTCATCCAGTTCGATGTTGGACTGCTTATGGCGGCCGATGATCTTCTCCTGCGTTTCCACGCTGAGCGAATTCCAGCCCTGCATATCGTGCAGGTATTTTTGCACCAGCACATAGCTGCCGCCGCTGAACGCCGCGTCTTCGTCGCCGATCACCGTGTAGTCGAAGGCTTCGTGCCCCTCCGGGTTCTCCGTGCCGTCGACGAAGCCGATCATGGCGCGCTGATCGAAGTAACGGAAGCCGTGCACCTCTTCGACCACCGTCACGGCATCGCCGAGCTTGCCGACCAGCTGCGAGGCCAGTTCGAAACACAGATCCATTTCATCGGCGCGGATATGCAGCAGGATGTCGCCGGGCGTGGCGACGGCGACGCGTTCCCCGCTGCCGATCGGGCTGAACGGATGCAGCTGGCGAGGGCGCGGGGCACCAAACAGCGTATCCCAGGCTTCGGAGCCGAAGCCGCAAACGCAGGTGAGGTTGCCCGCCGGCGCGCGTTTGCCGACCGAACGCACCACGGCGGCGATGTCGCCGCACCAGGCGCGCACCGCCGCCAGATGGGCGGGAACGGGCGACAGAGTGGCGACGATGAAGATGGCATGGCGCGTTACCGGCGTGAATACGGCTTGCGGCGGGTTGTTATTTGCATTCATTGCATTCGGCTCCAGTGTGTTCGGGTGAAATCGATCAGATCAAATTAAAGTGCTCGTCGGGTTTCATCGGCGGCGGCAGCGGGCTTTGGTCGTTCATTTCCAGCAGGTTGCGCTCGATGGTGTTGCAGATGGCGTTTAACGGCAGATGGTTGGCCGACACGCCGAACGGATCTTCCAGCTCTTCGGCCAGTGAGTCCCAGGATAAGAAGGTATAGGAAATGAACACCGAAACAAACGGTGTCATGTAATGCAGATCGGTCACCAGGGCAAAAGGCAACAGGCTGCAGAACAGGTAAACGGTGCGCTGCAGGATCAGGGTATAGGCGAACGGCACCGGCGTGCTGGCGAGCCGTTCACAGCCGCCGAGGGCGTGGGACAGCTCGCTCAGCTTGTTGTCGAGCAGCTCGAAGGTGATGTCGCTCAGCAGCCCCCGTCGGCGCAGCTTGCCGATCTCCTGGCCCAGCATCAGCAGGATGCGGTTGGTCGGCATCGGGCTGGCGATCACCTCCGCCAGCTCTTTGCTGCTGAGGTTGTGGTACAGATCGGCGGTCGGATCGGTGGCGCGCAGCTGATGCTTCAGGCTCCAGCTGAAGGCGATCAGCAGCTTGGCGACCTTCTGGTGCACCGCCGGTTCGTCCGGCAGCAGGCTTTTTATCTGGCGCAGCAGGGATCGCTCGGTAATCAGCAGCGAGCCCCACAGGTTGCGCGCTTCGACAAAGCGGCTGTAGCCGGCGTTATTGCGAAAGCCGAGAAAAATCGCGATGGCGATACCCAGCAGGCTGAACGGCGCGATGGTCAAATGCACGCCGAGCTGTTCGTACCATTGATAGCTGATCACCGCCACTATCGACATCAGCACGTTCAGCGACAGGCGAAAGGTGATCTTTGACAGCACGGAACCGTGCCAGGCGAACAGGCGAAAAAACCAGTTCTGGTTCGGGCGAATTATCATGACGTGGGTGCTTCCTGGTGTCCTGCTATTGAGAATAGTCGATTCTTATCCGGCGGCGCTATGCCGCCGTCGTCGATTGCCAGAGCCGCTGCGGGTGCGTATAGACGGTGGCGCGCCCTGGCTTGCTGAAGCCCACCAGCGTCAGGTTGCTGCGCTCGGCCACCTCGACCGCCAGGCGGGTGGCGGCGGAAACGGCGAACAGGATCTCGACGCCGCACATGGCGGATTTTTGCACCATTTCATAGCTGGCGCGGCTCGACACCAGCGCCGCCCCTTGCAGCCACGCCTGTTGGCTGCGGTAGCCCAGCAGCTTGTCGAGCGCCACGTGGCGGCCGACGTCTTCACACCCGCCGCTGAGCGCGCCATCCGGCTGGATCCAGGCCGCCGCGTGGGTGCAGCCGGTCAGTTTTCCCACCGTTTGCACCTCCTGCAGCTGCGCCAACGCCCGGTCGAGCAGGGCCAAATCGAAGCGTTGCGTGAAGGGCAGCGGCGCGATGGGCTGGGCGACCTCCTGCAGTTGCTCCACCCCGCAGACGCCGCAGCCGGTGCGGCCGGCCAGGCTGCGGCGCTTCTCTTTCAGCTGCATAAAACGGCGGCTCGAGAGTTCCACATGCACTTCAATGCCGTTGCAGGCCGGCTGTTGGCGGATGTCGTAGATATCGTCGGGGGAGGCGATGATGCCTTCGGACAGCGAAAAACCGATGGCGAAGGCCGCCAGATCTTTCGGCGTCGCCATCATCACCACGTGGGAAATGCCGTTGTACACCAGGGCGACCGGCACTTCTTCCGCCAGCCAATCCTGTTGCGCCTGGGCCAGATCGTTGCGCTGCCAGACCGCGTGGCGCGACAGGCATTCCTGTTTGATATCGTCGGTTTCTGCGAGGAGCAGGTGCTTGTTCATAACGTTCTCGTGACCGTCGGTGACGAGGCGCCGACGGGGATGAATTCTTATTAGCAGGTGTGGGGATTATACAGGATTCTGATCCCGCTCGCGCAGGGAATGACGTCTGCCGGCGACCCCACCAGGTTATCCACAGTTTTGGTGGATAACGTGTGTGCAAGGGTCGGTGAAACCCTTAGCAGGCGTAAAAAAAAATCGCTCAGAAAATTATTATATTACGCGGCAAAGCGCGATCTGCAGGGGGATTGGGGGTTGCACGCGTTCGCGTTTTGTTTATGCTTTACTGTATAAATATACAGTTTGGTTATGATTATGCTGAGCAATTCAAGGTTGTATGCTTTTTCACCAGCTGAACCCCTGACGTTACCGCTGTTTGCCGATCGCGTGGCCTGCGGCTTTCCTTCCCCGGCGCAGGACTATGTCGAGAGCAGGCTGGATATCGGCAAGCTGCTGGTGCGGCACCCCAACGCCACCTACTTCGTGCGCGCCAGCGGCGAGATGGAGCGTGCAGGATGGATCAGGCACTACCGACAGATTAGGAAACTGAGCATCCGAGAAACAGCAGACGCGACAGGCTACAGTACTTCCCAAGTTTGTCGCATTCAGGCCTTCTATAAAGAAGTTGAGACTGATTAAAAAGCAGCCTTAATGTACAATAATTTTCGATATCCAAACTGACCCCATGAACAATCAATGAGTAGAGGTGAAAGATGATTTCATACAAAAAAACCATACCTGCTCTTGTCATATTCGCTTTATCTAATGCTGTGGCATATGCGAATGATTTCGACAAATCAAATGAAGCGATGGCAATTTCAGCAATAGGTTTTTCTGGCTCAAATGCTCGTGTTGCACATGATGTTTGTGGGGCAACCAATGAGAAAATTGATAAATATAAAAAACAAATAAAAGACTCATTAACTAGAACATTAAAGTATGAACAGTCAGGATTCGATACGCATTGGGATAATGGTTGGAAAAATGCTGATTTTTTGGTTAAGTCATTAAGTAATGATGAAGCCTATAAAAAAGAATATTGCCGAGAGGTTTTAGATGGAATTAATAATCCTGAAATGAATTAAGGATTATTCCTTATTCGGGGTTCTACGCCGGAACTCCAGATTTTTCCGTCCGCTAAAATTATCCCCGGTTGAGCAGCTTTATACCGTCAGCTCGCAGTGGACCATCAGGGGAAATGTGGCGGTACAGCGTTTGTCGGGTTATCCCAAGCTCCTGGCATAACGTACTGACTTTCGTCTCTGGCCGTCCCATTGATGCCATTGCCAGTCGCAATTTTATTGGCGTCATTTTGTAAGGCCGTCCGCCGTTCCTCCCGTGAGGCAAGGCCTGCCGCTGTTCTTTGCGGCGCTGTACGCAGCAGAGACCGACGGCCGCGCGCGACACCCGCTTAGTCCCGCCCTCTGGTCAAATGCAGGCTGACGTGTACAGCCTGCAGGCAGAGGGTTTCGTCTGGCAACCGGTATCGCCCGCCGTCGGCGCCGTTCGCAATGACAATCCCTCACTCATCCTGCCCATCGATACGCCAACGGTCTGAGGGCCGCATTATCCACAGTTTTGGTGGGTATCATGTGTGTAAACACACGCGAAGAACGCCAAAAGCTGCAGGAAAAATCACTCAGAAAATTATTATATTACGCGGGAAAGCGCGATCCGCAGGGGGATTGGGGGTTGCACGCGTTCGCGTTTTGTTTATGCTTAACTGTATAAATATACAGTTTGGTTATGATTATGCTGAGCAATTCAAGGTTGTATGCTTTTTCACCAGGTGAACCCCTAACGTTACCGCTGTTTGCCGATCGCGTGGCCTGCGGCTTTCCTTCCCCGGCGCAGGACTATGTCGAGAGCAGGCTGGACATCGGCAAGCTGCTGGTGCGGCACCCCAACGCCACTTACTTCGTGCGCGCCAGCGGCGAGTCGATGATCGACGGCAATATCCAGGATGGCGATCTGCTGATCGTCGACAGCGCCCTGACGCCGGAGCACGGCAATATCGTGATCGCCGCGGTGGACGGCGAATTCACCGTCAAAAAGCTGCAGCGCCACCCCGACGTGCGGCTGTTGCCGATGAATCCCGCCTATGCGCCGATCGTGTTCGACGACGAGGCGCAGCTGGAGATCTTCGGCGTGGTGACCTTTATCGTCTACGCGGCGCGGTAACTTCGGCCCTTTTTTTCATTTTTTTCTGCCCGATCTTTTCGTTGGCGTGACCTCTCTACTGAGTTTCCAGTTCAATACACTCAGGGGAATCCTTCATGGCCATAAAAAACAAGAACGGCGCAGGGCGTACGTTCACATCAGCCAAACGCATTACCGGGAAGCGCGTCGCTATCGGGATAGGATGCGCACTATCGGGCATGCTCACCTCCGCGATGGCGGCACCCGGTGCGTCGGCATCACCCTCGGCGGTCGAACAGCCCGCTATCCTTTCCTTCGCCATTCCCGCCGGTGATCTGGCGCCCGCCTTGCAGACGGCGGCCGCTAAGGCCGGCGTGATAGTGATTTTCACGCCCGAACAGACGCGTGGAAAAAGCACCACGGGCCTGCAGGGACATTATCGCCTCACCGACGCGTTCAATACGCTGTTGGCGGGCAGCGGATTGCGCGCTCAACAAACCGCACAGGGATATCGGTTGGTCGACGCCGGGCCGGTTCAGCCGTTGACGATACCGGAGCTGTCGGTGGTCGGCGGTTTGTCCGACAGCGTCGCCGCCGGCCGTTCGGTGCTGGATAAAGAAGATATCGAACGCGTGCAGGCAGACAATATCGCCAGTTTGCTTGATCGCTTGCCCGGCGTAGGGATGGCGGGATCGCCGCGCCCGGGTGGCCAAAGCCTGAATATCTGGGGCATGGGCGACATGGAAGATGTGAAGGTGGTGCTGGACGGGGCGCCGAAGGGATTTGAGAAATATCGGCAGGGTTCGGTATTCATTGAACCCGAATTGCTGAAAAAGGTTGAGGTCGATAAGGGGCCGCACAATCTGTTGAACGGCAATGGCGGCTTTGGCGGAACCATTACGCTGGAGACCAAAGATGCCGGAGATATGCTGCTGCCGGGCGAAGATTTTGGCGGCTTGCTGAAATACAGCTACCACACCAACGATCGCCAGGGCATTTACAGCGGTGCGTTGTACGGCCGTACGCCGGAAGGATTCGCCGACGGTTTGATCTACATGAGCAAGCGTGACGGCGGCAACCTGAAGCGGCCGGACGGCACGCGCTTTGCCTATTCCGCCAACGATCAGGCTTCCTACCTGTTAAAAACCAATATTTATCTGAGCGAGGCGCAAACGCTGACGCTGTCGGCGATGCGCTCCGATTCCGATGGCTGGCAGCCTTTTGCCGCCAAGCGGGACGATATCGCCGCGCCCAGCCAGGCGGATATCGATAAATATGGCCGGGAAGAAGCGTGGCGCCGCATTCTGGTGTATCGCGACCAGACGGACACCAATTACTCGGTGAAATGGAATCTGGCGCCGGAAGCGCAGCCGTTGCTGAATCTGACGCTGTCTTATGCCTATTCGAAGACAGAGCAGCATGACAAGCGGCCGGATTCCGCTTCAAAGTTCAGCTATCTCGGTACGTTGGGCAATGAAAGCTGGGTGAACTATACCGATCGGCAGTTTGACGTCAGCAATGAAAGCCGTTTCGCCAGCGGGCCGCTGGAACACAAGCTGTTGCTCGGCGCGCGTTGGCATAAACACCAGCGCGATACCCTGATGTATTACCCCTCGCAGGTGAAAAACGCCAGTTACAACTACGGCTATTTCCAGCCGTATTACATGCCGGCGGGCGAACAGGAAACCCGCAGCGTTTATCTACAGGATGCGGTCAGCTTCGGCAGCCTGACCGTGACGCCGGGCGTGCGTTACGATCATGTGACCAATACCGGGCAACCGAACCGGGCGCCGCGCTATAACGACAGCGATCCGCTCGTGGGCCATGATTACAGCAGCGTGACCTATACCGGCTGGTCGCCGCATTTGGGCGTGATGTGGAAAGCGACGTCGAATCTGTCCCTGTTTGCCGACGTTAGCCGCACCTGGCGCGCCCCGGTGATCGACGAACAGTACGAAGTGCAATACGCCGCTTCCAGCGTGCCCGGCACCAGCCGCGGCCTGCAGGTGGAACGCATGACGGGCGTGCGCCTTGGCGCGGTGCTGGACTTCAACGATGTGTTGATGGCGCGAGACAGCCTGCAGATCCGCACTACGCTGTTCCGCAATCGCGGCAAGGACGAGATTTTCTATCGTCGCGGCGTAGTGTGCGACGCCGCACGGCATGGGGGCCAATGTGGGCAACCGTTGTCGAACTATCGCAACTTGCCGGGCTATACCATTGAGGGCGTGGAGCTCGAATCGTTTTATGACAGCGAAAGCCTGTTCGGCAGCCTGTCGTTCTCCTCGATTCGCGGCAAACGCGACGCTTCACCGCGCGATCCGTGGGGCAACGAAACCTGGATTGCCGAAATTCCACCCGTTACGGCACACGCGATGCTGGGTATGAAAGTACCGCAGTGGGACATGGCCTTCGGCTGGACCGGCGATTTTGTGCGTAAACAGGATCGTTCACCGGCCGACGGCGATCCGATGGCCGTTGTCTGGGCGCTGCCGAAAACGTCGGGTTATGCATTGCACGGCCTGTTCGCCTCGTGGCAGCCCAGCGGTTTGCAGGGCTTCGAAGCTCGCGTCGCGGTGGACAACCTGTTCAACCGCGATTATTACCCTTACCTGGGCGAATCGGTGTCCGGCGTAGGGCGCAACATCAAGTTTAGCGTTAGCCAACGTTTCTGAATATCCTGCTAACAGGGGCCATTTTGGCCCCTTTTCACGTTTTCTCTCCCGTATTTCCCTACTTTTTCGCCGTTTATAAATCATCAGCAATCGCTTGACACAGAAGTTACAATTTTAAAATAATAATAATTATCATTTTCAATCTCATTATCAATTGGTGTCACCGAATGGCAAGGAAAGAGGCCGCGGCAGCCAACGGGTTTGCTCAACAGCTTTACCTTGAGCACCACAGTTGGCTATGCCATTGGCTGAGACAGAAGGTCGGGTGCGCGCATCACGCCGAAGACCTGGCGCAGGATACGTTCATCAGTATTTTACTGAGTCCGCAGTTGCTTGCCATTCGGCAACCACGCCCCTTCCTGGCGACCGTGGCGCGCCGGCTGGTGGCGAATTATTACCGGCGTAAAACAATCGAAGAGAGCTATCTGCAGGCCTTGAGCGAGCTGCCGGCGATCGAGGCGCCCTCGCCGGAGGTCCGTCAACAAACCCTCGAAATGCTCGAACAGTTGGATCAGGCGTTGGACGGATTGCCGGCGCACGTTCGCGAGGCTTTCCTGTTGGCGCACCTGCAGGGCATGCGTTATTGCGACATCGCTGAACGTTTGCGGGTGTCGACCAGTTCGGTGAAACAATATCTGCAGCGCGCCAATTTGCACTGTTTCTTTGCATTGGCGGCGTAACGGCAGGTGCGGAACCCATGATGGAATCGGATATCGATCGGCAGAGCGCGCGTGAGGCCGCCGCCTGGTTAACCCAGCTGATGTCGGAAGAGGCAAGCGACGCGGATAGGGAAAACTGGCGGCGTTGGTGTCAGGCGAAACCGGAAAATGAACGCGCCTGGCGGCATATCGCCGCGTTTTCATCCCGTTTTTCTCTGCTTAACGGGGCGGCGGCGCAGCGTAGTCTGTCGCAGTTGCCAAACCCGCAACGCCGCCGGTTGCTGAGAAGCCTGGCGGCCATCGGCGTGGTAGGGTCGGTTGGCATCGGTTCTGGCGCGCTGCCATGGCGCCCCTGGCTGGCGGATTACCGCACGGCGGTGGGGGAGCAGCAAACCGTCGCGTTGGCGGATGGCGCGCAGTTGATGCTGAACACGCAAACGGCGGTCAACGTCAGCCTTCAGCAGGCCGCATTGCTGGAAGGTGAAATGATGGTGAATCTGCCGCCGGAAAGCGGCGCGTTGACGGTGAGGCTGCCGCAGGGCGAGATCGTGGCGCAGGCTGCTCGCTTCAGCGTTCGCCTGTGGGAAACCTACAGTGATATCGCCGTTTATCTTGGCCGGGTCACAATCCTTTCGCCGGCGCATCGGAACGCGGTGCTCAACGCCGGTCAGGGCGGCAGATTAAGCCGGCAAGGCATTGGCGATCCGTACCGCGTGACGCAAGAGCCCGGTTGGCGGCAAGGCATGCTGTTGGCCGACAACATGCGGCTGGACGACTTCCTGATGGAGCTGGGGCGTTATCGTCAGGGCGTTATTCGCTGCCGGCCGGAGGTCGCCGGCCTGCGGCTCTCCGGTGCGTTCCCGCTGGCTGACCCCGAGCGCGTCATTGCGGCTCTGCCCGGTGCGCTGCCGGTTAGGGTAAATATGCTGTCAAAATACTTCATTACCGTGTCCTAAAGTTTTTTACTCTGCCATTAGGGTATTTCCTTTTCGTTTGGCCTGTTCTTTCTCGTTCCCTGCCCGGTGCCGCGTGCCTAAACGACCTTTCTGACATACCCCGACCGCCGTTGACCGCTGCGTACGTTGGTCTGTTTCACGCTTAACCTGAGTATCGTTTTCCATGTTGAATCACAACGTATTACCTGCCGATTTATCTTTACCGCCTACAGGCGGGCGATTGCGCTGGGCTACCGCCAATGTGTTGGCGTTGGGTCTGCATGGTGCGTTGTTGTTTGGCCTTGGTTATCACCTGGTGCCACCGTTGCTGCCCGCGGCGCAACCGATGGTGTTGATGATGGTTGCCGAGCAGGCGGAATCGATCCCCAACGCAGAGCCGATGCCAACCGGTGTGCGCCAGGTGCAGGCGGTGGCGCAACGGCAGGCCAACCGGGAACCGGAGGCGGCGATGCCTCCGCTGATTCATGCGCCGCGTGCGACGGAGCAGCAGAGCAAGGCCAAAGGGCAACGGAACGCCCCCATCAGACCGAAGACGGAACCGCCGCGCCCAAGGCAAAAGGAACAGGAAAAAATAGCGCCTGCAAGCTCAATAGCATCAAGCACCAGCGCGCCGCCGTCTCTGGATGGAAAGCGTGTTGCCGCGCCGCAAACCAGCGTGGCGTCGCAGCCGAGCCAGGATGCCTCGGTCTGGAGCGGCCTGCTGTTGGCGCATTTGAGCCGTTTCAAACGCTACCCGACCCTGGCGGTACGCCAGCAGCGCCAGGGCATTGTTCAGGTTGCCGTGACGTTGGATCGGCAGGGGAACGTGCTGGGCGTGAAGCTATTGCGATCGAGTGGGGTTGCTTCGCTCGACCGGGAGGCGCTTCAGTTACCGCAGCGCGCTTCTCCACTGCCCGCGCCCGGCAACGAGATCGCAGCGGGGCAGGCGGAATTCAGCGTGAACATTCCGATTCGTTTCGATCTGCGTGAAGTTCGCCGTTAATGAAAAACTTGGCTCCAGGTAAACGGAGGCTGAGTTAAAAGCCAATGCGTATCAAACGGATAGCAGCGATGGGGTGGTTTCTACTTGATCGTCGCCAGAAAAATACAAATACTGTATGTATGAACAGTAATCTGGTGCCGTTATGAATAACAACCCACTGACGATGAAAGGTCGGTAACCATGTTCGCCCTGGTAGACGTCAACAGCTTCTACGCTTCCTGCGAGACCATCTTTCGGCCCGATCTGCGGGGGCGGCCGGTGATCGTGCTGTCCAACAACGACGGCTGCGTGATCGCCCGCAGCGCCGAGGCGAAGGCGCTGGGCGTGCCGATGGGCGCGCCTTATTTCAAGATCAAAGAGGAGATGCGCCGCCGCAACGTCGCGGTGTTCTCCTCTAACTACGCGCTGTACGCCGATATGTCCCGCCGGGTGATGGATACGCTGGAAGAGATGGCGCCGGCGGTGGAGATCTACTCGTTGGACGAAGCCTTTCTGCGGCTGGACGGCGTGGCGCACTGCGAAGCGCTGGAGCCGTTCGGCCAGCGGGTGCGCGATCGCATCCGGCGCGAGCTGCATTTAACGGTCGGGGTCGGCATTGCGCCGAGCAAAACGCTGGCCAAACTGGCCAACTTCGCCGCCAAGAAATGGCGCGGCACCGGCGGCGTGGTGGATTTATCCGATCCAGCGCGCCAGCGCAAGCTGCTGGCGCTGATCCCGGTGGAAGAGGTATGGGGCGTGGGGCGCCGCCTGACTCGCCAGCTGCAGGCGATGGGCATTCACACCGCGCTGCAGCTGGCGGACTGCGATACCCGGCTGGCGCGTAAAACCTTCAGCGTGGTGCTGGAGCGCACGATACGCGAGCTGCGCGGCGAGTCGTGCCTGCAATGGGAAGATGAGGCGGCGGCGAAAGAACAGATCATCTGTTCCCGCTCGTTCGGCCAACGGTTGACGCACTACCCGCACATGCGCGAGGCGATCTGCAGCTACGCCGAACGCGCCGCCGAAAAGCTGCGGCAAGAAAAGCGCTACTGCCGCAACGTGTCGGTGTTTATCAAAACCAGCCCGCATTCGGCGGGCGAAGGGTATTACAGCAATATGGGCACCGCCCGGCTGCAAACCCCGAGCAACGACAGCCGCGATATCATCGCCATGGCGGTGCGCGCGCTGGAAAGCATCTGGCAGGAAGGGCGGCGTTATCTGAAGGGCGGCGTGGTGCTGGGGGATTTCAGCGCCGCCGCCATGGCGCAGATCGATCTGTTCGACGACTGCCCGCCGCGCCGCAACAGCGAGCGGCTGATGGCGACCCTCGATCGCCTGAATCAGGAAGGGCGCGGGCGCGTGTGGTTCGCCGGGCAGGGGATCGTCAAGCCGTGGCAAATGAAGCGCGAAATGCTGTCGCCGGCCTACACCACCCGGCTGGCAGACATACCGGTGGTGCGGCTGTCGCCGCGAAACTCGCGCCGGTAGCGCGAGGGCGAGGTGTTCAGTTGCTTAAGAAAGTGGCGCCGCAATGAGGTGGTAGAGGGAAAGCCGACCTTTTCCGCGATGGTTTCCACCGAGCAGTCGCTCTTTTCCAGCAAACGCTGTGCGGCGATGAGGCGCTGATTCAGCAGCCAAAGCGAAAAGCGGGTGCCGGTGGTTTGCTGAAACCGGCGGGTAAAGCTGCGGCGGCTCATGCAGGCTTTCTGCGCGAGACTATCCAACGACAGCGTCTGATGCAGGTTTTCCATCGCCCAGGCCAGCGCCAAGGAAAAGTTATCCCCCTGGCGGGTATTTTGCACCGGCAGCGCGACATACTGCGATTGTCCGCCTTGCCGGTGAGGGGGCACCACCAGGTGGCGCGCCGCCTGCGCCGCCATGTCAGCCCCCCAGCGTTTTCTCACCAGGTGCAGGCAGCAATCGATGCCGGCGGCGGTGCCGGCCGACGTCACGACATCCCCTTCATCGAGATACAGCACGTCATTTTCGACGAGCACCGCCGGATAACGTTGCTGAAAGTCCGGCAGCCAGCGCCAGTGGGTAGTGGCCCGGCGATGATTCAGCAGGCCCGCCGCCGCCAGCACGAATGCGCCCATGCAAAGGCCGACGACGGTGGCGCCGGCAGCATGGGCATGGCACAGCGCATCCAGCAGCGCGGGTTCCGGCTGGCGGGCCGGATCGTCCCAACTGGGCACGATCACCATGTCCATGCCGTTCAGCGCGCCGAGCCCAAGGTTGACCACAATGGAAAAACCGGCATTGGTTTTCAGCTCGCCAGGCTCGGCGGCGCACAGGGTCAGTTCGCACAGTGGCGCGCCTGAAGGCGCCAGCGCTTTTTCAAACACCGCAAAAGGCACCGAAAGGTGAAAGGGAATGATGCCGTCGAAAACTACAATGCCTATTTTCATCCGCGATAACGCCTCTTGCAGTGCGCGCCGCCGGGGAGCGGCGCGCTGAATCTTATTTGGTCACCGGCAGCGCCAGGATGCCCTCGGTAGTTTTGATTTCCGCGAACACGTCCGCCACCGCGGCCAGCGCCGCCCGCTGCAACACGCGATGATCGACCACGCCGCCCGCGCCGTCGTCCAGATCGCGCGTCGCCGTCGCGTCTTGCGGGATCAACACATCATAGCCGAGCGGCACCGCGTCGCGTGCGGTAGAAGAGATGCACATGTGCGTCATCAAACCGGCCACAATCAGCGTTTTGATGCCCTGCTTCTTCAGCTGCGCATCCAGATCGGTGCCGATGAACGCGCTCGGCGTTGCTTTGGTGATCACCGCATCCCCTTTAGCGGGTTGCAGCGCTTGATGGAATTCGGCGTAGACCGAGCCTTCGGCAAACAGCGGGCCGTTGGCCGGCCCCAGATGCCGCACGAAATAGACCGGCATGCCGTTTTTGCGGGCGAACTCAACCAGCTTTTTACTGTTATCCAACACCTTCTGGCCATCCGGGATCACCATTTTGCCGCGAAAGCCGCTGCCTGCGTAATATTCATTCTGGATATCCACCACGATCAGCGCCGTTTTGGCGGCGGACAGGTTAGTGGTGGCGGGGGCGCCCGACATGGCCCTGATGGTTTTACTATTCACGTTTTCGGTCTCCTGAGCCAATGCATTGAAGGAAGCGGCGCCCATCATGGCGGCCAGCAAGGTGGCATGAACCAAAGCTTTCATTTGCACTCTCCTGTTAACGATAAGTTCGGGAGCCATTATTTGCCATCCGCTCATCGTGCAAGAGTAGGGCAGGTGACCACATTCGGTACTTTTGGGCCAACTTCGTGTGCGGCTGTTATCTGAATCGGGATCGGAAGCCGCAGCATATCCCCCCTCCTGTAAGCGCCTTCTATTTATGACTATCAAGTTTTTCGGTCGTCATATTTCTACCGTTAACGCCGTTTCTCTTTGTTTAATCTGCCACACAGCCACCATGCATTGTTCTTGTTGCTGTGAATTTCTATAACGGACGGGCAGTTAAAAATTGGTTTGCCGAGAATTACGTCGTGCGTATTTCTCGGCATGTTGATAATAAAGAAATAAGGATTAAGCATATGCCTGGATTTAATTATGGCGGTAAAGGGGATGGAACTAACTGGAGTTCTGAACGTGGTACGGGCCCAGAACCTGGGGGCGGTGATAAGGGCCATTCCGGCGATCGCGGCGGCGCCAGTGTTGGCAACAGCCCGGAACAGCAACAGATAGCGGCGATCCAAAACGATCCGGCGTTGCGCATGAAGCTGGCGGCGGTGATCAAGGCGGCGCGCAGAATCAACCCGGATGCACAATTGCGTATTGAAAGCGTCAGCCCGTCTGGCACGCTGAGCCTTTCTGCCACCGGTCTGACGGCCGATCAGGCTAAGCACATTGGCCTGGGTGGACTGGTTATGGGAGTCAACGCCAAGGGAGGAATGGTGGCGATCGGGGATATCGAAACCGGCCATGCGCGCAAGACCTCAACCCCGGGTAAAGGTGGTAATAATGGCCTGAACGCCGGGCAGATCGGCGCCTCCTCGTTAGGCAGTTTCGTGACAGACTCACACCGCGATCGGCCCGTCAACGGCTGGCATGGTAACGGCAAAAGCGGTGAGTTCTCGACGACCCGCACGACCGGGAGTTATTTCGGCTTTCATCATTTGAAGGTGGAAAAGCAAGCCGGAATGGCGACCTACAGTCTCTACTATAAGGCCAATAAGAACCGGCCCGCGTTTATCGCCGTGGTGAGAGGGGATAACCTGAATGGCATGGAGGTGAAATATGCCAACGGTAAGCCGGTGAAATCTCCAGGCTCGGTAAAAAATATCGTTAAGGAGTTCGTCGAATATCAAAATGCGGAATTAAAAGCGATCAAGGATGGCGTCAGCCTGGCCGCCGGCATCAATAAAGATATCGCGGAAAAGCTCGGCGCGAAATACGCCAAGCTCGCCAAGGATTTGGAGGCAGGAATTCAAGGCAGATATATCCGCAATGTGCAGGATGCGGAAAAAACCTACGAGCAATTAACGAAGGGCTTGAACAAAAAGCTCAAGGCGCAGGATAAAGCGGCGATTGTCGCCTGGTTGAAAAAGATCGATGCGGAACAGTATGCCCGCAATGCGCGGGTATTGGGCAAGGCGTTTACCGGCGTGGATTGGGCGATTAAAGGGGCGGACCTGACAAACGCCGCGATCGAGGGTTTCTCTACCGGCAGTTGGAAAGCGTTCCGTAATCAGCTTGAGGCACTCGGGTTGTCCATCGGGGCAGGCTACACGCTCTCCGCTATCGCCGCGTTTTTCGCGCCGACGCTGGTGTCGTCGACGGTGGGCATTTTTGCATTCGCTTATCTGTTTGGTTGGGCTACCAGCTATATCGATGCGGCTCTTGCAGGAGAACTGGAAAAACTGATTGTGGATCTGTAACCGCAAGAGGGGGGGAGCCCCATCTTTTTATCCTATCGACATGTCCCTTTCTCACACCCCCGGCGCCACCGTCAGCAGCAGGTTGGCGAAGCGGCGCTGCTCGCCGGAGGCGATCACCAGCAGCGTCCGATCCGATTTGACCGCGGCGTAAAACGCCTCGCGCGGCAGATGTTCGACCGGGCACTGCGCCGGCAGCAGCTGCCGGTATTCGGCTTCGATGGTGTTGGTGAAGTCCGGCGGGCAGGCCATCAGCGCCGCGCTTTCCACGTTGATGCAGGCCAGCAGCTTTTCCAGGATCGGCGGGGCGGCGAGCGTGCCGGGCGCCAGGTTCAGATAGACCACGGTGGCGTCTTTCGGCGCGTGCGTCACGCAGGCGTAGTTGCCGTCGGCGATCAGTACCTGGGTTTTATGCCCGCATTGCGCCAGCGCGGCGAGCAGCGGCGGGTGGGTGATGGCGGATTTGATCATAAAGCGATTCCTGAATGAGGGGGCGGCAGCCATGCCGCCCGCGGTTGAACTACATGCGGTAGATGCCGCCGTTGATGTCGAGGGTGGCGCCGGAGATGAAGCCGTCGTACTCCGCCGCCAGGAAGGTGATGGCGCGCGCCACGTCGTCGGGCGTGCCTGCACGGCCCAGCGGGATGGCGCGAACGGTTTCCTCCGCCGATGCCTGGGTGGTGTGGCGATTATGGAAGCGGGTGCCGAGGATCAGGCCGGGCGCCACCGCGTTCACTCGGATGCCGTATTCGCCCAGCTCTGCCGCCAGCGAGCGCGTCCAGGTGAGCACCGCGCCCTTGGTGGCGGAATAGACCAGCGAGCCAGAGTGCCCGCCGGCGCGGCCCGCCTGCGACGCCAGGTTGACGATGCTGGCGCCGTTTGCCGCCTTCAGGAACGGCAGTGCGCTCTGGGTCACGTTCAGCATGGTGGTCATGTTCACGTCGATCACGGTTTGCCAGAAGGCGCGGTCGATCTCGCCCAGCCATTTGCGTCCGACGATGCCGCCGACGTTATTGACCAGAATGTCGATGCCGCCGAGAAACTCGGCGCCGGCCGAAACGCAGCGCCGCGTTTCGTCGCTATCGATGAGATCGGCGTAGCCGTAAGCGGCCTTTTGCCCCAATGAATGGGCCAGCGCCACCAGCGCTTTGGGGCCGCTTTCGTCGCTGTGATAGTGAAAATAGATGTCGCAACCGGCCTTGATCAACCGCTCTGCGGTGGCGCGGCCGATGCCCTGTTCCGCCCCGGTGATAAACACCTTTTTGCCCGCAAGATCGCCCATGATTGACTCCTTATTGGTTCGTTAAGTATTGATGACGCCTTCACGCTGTTTCGCGCAGTAGAAAATGCAGATCAACCCGGTGGCCAGCAGGCACGAGGCCAGGAAAAACAGCCCCGGCGCGCTGCTGCCGGTCAGATCGTTCAACACGCCCACCGCATAAGGCGCGACGAAGCCGCCGATATTGCCGATGCAGCTGACCACCGCCAGCCCGGCTGCCGCGGCCGCGCCGGTGGAAATATTGGCGGGCATGGATAAAAACGGCGGTACGGCGGTGTAGATGCCGATGGCGGCGATGCACAGGAACGACAGCGCGACGAGCGGATCGTATTTAAAAAATGTCACCGCCCCCATCAGGCCGATGGCGGCGAGCACCATGCTGAGGCCGGCGAACACGCCGAGCTTTTTGGTTTTGCTGGCCCACAGGCTCCACGGGTACACCAGCAGCGCGGCCAGGCCGTAGGGAATGAGCGCCAGCAGGCTGACGCGGAAGATATCGCCGCCGGAGAGGGCGGTAATGATCGACGGCAGCCAGGTGCCGAAGCCGTAAATGCCGCACACCATGCCGAAGTTGAGCAGTGCGTAGAGCAGGTATTTCTTGTTTTTCATCCCTTTCAGGAAGTCGCCCAGCGTGATTTTAGAGCCGGATTTGGAGCGGCCGGCGTTGCTCATCAGCCAGGCCTTTTCCTCCACGTTCAGATAGCCGACGTCCTTGGGCGAGTTCTTGATCAGGAACGGGATCAGCAGGCCGATGACGATCGGCGGCAACCCTTCGAGGATAAACAGCAGCTGCCAGGGAGCGAACCCGAACCAGTCATGCTGAATATTGAGAATAAAGCCGGAAATCGGCGAGCCGACGGCATTGGACAGCGGCTGGACGATGATGAACATGCCGAGAATTTTGGTGCGGTATTTTTCCGGAAAGAACACCGTGAAGTAATACACTACCGAGGGAAAGAATCCGGCTTCGCATACGCCCAGCATAAAACGGCAGATATACAGCTCCAGCGGCGTGCGCACAAAGCCGAGCAGGGTCGCGAAGATGCCCCAGGAAATTAATATTCTGGCGAACCAGATGCGCGGGCCGAATTTAATGGTGCCGGCGTTGCTGGGTATTTCAAATAGGAAATAGCCGATAAAGAAAACCCCGGAGGCGAAGCCGAAGGCCGAGGCGGTCAGGCCCAGGTTATCTTCCAGCGCTTTGGCGGCGTAGGCCATGTTATTGCGATCGAGAAACGCCAGGAAATACAATAAAATCATGAGGGGGACAATATGCAGCGTCAATTTCCTGATAGCGCTGCGTTCAATATCCTGCGGCTTGCTTATTTTCATTTTGATATTTCCAATGTGGTTAATCGGAATAATAGAGGCCCGGCTCATTACCCTGAGCTGAACGTTAAATAACGGCACGACGCTGATTCATTGAGGCGCGAGCATCCCTTAAGCCCGACGGCCTGTTCCTTTGTTTTGGCTGACACCGATCCGGACGATGCCGCGGCGCATCGCCTGGGGAAGACGCTGTTATTTCATTTAGCCGGCGGCTTTGACCGAGCGCCGGCTGATGACCGTCGGCGGGAAGAGAAACTCGCCGGGCGGTTGCGCATCATCGTTGATACGGCCGATCAGGCGCTCGACCATCAGCTGCGCCATCTCCGCCAGCGGCGGCCTGACGGACGTCAGTCCCGGTTCGGCCAGGCCGGCCAGCGCGATATTGTCGATGCCGATCACCGAGATGTCTGCGGGCACCTGGACGCCGGCGGCGCGCAGCCCCACCATCAGCCCGATGCCCAGCGCATCGTTAATCGCCACGATACCGTCCGGGCGCGGCGTCAGCGCGAGCACGCGCGGCGCCAGCGTCAGCCCTAATTCGAACATTTCCGTGTCGCCGTAGGCGCTGTTGGCTTTGCCTTCGATCACCCGTTGGCGTTCGCTCAGGCTGTGCCCCAGCGCACTTAGAAAACCGTCGATCTTGTGGCTGCGCCCGACGGTCAGCGTCGCTTCGGTGGCGAACACAATGTGTCGGCAGCCGCGTTCGAGCAGGTGCTGCGCGGCCAGGCGCCCGGCGGCGATATTGTCCATCGACACGCTGTCGAACAGCCGGGTATCGGTGGCCATCGGCTCGGCGAACGGGCTGTCGTAGCTGACAATCTTCATGCCTCTCTCGGCCGCCCGAACAAAATGGGTCTGGCGAATGTCGCTCGCCGCCACGATGATGCCGCGCACACCATGCAGGAACATATCGTCGATAAACGCGGCCTCTTCCTGTTCCTGGCGGTAGGCGTTGCCGAGCAGGACGCGGTAGCGATAAGCCCGCGCCGCGCCGTCGACCGCATGCGCCAGCGCCGAAAAGCTCGGGTTGACGATCGACGGCAGCAGCAGGCCGATGATCTTGGCCTGCGGCGCGGGTGTCGCCGCCGTTCGGGCCGGCCGATACCCCAGGGTCGCCATCGCTTGTTCGATGCGCTCACGGGTCTGCGCGCTCATCTGGTGGCTGCGGTTATTCAGCAGGTTCGACACGCTGCTGATGGACACGCCGGCCAACCGCGCGACATCTCGAATATTTGCCATTTGCCGATACCTTGCTGCCTGCCGTTAGCCTGCAATCTATAAGGGAAGACAGGCGCAGGCAAGCCGCAACCGGGGCGAAACCCGCATGGGATCGCGCATTTGTGAGAGTTGTCAGGCGGCGGCCGAGTTGTTTACTAAACAGTAAGGCGGGGTGGGAGGTTACGCCGGGATCGGGCAAGCGTCCGGCGGCGCATCGGCGGCCTGCTGGCGGAATTTTCCCGGCGTCAGGCCGAAGTGGCGGGTGAAGGCTTTGTGCAGCGCCACCTCCGACGAATAGCCGGTTTGTTCGGCGATACGGCTCAGCGGCAACGCCTGGCGCGCCAGCAGCCGGGCCGCCAGCTGCATGCGGATGGCGGTAAGGGCCTGCAGCGGCGTTTGCTGCGTGACCTGACGAAAGACGCGGGCGAAGTTGGCGCGCGACATATGGGCCTGTTTGCTCAGTTCAACCAGCGTCCAGGGATGTTGCGGGCGGCGCAGCATCTGTTCAACCACGTTGCCCAACTGCGGATGCAGCAACGCGGCGACCAGATTGCCGCTCTGATTTGGCTGGGCCAGCCAGGCGCGGATCGCCAGCGCGAACAGCAGCGCCATGGTCTGGCTGACAATGGCGTTGTGCCCCTGGCCCTGTTGGCTGAACTCATCGCTCAGCAGCTGGCCGGTCGCCTGCAGCAGCGCCAGCCGCCCCTGTTGGCGGCTGTTGAATAGCAAACATTCCGGCAGGCTCGCCAGCAGCGGCGACGCGCTGTGCGGCAAGATTTGCACGCCGCACAGCAGGTGCGTGGCACTGTCGACTCTCTCCGGCAGCAGGCGGTGGGCGGAGTTGTGCGGCAAGAACAGCAGGCTGCCTTGCTCCAGCGGTACCGGCCGGCCGCCGGGGATCTCCAGCCGACAGCTGCCCGCCAGCACCATGTGCCAGCGGATCTGGCTCCACTCCCCGGCGGCATGCGGCGAGCGCCACTCGCCGCTGAAATGGCAATCGCGCGCCACATAACCGCGCATGTCGTTAAGCATCAACAGTTGGCTGAGCGGATCCATTTTGAGACTCCTGGCTAAGAAGCTGATTGTTTCGGCAATGGGCCGGCGTAATGCGAAGCACTAAGATCGGTTCGATAGTGCAGCGATGCGGAGGGCGCCGCTGCGATGCATGAGTTATCAATGACATGGAGCCGGTAATGAAAATACTATTCTTTCTGAGCAAGGGCGACAAGCTGGGATTAACGCTGATTCGCCTCAGCATCGCCATCGTTTTCTTATGGATTGGCCTGCTCAAATTCATCCCTTACGAAGCGGACAGCATCACGCCGTTCGTCGCCAACAGCCCGCTGATGTCGTTTTTCTATGACATGCCGCAGGACTATCAGGCTCACCTGACGCACGAAGGCGAACTGAACCTCGCCGCCCGCGCCTGGCAGCAGGCCAACAATACCTATGGCTTCTCCAACGGCCTGGGCGTGGTGGAGGTGGCGATCGCGCTGCTGGTGCTGGCCAACCCGTTCTCCAAATGGCTGGGGCTATTGGGCGGCATACTCTCCTTTTGCACGCCGCTGGTGACGCTGACCTTTTTGATCACCACCCCGGAGGCCTGGGTGCCCGCGCTGGGCGATGCGCATCACGGTTTCCCTTATCTCTCCGGCGCCGGGCGCCTGGTGCTGAAGGACACCCTGATGTTGGCGGGCGCGGTGATGATCATGGCGGATTCGGCGCGCAGTTTGCTCGAGAAACAGTGGCGGGGGAAGGTCGCATGAGCGTCATGAACCGGGCCGTGGCCGGCAGCCTGATGATGCTGGCCTGTTCTGCCGTGGCGGAGGGGACGATGGGGCAAGAAACCCGAACGGTAGAGAGCGCCTACGCTTATCAGCAAACGCGTCAGCGCATTATCAGCACGGCCGAGCAGAAGGGCGTGACGCTGTTCGCCGAGTTCGATCACGCGAAAGCGGCGCGTGAGCATCATCTGGCGATGCCGCCCACCACGGTGCTGGTGCTGGGCAACCCGCTGGCGGGCACGCCGCTGATGCTGGCGCGGCCGGCGTTGGCGCTGGATCTGCCGTTCAGGGTGCTGATTGCGCAAGACGAACGGGGCAAAACGCAGGTCAGCTACCACCCGGCGGAAAGTCTGAAGCGGAGCGCCGGGGCCGACGAACGACAGATCGCGGCGCTGAGGCCGCTGGAGCGGTTAGTTGAGGCCGCAATACGCTGATTGACCGGCGATGAACATCATGAGACGAGGCGACACAATGTACGATTATCAGGCGATTATCATCGGTTTTGGCAAGGCCGGCAAAACGCTGGCGGCCTTTCTGGCCGGGCAGGGATGGCGCGTGGCGATGGTGGAGGCGTCGGCGCAGATGTATGGCGGCACCTGCATCAACATCGGCTGCATCCCGACCAAAACGCTGGTGCACGATGCCGAGCTTCACGGGCCGGGCGAACAGGCGTTCAGCCAGGCGATGGCGCGCAAGCGGCAGGTGACCGGCCTGCTGCGGGAGAAAAACTATCAAAACCTGGCGGGGCTTGAACAGGTTACGGTGATCGACGGACGGGCGGAGTTTATCGATCCGCATCGCATCAGCGTGCAGGGCGCGGCGGGAACGCAGGTGCTGAGCGGCGAGCGCATCTTCATCAACACCGGGGCCGTCAGCCGCTGGCCGGTGATCGACGGGTTGGATCGCTCGCAGCGGAGTTACGACAGCACCGGCCTGCTGCAGTTGACGCAGCGGCCCGCGCGGTTGGGCATTATTGGCGGCGGTTATATCGGGCTGGAGTTCGCTTCGATGTTCGCGCAGTTCGGCAGCGCCGTGACGGTATTCGAAGAGGCGGATGCGTTGCTCGGCCGGGAAGACCGCGATATGGCGCAGGCGATACAGCAAATCCTGAGCGACGCCGGGGTCAGCTTCACGTTTAACGCCGGCGTGAAGCAGGTGCGCGATGTGGAAGGGGGCGTTGAGGTAGTGCATCAGGGCGGCGTGCAGTCGTTCGATGTGCTGCTGGTGGCGGCCGGGCGCGCGCCGAACACCGCAGGTTTGCAGCTGGCGCGCGCCGGCGTTGAGACGGATGAGCGCGGCGCCGTGCGGGTGGACGCGCAGCTGCGCAGCAGCGTGCCGCATATTTGGGCGCTGGGGGACGTCAACGGCGGGCCGCAGTTTACCTATATCTCGCTGGACGATTTCCGCATTGTGCGCGACAGCCTGTTCGGCGCGGGTAAACGCAGCACGGCCGATCGCGGCGCAGTGCCTTACTCGGTGTTCATCATCCCCAGCTTCTCGCGTATCGGCCTCAGCGAAGATCAGGCCCGGCAGCAGGGGCGCGACATTAAGGTCGCCACGCTGCCGGCGGCGGCGATCCCGCGCGCCCGCGTGCTGGGCGACACGCGCGGCCTGCTGAAGGCGGTGGTCGATGCGCAGACCGGCCAGATCCTCGGCGTGGCGCTGCTGTGCCGCGATGCCCACGAGATAATCAACATCGTCAAAACGGCGATGGACGCCGGGCTGCCCTATACCCGGCTGCGCGATCAGCTGTTCACCCATCCGACCATGAGCGAGTCGCTCAACGACCTGTTTGGGCTGATAGGGTAAAGCGGGGCGAGAGGGGCGGCGCAGATGAGTGAGATCTGCGAAGCACCTCTCGTTTATCGCCCTTCGGGGCGGCGGGTTCTGTACTATTGTTTTCTCTTTGCGGCACGTTCCAGGCCGATGGGGCGCTGGGCGCAACGGAGATCACAGATGAACAAACGGGAATTAGAAAGCGCGATTGTCACCGATTTTTCCAAACGCATGAGCTACGGCGACTACCTGTGCCTGGACCAACTGCTGGACTGCCAGCACCCGCTCTCCAACCCGCCGCATCATGATGAAATGCTGTTCGTGATACAGCACCAAACCTCCGAGCTGTGGATGAAGTTGATGCTGCATGAGCTGCAGGCGGCGCTGCGGCTGGTGCAGCAGGACAAACTCAGCCACTGCTTCAAAATCCTCGCGCGCGTCAAACAGATCCAGCGGCTGTTGTTCGAACAGTGGGCGGTGCTGGAAACGCTGACGCCGTCGGAGTACGTCGAGTTTCGCGACGTGCTGGGCAGCTCGTCGGGCTTCCAGTCGCACCAATATCGCTCGATCGAGTTCCTGCTCGGCAACAAGAATGCGGCGATGCTGGCGGTGTTCAGCAGCGACGCGGAAAAACACGCCGCGTTGAAGGCGATCCTCGAAGCGCCAAGCCTGTACGACGAATACTTGCTGTACCTGGCGCGCCACGGCCTGCCGATCCCGCAGGAGTGCCTCGAGCGCGACTGGACGCAGCCCTACCAGCGCAACCCGGATCTGCTGCCGGCGTTCAAAGTGATCTACGACAACCCGCAAACCTACTGGGAAGCTTATGAAATGGCGGAGAAGCTGGTGGATATCGAAGAGAGCTTCCATCTGTGGCGCTTCCGCCATATGAAAACGGTGGAGCGGATCATTGGCTTTAAGTCGGGCACCGGCGGTTCCAGCGGCGTCAGCTTCCTGAAAAAGGCGTTGGATCTGACCTTTTTCCCCGAGCTGCTGGACGTACGTACCGAAATCGGCGCCTGAGACAATGTGGGGGGGAAGGGCGATGAGCGTGAGGATTATCGATAAGGCGGCGGAGAAGGTGGTGGGGGTGAGAGTCGTGGGGCCGTATCCGCAGACGATCCCACAGGGCTCGCAGCAACTGCTGGCATGGCGGCAGCGCCACGGCGTGCCGTTCGGCAAATGGCTGGTGCTGTATTGGGACGATCCGGCGGAAGTGGCGCCGGAAAAGCTGCGCGCCGACGTGGTGATGAGCGTGGCGGACGATTTCGCGCTGCCGGCGGAGAGCGAGGGCGTTACCGTGCAGACGCTGCCCGCCGGGCAGTACGCGGTCTACCACGTGCGCATCAGCGATGGCGACTTCGAGCGGGTGTGGGGCGAGTTCTACCAGAAGCTGTTGCCGGCCAGCGGCTATCAGCCGGTTGAGGGGGTAAGCTATGAGCACTATCTCAACGACTGCGAAGCCGACGGCTATTTCGACCTCGATATTTACCAGACGGTGAAGAAGTGGTGAGGGGGCGTTGATGATAAGGAAGGCTGAAGCGATGAACGGGACAGCTTCAGCCCGTTGTTTTGGCTAAACGTCGGTGACCTTGCCGCCAGCGCATTCACCTCCTTGCCAAAAGGGGTTACAGCGGCAGCCGGTTTTGCCGGCGCCGCCGCCCGAAAGCCGGCGTTAACCGGCTTTCCCGACGTACCACTTGGCTACTCTTTAGGGAACAGCTGATCGACGGCGCTCTGGATCGCCGCCTGATGGCCGCCGCCCGGCGCGGCGGTGCGTGCGGCGCCGCCGGGCTGGTTGAGATCCAGCTGGCCGCCGGTATTGATCTCCCCGTCCTCTTTCACCGTGATATTGAAGCTGGTGCCGGTGATGTTGATTTGGCCGTTCGCCAGCAGCTCGATCACGCTTTCGCCGCACTCCAGCCGCAGCGATTCGCCGGAGCCGAGGGTAAAGGCGTTGACCACGGCGTCGCTGCGCGTTTTGCCGGTCAGCGCCGAGGCCTCGCCTTTGACGCCGCTGGCCTGATTGAGCACCACCCGTTTGATCTGGTTGCCACCCACCAGGTGGGTGTGGTCGTTAGCGATGCTGTGGCTCTCATCGTTTTTGACCTGGGTGTCCATGTTGCGTTCCGCCTGGATCCACACCTGTTCGGCGCCGGCCTTGTCTTCGAAACGCAGGGCGTTGGCGTTGTCGGCGGTGCCATCTTTGGAACGGCTCATAAAGCCCATTTGGGTGGCGGCGGCCGGCAGCGCCCACGGCGGCATGCTGGCTTCGTTATAAACGCGTCCGGTGACGATCGGCCGATCCGGATCGCCGTTGATAAAGTCCACCACCACTTCGTCGTTGACGCGCGGGATCTGCACGCCGCCGTAGCCCTGGCCGGCCCAGGCGCTGGAGACGCGCACCCAGCAGGAGCTGCCGTCGTCCTTCGGCCCGAAGCGGTCCCAGTGGAATTTCACCTTGATGCGGCCGTATTTGTCGGTCCAGATTGATTCGCCGGCCGGGCCGACCACCCGGGCGGTCTGCGGCCCGTGGGTTTTCGGCCAGGTGGCCTGCTGCGGCGGGTGCCAGGGCACGTCCGCCGGCAGCACGGTGAAGTCGATACGGTGTTCGCTGCTCTGATCGTCGCCGCTGGCGTAGCGGTTCTCTTTCAGATGGTAGTTGGCCTGCAGCGTCAGGTACTCGCGGTTGTCGTCGGCGTGCGGGGCGTTATACAGCGTAAAGGTGCTGCCGGGAGCGATGCCCATCGCGGTGGCGGTGCCCCGGATCTGCTGATGCTCGGCCTGCCAGGCCTCCTGGCGCACGCGGGCGTAGAACTCCCCCTGCTGATGCTCGGTGTAGCGGCCCGGCCAGTCGTAGACGTCGATCTGCCCCGGCGTCGGCGAGACCGGGTTTTGCCGCGCCTGGAACAGCCAGGCGTTCGGCTTGCGGAAATCGTAGTCGTCCAGGCTGTAGATGCCCGGCGTGACGCGATCGGACAATGTCCACTGGCTGATGCCTTCCTCGCTGGTGCTGCCGCCGGACGGCGTCAGGTGGTAGGGGATCATCTCGTAGCCGGGATAGGGCTGGTGGTGGTGGGGCGCATCCCCGAGCACCAGCGTGTGTTTGCCCATCTCGTGTTTGAAATAGTAATAGATGCCCTCCAACTCCATCAGGCGGCTGATGAAGTTGAAGCTGCTTTCGTTGTACTGCACGCAGTAGCCCCACAGGCGATAGTCGCCGGTCAGCTGATCTTCCAACTGCACGTTGTGCTCCGCCAGCAGAGTCTTGACGATCTGGGGCACCGTTTGTTCCTGGAAGATGCGGAAGTTGCGATCCTTGGTCATCGGCCACAGATCCGGCTGTACGTGCAGGTTATACACCGCGTAGCGCGTGCCGCCGATCTCTTCGCTGCTGACGGCGATGGCGGTGATCTTGCCATTCAGGTAGCGCGGGGCGCTGAGAAAGCCCTGAGTCGGGATCTCGAGCGTCAGCGGTTGGCCGAGCAGCGCTTTGCGATCGAGCCGCGCGTCGGTGCTCAGCAATTCAATAGAGAAGTCGAAAGGGGTGGAAAGCGCCTCGATACCGTCCAGCGAGCGGAACAGCAGCTGCTCCTGGCCCAGCGGCGTGTGCGCAATAATGCGATCCAACATGAGAACATCCTCTGTGATTGACGTCGTGCCCTGCATACCCCGACGTTGCAGCGGCCTTGCCGCGCGGCCAATGATGGTGGGCAGTGGTGCGTCAGTCTCATGAAAAAGGGAACCCCCGCGGCGGCGGGGGGCAGAACGGGATTAACCGGCGGTGGCCGGATTGACCAGCCAGGTGCCGGCGTTGTCGATGCTGAGTTGCTGCTGGCGGAGCCGATCGTTGTGGCGGATCTCCAGCTGATAACGGCCCGGCGCCAGATTCAGACTGGCGAAGCCGTTTTCGCCCGGCGTCACCTGCTGCGGCTTGCCGTCGAGGCTGACCTGTTCGCCCGGCTGCAGTTTGAAGTACACCAGCGCCACCGGCTGCGGTGGCGGCGCCGCCTTTTGCGGTTCCACCGGCGCAGATGGCGCGATTTGCGGTGCGCTCGGCTGCTCCGTCAGGGTTTTCTGCGCCGGTGACGTCTCGGTGTTTTGCGCTACGGCCGGGGTATCATCCTGGCCGCCGCTCAGCCAGGCGACGGCGCCGATCGCCAGCAGCGCCGCGACGCCGGCGCCGGCCATCATCGGCCGCGAGAATTGGGTGCTGCGCGCGGTAACGGCGCCGGCGGCCGCGGCGGCAGCAGCCGGGTTGGCGGCCACCAGCAGGTTCTCCGGCGCGGCGGCCGGGGTGCTGATGATTTCATTTTCATCGGCGATCGGCAGATGCAACAGCTCGGCCATTTCATCGATGGTTTGCGGGCGGTCTTCCGGTTTCAGCGCCAGCGCGCGGTCGACGGTGCGCAGCAGCTCCGGCGAGTAACCGGCGGGGCGGCGCTCGGCCAGCGGCTGATAGCTGTCTTCGATGCTGCGCACCACGCTGACCGGCGGCGGCGAACCGACGATCAGCGTGTGCAGCACGGCGCCCAGCGCATAAATATCGGTCCAGGGCCCCTGTTCGCCGTCGCTGTTCTCGGTGTACTGCTCGATCGGCGCGAAACCCGGTTTCAGCATGATCTCCGTTTCGTCCGACAGGTTGCCGATCTCTTTGCGCGCCGACCCGAAGTCCAGCAGTACCGGCAGCTGGCTCTCCTGGATTTGGATGTTATCCAGTGAGATGTCGCGGTGCAGGTAGCCTTCCTGATGGATGGTGTTGATGGCGCTGAACAGCGGCGGCAGCAGCCGCCGGATCCACGCCTCGTCGATCTTCTCCGGCTGCTGCGCCTGCAGGTTCTTCAGCGTGGTGCCGCTGTAAAACTGGGTGCCCATGTAGGCGGTGCCGTTCTCTTCCCAGAAGCGCAGCACGTGCAGCAGGCCGGGGTGCGAGAAGCGCGCCAGCAGGCGCGCCTCCTGAATAAAGCTGTTCAGCCCGGCCTGGAAGGTTTTGCCGAAGCGCTCGCCGCGCAGCCCGATGCTGAGATCGTCGTTGCGTTTCGCCAGCGAGGTCGGCATGTACTCCTTGATGGCGATGGTGCGTTCCAGCTGGTGATCGTAGGCGCGGTAGACGATGCCGAAGCCGCCTTCGCCGATCGCTTCCTGGATCTCGAATTCGTTGAATCGATAGCCGCTCGGCAGGCTGTTCGAATTCGGTTTGGTTATCCCGGTTCCCGACATAGTGATGACTCTCTGTGTTCAAAGGGCCGCCGTCTCGGCGGCCGCGGCGTTATGCCTGAAATTGACAAATGAATTCGTTGTTCTGCAGCGCGATATGCAGCTGGCGATAGCGCTGGTCGTTGGCGCTGCCGGTCAGCAGGGTGTGGCTGATCTGCGGCAGTAGGGTGTTGGTCAGGATGGCGTCGACCATGCGGCCGCCGGACTCCACCTCGGTGCAGCGGCTGACGATCTGCTCGATGACCGCGTCGTCGAAGGTGCAGACGATGCCGTGATTCTCCGCCAGGCGACGCTGGATGCGGCCCAGCTGCAGGCGCACGATGTTGCCCAGCGTAGCGTCGGTCAGCGGGTAATACGGCACCACCAGCAGGCGGCCGAGCAAGGCGGCCGGGAACACCGACAGCAGCGGCTGGCGCAGCGCGCCGCTCAGCGCCTCTGGCTCCGGCAGCAGCTCCGGATCGCTGCACAGTCCGGCGATCAGATCGGTGCCGACGTTGGAGGTCAGGATGATGATGGTGTTGCGGAAATCGATATGGCGGCCTTCGCCGTCCTCCATCCAGCCCTTGTCGAACACCTGGAAGAAGATTTCATGCACGTCCGGGTGCGCCTTCTCGATTTCGTCCAGCAGCACCACGCTGTAAGGGCGGCGGCGCACCGCCTCGGTCAGCACGCCGCCTTCGCCGTAGCCGACATAGCCCGGGGGCGCGCCTTTCAGCGTCGAAACGGTGTGCGACTCCTGGAATTCGCTCATGTTGATGGTGATGACGTTCTGCTCGCCGCCGTACAGGGTTTCCGCCAGCGCTAGTGCGGTTTCGGTCTTGCCGACGCCGGACGGCCCGGCCAGCAGGAACACCCCGACCGGCTTGTTCGGATCGTCCAGCCGCGCCCGCGAAGTGCGCACCCGGCGGGCGATCAGATCCAGCGCATGGCGTTGGCCGATCACGCGCTGGTTCAGGGTGTCGGAGAGTTGCAGCACCGCCTCAATCTCGTTTTTCACCATGCGGCCCAGCGGGATGCCGGTCCAGTCGGCCACTACCGCCGCCACGATGTTGGCGTCGACGGCGGCGAAGATCAGCGGCGCTTCACCCTGCAGCGCGCTCAACTGCTGCTGCAGTTCGCCCAACTGGGCACGCAGCGCGTCGGCGTCAGGGCCAGCCTGCGTCTCTTCGTCGGCAGGCTCCGCTTCCTGTTGGTGTAGCTGAGCGCGCAGTGTGATGATCTCTTGGATCAGCGCCAGCTCCTGCTGCCAGCGGTCGGTCAGCTGTTCCAATTCCTGGCGCAGCGCGGTCAGCTGGGCTTCAATCTCCTGTGGGCGCAGGGGATCGCCGATGCCGACCTTGGCCTCGCGGCGGGCGATATCCAACTCTATCTGCAGCGCATCGATGCGGTGGCGGCAGTCTTCGACCTGAGCAGGCTCGGCATGTTGGCTGACCGCCACGCGCGCGCAGGCGGTATCCAGCAGCGCCACCGCCTTGTCCGGCAACTGGCGGGCAGGAATATAGCGATGGGACAGCCGCACCGCGGCGTCCACCGCTTCATCCAGCAGCAGCACGCGGTGGTGTTGCTCCAGCGGGCTGACGGTGCTGCGCAGCATCAGCAGCGCTTTGTCTTCGCTCGGCTCGTGTACCTGGACCACCTGGAAACGGCGGGTGAGCGCCGGATCCTTCTCGATGTATTTCTTGTATTCCGACCAGGTGGTGGCGCCGAGGGTGCGCAGCTGGCCGCGCGCCAGCGCCGGTTTCAGCAGGTTGGCGGCGTCGCCGGTACCCTGGGCGCCGCCGGCGCCGATCAGGGTGTGAATTTCGTCGATAAACAGGATGATCGGCGTCGGGCTGGACTGCACTTCGTCGATCACCGCCTGCAGCCGTTTTTCAAACTCGCCTTTGACACCGGCGCCGGCCTGCAGCATGCCGATGTCCAGCAGGCACAGTTTCACGTCGCGCAGCTGCGGCGGCACGTCGCCGGCCACGATGCGCAGCGCCAGGCCTTCCACCACCGCGGTTTTCCCGACGCCGGCCTCGCCGGTGAGCAGCGGGTTGTTCTGGCGGCGGCGCATCAGGATATCGATGATTTGCCGGATCTCCTCATCGCGCCCGGCCACCGGATCGATCTCGCCGTTGCGCGCTCTGGCGGTCAGATCCTGGGCATACTGCGCCAGCACGCTTTCACCGCTGCGCGCCGCGCCGGATACGTTCTCGGCGCTGCTTTCCGCCGGCGCATCCTGGGCGTTTTCCGCCGAGTGAGCGGTGATGGCGGCGAACTGCTCCATCAACAGATCGGCGTTGATGCGCTCGAACTGCGGGGAAATGGCCTTCAGCAGATGGCGCAGGCTGTAGGTTTTCAGGATGCCGAGCAGCAGGTGGCCGCCGCGGATGCGCGCCGCGCCGAATTTCAATGAGCCATAGACCCAGGCGCGTTCTACCGCGCTGTCGATGTGCTCGGACAGATCGGAGATGGCGCTGGCGCCGCGGGGCAGGCGATCGAGCGCCTCGACGATATCGCGCGCCAGCTGCGCCTCGTCCAGCGCGAAGTGGCGGACGATCTGCTGCAGATCGCCGTCCGGCGATTGCATCAGCTGATGCAGCCAGTGCGCCAGTTCGACGTAGGGGTTACCGCGCAGCTTGCAAAACGCCGTCGCACTTTCCAGAGAGGTGAATAACAGGCTATCCAGTTTGCCAAATAATACCGAGCGGCTGATTTCAGACATGGTTTTCCTCAGGTCTCAGAGTGGCCTGGTGCCGTAGGGCGCCGGCCGAAATAGGGTCAGAACGGATTTTCCAGCGGTTCAGGGCTGAAGATCAGATCGTCGAGATCGCGTTGCCGCCGATCGTCGGCCAGCCAGCTGCTCAGGCCCAGTCGCTGCGCGCCGCCGAGCTGGATGCCGTGCGCCTGTTCCTTCGCCAGGATCAGGCGCACTTCCCAGACGAACTCGATGCCCAGATATTGGCGCACCCAGTCGCGCAGCTGCCGGCACAGGTCGGCGCCGGGCAGGAAGCGGTCATAGTCTTGCTGCGGCATCGGCCCCAGCTCGATGCGGAATTTGTGCTGAATATCGCGCACCGCGATGCCGAGAAAGGCCGACTCGCCGAGCCGCGGCGCGCCGCGCCCAGCCTTGAGCCGAGCTTGCTCGCGCGGTTCCACCCGCAGCCAGTGCGGCACGTTTTCGACGATGCGCACCGGCACCTTGAAATACTGCTGCAAAATCTTGCTCAGGCCTTCCGGATCGCGGCTGTGGCGAATCAGATGACCGGCCATAAAATGTTTGGCGTGGGCGTTGATGCTGTCGCGTTCCTGCTGCGCCGGCTGGCCGATGCCGATCAGGCTCGACAGGTACTCGTCGAAGCGCCGGTTGTCCGGACGATCCAGCGACACCGTCGGCTGCGCGTCGGCCCAGGCGCGGTAAAACAGCAGCGTCAGCCGGTGATGAAACAGGTTGGTGAACGCCAGCAGGCTGGTGTCCTGGTGGTGGTACACCCGTTCGCGCACGTATTCGGTCAGGTGCAGCGGCAGCGGCCCGTTGGGGCCGAACAGGCCGAAGCTGAAGATCGAGACGTCGTGCAGCGGGCTGTTGGCGCGCGGCGCCACCTGCGCCAGCGTGGAGGGCGCGAACGACAGCGACGGCTCCTGGCCCAGGCGCAGCATCTCGTGGCGCGGCAGCGGCGCGCGCCCCAGCAGGTAAGGCTGGCCGCCCTGGGCGTCGATGCGGCGCAGCAGCTGAAACAGATCGTGCTTGTAAGGCGCGCTGCGCAGCCGCGGCCAGAAGTCGTCCGGCAGGCGATACAGCGCGTTGATCTGCGGCGGCGCCAGTTCGGTGGCAATCATCTCCGCACTCATATCAGCGTCCTTTTGCCCATGCGCGCCTGCCAGTGGGCGATTTCGCCGCGCTGCTGGCTGGAGAGCGTCATCTCGGTGAAGGTGTTCATCGCCACCAGGCGCGAGAACAGGCGCTCCAGCACGCTGCCGAGCAGATAAGGGCTGTTGCCGGAGAACGCCTGCTCATCGACCGTCAGATCGATGGCGATGCCGCGCGCGAACACGATGGGGCCCGGCTCCGGCACTCGCCGATAGACCGGCCGCAGGTTGCAGTAGCGCACGCCCTGGATCTGTTTGGCGATCGCCGGCTCGCTCAGGTTGCCGTACAGCCCCAGCAGCTGGCGCAGGCTGGCGGCGCCCTGTTCCGGATCGCCGTCCATCATGCTGAGGTAGTTCAGCTGCAGCTGGCTGATCAGCCGCCAGGTGATCATGCCTTCGGCCAGCGCCGGGCGCGGCGGGGTGGGGCCTTTGCGCAGCGAGACCTGCTTGATCGGGATCGAATCGGGCATCACGAAGTTGCCCTGATCCTGTTGCAGCAACATCAACGGCAGGTCGCGGCTGGTGCACAGCACGTCGGCGGTGAGGTATTTCAGATCGCTGTGCCACGGCGATTGCCGCTCGTCCACCAGTGACACGAACACTTCCGAACCGGCATAGCCGGTGCGGGTGCCGTAGCGGCGGGCGTGCTCCGACAGCGTGCGCTGTTCGCGCCGCAGCGAGAAGTAGGCGCCATAGTTGCCGTCGTCCGCGCTCAGGGTGCTGTAAAACGGCCGAAACTCTTGCTCGTAGCGTTTTTCGCTGGCGCTGCCGCCGAGCCGCTGCACCGAGAACACTTCGTAATCCAGCGGCCGGATATTGTCGACCACCAGATGGTATTCGTGGTTTTTTTCGTTGATCGCGATGCGTTCGGCGACCTTCGGAAACAGGTTGATCACCGGCGTGCAGTGCAGCGCCAAATGGGCGGCGTCGACCACCCGTTCCAGCGCGGCGTCGTGCCGATCCAGCAGCACCACGATTTCGAACTGGCGCAGCGCCTTTTTCCCTCCGCGCACGCTCTGCAGCAGCGGGCGCAGGCCGTTGACGCTGAAGAACTGGAAGCGCGCCGGGAAGGCGAAGTACTCCTGCAGCAGCCGGTAGCCTTCGAAGTTGCGCAGATCGTTGGGCAGCAGCGCCTGTTCGGCGGCGAAGCCCTCCTGCCGCAGCCCATCCAGCGCCAGCGCCCGCCGCTGCGGCTGCGCCTCCACCGTTTGGCAAACAAGCCCGACGCTGTGCTGCATCAGCAGTTCCAGCAGCTGCTGCGCCTGCATGTCCGGCCCGGCCAGGTAAAACATCAGCTGATCCAGCTGCAGGTTGTTGAGCGTCACGCTTTCGTAGCACTCGAGACGAATGCGCAGCGCGCTGACGCAGCCGCTGTGCTGCAGCCCCAGCGAGGCCAACGGGATATCGGCCGGAATGCCGCCCAGCTCGACGGCGGCGATGCGCACCGGCTGCAGCGTGACGTCATGGGCGGTGGCGTAGCTGCAGGTGATGCCGCTTTTCTTCAGCGTCTGGCTGTCCATCATGGTGCCGCGCGGCACCACGAAACCGTTGCTGATGTCACCTTTGCTGCTGTCCGGCTGCAGTTCGGCGATCGCCATCGACGGCGTCGGCGACAGGTAGTTGGGGTAGATGATCTCCAGCAAGCGCTGAGAAAAGCGCGGAAACTCGGCGTCCATTTTCAGCTGCACGCGCGAGGTGAGGAAGGCGAAGCCTTCCATCAGGCGCTCGATATAGGGATCCGCCACGTCGATGCCGCGCATGCCGAGACGGCCCGCGACCTTCGGGTACTGTTCGGCGAACTCGGCGCCCATCTCGCGCAGATAGGCCAGCTCGCGGTTGTAATAGTCTAAAAGTTTACTGTCCATCGCCTTACCCTATGTCTTTCAGATCGAAGTGGCCGTTTTCCAGATCCACGTCGGTACGGAACAGAAACTCCAGCGGATAGGGCACGCACCACAGGCGGCCCTTGATTTCGATCGACAACACGTTGTGCAGCTCCAGCGAGCCGGTGTCCGAGATGCAGCGCACTTGCAACCCTTCGGGCAAAATGCGCGGCTCGAAATGGAGAATGGACTCGGTCAGCGCGCGCTGAATGTCGAGCCATTCGATGTCCGACATGCGCTTGCCCGCCAGCGAGGCGATGCCGTAATTCAGGGTGGAGCGCCGCACCTGCGGAAAATCGCCGAGATCCAGATTGGATTCGCTGTTGACGCAGTTGAACAGCCACTGCAGATCGCGCAGCACCCGGCGGCGCAGTTCGCTGTGCGACACCAGGTTGCGCACCTGCGTCTCCTGTTTTTTCTGCGGCTCGTCGTCGGTCAGCATGTCGAGCAGCACCGGCTGCATTTTGTCGCGCGACGTCAGGCGCTCGCTGTCCTGACGATAGCGATAGCCCTGGCGGTGCAGATCGCCGCCGTCGTAGTGGGGGGGGCGCTTGTCGTTCATGGTCAGGCGCTCGCGTCGAAGCTCAGCTGCCGCAGGCTGTGCAGCGGGAATTCGTCGCTTTCGCTGAGCCAGGTCTTCAAGCCCAGCCCCGCATAGTGGGTGCCGTCGCCCAGCGGTTGCCATTCGGTGCGTTTGCCGAGCAGCAGCGCGTCGTCGCTGTCTTCGGCCAGCGGGTAGCGGGCGGGCAGTTGGCACACCTGTTCGCGGCCGTCGGTCAGGCGCACCAGCGCATGGCTCCACACCAGATCGATGGCGCTCTGCGGCGCCTGGAACTGGATCGCGGCGATGTCGGCGAACGGCAGCCAGTAGTAAACGCCGTTCAGCGCCAGCTCGCATACCGGGCCGAGGCGGCCGTCACCGTCGGTCAGCCAGTCGAAACGCAGTTGCCGTTCTTGGTCGCCTTCGGCCAGCGTTAACCGCCCGGCGCCGGCCGGGGCGGCCTCCAGCGCTTCATCGCGCAGCGCCTGGGCCTGTTTGGCCGCCCCTTGCGCATCCTGATGCAGCGCCTGCACCATCAGTTTCAGCCAGGGCTGATCCTGCCGCAGCAGCGCCGGCGCGGCCGTGCCGGCGAACACCGCCTGGCGTTGCAGCTCGGCGTTGACCGACTGCATCAGCAGCAGCGTGGTCGGTTGAGCTATCGGTTTCAGCGCCTGCCAGGATTTCAGCTGCGCGTTGGCGCGCGTCCAGTTGCCGCTCAGGCACAGCAGTTGCACCAGCGCGGCGCGCAGGTCGGCATCCGCCGGTTTCGCCTTGATATCGTTTTCGACGGCGGTGATGGCCGCGCCGATCGACTGACCTTGCAGCATGCTTGCTAATGATTTCACAGGCTTTCCTTGTAATCAGTGAGTGGCGCCGTTAACCGACAGGTAGCTGCCGCTAGCGGGATCGACCCGGTCTGCGGCCAGCTTTTCCACCAGCTTGAAGGTCAGCGGAGCGGGGGCGCTCAGCAGCGGTTGCCAGGCGGTTTGCGCCTGCTGCAGGCGCTGTTTGATCTTGTTCTCGTCTGCGGCGTCGACGCGCGGCATTTCAACGATCGCTTCGCCGTTGAACGCCCACGCGTGCAGCTTCGGTTCGAAGCTCAGCAGCAGGAAGCTGCCCGGCGCCTGCGGGTTGCCGCCCAGAACCAGCCGCTGGGCGTTGGCGCTGACGACGGTCAGCGCGCGATCGCCGCCGTTGATCTGCGCCAGCGGATAGCCTTGCAGGAACCACAGCGTCGGCGAGAGGGTTTTGCCGCCCTGTTGCAGCGTGACCGCGCCGCTGCCCTGCAGCCAGCCGTCTTCGCCGCAGCGCAGCGCGTCGCCGGCGGGAATGAACAGCGCGCCGCCGTTGGCTTCGTCACGCCAGAAGGTGCGGAAGTGGCAGCCCTGCGGCAGGCTGAAACGCTGAGCCGGCGCGGTGTCCGCTTGCGGAGAGGTCACGGCTACCGCCGCAGGGATCGCCGGCTGCGGCGGGGTCTGCGGCTGCTCGACGGCCTCCTGTTTGACCACCGGTTTCCAGCCGCGCGCTTTGGCGGCCTCGCCGCTGGCCAGCTTCTCACCGCGCTTGTCGGTCAGCGTCCAGGGCAGGTGGCCGGTTTTCGGGCACTGCTTTTCCAGCAGATTGCCGACGCGCGGCAGGAAGTCGTTCAGCACCGCCGGATCCTGGCTTTGCGCCGAGACGATGCGCAGCGGGATGCTTTTGCCGCACCAGCTTGCCGGATTGCTGTTTTTGACGTCATCGATAAACACTTCCAGCTTCTGGCTGGGGGAGTAAACCAGGCGATAGTTCATCGCCTGCGCGGTCGGCACCGCCATCAGGGCGACGAGCCCCGGCATCCAATATTTCATAGTGAACCTTGCTGTGAATGTGCGCTGCTCAGTCGCGGCTCAGAAACCGCTCCGCATCCGCCAGCGAATGCAGCAGGGTGGTTTCCTGCGGTGAGCCAATCCAGACGGCGATAGCGCTGTAGTTATCGCTGTTATTGTTTTTCTTCCATGCCTGCTGCATCAGGGCGATCCACTCGCTGGGGGAGTTGACCATGTGCAGCGACTGTTCCAGTTCGGCCTGGCTGAAGCTGTGCCAGAAGCCGTCGGTGCACAGCAGGAAAACGTCGCCGTCTTCCAGCTGCAGCACGTCGCTGTAGGTGGCGTCGCGCTCTTCATTGAGCCCCAGTGCGAAATACAGCAGGTTGCTGTTGATGCCGTTGGTCTGATAACCGGCGTCCTGCATCTGTTGGATCAGGCTATGGTCGGTGGTAACGGCATGCAGGTAGCCGCGGCGGAAGAGATACAGGCGGCTGTCGCCGGCGTGCGCCCAGTAGGCCAGCTGATAATCGCGATCGATAAACAGGCTGACCAGCGTGGTGCCCATCTTGCTGTATTCGTCCGACTGTCGCTGCTGCTGGTGGATGGCGGCGTTGGCGCGCGTAATGTGCTGGCGAATGCTCTGGGCGTTCAGGTGCTTTTCGCCGTCGAAGTTTTGCAAAATGGTGTCGCGCGCCAGTTTGGCGGCGATATCGCCGCCCGGAAAGCCGGCGATGCCGTCGCACACCACGAAGCAGGCGGCGCGGTTGCCGAGCACCTCGCCGGTCTGATCCTGGTTGGAGGCGCGGCCGCCCTGGTTGGAGGTAGAGGCTATGGTGATATTCATTACGCGTCCGGTTTGGTCTGTGAGTCTTTGTATTGATTCACTTCAACGTCATAGGCGTGCAGGAAGGCTTCGCCGAACAGGGTGTGGAAATCGTCCTCGATCTCGCCGGAGGTTTGCTGATAGTTCTTCACGAAGTAGTCCCACAGCGCAGCCTTGCGGTTGGCGGGCAGCGACAGGCGCGGCGCCACGCCTTCCTTGCGCGCTTCTTCTTCGAGACGCTCCGGGTTGAACGACTGCAGCATGGCGGCGATGATGGCGCGAATACCGGCGATCATCCCCAGCTGGTGCGCCTGCAGGTCGATCAGCGCGTCGCGCACCGCCTGCTCCGGCGGCATAAAGCCCGGCATCTGGCTGCCGAACATCTGCATCAGCACCGTTTTGCCCGAAGGCAGCAGCTTGAACGGGTTGTTGGCTTCGTCGAGGATCATGGTCATTTCGGCCTTCACGCCGCGCTTGAGGATCGAGCGGGATGAGAGCAGGGCGACGGTGCCCTGCGAGAACAGGCTCAGCAGGCGACCGGCCTGGCGGATCTGTTGTTCGTCGAAGTGCGGCTGCGGCTGCAGATCGTCGAGGCCGATGCCTTGCAGCAGCGCCGCCAGCAACGGCCCTTCCAATGTGTCGCCATTCGGCGCGGCGGCGTGTTGCCGCTGGGCGGACTGGTAGGCGACCGGATCGATGCCCAGGCGGTTGCCCTGACGCGGGCGCGGCGGCTGCACGGGTGGTTCCTGCTGGCTGAACTGCGGCGCGGGTTGGGGCTGCGGCTCGGGGATTTGCACAGGTGGCGGCGTCGGCTGTGGGCGCGGCGCTTGCGGTTGTGCGGCGATCGGCGGCGCGGGCGGCTGTACCGGTTCCTCCGGCTGGGCCAGCGGCACGGCGCCGCCCATCAGCAGCCCCAGCGGATCGTTGCTGTTCAACGCTTCTGGTGAAGCGGGCGCGGATGAACCGCCGAACAGCGCCAGCGGATCCAGCTCTTGCTCCGGTTGCTGCGTTTTTTGGGTGGGAGCCGCCGGGCGCGGCGGCGCAGCCTGCTCCGCCAGCAGCGCGCTGGGGGTGGTATCGGCCAGGATGTGTTCGCGCTCAAAGGTGGTGTCGGTGTTGAACAGCGCCGCCGGATCGGTTTGCTGCTGTTGCAACTGGCGCAGATCGACATCGCCCGCCAGCTGAGCCAGCGGATCGGCCGGGTTCAGCTCGCGAGCGGGGGTATCCAGCAGCGGGTGGTTGCCTGGATTGGCGACCGGCGGCGGTGTGACTGTGGCGGCGGCCGGCGCATTCGGCGTGAATTCTTCCACCAGGCTGTCCCAGATTTCGTTGGGGATTGGCGCGGCGGATTTTTCTTTGGCGGCGGCTGCAGGGGCCGCAGCAGCGGCAACGGCGGCGGCCTTGGCCACCGGTTGAGCCTGTGGCGCGGCGTGCTGTTGCAGAGCGCTGACTTCAATCTGGTAATCGTCGATGCCGAGCACGTCGCCGTCCTGCAGTTCAACCTGGCGGCCACGTTCCAGCGGAATGTCGTTCAGCAGCACGCGGGTAACGTTGCCGCGGTTGGTGATGCGGCATTCGCCGTCAGCGGAAATATGCACGATCGCCTGCAGGCGAGAAATGGCGCGCTCTTCGTCCGGCAGCACCAGGTTGTTGTCCACGCTGCGGCCGATGGTGCCGCCCGGCGGCAGAAAATCGCAACTGCTCTGCGGCGGAACCTGGCCGCTTTTATTTTTTACAATGGAAAATCGCATAAGGCATTCCTGCTGATTAGGAGGTAGTGCAATAATTAATGATTCGATCTGTGGCTTGCCAAAATTGGCGGGTATTTTGGCAAGCCGTTAAGTTGTTTCTTAACTTGTTCACTAAGGCTTGTTGTGGTCTTAATTTTACGAAATGCTTTTGTTATTAATTGAAGGCTTGTTGATTAGAGAGTTGAAATTAGATTTCTTGATTATCCCAAGGTAACTACCCTCTTATAACTAATTTACTGGCTAGAGTAGCGAGAAAAGATGACGTTAGCTTCACTGGCGCTCTGCAGCGAAAGGCACGCTAAAATATGATAACTCCCTTTAACTGAGCCTTGGTTATTTTTATTGACATACTGTTCAGCCAGTTTTTCACCTTGTTCGAATGCATCCAGAGGCAGCTCACTCAATTCTAAATAGGCGGCGGCGGAACGGAAGGCATCCTGTTTGGTTTTTACTGAGTCAGTGGACTTCCCAATGCAGCGGCTGGTTAACCAATTTTTATATAGTGCCTCTTGCGATAAAGCATTGAGCGAGTTTTCAGCAAGGACTACATGGCTTCCGAGCAGCAGAGACATTAAAAAGTACGTGTATCTTCTCATCCGAGATAACCTTTGATATGAGCCGTCGTTTGAGCAACTCTGATATCAGTTGTCGTCTTTCCCTTGGTACTTCTTGATGATGGTTTGCAACGCTTGGCTATGTACAAGATCGATGCACTTTGCCATCGTCATCGGCTCCCCAGACATGCTGTCATAGGGCTTTGCCAGAAATTCTTTTGCCAGCGCCCTGACAGCGGTATGCGCTTCCAGAGAATAATCGCCGAACTCCATGTAACCCCTGGCGGCAGCGGCGGCATCGTTTTTGACTTCTTTTGCTGAGTACCCCTCGGCGATACAAACGCTAAGCGCGTAGTTTTTGAGGTACTCGGCAGGGGAGTAGTCAATTTTTGTCGCTGCATTAGCGTTCAACGTTGCGGCGATGGCCACAGTCAGTAAGATTCTTTTCACTGATTATTTCCGAGGAGGATTTTCATTTATTCTATCCGGATTGTCTTTCACCCAATTATCATTAGGGCGCTGTACATAGTCTTTCGCAAGTTTGTCAAGATCTTTACTATGGTACATATCCATGCACTTCATTAAGTCTAAGCGGCTTTTCCCATCCTTAGCATTGTAATTCTTTTGCAAGTACTGCTTTGTCAGCGCAATGATAGGGGATTCTTCATCACGAATTGCATAGTATGACCACGCATCGATTCCATTCGATGAGGCAATTGCATCTTTGCTGGCTTCTGGTGATGTCTTATAAGCGACTGAAATGCAGTAGGTTAGAGCGATATCTTTATAGTTTTGCAAATAGTTTCTGTATGCTGCCTGCGGTGGCCACTTTTCAATAGGTTCTTCTTGATTTTTCTGTGCTATAGCACAAGTGGCATATAGACAAAAAAAGGAGATAAGGATTTTTTTCATCTCAATACCCAAAAGTTAGCGTAATTTGTTGTATAGCGAGCTTCTGGTTCATTGAAATAACAATGATCATAACAATCGCCGTTCCCATTCCAGAGCGTAGCATGTCCTCCGGCATCGCTCCAACCTGCAATTTCAAACAATATGATCCCCTTCTTTCCTGCTAATTCACCACCACCTGGAGGAGGGAACTTGACTCGAAGGTCGGGTTTGCCCCAGATCTTTGTCAAATAAGCGATAAGATCTTTAACTCTAAAAAAATACCATTGACGATCGGCACCTGATACGGTCTGATCTTTTACATAAGGAATGGGAAAGCCAGATTTATTCAAGATGTAGCTCATGCGTACAGCGCAGGTGTTTTCCCACTTTCCATTAGGCGCAATATTCATGGCTACACGCCCACCGATAATCTCGGCAACATTCTGAGCTGAATATTGCGCGTTATATATTTTAGTGCTTGCAGCCCATGCGGCTGAAAAAATGGGGCGGTTATTATTCATTGTTATTTCCCTATATTAGACCCCCGGCCGTAACCGGGGGGGCATACAAATTAAGCTTCGCGGTTTTCCTTGATGTTCCAACCTGCGCTGCTTTCGGCGCCTTTGCCGCCTTTGTCGCTCTGCTCCCAGTATTGCTGTTTCACTTTCGCCGCCTGGAAGGAGTAGGTGACGCCCACGGTGTCTTCGCCGCCTGCGCCGGTGTACTGCACGGCGGTGACCAGCACGTCGTCCAGGGTGATTTTAACGTACTCAACCTGAGTACCGCCCGCCTTGCAGACAGACAACTCAACCTTGGTCAGGTGCTTACCGCTGGAGCAGTGCTTCAGCAGCGCCGGGGTTGACTTGTCGACCAGCGCGTTAACGTGCAGATCGTTGAAGCACACTTTGCCAGCGCCACCGCCGCCGCCAACGCCCATATTGCCCGGTTGAGAAGCGCCCCAGGAGAAAGAAGTAATGTCGGTCCAGCCTTTGTGATTCGAATCTTTAGATTCGCCGCTGGCACCTTCAACTTTCAGGAACATATCAATAGCCATAGTTTCTTCACTCTTTATTAAGGGTTAACAGTAGTATTAACGTTACGTTGAAAAACTCAGGTAATAGCAGCAGGAATTGCAAGTGTGGTAATGCATTACCAATTTATATCCTTGTGCCATGCACCTTATTAAATACCGAAAACTATCGGTACGGGTTACCGAGCCACTATTAAGTGCTAATGGCTCAATGCTTAATTATTTCGCGTTATCTTGGTCCATGTGCGTTCTGGATTGCTTGCTATGAGCAAGCATGCAGTTAAACCAAACCTCATGCATGTACTGACAAGCCGATGGAACACTAGCTTAATTCCCAAAACCAGACTTCTTTGCAGTTAAAATAGCAATGGGAATGGCAGGTCAATAGCGAGTTTTCTGGTTCGATAAGATCAATGTGTCCGCCATCATAGTTGGTTATTTTATTGAAGAACACGACGCCTTTTTTATTACCGATACCCTTCTCTGCATCTGGAGCATTAAAGAAAATGTTGGCTTTGCCAAAACTACTGGAGCGATGCAACTGATCGGCCAGCAGTTTGGCTCCAGGTTCAATTGTTTTACCCTTATAGGCGCCTTTTTTGATTGGCAGGCGGCCTTTGAAGCTGATGCCGGCTTTCAACAGCGCCAGGCTCATGCGGACGGCACAGGTATTGGCATAACCAGGGTTTTGCTTTAGAAGCGTATCAAGCTCATAACCAATCTCGGCGTAAACGGCTTCTGCGGCCAAATATCCCGGGCTAGAGTAATCAGAGGAGTAATGGCTGCTTTTTAGCTGACGATATAATGGTTTCATGCTTTGCCTCCTTTGCAGGGGAAGCGAGTCGCCAGAGCCTCTTCAATCAGGGAGGCTGCCCTTTCGTGCAGGCGCGCAGCGGGAAGTTTATTAAAGAATTCGAACACAAACTCCTGCAGAGTGACGGTTTGTAGCTGGCTGTATTGGCACCAGCTTTTTCCTTCCGTCGCGTCCAGCACGCCCAGCAAATAAATCCGCGCTTTCTCTTTTTCCTGTTTATCTGCACTGCGATAGAAACGGAAAAAGTCGCTGCCTGGCAGATTGACATCATCGGACGTCAAATGCTGTCTCGTTGTCTGCTCTGCGAAAGCTGGCGGCGCGGCGGAGAGCGAGCAGACGACTGCCAACAGCGATGCCAGATAAAACCGTTTTGTCTTCATCTTTCTTTCCCTGTGATGAGGTTAATGTATCAGCCAGGCCGCACTATCGCGGCCTGACTTCAGCCCATCAGGACGCGTCGTTTTGCTTCAGCGAAGGCAGCTTCGACACCAGGCGCAGGGAGACGGTCAGGCCTTCCAGCTGGTAGTGCGGGCGCAGGAAGAACTTGGCGCTGTAATAGCCCGGGTTGTCTTCGATCTCTTCCACCTGCACTTCCGCCGCGGCCAGCGGTTTGCGCGACTTGGTTTCCTGCGAGGAGTTGGCCGGATCGCCGTCCACGTAGTTCATGATCCAGTCGTTCAGCCAGCGTTCCATGTCGTCGCGCTCGCGGAAGGAGCCAATTTTGTCGCGCACGATGCACTTCAGGTAATGCGCGAAGCGGCAGCAGGCGAACAGGTACGGCAGGCGCGCGGAAAGCTGGGCATTGGCGGAGGCGTCGGCATCGTAGTATTCCGCCGGCTTCTGCAGCGACTGCGCGCCGATAAAGGCGGCGAAGTCGGAGTTTTTGCGGTGCACCAGCGGCATAAAGCCGTTTTTGGCCAGCTCGGCTTCGCGGCGATCGCTGATGGCGATCTCAGTCGGGCACTTCATGTCCACGCCGCCGTCGTCGCTCGGGAAGGTGTGGCACGGCAGGTTTTCCACCGCGCCGCCGGATTCCACCCCGCGAATGGCGGTGCACCAGCCGAACTCTTTGAACGAACGGTTGATGTTGGCGGCCATGGCGTAGGCGGCGTTGGTCCAGGTGTAGTTGCCGTGGGTCGCGCCGTCGGTGTCTTCTTCGAAGTCAAACTCGTCCACCGGGTTGGTGCGGATGCCGTACGGCAGGCGCGCCAGGAAGCGCGGCATCACCAGACCCAGGTAGCGCGCGTCTTCCGACTCGCGCAGGCTGCGCCAGGCGGCGTACTCGGTGTTCTGGAAAATCTTGGTCAGATCGCGCGGGTTGGAGAGCTCCTGCCAGGACTCCATCTGCATTACGCTTGGCGCGGTGCCGGCGATGAACGGGCAGTGCGAGGCGGCGCCGATCTTGGCCATTTCGCCCAGCAGCTCCACGTCCTGCGGGCTGTGATCGAAGTAGTAGTCGCCCACCAGGCAGCCGAACGGTTCGCCGCCGAACTGGCCATACTCTTCTTCGTAGACTTTCTTGAAGATCGGGCTCTGGTCCCAGCCCACGCCTTTATAACGCTTCAGCGTGCGGCCTAGCTCCTGTTTGGAAATGCTCATGAAGCGGATCTTCAGCATCTCGTCGGTTTCGGAGTTGTTGACCAGATAATGCAGGCCGTGCCAGGCGCCTTCCAGCTTCTGGAAGTCGTCGTGGTGAATGATCTGGTTGATCTGCTGCGACAGCTTTTCGTCGATTTCCGCGATCAGCGCCTGGATGGTGCGGTAGGCGTCGGAAGAAACGGTGACGGTGTTTTCCAGCGCCTGCTGCGCCAGGGTTTTCACCGCGTTCTCGACCGCTTCTTTGGCCTGATCGGTCTTCGGCCGGAACTCTTTGTTCAGCAGCGCGCTGAATTCATCGCTGGAAAAAGTCTCGGTGGTCTGCAACGCATTTTGTTGCTGAGGCGAGTTGCTCATCGATTAATCCTCACGCTCGTTGTTTTCGTCGTTAACCGCCGGCTTCGGCGCGTCGGTCAGGGATTGCAGCAGCGCCGGGTTTTGCAGGATCTTGGAGATCAGCTCTTCGGCGCCGTTCTTGCCGTCCATGTAGGACAGCAGGTTGGAAAGCTGGGTGCGGGCGTCCAGCAGATTGTCCAGCGCGTCGACCTTGCGGGCGATGGCGGCGGGGGAGAAGTCTTCCATGCTTTCGAAGGTCAGATCGATGTTCAGCTTGCCTTCGCCGGTCAGGGTGTTGTCGACCTGATAAGCGACGCGCGGCTTCAGCGATTTCATGCGCTCGTCGAAGTTGTCGACGTCGATCTCCATGAACTTGCGCTCTTCCACGCTGGCTTGCGGATCGACCGCTTTCCCCACCAGATCCGCCATCACGCCCATCACGAACGGCAGCTGGATTTTGCGCTCTGCGCCATAAATTTCGACATCGTATTCAATCTGTACGCGCGGCGCGCGGTTGCGGGCGATGAATTTCTGCCCGCTGCGGGATTTCGAGTTTGACATGATTTACTCCATCTAATGGCGATTGGGAACGCGCCTCGTCCGGCTGGGAGAGTCAGGTTCTGATTCGGGTCTGCGCAGGGGCAGACGGTATCGGATGCGTCAAGAGAACAAAGGTCGGCGGCTAGCTGTTCTCCTCGTTGTCGGGGCGACCGAGAATGGTCTCCAGTTGGTTAAGCCCATCGGGCGCCAAATCGCGGACGATTTGCATAAAGTCCAGCGTAATCAACCGCTGGACCCGATCGATCATCAGCGGCGCCGGGTGGCTCGGCTCATGAAGACGAAAATAGTTTTTCACCTTGTCCAGCATCAGCTGGGCGTCGTCGCGCGACTGGATCTGCGCGCTGCGCCAGTTGAGCGGGGCGGTGGCGCTCTGCACGGCGGCGGGTGGCTGCACGGCGGCGGCTTCCGGCGGGGCGTCGGGTTCGGCGGCGGCCGGGGCCTCGCTCTGGCCGGCGAGCGCCACCAGCGAAAAGACCTTGGTGAGCGCGCTCATTTCCGGCAGCGCGCTTTCCCCCAGATGACGGGTCACTTCGCCGCGAATGGCGCTCAGGGTGTTGGCGATGCGCGCCACCAGGGCGCCTTCGGGGCGATCCTGTTGCGCCAGTTCATCCTGCAGCCGTGCGCGGCCGCCGGGAAAATTGGGGCACTCCTGCTTGCTGCCGTCGAGCAGGGCGCCGGCATCGCGCAGCGAGATTTCACCGGCGGCGCTTTTCAGCAGCGGCGCGGCGCGCACGCTAGCGGCCAGCGCGGCTTTGTCGCCAAGGTCGGCCAGCGCGTTGATGCGAAACAGCGGGTCGGCCTCGCCGTCGAACTCCAGCGGCGGCTGCAGGGCGTCCCAGTAACGGGCCATCGACTGGTGGATCAGCGTCAGCCCGTCGGCGTAGCCCGGCAACCCGCGCAGCTGGGTCCAGGCGCGGGTGAGATACAGCATGACGCGCAGGTCTTTGGTGCGCGTCAGCAGCGAGGTCGCGAGGCGTTCGACCTGCACCCAATCCGGCGCTTCTTCCGGGATGATGGTGCTGCCGAACTGTTGTTCGGCCTTGCCGGTGGCGGCTTGTTCCATCGCCAGAAAGTCGGCGTCGTATTCCAGGTTGTCGCCGCAGGGATTGTCCGCGTCGACCGGGGTCAGCAGGGTATCGGTGTCGATAGCCATAAAATTTCCTTCAACGAGCGATGTTAATCAAACATTTGCGGGTACTGGCCGCCGCGGCCGGGGCGCGCCCAGCCGTTGGGCTCGAACAGCAGTGAAAACAGCTGCACGGTGAGGTTGCCGCTGTGCACGTGGGTGTAGAGCGGGTGTCCGTCGGCCTGATTGGTCCACCAGAAACTGGTGTACTGCGCCGGGTCGAAACAGTCGGCGGCCTGTTGCCAGCCGAGGCCCGGTACGTCCGGATGCTGGAAACCGATAATCGACAATATCTCGGAATCCGCTTCCGCCGGCGGGCTGGGCAGCGCCGGGATCGCCTGCAACGTGCGGTCGATCTGCTCGGCGGAGAAACCGTTGCGCACGCCGTTCAGCAGGGTATAACCGAGCTGTTGGTACCAGCTCGCCGCCATGTTCAGCTGTTGCGGCCGCCAATCCTGTTGGCTGAACAGGCGCAGCGCGCAGATCGGGTAGCGTCGCCCGACGCGATCGCGCGCCGGCAACAGGCAACCCATCTGCACGTACGGGCTGCCGAGCGTGGCGGGGATCACGAAGTTCCACACCGGTGCGTTGCTGAACGGGTGGCCGTTCGGCCCCTGCGCATCGCGCTGCAAATTCACCAGCCCGTTATGGAACCAGTGGGCCCAGTTGTTGACCACCGGATCGGGCAGGCGGCGTTGCAGGAAGTCGCCGGCGGAAGGGAGTTTGCCGTACCAGCCGATGCTCGTCGGGGCGCTTGAATCAGTGCTCATGGTCATGTCCTTTCGGGGCTACGGGCACGAGAAGGCCGGCAGTTGGAACGGATTGCGAATGCTGTTGGGCGTGAACTCCAGCGTGACGCGGTGGCCGTCGAGATTGAAGGTCGCCTGGCGGCCGAGGCCGCCGGTGCCCGAAGATTGCGCCATGTCTACCAGGCGGTTCAGCGCCCACGGCCCGCTGGTCACCAGGCTGGCGGTGGTGCCGTTGGCCAGCGCCAGCTGCAGATGCACCTGGTTGGTATTGCGGGTGCCCGGCCAGCTGACCACCAGCGGCACCTGCGGGCCGTGGCTGTATTTGAACAGCTGCCCGTCGATATCCAGCGTCAGGTTGAGGATGTCGTTATCCATCCGCACCGGCCGCACGGTCACGCGGTAAGAGGGCGTCGCGGTGCCGTTGGCGAAAAAGGCGTCGCGGATGCGCTGCGCCTGCTGGAACGAACGCAGGATGCCTTCGCCGCCGGGCAGCGTTTTGCCGTCCACGCCGGGCGTGAAACGCCAGTTGGCGCGGGTGGTGTCGACCTTGCCCTGCAGGTTGTCGCGGAAGAAGCTGTCCATCAGCCCGCTGTTCGGCGCGAACATGCGCGCCAGATCGTCCGGCGTCACCTCCTGGCGCGCCCGTGCCACCAGCGGATAACGGCCGGCGATCGCCTGGCGGCAGAAACTGCCGACCTCGAAGCTGATGCGCTTTTTCACGTTCTCCATCTCTTTGCGCTGGGTGTCGCTGCTGGCGCCGATCGCCAGCGACAGCAGCATCTGTTTGAACGGCACCGGCAAGCGGCCGGATTCGGCCTGCAGACGCGGGATGATGTCGCTCGGTGGCGCCGACATGCCGCTGTTGGCCGCGCCCTGAACCGCCGTCAGATAGCTGTACAGCTCATCGACCTGCTTGAGCACGCTGTCGAAAGGGATCGCCTTATTGCCTTCGCCCTGGCTTTGCGCCAGCTCCAGCAGCGGCGCGAAGTGCGCCATCACCAGCTGTTCCGGCTGGGCGGATACGTCGCCGTCGGCGTTGGCCGGCCGGTTGGTGAACAGCGCTTCCAGCGTGCGGTTGGCGTTTTGATTCAGTCTGTCTTCGGTTTTGGCCAGCAGCGAGCGGGAGTCGGCGTCGCTTTTCTCGTCGCGCAGGGTGACGTTTTTGCTGACGTTGACCAGCAGGTTACGCATCGGCGATGGGTTGCCGGACAGCAGGCGCGCGCTGCTGATGCGCTGGGTCAGGTTGCCGATGTTGGCCAGCTGGATATCCCCCAGCAGCTCATCCCAGGCGCTGATGAAGTCCTGCATGTACAGCTGGCGGATGGTCTTGGTCAGGTCGGCGCTCTTCTGCTCCGGCGTCTGGCTGTTCAACACCCAGACGTCTTCCTTGCGCAGGGTGTCGGTCACCGGATCGATGTTGTCGTTGAACGCTTTCCAATACCCCTGCGAGGTAAACAGACCCGGCACGCCGTCGGTCACCGGTTTGCCGCTTTTGCGGCTGAATGCCAGCTCGGTCTGCGGGCCGGCCAAATCGACCAGGCTGACCGGCTTGATGTCGGTCTGCTTTAGCAGCAGGCGCTTGAGGCGGCCGTAGACGCGCTGCGACAGCGGCGCCCGGTTGATGGCAGCCTGCGCCTGCGCCACCAGTTGGTCGTCTTTGGCGTAAGGCGAGGCCTGGATCTGCGCATCCAGCAGCTGGCCCAAATGCCATTCGATCTGCTGCAGCTGTTTCTGGGTGCTGCCCTGCGGCAGGTTGCGCTGCAGGTTGAGCATCACCCAGGCGCGCAGGAATTTGCCGTCGTACTGCTTCGGCAGATACAGCATCTGGTAGGCCTTCAGCGCTTCGTAGCTGAAGTCCGCATCGCCGTGGTTGTCGTTGCGCAGCGTGGTGGCGATCTGTTGCGCCACCTGCGGCAGCAGCAGCTCTTTCAGAGCTTTTTGGTACAGCGCATTGCCGGCGTCGCTCACCTGATCGCCGCGGAACAGCCCCATGCGGTAGGTGAACGGCGGATCGTCCAGCGAAAAGTTCTGGCTGTCCGGCAGGTGCAGCAGGCTGTTGAGGAACGGCAGCAGCGAGAACATGTCGCCGTTGCCCAACTGCGTCAGGTTTTGCCCCTGGCGCTCGACGCCGGGCACCTTGGCGGCCACTTCCGCCAGATAGGCCTTGTTGTTGCCGTAGCTGGTGAACCAGAGCATCGCCAGCACCGCCAGGATCACCGCCAGCGCGATGTAACCCGCCCAGTGCAGGGCGCGGTTGCGGTATTCCCACCAGCGGTTGCTGCCCGCCAGCCCGGATTCCTGGAAGACCACCGATTCCAACGTCTCTTTCAGGAAGAAGCTTTGGCCCTTGGCCGCCGGGATTGGCGCTTCCTGGCCCACGCTGTCCCAGGCCGCGTTGGCCTGCGCCCCTGAGTTTGCCGTCGGCAGCTGCAGATAGCGGTTCAGCTCGCCCATCACCCGGTCGAACGGCAGGCCTTCCTGCGTGCCGCTGGTGAAATAGATGCCGCGCGGGGTAAAGCGGGTTTCAAAACTGGAGGTGGCGAACACCTGCTCCAGGTATTGGCCGAGCAGCGAGCGCAGCGCGGCGAACTCCTGCGGGAACAGGTAGCTTTCGGCGCGCTGGCGCGCGTCGTGCTCCATCAGCAGCGTATCAGGCAGCGCCGCGTCCAGCCGCTGTTGCAGCAGGGCGTATTGCTGTTCGAAAGCGGCGTTCAGGTTGAAGTCCGGCTGCCGCGAGCGCTCGTAAGGGAAGGTGAACCCCCAGATCTGGTCGCGCTGTGCTTTGTCGAAGCTGCCGAAGTAGGCCATAAAGCCGTTGAGCAGGTCGGTTTTGGTGACCAGCACATAGACCGGGAAGTGAATGCCCAGCTGTTCGTGCAGTTCGATCAGGCGTTTGCGCAGCGCGCTGGCCTGGGCGGCGCGCGCTTCGGCGCTGTCGCTCAGCAGATCGGCGACGCTGATGGTCACCATCACGCCGTTGATCGGCTGACGGGTGCGGTATTTTTTCAGCAGCGCGACGAAGCTTTGCCACTCGCCGGCGTCTTCTTCGCGCTGGCTTTCCTGCGTGGTGTAGCGGCCGGCGGTGTCGAGCAGCACGGCGTCGTTGGTAAACCACCAGTCGCAGTTGCGGGTGCCGCCCACGCCGCGCAGCGCGGATTTGCCGAAGCGATCCGCCAGCGGGAAGTGCAGGCCGGAGTTGACCAGCGCGGTGGTCTTGCCGGCGCCGGGCGCGCCGATGATCACATACCACGGCAGCTGGTACAGGTACTGGCGGCTAAAGCGGGTCATCCAGCGGTGTTTGCCGTCGCCCTGGCCCGGTGTGAAGCGCGCCTTTTTCAGCAGCTGCGCCGCTTCGTCGAAGCGCTGCGCCAACTGATCGTCTTGTTTGACCTCGGGCTTGCCGTCTTCCGCCGGCACCGCTTCGGCGGCGCGCAGGTTGCTCAGCAGGCGGCTGTTGAACCAGGCGCTGTAGAGGCGCGGGATCAGGCGGCACAGGAACCAGATCAGGTAGATAACGCCGATGGCGATCTGGCGGTTGAGTTCCGGCTCCAGCGGGCGATAGTCGCCGATGGCCACCAGCGGGCCGATCATCCAGATGATGAACGCCAGCGCGGTAATGCCGACAAAGCCCCACAGCAGGCGGCTGGTGATGATGGAGAATAACGTACTGAGCATTACTTTCCGGTTCCTTGCGGCAAGCCGTTGATTTCCGCCTGGGTATTTTCCGGGGCGACCAACAGCGTAATTTCTACCCGGCGGTTCAACGCGCGGTTCACTTTGTTATCGTTCGGCGCGACGGGGTTGCTTTCGCCGCGGCCCTCAGCCTTGACCCGCTGCGGGTTGGCGAGGTGCTTTTGCAACCGGGCGCTGACCGCTTCGGCGCGCGCCAGCGACAGCTCCCAGTTGGAGGCGAAACGGGCGCTGCGGATCGGCACGTTGTCGCTGTAGCCGGTGACCAGGATTTTGCCGCTGACGCCGTTCATGGCGGCGGCGATGCGGTCGATAACCGGAATATAGTTGGCGCGCACCGTGGTGGCGGCGGAGTCGAACAGCCCGTCGCCTTTGAGGATCACCACGCTTTGCTGCGCTTCGTCGCGCACCACCACCAGCCCTTCGGCGATCTCTTTGCGCAGGAAGCTTTTCAGGCTCAGCGTCGGCGGCGCGGCCGGCGCCGGGTTACCGATCGCCACCTGCGGCAGATTGGTTTGGTAAATCGCCGCCAGCACCGGACTGGTGTTGTCGCCCAGCCGCCAGTTGAGGGCGATAAACAGCAGCGAAGCCAGGAAGCCGGTCAGCGCCACGCAGGCCCACAGCGGCACCAGCGGGCGCCACAGTTTCTGCTGTACCGGCAGATCCAGCGCATGGGGCGACAGCGGCGGGGCATAGCCGCCGCGCACCGACCGGATCAGCTGCAGCAGGCGCTGTTTCATGGTTTCCAGCTGCGAGCGGCCGTTTTCCATCACCCGGTAGCGGCCTTCAAAGCCCAGCAGCAGGCAATAATTGATCAGCTCCAGCAGGTTGATGTGCTCGCGCGGACTTTGCGACAGCTTGGCCAGCAGCTGGAAGAATTTCTCGCCGCCCCAGGTTTCGTTATGGAAGGTCACCAGCAGCCCGCTGCCGGACCACACGCTGTTGCTGCCCCACGGGGTCAGCGCCGCCGCTTCATCCAGCGCGGTGCACAGGCAATAACGCGCGCCGATGATCACCTCGTACGGCAGGTTGGCGCGTTGGCCGCGGATCTCGAAGCGGCGCATTTCGTCGATCAGCTGTTGGCGCAGCTGCGCCGGGTTGGCGTGCGTGGCCGACTGGCGGATCTGCGAAATGGCGTTCAGCAGCGGGTTGGCGGCGTCCACCAGCGGGTTGGCCGCCGGCGCCATGCTATTTTCCTGAGTCATAGGTTACCGGTCCGTATGGCTGCGAATCGCCCAAAATTCCATGTCCAGCCCCGGGAATTCGCCCGCCAGGTGCAGAGCGAAGGCGCTGGATTTTTCCATCTGTTTCCACAGGTCGCCGCCTTTTTCCAGCTCGAAGTAGGTGTAGCCGGCGTGATAGGGGATCTGGCGCGGCGCGGCGGGCATGGTGCGCAAACCGATGCCTGGCAGCTGCAGCTGCACCAAATCGCGGATGCGCGTGACCGGGGCGATCTTCATCTGCGCCGGGAAATGGGTCAGCAACACCTCGGCGGCCACGTCGGCGCGCACCGCCAGCACGAAGCCGAAGTCGCGCATCATTTTGGCGTCCTGCACGGTGGCGACGTTCAGCCCGTGGGAGCGTTCGACCAGCGTCAGCTGAATGGCGTTGTCTTCCAGCACCACCGACAGCCCCTGGCGCAGCAACAGCATCAGCTTGCCGAAGCACAGCGCCAGGTTGTCGTGGTCATACACCGGCAGACGGCCTTCCGGGGTGCGCTGCGCCGAGAAGCTGGCGAGCTCGGTGGCGAACTGCAGCCAATCGGCGAACAGGCGCTCCGGGTGCAGATGGTCGAGGTGGTAGGCGTGGCTCACCTGGCCGAGGTGGCGGTTGATCAGCTGCAGCAGCATGAAATCGACCATTTCGGAACTGCCGCCGCGGCCCGGCTGCAGCAGGCGCTGGCTCATCTGCTGGCTGCGCTGTTGCAGCAGGCCCTGCAGATCGTTGATGAAGGTTTTCAGTACCGGGTTGCCCTGGCAGTTCAGCATCGGCGGGATCTGCGCGGTATCGAGGCGCAGGCTGTTGTCGCCGCGTTTTTCCAGCACGCGGGTCACGCCGAGCGCCGTCCATTCGGCGTTGAGCTCGCTCTCCAGCATCAGCCGCAGGCGCAGGCGGCCAAACTGCAGCGCCGCGCTGCCCACCGAGACGGCGTTGAGATCGTCGACTTCATTCTCGTAAGCCAGATAGCGCGCCAGCGCCTCCGGGCTTTCCTGAAAGATCACGTCTTCACGCCCCGCGCGGTAGGTCGGCAGGGCCAGCACCACGTTTTCGCCGGTCTTGTTTTCGGCGATGGTCAGCGGCGCGGGCGCCTGCTGGGCGCCGGCGAAGCGAAACGGCGTGCCGTCCGGCATGATGCCGCTGGCGGCGTTGAGGGCAATCTTGCCCTGGCGCAGCAGCGTTTGGTCCAGATCCAGGGTCAGGAAACCCCAGAAACAGCCGCTGTGGGCCTGGCCCCAGTTGCGCATATAGCCTTCGAGATAGTTTTCCGCCTGCTGGAAATGGTGGGGGCGCAAAAACATCCCCTCCGTCCAGACAACCTTATGAGCATCTTTCATCATCACACCTATAGTTACTTCGCTTCAGCGCAGCGGTAGGTCAGTCGACCTTTTTTACGGGGCGCAGGCCACTCACGCCCGCGACGATATGCGCTTCCAGCTCATCCGGCGAGAATTGCCATACCTTGTAGAAATTGGTTTCGGTGGGTTCCGGCAGCGGCAGTGAAAGGCGCCAGGTTTTGCCGTCCAGATTTTGATATTCGGCGATCACGCCGATGTAGCGCGCATCCAACGCGCTTTGCCCACCGAGTTTTTTGCCGGTCTGGCCCGGCGTCAGGAAGAACTGATCGCTGTCCAGCAGGCTGTTGCCGAGCACGCTTTTGGCGTCGTTTTGCAGACTGAAGAAGTCGGCATCCATGAATTCCGCATCCGAACGCAGCAGCAGCACGCGAATTTTTATCGGCGCCGGTTGCGCGCCGGCGGCGGCGTTGACCTGGCGATCGGCATCGAACACCAGGCTGTATCGCGACGGCACGCTTTTGGCGGAAGACATGCAGCCGCCGAGCGCCAACGCGCTCAGCAGCAGAAAAAGCATCCCGCACCAGCGGGAAGCGATAGGGGTCGTCATCATGGGAATCTCGTCGCCCGCAGGCGTGCTGACTACTGGAGGATCCAGGTGGCTGAGCCGGCGTTTTTACACGCCTTGCTGTCGCCGCCGACTTTGACGCAGTCCTGTTTGGCGGCGCGCGCGCGGCGCGGCAGATCTTTGCGCAGCGTCGATTTGTAGCGCGCTTCCGGTACGCCGGCGTTGGCCTGGATGTAACCCACCAGGTCGCCGCCCCGGATGGCGGAGATCGCCAGCCAGTTGTTTTCCACTTCGCCCAGCGCGTAGAACGCGGCGGCGTTGTCCAGGCTGCCGACGGCGGTGCCGGTATAATTCGGGCTGCTCATGATGCTGGCGGCGTACAGGCTGCGGTACTCCTCACCAATCGGCTTGAACTGTTGCGGCGCGCTCACCGCGGCGCGGTGCTTTAGCGTGACGCCGTTGACCTCACTGCTGACGATGGCGTCGTTATTGAGCGCCGGCGGCGGTGGCGGCGGCGTGGAACAACCGGCAAGCGTCAGGGCGGTCAGCAGCGTCAGGGTAATCCGTGTTTTCACAATGTCCTCTTCTTGTTTAATGGCTGTGTAATAGGGCGCCGTCATCAGGGCGCAAGCAGCAACACTTTTAATTGGCTCGGCACGATGCGCATGCCGAGCGCGTTGGTGGAATTTTGCAGGCTGAGGCTGGTCAGCCGGGTGGCCGGGGTGCCTTTGAGCAGCACGGTAAAGGCGCCGGTCAGGTGGCGGGACGGCCCCATCACTGTCCCGGAGGCGACGCCGGTGGCCACGCCGGGGTTGTCGCCGTTGGTCAGCGGCGTCACCGTCGCCATGTTGTGCGCCGGGGTGCCGACGAACAGAATGTTGAACGCGTTCGGAATGGCGGTCGGCGCCAGGGCGATATCCGGGTAGGGCACGGGTACTGGCGCCGGGCTTGGCGTCAGACAGACGTCGGGAAACGCCAGGTCCACGCCGATCATTTGGCTGTTGGCAAACATAAAAGGCCTCCGCAGGTTATCCGACGTGGATTTGTTCCGAATCCAGCTTGGTGATGTCTTTTGAAGTAATGAGCGTGTTGCGGGCATGAATGCGGGCGTAATCTTCCGCCTGGTAATCCAGCTGCCCGGCGCGCACGTGCTCGGTCTGGCGCACTTTGCGGAACAGCGAATGGCTGATCTGGCTGACCGAATGCCACAGCGACTCGCAGCGTTTGCCGACCAGGCGGCTGATGCTGACGAAGGCCGACAGCTCTTCGCCGCTGTATTTCATCTTGTCGACCTGGCAGTCGCCGCTGTTGGCCTGCAGCGTCATGGCGTCGCCGCTCAGTTTCAGCGCCTGCGCGCCGTGCAGCGACAGTGAGCCGCTCGGCGTTTCAATGTGCAGATCGCCTGCAACGCTCAGCCGCGCCGCGCTTTGCGGTTCCGCGCGCTCAAGGACGGCGATCGCCCACAGCTGGTGGCCGCAGCCGGCGACCAGCACGTTATCGCCGAGTGCCGGCGTCAGCAGGCAGCTCGCCGCCCGGCGGCAATGCCAGCCGCGGCCTTCGCACTCCACCACCAGACTGCCGTCCGGCAACAGGTTGACGACCTGGCCGGCGGCCTGCTGGGGCGGTGCGATGTTGACGGCGCGGGTTGTGTTGGCAACGCTCATGGTGATCCCCTCGTGAAGTGGTCAATGCATTCAGATTCGGCTCTGGCGCTGTGCGCTCCAGGTTTCGGCGGCGTACAGCTCTTCGTCGCGCTCGAGGATCCCGCTGCGATCGCCCCAGCGCGTTTGCTGCTGATGGGCGCGGTGCATGCGGGTGCGCATAAAGCGCGCGCGCCGGAAATCGGCGGCGCCGATGTCGGCATAACAGAAGTCGGCGTAGGTCAGGTCGCTGTCGCTGAAATCACAGCGCGCCGCGCGGCTGTGCTGGAATACGCATTGATACAGGCGCGCCTGGCTGAAGTTGGCGGCGTCCAACGTCGCTTCGCTGAAGATCGCCTGATCGAACTGCCCGCCGCGGCACTGCGCGTGGGTCAGATTGGCCTCCAGCCACAGTGACTGCTGCGCCTGCACGCTCGTCAGGTTGGCGCGCCGCAGCGAAGCGCCCTTGAAGTTGCTTTGACGCAGCGTCGCCTGGCTGAAATCGACGTCGTCCAGTTGGTTATCGGTAAACTGGCAGGCGATCAGGCGCTGCCCGGCGTAACTTTTGCCGCGGTGGTCACATTCGAAAAACGTGACGCGGTCGAAATCTGCCCCTTCAAACCGCGTGTCACGGAGGTTTAATCGGAAGAACGTGACAAGAGATAACCGCGCCTGATTCAACGCAGCGCCGTCGAGCGGGCTTTCGTAAAAGGTGGTGCGATCGTGCTGAGTGGCGGAAAAATTCGCGCCGGCCAATTGGCATGACATCCAGTGGCTTTGGTTGAGCGCCAGCCGGCTGAAGTCGCCCTGTTCAAGCCGGCAGTCGTTGAACATCGTCAGTTCGATATGGCTCTCGCTGAAGCGGCCGCCCGACATGGCGCACTGGTTGAAGGCCGTTTGCTTCAGGTTCGCCCGTGCAAATTGCGCCTGTTCGAGCCGGCAATTGCTGAAGACGCTGTCGCGCAGATCGCAATCGGAGAAGTTCACACCGTTCAGGTTCAGTTCGTTGAACATGCCGCCGGCCAAATCCATACCGGCGAATGACAGGCCGTGCAAATCCTCACCGGCAATCAGCTCGCCGCGTTTCACGCGCTGGCGTATTTGCTCTGGCTTTGAGGTCATACTTCCTTCCCGTTGTGGCGAGGCAATGTTTTCACCCTGGCGGTATAGGCGCCCTCGAGCCGGGTCGCCTGATCCACTTGCGACTGCGACAGGTCGGCCCGGAACAGATTGGCGCCCTGCAGGTCGGCGCCCGACAGCACGCATTTTTGCAGGATCGCCGCAATGAAATTGGCGTCGCGCAGGTTGGCGCGAGACAGATCGCTGCGAATGAACAGGCTGCCGCTGCCGTTGGCCTGACGGAAATCAGCGTCGTTCAACCGGCTTTCCGACAGGTCGCAATTATTGAGACGTGCACGGCTGAAATTGGCCCGCTGCAACGGCATCTGGCGTAAATTGCACTGGTTTAGCGTCGCGTCGCTGAAATCCGCCTGCGGCAGCAGCGTCTTTGCCGCGAAGGCGCAGGCCGTGAGGCGTGCGGCGCGGAAGCTGAGGCTTTGCGTCTCGGTATCAACCCAGGCGCAGCTTTCCAGCCGCGCCCGATCGAAGTTCACCGCCTGCAAGCGGCATTTGACGAAGCTGACTTTTTCGAGCCGGGCGTGGCTGAATGTCAGCTGCTCCAGTTGCAGCTCCATCAGCGTAATGTTGGCCAGCGTGGCGCGGCTGAAATCACACTGCCCGAGCAAGGTTTCGTATCCCAGCAAATCGCGTAATGAGGCCATCGTGAAATCGCAGCGTTGAAACAACGTTTGCTGAATGTTGGTTTCGTGCAGCTGTGCGCCGCCGAAATCCGTCGCTTCGCATTTCGCCAGGGCCAAAGAGGCGTGGCTCAGATCGGCCTGCTGCAAGACGGCGCCGCTGAGATCGGCGCGCGCCAGCATCGCCTCGCGAAGGTCGCAACCCACCAATTGGGTTTGGCGCAGATTGGCGTTTTCCAGCAAAGCGCCGCGCAAGTTAGCCTGGCAGAGATCCATGCCGGACAGATCGGCACCGGTGAGATCAAGACCGTTGAGATCCTTATCGCGCAGCATGGCGGCGGTGACGCGTTGGCGAATGATTTGCGCCAGATCGCCGCTTAAACGCAGCGCAGGGCTTTGCGCCTGTGCCGACATTAAATACATTTGGTGCAGCGCGCGCTCGCTTTCCCCCAGCTGTTTTTCGCTGAACGCGTCGGGATGCCGGCGCGCCTCCTGGAACAGCAGATCGCGCTGCTGCTGGTAGCTTTCCGCACCGGATGGCGGCACGTGATCCCCACCGGGATTGCGCGGGTCGATACCCTCGGCTTGCGCCAGCTTGAGCATGTCCTGATACTGCGCCTCGGCCTGGCTTTCCAGACGCTCGACGAATTCGGCGAGTTGGTCCAGCTTCGGCGGCGCGTCTTGCGACGGCAGCGGGAACAGTTCATCGATGTCCTGGCCTTCACGCAGCAGGCGCTGGCGGTGCTCTTCGCGCTGCCGGTGCTCGTAGGCGGCGATATTTTCCGCCATCGGGCTTTGCTGCGTCGGCGTTTCCGTATCCAGCCAGGCGCCGATGCACGCTTCCGGCAACAACTCTTGCTCACGAAACGCGTGCAGAGCACCCCGTTCCTTATCCAGCCGCTGGGTCAACACCTGCCGATAATGCACGGTGGAGCGGGGCTCGCCTTCGATTTCCAAAGCCGGCATCAGCTGCATTACGTCGGCGGCATCGTCTTCATTGATGCGTGTGCTGCCCTGATAAATCAGCAGCATCTGTTCCCGATGCGGGAAGAACCAGACGGTGGTGTGGCGCATCGCGATTTCTTCGAAATGCGTTTCGTCGCCGCGCAGCCGGTTGATGAAACAGCGTGTGCGCCACGGCGGCAAATGACCTTGCTGCACCGGTTCTGAAGGGTGCATGTTCCAAATTCGATAGGCGGCGCGGGGCGGCAAGCTGTCGCGTTGAGGAAACTGCTGATCGCTTTCCGCCATGTTGAACAGGCGCCAGTCGATATCGTTGGCGAAGCCGGGAAAGCCGTTTTTCAACCAGTTGGCGTCGTAGTTTTTACCGATGCGGGAGAAGCGGCGCGGCCAGGTGATATCCAACGCGTCAAAGCTTACCGGTTGCGCGCTTTGCCGAGGAGACGCGAGGCGCCCCTGCAGCGGTTCAACATTGGGTAGGCGATGGATGCGGCCCTGCGGAAATGTTTCTGGAGTGGCGCCGATGCCGTGCGGATTATCGGCGAACTGGGTGCCGCCGTAAGCCCGGCGCCAGTCCAGACGCATTTCTGCAAAAGGGAGGGGAGTGGAGGGACGATCGTTGATCCAATGGCGATCGCCGAAAACCACCAGCGTTTTTTCCAGCGAATCCAGCTGGATCTTTACGGCGCAAGCGGTTTTGTCTTGTTGATGGTGGGTGTAGGCGTTACCGGTGGCGAGAAACTCCGCGCAGGCTTTGGGGATAGCCAAATCGAGCACGCCGCCGCTCAGCGTGAGTTCTTCGGCGGCCAACTGCCACAGTTCCGGTTCGGGGCGCAGGCGCGGGGAAGCCCCCATATCGGCCAAGGCCAAAACGGAAACGCCCAGATGGTTTTGCCCTTGCCAAGAGAAGGGGCGATGAAGCGCGCTGAGGCGCAGAGGTTTTACGACTTTCATTGTGTGTGTAAAGCTTCCTGTGGATATCAGCTGGCAGCCAGGCTGCTGCTCAAAAACAATCCGTTTTTCGGTTTAATAGATATCAGGCTATGTCACAACAGATGAAGAAAACGATGCGGCGTTCAGCGCCGATCGTTAATGCGGGGAGGGCCCCGCTTCGAAAGGGATGATCAAGAGGACAGTGCGCCGTCCTTCCCGTTTATTCCGCGAGCCAACAGCACGGCGGCGACGGACAATGCCGCGGCGATCGCCTTGGCGATAAATTGGCCGGCGCTCTCCAGGTGATAGGGGGCAAAAAACTCGACGTCGGCGGTGCCCAGAATCAGCAGCGCGGCGAGCGCCGCAAAACAGGGCAGCTCTATCGCCAGCGCCAGTCTGCCGGTGGGCGCCGCACCCAGGTAACCCATCAAAAAGCCGGGCAAAATCAGGAACCCGATCAATTCTGCGGGGGCATTCACCGCAGACATCACCTGCTGGTTGTATTTCAGCAGCGCCAGCATCAGCGCGACAAAGATCAGCAACCGCGCAGGCAACGCGGCCGATCGGCTGGCCGACAAAAAGGTTTTGCCGATCGCGGCGAGCAAGACGCAGCCAACCAGGATGCCAAAGAAGGTAAACAGGATTTGTCCCCAGAGGCTGTCCTGCGTCGAAAAGGCAATGAACGCGCCCATCGTGACACTTCCTTATGCAAGGTGAGTTAGCGAACCGATGAACGATAAGCCGTTGGCAGAGCGTTGCAATCGGATCGCGTGATTGAAAGGAGCCTTTTCGCTCAAAGCCGGGAAAGCTCTTCGATCACCGCTTTTTTGGGGTTCTTCGGGTCGTACTTGATCGCGGTGAAATGGCCCGGCTGATAACGCGGCAGATCCACGACGCTGATCGGGCCTTTCGCCACGGCCGTATGGTTTTTTCCGTCTTGGGCGATGTATTTGACTTCGACTTCGCAGACCGGCCGATTCCCGTCCCACAGGTTGGTCTGGCGAATGCTGACGATTTGCCCGGAGGCGGAAATACCGTTCTCCATCACGCTGAGGGAAGAACCGATATGTTTGAAATAACCCCAGATATCGACCGTGATGAATTTGAAAAAACCCACCAGGCTGAGGATAGGAGCCAATAAAATCAACCCGATAACGGTGAGAACATTTTTGGCCTTCGACATGGGAGTCCCTTTATAAAAAGATCGCCAGCGCCTTGGTGCTCAACCGTAAGGCGCCGTTGGTCACCAGCGCGCCAAGCTGAGTGAACGTCATGGGATCGTTACTGAGCTTGAAATTGGTTTTGCTGATCGCCAGCGGATTGTGCGAGATATCCAGCATCGTGTGTTTCAGGCTGGCTCCTGTCAACGCAAGATTGGAGCCGTAGAAGGCGAAGTTGGCCCCGGTCGCCACCCATTTCCAACCGTGGCAGTTATCTTTCCAGCTCGGTGTCTGCACCGACACGCCGTCCGCGCTGGTGATGTTGATCGTTTTCGCTTTGATGGTCAGCGTACCGGTGATCGTCGTGCTCTGATCGTTTTTGTAGGTCTCGGTGACATTCCCGGTGACGGTAGCGGTTTGGCCGCCGCCTTTAACCGTCAATTCCTGCCCGCCGGCGGTGATGGTGGTGTGCTGCCCGCCGGAGGTGATGTTGACCGTTTGCCCTTGCTTGATGGTGCTGGTTTGTTGCCCTTCGGTAATGTCGAGGGTCTGATTGCCCTTCACCGTGACGTGTTGGGTTTGCGTAATGTTTTGCGTCTGCGCGCCGTCAAGCTTGAAGGACTGATTGCCGGTGATGTCGATTTTATCGCCGCCGTCGATAATCGTCAGGTCGCGGCCGCCTTTGATGTTCACCGTCTGGTGGGCGTTCAGGTTGGCGGTTTCCAGCCCATCGACGGTGGTGGTGCGTTTCGCTTTGTACAGGAACGTGGCGTCGCCGGTGACGGTGTCGTCCTGCTTGCGGCCGATGGTGGTGGTGCGGCTGCCGTCAATATTGACGTTCTTGTCGTTTTCCACCGTCATGTTCATGTTGCGTTCGGCGTGCATGTCGAAAGATTCGTTGCCGGGCGAGTCTTCCAGGAACAGGAAGCTGGCGTTGTCGGCGCCGCCGCCTTTGCTGCGGCTCATAAAGCCCATTTTGGTGGCGTCGCCGGGCAGATCCCACGGCGGCATGCTGTCTTCGTTGTAAACGCGGCCGGTGATGATAGGGCGATCCGGATCGCCGTTGATAAAGTCGACCACCACTTCTTCGCCCACGCGCGGGATCTGGATCCCGCCGTATTTCCAGCCGGCCCAGGCGCTGGAGACGCGCACCCAGCAGGAACTGGTTTCATTGCCGCTGCCGTGGCGATCCCAACGGAATTTGAGTTTCACCCGGCCATATTTATCGGTCCAGATGCTTTCGCCTTCCGGCCCCACCACTTCGGCAGTTTGCGGGCCGTGGGTTTTCGGCCAGGGCGTGATGCGCGCCGGGCGCCAATTGATGTCCGCCGGAACGACCTGAAATTCGGTACGCTGCTCGCCGACGTCGTTATCATTGCTGGCGTAGCTGTTTTCCTGCATGAAGTAATGCGCGCTGACCACCAGGTAGGCGCGGTTGTCCTCCATACGCGGCGCCTGGATCAGTTGAAAACGGTAGCCGGGCGCAATGCCCTGCGAACTGCCTTCGCCGCTCATCTGCTCGTGCTGCGCTTCGAACTCCTGCTGGCGAACCTTGACGTAAAACTGGCCGTGGGCGTGATCGGTATAACGCCCGGGCCAGTCGAACACCTCGGCTTTGTCCTGCGCGAACGAGGCGGGATTCTGCCGCGCCTCCAGCAACCGCGCGCGCGGCTTGCGAAAATCGTAGTCATCCAGGCTATACAGGCTGGGCGTGATGGCGTCCGAAACGCTCCAGCTGTTGATGCTGTCTTTGTTTTCCACCAGGCCGCCTTCCGCGAGCTGATAGGGAATGCTGGCGTAGCCGGCGAGTTCCTGATGCGCCGACGGCGCGTCAGCCAGCACCAGCGTATGGCCGTCTTGCTGGTGCGTGAAATAGTAATAGATGCCTTCGTGCTCCATCAGGCGACTGATGAAATCGAAATCGCTCTCCTGGTACTGCACGCAGTACCCCCAGATGCGGTAGTCGTAACTCAGGCGGTTATCGATTTTCACCTGATACTGCCCCAGCACCTGCGTCAGGATGTCGGGAACGGTCTTTTCCTGGTAGATGCGAAAATCGCGGTTTTGCGTCAGATACCACAGCGTGGGGCGCAGCACGGCGCGGTAGATATAGTAACGGTTGCCGCCGGCTTCCCTTCCGGAGAGGGTCATACGCGTGATATTGCCGTTGAGATAGCGCGGCGCCAGCGGATTGCCCCGCAGCTCCAACGTGATTTTTTGTCCCAGCAGCGCTTTCAGATCGAGCCGATTGTCGGGGCTGAGCAGCTCGACGTCGAACTCGAACAATCCGGCCAGTTTTTCCTCACCGGAAAGGCTTCTGAACAACAGCTGATGGGAGGGCAAAGGCGTGTGCGCAATGATAAGGCGATCCATACTATTCCCCGCTTTAGGCATAGCTACCGCACGAGAATTGACGCGCGATCCCGATGGCGTATCTGTCACGAATGGAGACAGGAACTGACGAAAGATTTAACAAAGTTTACACAAAGGCACGATTTGTGCAGTCTACAATAGAGCTCTGCATTTGCAAAATAGCCTTGTGGATCAATGCTCAATTCGTTAACTTGCTCACGATCTTGGTTTTAATCATCTAAAACATATACATGCGAGCAGATCATTTTTTATCTCAAATTATTGGATAATTGGTAATACCAAAAAATAAATCTGTAACACTTAAGTCAACGTGCTTATAAAACAACTCTTTTTTTACGTAAAAAAAGTCACTGACTGTTTTTTATCCTTACCATTTGCCACTTAAAGATGATCAAATATATAAATTTTCCGAATGTTAATTCGGATGATTCCTATTTGGTAGGCGTGGGAAGCCCCCTCTGCAGGCCGTTGGTCGAGGGGTTGAACGGTTGATAATGCAGCAATTATTAATGTGGACAGGGAGCGAAGGCGATTTGGCTTATCAGGCCGCAGAGCCAGATTAAGGCCGGGTCGCGCTTTGCCTGCCGGCCGGCGATCGGCTCAATGGGGAAAGACGTGATGGCCAATTCGTCAGGCAGCGGGAGAATGCGTACGCGTTGCGCGTTTGCCGGTGGCGGCGCATCCGGGCAAGCCGAGCAGGGCGCTGGCGGCGAGGGTGGAAGCGGTGCGCACTATCGTGCAGGTGACGCTGACGGCCGAGGACGGTAGAGGAGGATGTGCGATTCGGCGACTAAAAGCAGGGCGTGGTGTACCACGCCCTGCTAGAGGTTATTCGTCGGCGACGCGGATCACCAGCTTGCCGAAGTTCTTGCCCTGCAGCAGGCCGATAAACGCCTGCGGCGCCTGCTCCAGCCCGTCGACGATGTCCTCGCGGAACTTGATTTTCCCCTCCTCGACCCAACTGCTCATTTGTTGCAGGAACTCGTCAAAGCGTGAGCCGTAGTCGTCGAAGATGATAAAGCCCTGCATACGGATGCGTTTGCGCAGGATCAGCCCCTCCAGCAGCGGCAAGCGGTCCGGCCCCGCAGGCAACCCGGTGGCATTGTAATGGGCGATGATGCCGCACACCGGAATGCGCGCTTTGGTGTTCAACAGCGGCAGTACGGTGTCGAACACCGCCCCGCCGACGTTTTCGTAATAGATGTCGATGCCTTTAGGGCAGGCAGCCGCCAGCTGTTCGGCAAAGTCAGGGGCGCGGTGATCGATGCAGGCGTCGAAACCCAACTCTTCCACCACATAGCGGCATTTTTCCGCCCCGCCGGCGATGCCGACGACGCGGCAGCCTTTCAGCTTACCGATTTGGCCGACCACCGAACCGACCGCACCGCTGGCGGCGGCCACCACCAGCGTTTCTCCCGCCTGCGGTTGGCCGATGTCGAGCAACCCCATGTAAGCGGTAAATCCCGGCATGCCCAGCACGCCCAGCAGGCGGGAAGGATGCGGCAGGTGCGGGCCGAGGTTGCGCAGGCCGCTGCCGTCAGACAGGGCGTAATCCTGCCAGCCGTCATAACCCAACACCCAATCGCCGACGTTGAAATCGGGATGCTGTGAAGCCGCTACGCGCGATACCGTGCCGCCCACCATCACCTGACCGATCTCCACCGGCGGCGCGTAGGAGGGGGCATCGCTCATGCGCCCGCGCATATAAGGATCCAGCGACAGATAAACGGTGCGCAGCACCAGCTGTCCGGCGCCGGGCTGCGGTGCGGGGACGGTATCGAGACGGAAGTTGGCCGCCGTCGGTTCACCGTGCGGACGCGAGGCCAGCAGGAAGCGGCGGTTCTGTTGAGAAGAAGGGGACATCGAAAGCTCCTTTGCGTTGCGACAAACAAGATGCGTTAAGCCTAGTCCAGGGGCGGCAAGGCAACGTTACCGAATGTGCTTAGCCTTAGAGCGGAACGATCAGCACATCGATGTGGCTGATATTGATAAAGCGGGCGGCGGAACAGGAGACCTTATTCATCATGCCGTCGCGATGATTGCCGCAGATCAGCAGGTCGAACGGCTGACGGCGGCTGGCGTATTCCAGGCTGTCACCCAGCTCGCCATGCACGATCAGCGCATCGGCGATCGGGTAACCGGCGCGTTGACGCAGTTCCTCCATAAACAGCCGGGTTTCCTCCTCCATCAACGAGTGCAAATCCCCCAGCATCGGCCCGGCGAAATTATTGTACATTTCCGGGTTGGCGAGGGTGCTTAACAAGGTGATGCTGCCGCCGTAAGGGCGGACGATGGAGACGGCTTTTTCCACCAGGCGGTGGCTGTCAGGGGCAACGGCGACGGTGACCAGAACGTTTTGATACCCCATATCCCACTCCTTGTTGTATCCATCGCATTCCAGGCTGCTGCATCGGCGGCCTTAGCGGAGGTACTGCGTCGGATAAAGGGTAGAGCCTGGCGGGGGGAATAAATGTGTTTCGCATCACGCGCGGCAATAAAAGCCGAATTTACCCCGGTTATATAGCAATAAAAGATAAAACCGTTGCCGCACGTAATTTCACTGAATTAAAGCACCTGCGCCCACAGCGTTTTCGGCACCTTGCCCAGATCGAACAATTTACCGGCAACCAGCTCGGCGCGACGGTGGTCGGCGGCGCGGTACATGTTGCTCATTTCTTTATCATTTTCAATGGAGTAGTTCAGTTTGTCGTACACCTTCTCCAGGCTGTCCAAAGAGGAGCATTTACGGAATGTCAGCAGATATTCGAGCGTATCGGTCATGATTAAAATATAGCCTGTTAATAGTTAAAGCCGGGTGAATAACACATCGGCGGCTCACGGCGACGCCGTCGAGGCAGCGATGTACGACCTGACAAAAATCATTTCAAGTAGATAAATTGCACCGGGTAATGATGTCACGCCGCACGTAGCGGCGCTTTGATAAATCATAATATGCCAGTGCGCCGTCAGCAATCTCATCCTGCTGATAAACGGATAAATAGGGAAAGTCTCAGGGCGGCTGACGGCCGACGCGTCGTCGTTCTTGCCGTGCACAAGCTCGCGGCACCGCGCCAGGCCATCTTTGCGGTGATTTTTTCACCGTCCGTGGTGCCGCTGCGGCATTGGGCGGTGTTTGTCGTCATCGCTTGCGCTGAAAAGCCGTTTTTCTTGATGGAGAAATATGAAGAGTAAAACAAAACTGCGTTTTATTTTATGACAATGAAGTGATGAAAACGTAAGCCATGTAAATAATCTCTGGGGGAGAGAGAATTATCACGGCGACAGAAAAAGAAATAAAGGCATTAAAGTTTTATGGATTGTTGCCGATATGTCGTTTTGGTGAACTCTAATGTAGAAAAAGCATTCTTGCATCGCGCTAATACGGAAACATATCGTTACGTCTGTTAGCTTGTTCACTACGCCTGCGAATCATTGATAAGCCATAATCACCTGATGTGGAAAATTAGAACAGCTTCAGGCTGAGGGCTTAAGTCAAATCCGATAGCTAATAACCTTATAGTTTACGCAGGTTATTTTTCAGCTTGGATATTTTTTAGTAACTCAAATGGTTATTTATACTGAGTTTGTCGCCTATATACAGATTTTTGTTCTGTTATTTTGGTTTGGTGATGCTTTTGTTCGAATTGATCTAAAAAAGATAATTTTTTGGCGGATAAACATTGCTTTTAAGACGTTTTTTTACCTATGGCTGTTTTGTGAACAAAATGGCGGTCAATAAGTGAGCGTATTTGGGTGTATTTGGCTTAATTATTTTTTATTTTTGTGATCTATGTCACATTGTATTTAAAATTGCCTCTCACTTACATTGTGTGTGCTAATGGTTCGGGGGTAGAGTTGCGCTGCTTTAGGAATAATCTTATTAAATTTGTAAAAATAGTTTCATGGTGACTAAACACTATCGAAGCAGAATGCTGTACATCCATACACGTTGGTTTACGCTCGTAGCAAATACTGAACAGTGGTCAAATTTAGCGATTGTTGAAAATTATAGCAGTCGTTTTTGAGAGATTAATTTGCCAGCTTTGGGAAACAACCCAGGTCACGGGCGATAAAATTTATCACCCAGCGTATGTTTTTAAACATAGTCTGTCGGGATGGGGAATATGGGTACGTCTGAATTACTTAAGCATATTTATGACATCAATCTGTCATATTTACTTTTAGCACAGCGTTTGATCAACGATGAAAAAGCCTCCGCGATGTTCCGTCTTGGTATTGATGAAGCCATGGCCGATGCGCTGGCGCAGCTGACTTTGCCGCAAATGGTGAAACTGGCCGAGACCAACCAGCTGGTTTGCCACTTCCGCTTTAACGAAAGCCAGACCATCGAACGCCTGACCAAAGAGTCGCGCGTCGACGATCTGCAACAAATCCATACCGGCATTTTGCTATCAAGCCATTTACTGCAAGAGCTATCGAGTAAAGACGCTAGCCCGACGAAGAAAAGAGCCTGATGATGGTTGAGAAAAGTATCGTTCAAGAAGCCAAGGACATTCAGCTCGCCATGGAGCTGATTTCGCTGGGAGCCCGATTGCAAATGCTGGAGAGCGAAACCCAGCTTAGCCGCGGGCGCTTGATTAAACTTTACAAGGAGTTACGCGGCAGCCCGCCGCCAAAAGGAATGTTACCGTTCTCAACCGACTGGTTTATGACCTGGGAACAAAATATTCACTCGTCGATGTTTTACAACGCCTACCTGTTTCTGATGAAAAGCGGGCAGTGCAGCGGAGTGGAGGCGGTGATCAAAGCCTATCGCCTCTACCTGGAGCAGTGTCCTCAGCAGGCCGGCGAGGCGCCGTTGCTGGCGCTGACCCGTGCCTGGACGCTGGTGCGTTTCGTCGACAGCGGCATGCTGCAGCTCTCTGCCTGCAGCTGCTGCGGCGGCGCATTTATCACCCACGCGCACCAGCCGCTGAACGGTTTCATCTGCAGTTTATGCCAACCCCCATCCCGCGCCGTAAAAAGACGTAAACTTTCGCCGCAACTGGCCGATATTATTCCTCAACTGCTGGACGAGCAGGTCAAACGCGCCATTTGAGCCGCCACATTGCCGGCTCTCGGCAATGAATACCGACGTGTGATACGCAGGGGCGGCATGCCGCCCCCAGACACGCAGCCTGGTCAGTGCGCCAGGGCGCGTTTGCCCCACCTTCCATCCACATTGTTAATTTAAGGAATGCGTGTGCTAGTTATTTTGGGTTATCTGGTGGTATTGGGTGCGGTGTTTGGCGGCTACCTGATCGTGGGCGGCCATCTCGGTGCGTTGTATCAGCCGGCGGAGTTTCTGATTATCGGCGGGGCGGGGGTCGGCGCTTTCATCGTCGGCAACAACGGCAAGGCAATCAAAGCCACGCTGCGCGCGCTGCCGCGGCTGATGCGCCGTTCCAAATACAACAAAGATCTGTACATGGATCTGATGGCGCTGCTGTTCCGCCTGCTGGCCAAATCGCGCCAGCAGGGCATGCTGTCGCTCGAGTTCGATATCGATAATCCGCAAGAAAGTGAAATTTTTTCTAATTATCCGCGCATCCTTGCCGATAACACCCTGGTGGAGTTCATTACCGACTATTTACGGCTGATGGTGAGCGGCAATATGAATGCGTTCGAGATCGAAGCGCTGATGGACGAAGAGATCGAAACCTACGAGCAGGAAAGCGAAGTGCCCGCCGGCAGCCTGGCGATGGTGGGCGACTCCTTGCCGGCGTTCGGTATCGTCGCGGCGGTGATGGGTGTGGTGCACGCCCTGGCTTCGGCCGATCGGCCGGCCGCGGAACTGGGCGCGCTGATCGCCAACGCCATGGTCGGTACTTTCCTCGGCATTCTGCTGGCCTACGGCTTCATCTCGCCGCTGGCCACATTGCTGCGCCAGAAGAGCGCCGAAAACGTCAAGATGATGCAGTGCATCAAGGTCACGCTGCTGTCGAGCCTGAACGGCTACGCGCCGCAGATCGCCGTCGAGTTTGGCCGCAAAACGCTGTATACCACCGAACGTCCTTCTTTCGTTGAGCTGGAAGAACACGTGCGCCGCGTGAAAGCGCCGGCGCAGCAGGCGACGGAAGAAGAAGAAGCATGAAACAGAATCATCCGGTCGTTCTGGTCAGAAAGCGCAAGTCACATCATGCCGCCCATCACGGCGGCTCCTGGAAGATCGCCTATGCCGACTTTATGACGGCGATGATGGCGTTCTTCCTGGTGATGTGGCTGCTGGCGATCGCCAGCCCGCAGGAGCTGACGCAAATCGCCGAATATTTCCGCACGCCGCTCAAGGTGGCCCTGACCAGCGGCGACAAGAGCAGCTCCGAAAGCAGCCCGATCCCGGGCGGCGGCGACGATCCTACGCAGCAGCACGGCCTGGTGAGAAAGCAGGTCGATTCGCCGGACAAGCGCGCCGAAGAGCTGCGCCTAAACAAGCTGCGCGAAAAGCTGGATGAGTTGATTGAGTCCGATCCGCGCCTGAAGGCGCTGCGCCCGCATCTGCTGATCAACATGATGGACGAGGGGCTGCGCATCCAGATTATCGATAGCCAAAACCGGCCGATGTTCAAAACCGGCAGCGCGCAGGTCGAGAGCTACATGCGCGATATTCTGCGGGCGATAGCGCCGATCCTCAACGATTTGCCCAACAAGATCAGCCTGTCCGGCCACACCGATGATATCCCTTATGCCACCGGCGAGCGCGGCTACAGCAACTGGGAACTGTCGGCCGATCGCGCCAACGCCTCCCGACGCGAGCTGATCGCCGGCGGCCTGGCGGAAGGCAAGGTGCTGCGGGTGGTGGGCATGGCGGCCACCATGAGCCTGAAACAGCACGGCGCCGATGACGCGATTAACCGTCGCATCACCGTGCTGGTGCTGAATAAGCAAACGCAAGAAGGCATCGAACATGAAAATGCCGAAAGCAACGCGATGGATATCGCCCAGCCGGACAGCCTGAAACAGCTGGCGCCGTCGGCAACTGCACCGGCCAGCCAAACGCCGGAGCACTCGGCGGCAGCCCCGGAGCCGGCGGCGTCAACGCCAGCGCCGAGCGTCCCAGCGCAGGTATCCCCGGCGATAGCCCCGGCCGATCAGGCGCCGGAACAACCGGCGGCCGCACCCGCACCGACTAACCGCGACTCACAGCCAGAGGTGACCCCGTGAGCATGGACATTAGCGATTTTTATCAGACCTTCTTTGATGAGGCGGACGAGTTGCTGGCCGACATGGAGCAACATCTGCTGGAGCTGGATCCGCTGGCCCCCGATATCGAGCCGTTGAACGCCATCTTCCGCGCGGCGCACTCGATCAAGGGCGGCGCGGCGACCTTTGGCTTTTCGGTGCTGCAGGAAACCACCCACCTGCTGGAGAACCTGCTGGACGGTGCAAGACGCCAGGAAATGAGCCTGAGCACCGAGATTATCAACCTGTTTCTGGAAACCAAAGACATTATGCAGGAGCAACTGGACGCCTATAAAACCTCGCAACAGCCTGACGCCGAAAGCTTTGAATACATTTGCCAGGCGCTGCGCCAGCTGGCGTTGGAAGCGCAACAGCAGCAGGCGGCGCCCGCGGCTCAACCGGCCGTTCAGCAGCCTGTCGTGAAGCCGGCGGCCGCGCCGGCGGCGATCGAAGGCGGCATGCGCATCAGCCTGAACGGGCTGAAAGCCAGTGAAATCCCCTTGATGTTGGAAGAGCTGGGCAACCTCGGCGAGGTTAAAGACCCTCATCAGACGGAACACAGTCTGGACGTGACGTTGCTCACCTCCGCCAGCGAAGACGACATCAGCGCCGTGCTGTGCTTCGTGCTGGAACCGGAACAAATCAGCTTCTCGACGCCGACGCCGAGCGAACCGGCCGTCGCAGAAGCTAGCTTACCGGCAGCGGTCGCCGTGCCGGAACCTGCGCCAGCGCCGGTCGCCAGCGCCGCGCCGCCTGCCGCTAAACCGGCCGCCGCAGCGGCGGAAGCGCCGAAAGCGCGCGCCAAGGCGAGCGAGTCCACCAGCATTCGTGTGGCGGTGGAAAAGGTGGATCAGCTGATCAACCTGGTGGGCGAGCTGGTGATCACCCAGTCGATGCTGGCGCAGCGCTCCGGCACGCTCGATCCGGTCAACCACGGCGATCTGCTGAACAGCATGAGCCAGCTGGAGCGTAACGCGCGCGATCTGCAGGAGTCGGTGATGTCGATCCGCATGATGCCGATGGAATACGTCTTCAGCCGCTACCCGCGCCTGGTGCGCGATCTGGCCGGCAAGCTGAACAAGCAGGTGGAGCTGACGCTGCAGGGCAGCTCGACCGAACTGGACAAGAGCCTGATCGAACGCATCATCGATCCGTTGACGCACCTGGTGCGCAACAGCCTCGATCACGGTATCGAAGAGCCGGCCACCCGCATCGCCGCCGGCAAATCGGCGGTGGGCAATCTGGTGCTGTCGGCCGAACATCAGGGCGGCAACATCTGTATTGAGGTTATCGACGACGGCGCCGGCCTGAACCGCGAAAAAATTCTCGCCAAGGCCGCGTCGCAAGGGCTGGCGGTGAGCGAAAGCATGAGCGACGAAGAAGTCGGCATGCTGATCTTCGCGCCGGGCTTCTCCACCGCCGAGCAGGTGACCGACGTTTCCGGCCGCGGCGTCGGCATGGACGTGGTGAAACGGAATATTCAGGAGATGGGCGGCCACGTCGAGATCCGTTCGCAGGCCGGCAAAGGCACCACCATCCGCATCCTGCTGCCGCTGACGCTGGCGATCCTCGACGGCATGTCGGTCAAGGTGAACGACGAAGTCTTTATCCTGCCGCTGAACGCGGTGATGGAGTCGCTGCAGCCGCAGGCGGAAGATCTGCATCCGCTGGCCGGGGGCGAACGCGTGCTGCAGGTGCGCGGCGAATACCTGCCGCTGGTGGAGCTGTATCGGGTATTCGAAGTGGACGGCGCCAAAACCGACGCCACGCAGGGCATCGTCGTTATCCTGCAAAGCGCCGGCCGCCGCTATGCGTTGCTGGTGGATCAACTGATCGGCCAGCACCAGGTGGTGGTGAAGAATCTGGAAAGCAACTACCGCAAAGTGCCGGGCATCTCCGCCGCGACCATTTTGGGCGACGGCAGCGTGGCCTTGATCGTCGATGTCTCGGCGTTGCAAACCTTGAACCGTGAAAAGCGTCTGACGGACGCCGCCGCATAATAATGAGTTTATTGATTTAAAAGGTGAATGATATGGCAGGATTGGCAGCCGTCAGCAAATTGGCTGGCGAAACGGTAGGGCAAGAGTTTCTGATTTTCACCCTGGGCAATGAGGAGTACGGCATCGATATCCTCAAGGTGCAGGAAATTCGCGGCTACGATCAGGTGACCCGCATCGCCAACACGCCGGCGTTCATCAAGGGTGTCACCAACCTGCGCGGCGTGATTGTCCCGATCATCGATCTGCGGGTGAAATTCTCGCAGCAAAGCGTGTCTTACGATGAAAACACCGTGGTGATCGTGCTGAACTTTGGTCAGCGCGTGGTGGGCATCGTGGTCGACGGCGTTTCCGACGTGCTGTCGCTGACCGCCGAGCAGATCCGCCCGGCGCCGGAGTTCGCGGTGACGCTGGCGACCGAATACCTCACCGGTCTCGGTTCGCTGGGCGAGCGCATGCTGATCCTGGTGGATATCGAAAAGCTGCTGAGCAGCGAAGAGATGTCGCTGGTCGACAGCGTGGCGAAAAGCGTCTGATTCATGACCCCAGGGGGCAGGGCGCTGCCCCCTTCATCCATCACTCTTCCTGACCTGTCGCGGCGCCGCAGACCGCGCCCGGAACCCCCACTAAAAATAGTTACTTTCCCGCATAAAGTTTTGCCGCACGGCGCCGATAACTCTCACATTCAACGTCATCAGAGCCTGTCTGCGCGGGCTTCAACAAGGGAAATCATGTTAAATCGTATGAAGGTGGTCACCAGCCTGTTGCTGGTGTTGGTGCTGTTTGGCGCCTTGCAGTTGATTTCGGGCGGACTCTTTTTCTCCTCGCTGAAAAGCGATAAGGAAAACTTTACCGTCCTGCAAACGATCCGCCAGCAGCAGTCTGAATTGAACGAAAGCTGGGTCAACCTGCTGCAGACTCGTAATACCCTGAACCGAGCGGGTATTCGTTACATGATGGATACCAACAAAATCGGCAGCGGTGCCACCGTCACCGATCTGTTGACTTCGGCGAAGAGCATGCTGACGGTCGCGGAACAGCATTACGCCGCCTATGAAAAAATTCCTCTCGATCCGCGTCAGGACGTGCAGTCCGCGGAAAAACTCAAGCAACAGTATGACATCTTGCACGGTGCTTTGACCGAACTGATTCAGCTGTTGGGCGAAGGCAAAATCAATGCCTTCTTCGATCAACCGACACAAAGCTATCAGGATGGCTTCGAGCAGATCTACAACACCTACCTGGCACAAAACGACAAGCTGTACCAAGGCGCGGTAGAAGACAGCAACAAGTCGTTCTCCTCGGCCATTTGGACGCTGGTGATCGTGTTGCTGGTCGTGTTGGCCGTGATCGTGCTCGTTTGGACCGGCATCCATCATATCCTGGTGCGCCCGCTGAACCGCATGATTGACCACATCAAACAGATCGCCGCCGGCGACCTGACTCAGCAGATCGTGGTCACCAGCCGCAACGAAATGGGCGTGCTGGCGGCCAGCCTGAAACACATGCAAAGCGAACTGATCGAAACCGTCAGCGGCGTGCGTCAGGGCGCAGATGCCATCTACAGCGGCGCGTCTGAAATCGCCGCGGGCAACAACGATCTCTCTTCCCGCACCGAGCAGCAGGCCGCTTCGCTGGAAGAGACCGCCGCCAGCATGGAACAGCTGACCGCGACGGTGAAACAGAACGCCGAAAACGCCCGTCAGGCTTCACAGCTGGCGCTGAGCGCCTCCGAAACCGCGCAGAAGGGCGGCAAGGTGGTGGCCAACGTGGTGCAGACCATGCACGACATCGCCGGCAGCTCGCAGAAAATCGCCGATATCACCGGCGTGATCGACGGCATCGCCTTCCAGACCAACATCCTGGCGTTGAACGCCGCGGTGGAAGCGGCGCGCGCCGGCGAGCAGGGCCGCGGCTTCGCGGTGGTGGCCGGTGAAGTGCGCAACCTGGCGCAGCGCAGCGCGCAGGCGGCCAAAGAGATCAAAGGCCTGATCGAAGACTCGGTCAGCCGCGTCGATATGGGTTCCGTGCTGGTGGAAAGCGCCGGCGAAACCATGGGCGACATCGTCAACGCCGTCACCCGCGTGACCGACATCATGGGCGAAATCGCCTCGGCTTCGGACGAACAGAGCCGCGGGATCGATCAGGTTGGCCAGGCGGTAGCGGAAATGGACCGCGTGACCCAGCAGAACGCCTCGTTGGTGGAAGAGTCCGCCTCGGCGGCGGCGGCGCTGGAAGAACAGGCCAGCATGCTGACCCAGTCGGTGGCGGTATTCCGCCTGAGGGCGGAAGGCCAGGAAGAGTTTAAAGCGCCTGTCACCAGCAAGGCGACGGTAACACCGGTAATCAATCATAAGAAAATGAACGCCAGCGATCTGCAGGATAACTGGGAAACGTTCTGACCGGTATCGGGCCTCTCTCGCAGCGGCCCTTTCCCCTACGTAGGCCGGTCGCCGGCCGGCTGCAAGGAGGTTCACAGTGTTTAACCGAATCCGTATCTCTACCAGCTTGTTCCTGTTGTTGATGACCTTCTGCGTTCTGCAGTTGGCCAGCAGCGGCCTGTCGTATTCCGCGTTTCGTTCCGATAACCACAACCTCGACATCATCACCCTCGGCAGCCAGCAGCGCGATTCGCTCAGCCTGAGCTGGGTGTCGCTGTTGCAGGCGCGCAATACGCTTAACCGCGCCGGCACCCGTGCGGCGCTGAAACTGCCGCAGGAGCAGGTGAACGAATTGATGAGCAGCGCCCGCAGTTCGCTGCAGAAGGCCGATCTTTATTTCAATCAGTTCATGGCGGTTGAGCGCAGCAGTGAGCAACAGAGTCAGCAGACGGCAACCACCAAGGCCAGCTACGAGCGGCTGCGCGGCGCGCTGCGTGAGCTGATCGGCTTTCTGGAGAAAGGGGAGCTGCAGGCGTTTATGGACCAGCCGACGCAGAAAACCCAGGACCTGTTCGAAGCCGACTTCGTGCAGTACCTGCAGTTGGTCAACGGCGACATCAGCGAAGCCAGAGACGCCAACCAGTTCTCCTTCACGCTGGCGGGCCTGATGCTGGCGGGGGCGGTCTTGATGCTGATCGTGGTGACCGGCAGCGCCATGTGGTGGTTACGCACCATGCTGGTACAGCCGCTGAACCAGATCCGCAGCCACTTTGAACGCATCGCCGCCGGCGATTTGGCGACGCCGATTCAGGTGTATGGCCGCAATGAAATCAGCATGCTGTTCGCCAGCCTGCAACGCACGCAGCAGTCGCTGATCGGCACCGTCGGCGCGGTGCGCGACGGGGCGGAGTCGATTCTGATCGGCCTGCAGGAGATCGCCGAAGGCAACAACGATCTCTCTTCCCGCACCGAGCAGCAGGCCGCGTCGCTGGAAGAAACCGCCGCCAGCATGGAACAGCTGACCGCCACGGTGAAACAGAACGCCGATAATGCGCGGCAGGCTTCTCAGCTGGCGCGCGATGCCTCGGCCACCGCGGCCAAGGGCGGCGAACTGGCCGGCGACGTGGTGACCACCATGCACGATATCGCCAACAGTTCGCAGAAAATCGGCGCCATCACCAGCGTGATTGACGGCATCGCCTTCCAGACCAACATTCTGGCGCTCAATGCGGCGGTGGAAGCGGCGCGCGCCGGTGAACAGGGGCGCGGTTTCGCCGTGGTCGCCGGCGAAGTGCGCAACCTGGCGAGCCGCAGCGCGCAGGCGGCGAAAGAGATCAAGGTGCTGATCGATGAATCGGTCAGCCGCGTCAAACACGGCTCGGTGCTGGTGGAAAACTCCGGCGCCACCATGCAGGACATCGTGCGTTCGGTGACCCGCGTGACCGACATCATGGGCGAGATCGCGTCGGCTTCGGATGAACAGAGCCGCGGCATCGAGCAGGTGACGCAGGCGGTGACCCAGATGGATCAGGTCACCCAGCAGAACGCCGCGCTGGTGGAAGAGTCCGCTTCTGCCGCCACCGCGCTGGAAGAGCAGGCCATTACCCTGGCTGACGCGGTCGCGGTATTCCGTCTGGCGGACGATAACTTCGTCGCGCCAGGTAACAGCAACAACGCAGTTTCACCCGTGGTAAAGGAAGCCCAAGATTGTTAAACCGCATAAGCAGCACGTGTTTCCCCGGTGAGGTGGCATGAAACAGGCGCCGTCAACTTCTAACCGGGATACTGCGTCGATGTTGACGCAAATGGTGCAGCGCCTGCCGCTGTCGGACGTGCATTTTCGCCGTATCAGCCAGTTGATTTATCAACGCGCCGGCATCGTGCTGGCGGAGCATAAGCGCGAGATGGTTTACAACCGTCTGGTGCGCCGGCTGCGGCTGTTGGGATTGCACGATTTCGGCGACTACCTGGCGCTGCTGGAAAGCGATCCGAACAGCGCGGAGTGGCAGGCGTTTATCAACGCGCTGACCACCAACCTGACGGCCTTTTTCCGCGAGGCGCATCACTTCCCGATCCTGGCGGAACACGCGCGCTCGCGGCCGAACGGCTACAGCGTGTGGAGCACCGCGGCCTCGACCGGCGAAGAGCCGTATTCGATCGCCATCACGCTGAGCGATGCATTGGGCCAGCGGGCCGGCAGTTGCCAGGTCTGGGCCAGCGACATCGATACGCAGGTGCTGGAAAAAGCGGAAGCGGGCGTTTACCGCCAGGAAGATCTGCGCACCCTGACGCCGACCCAAATGCAGCGCTATTTCCTGCGCGGCACCGGGCCGCATCAGGGGCTGGTGCGCGTGCGGCCGGAACTGGCGGCGCGGGTGAACTTTCAGTCGCTGAACCTGCTGGCGCCGGAGTGGGCGCTGCCGGGGCAGTTCGACGCCATTTTTTGCCGCAACGTCATGATCTATTTCGATAAGGCGACGCAGGAGCGCATCCTGCGCCGCTTCGTTCCCTTGCTTAAGCCGGGGGGGCTGATGTTCGCCGGCCACTCCGAGAATTTCAGCCAGATCAGCCCGGATTTCTACTTGCGTGGGCAGACCGTGTATGGGCTGACCAAGGAGAGGTAATGAGTAAAATCAGAGTGTTATGCGTAGACGATTCGGCACTGATGCGCCAGCTGATGACGGAAATCGTGAACGGCCACGCCGACATGGAGATGGTGGCGACCGCGCCGGATCCGCTGGTGGCGCGCGATCTGATCAAAAAATTTAATCCCCAGGTGCTGACGCTGGACGTCGAGATGCCGCGCATGGACGGGCTGGATTTCCTCGAGAAGCTGATGCGCCTGCGGCCGATGCCGGTGGTGATGGTCTCTTCGCTGACCGGCAAAGGCTCGGAAATCACGCTGCGCGCGCTGGAGCTGGGCGCGGTGGACTTCGTGACCAAACCGCAGCTCGGCATTCGCGAAGGCATGTTGGCTTACAGCGAGCTGATTGCCGAGAAGATCCGCACCGCCGCCAGGGCGCGCCTGCCGCAGCGTTCCAACAGCCCGGCGCCGGCGATCCTCAGCCACGCGCCGCTGCTGAGCAGTGAAAAACTGATCGCCATCGGCGCTTCCACCGGCGGCACCGAAGCGATCCGCCAGGTGCTGCAGCCGCTGCCGGCGACGAGCCCGGCGCTGCTGATCACCCAGCACATGCCGCCGGGTTTCACCCGTTCGTTCGCCGAGCGGCTGAACAAGCTGTGCCAGATCACGGTGAAAGAAGCGGAGGACGGCGAGCGCGTGCTGCCGGGCCATGCCTACATCGCGCCGGGGGATCGCCACCTGGAGCTGGCGCGCAGCGGCGCCAACTATCAGGTGAAGCTGCATGACGGCCCGGCGGTCAACCGCCATCGTCCGTCGGTCGACGTGCTGTTCCGCTCGGTGGCGCAATATGCCGGCCGCAATGCGGTGGGCGTTATCCTCACCGGCATGGGCAACGACGGGGCGGCGGGGATGCTGGAGATGCACCGCGCCGGGGCCTATACCCTGGCGCAAAACGAGGCGAGCTGCGTGGTGTTCGGCATGCCGCGCGAGGCGATCGCCGGCGGCGGCGTCAGCGAAGTGGTCGAGCTGGACAGGATGAGCCAGCGCATGTTGGCGCAGATTTCCGGCGGCCAGGCATTGCGCATTTGATTTTAGTCCGCAGGGTCTTCCCCGCGGCGATATGACCCAGGCTCGCCGCGCGGCTGCCTGCGGTTTTGCATCATTAAACGGTTAACTATTTCAGGAGTAACAATGGCAGACAAGAACCTCAGATTTCTGGTTGTGGACGATTTTTCCACCATGCGTCGCATCGTCAGAAATCTGCTCAAAGAGCTGGGCTTCAACAACGTCGAAGAAGCTGAAGACGGCGCGGATGCGCTGAACAAGCTGCGCGCCGGCGGTTTCGACTTCGTGGTGTCCGACTGGAACATGCCGAACATGGACGGGCTGGAGCTGCTGCAAACCATCCGCGCCGATAGCGCGCTGGCCGCGATGCCGGTATTGATGGTGACGGCGGAAGCCAAGAAAGAAAATATCATCGCGGCGGCGCAGGCCGGCGCCAGCGGTTATGTAGTGAAACCTTTTACGGCGGCGACGCTGGAAGAAAAGCTCAACAAGATTTTTGAAAAATTGGGCATGTAAGGAGAGGGCGATGAGAGACATTCCAATGCCTGCCAGCGATGCAGCGACCGCGGGAGAGATCATCTCCCGCATCGGCCAACTGACCCGAATGCTGCGCGACAGCATGCGCGAACTGGGGCTCGATCAGGCGATCGCCCAGGCGGCAGAGGCGATCCCGGATGCGCGCGACCGTCTTGACTATGTCGTAACCATGACGGCGCAGGCGGCGGAACGGGCGTTGAACTGCGTGGAGGCGGCGCAACCGCGCCAGGCGGAGCTGGAATCCGGCGCGAACGCGTTGAAGGGGCGCTGGGACGAGTGGTTCGCCAATCCTATCGAACTGGACGACGCGCGTTCTCTGGTCAACGACACGCGCCAGTATCTGGATCAGGTGCCGGGCCATACGGCCTTCACCAACGCCCAGCTGCTGGAGATCATGATGGCGCAGGACTTCCAGGATCTGACCGGTCAGGTGATCAAGCGCATGATGGACGTGGTGCAGGAGATCGAAAAGCAGCTGCTGATGGTGCTGATGGAAAACATGCCGGAGCAGCCGGTGAAGGAAAAACGGCCGAACGACAGCCTGCTGAACGGCCCGCAGCTCGACCAGAACGGCGTCGGCGTGATCGCCAACCAGGCGCAGGTCGACGATCTGCTCGACAGCCTCGGTTTCTGAGGCTTATCGGGGCGCACAGCGGCGCGCCCCGACAACATTCCGCGCAGTTTTCGTCTCATCCCCTAAATAACCCGCCTTTTCCCCCGTTGTTCCTTCAATGACATCGCCAATTTTTTGGCATGCTGACCGCCATTCTTTACCCTCCCGACACAGGAACGGCGTTTCGTGGCTGAAGACAGCGATCTGGAAAAAAGCGAGGCCCCCACGCCCCACAGGCTGGAGAAGGCGCGTGAAGACGGCCAGATCCCGCGTTCCCGCGAACTGACCTCGGTACTGATGCTGCTCTCGGGCCTGGCGATCATCCTGATGTCCGGCAGCAACATGGCGCAACAGTTGGCGGCGATGCTCACGCAGGGCTTGAACTTCGACCACGGCATGGTCAGCAATGATAAACAAATGCTGCGCCAACTGGGCATGTTGCTGCGCCAGGCGGTGCTGGCGCTGTTGCCAATCATGGCGGGGCTGGTGCTGGTGGCGCTCGCCGCGCCGATGCTGTTGGGGGGCATCCTGTTCAGCGGCAAGTCGATCAAATTCGACTTGAAACGGCTGAACCCGTTGTCCGGGTTGAAGCGCATCTTTTCCAGCCAGGTGCTGGCCGAGCTGCTGAAAGGGATCCTGAAAGCGACGCTGGTCGGCTGGGTGACCGGCCTCTATCTGTGGCACAACTGGGCGGCGATGCTGCATCTGATGACCCAGCAGCCGCTCGATGCGCTGGGCAATGCGCTGCAGATGATTCTGTTCTGCGGTTTTCTGGTGGTGCTGGGGCTGACGCCGATGGTGGCGTTCGACGTGTTCTATCAGCTGTGGAGCCACTTCAAAAAGCTGAAGATGACCAAGCAGGATATTCGCGACGAATTCAAGGATCAGGAAGGGGACCCGCACGTCAAGGGGCGCATTCGTCAGCAGCAGCGGGCGATCGCCCGGCGCCGCATGATGGCCGATGTGCCCAAGGCGGACGTGATCGTCACCAACCCGACGCACTACGCCGTCGCGTTGCAGTACAACGATAAAAAAATGAGTGCGCCGAAAGTGCTGGCCAAGGGTGCCGGTGAAATCGCCTTGCGCATCCGCGAGCTCGGCGCGGAACACCGCATCCCGATGCTGGAAGCGCCGCCGCTGGCGCGTGCGCTGTATCGACACAGCGAGATTGGGCAACATATTCCGGCCACCCTGTATGCCGCGGTCGCCGAAGTGCTGGCCTGGGTGTACCAGCTGCGCCGCTGGCGGCGCGAGGGCGGCCTGATCCCGAAAAAACCTGAACGTTTACCGGTGCCGGAAGCACTGGATTTTGCAAAAGAGAGTGACTCTGATGGCTAATTTGGCCTCCCTGCTTCGTTTGCCGGGCAATTTTAAAGATACGCAGTGGCAGGTGTTGGCCGGCCCGGTGTTGATCCTGCTGATCCTGTCGATGATGGTGCTGCCGTTGCCGGCGTTTATCCTCGACCTGCTGTTTACCTTCAACATCGCGCTGTCGATCATGGTGCTCCTGGTGGCGATGTTCACCCAGCGCACGCTCGAATTCGCCGCCTTCCCGACCATTCTGCTGTTCTCCACGCTGCTGCGTTTGTCGCTCAACGTCGCGTCGACGCGCATCATCCTGCTGGAAGGGCACACCGGTTCCGCCGCCGCCGGCCGCGTGGTGGAGGCCTTCGGCCACTTCCTGGTGGGCGGCAACTTCGCCATCGGTATCGTGGTGTTCATCATCCTGGTGTTGATCAACTTTATGGTGATCACCAAGGGGGCGGGGCGTATCGCCGAAGTGGGCGCGCGCTTCGTGCTGGACGGCATGCCGGGTAAGCAGATGGCGATCGACGCAGACCTGAACGCCGGGTTGATCGGCGAGGACGAAGCGAAGAAACGCCGCGCCGAAGTCACCCAGGAGGCCGATTTCTACGGCTCGATGGACGGCGCCAGTAAATTCGTGCGCGGCGACGCCATCGCCGGCCTGATGATCATGGTGCTGAACGTGGTCGGCGGCCTGTTGGTCGGCGTGGTGCAACACGGCATGGAGCTGGGGGCGGCGGCGGAAAGCTATACGCTGCTGACCATCGGCGACGGCCTGGTGGCGCAGATCCCGGCGCTGGTGATCTCCACCGCCGCCGGCGTTATCGTCACCCGCGTCGCGACCGATCAGGACGTCGGCGAGCAGATGGTGGGCCAGCTGTTCAACAATCCGCGCGTGATGCTGTTGAGCGCCGGGGTGCTCGGGCTGTTGGGCCTGGTGCCGGGCATGCCGAACCTGGTGTTCCTGCTGTTTACCGCGGCTCTGTTGGGTCTTGCCTGGTGGCTGCGCGGCCGTGAACAACAGGCGCCGAGAGCGGTTGAAGAGCCAGTGATGCCGGACAACCCGCAGGCCGCCGAAGCCAGCTGGGCCGACGTGCAGTTGGAAGATCCGCTGGGAATGGAGGTGGGCTACCGGCTGATTCCGATGGTCGATTTTCAACAAAACGGCGAGCTGCTGGGGCGTATCCGCGGGATCCGCAAGAAATTCGCGCAGGACATGGGCTATCTGCCGCCGGTGGTACACATTCGCGACAACCTGGAACTGCCGCCTGCCAGCTACCGCATCCTGATGAAAGGCGTCGAAATCGGCAGCGGTGAAGCGCAGCCGGGCCGCTGGCTGGCGATCAACCCCGGCAATGCCGTGGGCGAGCTGGCGGGAGACAAAACCGTCGATCCGGCCTTTGGGCTCGAGGCGGTGTGGATCGACAGTGCCTTGCGCGAGCAGGCGCAGATCCAAGGCTTTACCGTGGTGGAAGCCAGCACCGTGGTGGCGACACACCTCAATCACCTGATCGGCCAGTTCGCCAGCGAGCTGTTTGGCCGCCAGGAAACCCAACAGTTACTGGATCGCGTGTCGCAGGAGATGCCGAAGCTGACCGAAGACTTCGTGCCGGGCGTGGTATCACTGACCACGCTGCACAAGGTGCTGCAAAACCTGCTGGCCGAGCGCGTCTCCATCCGCGATATGCGCACCATCGTCGAAACGTTGGCGGAGCACGCTCCGGCGCAGAGCGATCCTTATGAACTGACCACCGTGGTGCGGGTGGCGCTGGGCCGGGCGATCACGCAGCAGTGGTTCCCGGGCAACGGCGAGATCCAGGTCATCGGTCTGGATACCCAACTGGAGCGTCTGTTGCTGCAGGCGTTGCAGGGCGGCGGCGGTCTGGAGCCGGGGCTGGCCGATCGCCTGCTGGAGCAGGCGCGCCAGGCGCTGCAGCGGCAAGAGATGCTCAGCGCGCCGCCGGTGCTGTTGGTTAACCATGCGCTGCGGCCTTTACTGGCGCGCTTCCTGCGTCGCAGCCTGCCGCAGCTCGTGGTGCTGTCCAACCTCGAGATCAACGACGATCGCCAGATTCGCATGACCTCGACCATCGGAGCCGCTTGATGAAACGCTGTCTGTTCGTGCTGTGTTTGCTGGCCCCGTTGACTGCCGGCGCGGTGTCCGGCTCTTGGGTGGCCGAAGGGGCGGGCGTGACGTTGGAACAGGGCGGCATGGGCGATGAGTCCGCCGGTTTGCGGCCGCCGAACGCGCTGCCGGACGCCAATGCGCGCATCACCCGCGTCAGCTGGCGCTACCGTTTGCTGGGGCCGGAGCCGGCCGGGCTGCAGGCCCAGCTCTGCACGGTAAACCGCTGCATTCCGCTCGGCAGCGGCAGCGGCAGCAGCAACGGTCTGCAGGGCGAACCGGCCAATGCGGAATTGCGCTTTGTCTATTACGTGCAGTCACAAGGCGGGCTGAACCCGCCGCTGCGGGTGATTGGCAATCAGGTGATCGTCAATTACGAATAGATCGCCGCCCGGTTCGGCGGGGTAGTTTGGCGCCGGCCGGCGTTATGCTTAAGCGATAAAATGAGCCTGGAAATTCAAGACTCACGGCCGATTTTGTCGCGCGGCACAATTTGGAGCCTGTTTATGTGACAACAGTCATAATCCTATTTTTATACGTTGTTTCTCTCTTTGTTTTATTGTAATTTCCGCTTAATCTTCAAATTTATGAAGATTAAATGTGCGTGAAGGGCGTTAATTTACCCGTCCCTCAGTAAATTATGCGCAATGTATTAACTATATAAATAATCCTCGCCGTACTCTCATAAAATTAAACTTATATGGAGTATCTATGAAAATTTTAAAATCATACATGCCATTATTACTTTTATGCGTGGCTTTCACCGCTTCGTCAAATAATCACTGCGATCCTTCCCGGACTGAACTGCCCGCCAGTTGCCTCACGGAACAATTCGCCATGTCGGTATTGTGGTATCAGAATGCGGCAGAGGCACGGGCGGCTTTTTATCAAGGGTATCAGTTGGGCAAGCTCCGACTTGAGCAGGAATTAAAGAATAAATCGGAGAAGCCGCGTGCCGTCGTGCTGGATCTTGATGAGACCGTGCTGGATGACAGCCCGCACCAGGCCTGGTTGATAAAGAACCAGTCGTTTTTGCTTGACGGTTGGGACGAATGGGTCGACATGGCAGCGGCGGAAGCCGTGCCCGGCGCTATCGATTTCCTGAGGTTTGCCGATGAAAACGGCGTTACCATTTTCTACCTGAGTGACAGAAAGCAGTCGCAGATTGACGTGACGCTAAAAAATTTACGCCGCATTAATTTGCCTCAGGCGAAAAAAGAAAATCTTTTGTTAAAAACACCGGAGATGCAGGGTAAACAGAGTCGTCGCGACGCGCTGGAAAGCCAGTATGACGTCGTGCTGTATTTTGGCGACAATCTGGCTGACTTTATTGATTCAAAAGGTAAAAGCCAGGCTGAAAGGAATAAAATGATGGAGGATGTGCAGCAAGAATTTGGCAAGCGTTTTATTATCTTCCCGAATCCGATGTATGGCGATTGGTATGGCGGTATTATCGATGGGCAGTTTAAAGCGAAAAACAATGAGCTTTATAAGCTGCGAGCGTCTAAATTGACGCCGTTTAAGTAACAAAAACAGGTAAGGTAAATGTAAGCTACGGGCATTTATGGCATGAATATAAATACCCTGAAGCGTTTTATTCAATAGGCCGATTCGCTGGCTCTCGATATGAAGCAATTAATAGAATCGATAATATACATCGGATAGTTCCTTGTTGTATCGAGGGCTGTTTAATGTGTTCTGATTTCAACTTCGATTGTCTGGCCGACGGCTGCCGACCTCATCCGGTGAGCGAAGTGGCGGGAGGGGCGCCTCAGGCCAGGATCGCCAGGCCGTTGCGTTCCACCAGCGTCAACAGCTTCATCGCGGCGGAGTTCGGTTGCGCTTCGCCGCGCTCCCATTTCTGCACCGCCTTTTTGCTGACGTTAAGATACAGCGCAAACACCGGCTGACTGACGTTTTCGCGTTCGCGCAATGCGCGGATCTCGGCCGGCCCGAACTGTTTCACCGGCCGCAGGCACAGCATGTCGAAGGTGCGCATGGTCACGTCGTCGACGAAACCGGCGCGGTGCAGGCCCTGAACTTCCTGGTGGATCGATTTCAGCATCTTGCTCATAGTTGTAACCTTATTAATTCCCCGCAGTTGACCAGCTGATACAGTCTGAATGGTGAATAATCCAGATACAGCGCCGCCAAATGCCGCCAGGAAATTAACTCATCCTGATTGATGTTGTCTCTTTCGTTTTTGGCAAAGCCATACATGAAAAAGATCCTGCCTTCATCTGCCGTTGCGATTAAGACCCGATACCCGCGCCGTTTTCCACTCCCCATCCGGGCGATGCGTTTTTTGTAAACGCAACCACCGAGATTGGCGTCGTACAACTGATTTTGCATCTCTCGCGCCGCTTTCACTATCGTGGCGTCACTGATGCGTTCGTCGCCGGCAAATGTCTGGAAGGCTTTTGTGAGATAAATGTCGGTCATTCACTCTCCGTGTGAAAATATACCCTTGATGGGTACAGATCAAGATGTTTAACGACCGAGCTAAGATGACGAAATAGGGAGTGATGGGGAACAGGAAAATATCCGTTCTGCGCAGCCTGGCGCATAGCGTTAAGGGAATTCAGAAAGCGGTAAGAAGAAAATGCGAGAGGCTGCGCATAACCGGGGAAACCCGCGCCCGGCGGTGCGTTCACCGGGCGAAATGAGTCAGGTCAGACGCCGATTTTTCTGCCGAGCAGGCTGCCGGCGTGCGACTGGCCGTCCGGGCCATACAGCGATTTATTGTTCTTGCTCAGGATCGCCAGCGCCTGAGCGTTATGGTCGATCTGCTGATTGAGCAGCAGGCCATTGTGCTGATTCTTTTCGCGCAGCGTTTGGCTCAGCAGTTGAACGCGTTGCCAGCGATCGGCCAGGGGCGCATGGCTGGCGTAGGGCGCGCGTTGCCCGCAGGCTTTTTCCTGCCCCAGGCGCTGTTGCTCGAGGTAGGCGACCGTCGCCAGCAGCTGGCTTTTGGCATCGGTTACGCGCTGCAGCGCCACGCCGGGCAACTGGCCGGAACACAGCAAGTCGTGCTCTTCCTCCAGCACGCCATTGAGCGCCTGCAGCGTTTCCAACAGTTTATCCAGCAGTTGTGCCAGGTTTTCCATAGTGATGACTTATCCTTTACCGCTACTCGCCGCCGCGCCGTCAGTCGCGCCCGGCGATCCATTGAATGTCGCTCTGCGCGTCTTGCAGCAGCGCGTCGGCGATTTTGCCGGCGTCCATCTTCAGTTCGCCGCTGCGGATCGCCTGCTTGATGGCCTCGACCCGGCCCATATCGATATCCTGGGTGCCCGGCTGCATCAGGCGCGCCTGCGCCTCGCTCAGCTTGACCTGCGTGCCGCTGACGGCCGTTTCGGCCACGGCGGCCTTACGCGGTTGGAGCGGGTTGTCGGCCGGGGTTTCACGCGGTTGCACAGTGGAAACCGGCTGTAACCGCTGGGTGCGATCGATACTCATGGTCCATCTCCGTTTACGCCGTGACCGCTCGGGGGCGACGACGCTGCAATGAAAGTGTTGCGGCCCTGGTGGCCGATAAAATGCTGCTTGATTTGTCTTATCGGCAAGGTTTGCGGAACCTTTACTTTTTTATAACGTAATGCGGATCGCGCCGTCGTCCCCGACCACGCCGCTGACGATCTGCCCGGACGCCATGCGCACCCGCACGCTGTCTTCGGCGGCGGCGTTGTTCATCGCCTTACCCGAACCGCTGATGTTGAATCCTTCGCCCTGCGCGTTGACCTGTACCGATTGCCCCGCCTTGATAATCCAGGCGCGGCGCAGCATGGCGAGGGTCAGCGGTTGGCCGGGGCTGATGTTGCGCAGGCTGACGGCGCCCAACGCTTTGCCCGCTTCGGTCAGCGCGCGCGGCGGCAGGGTATCGAGCCGGCCTTCTTTCAACGTCAGATCCGCCGCGGTCAACCGGCTGCCGGCGCTGATGCCGCGCGCCGAAACCAGATAGTGGCCGAACACCTGCACCTGCGTCTGGATAAAACGCCGCTCCTGGCCACAGCGCGCCGAAATGCTGACGTTGCCGCCGATCCGCGCGTTGGGCGGCAGCGACAGCTGCGGCAGTTCGCAGGCGGGCCACTGGGCCGGCGGCGTGCGCACCCGCACTTTCACCTGCACCGGTTCGCCGCTGAACTTGCCTTGGATGAAGCTTTCGATTTGCGTCGCCAGATCGTCGGCGCGCGCGTTCAGACTGCACAGCAGGCCGATAAGCAGCATTTTACCTTTCATCGTCATCTTCTCAAGCCTCATCGGGATACGCGTAAGTGTACCCGCAGCGCGTGCAGGCTAAGCAGATAAATAGCGCCCCATTTTGCGTTTATTCCCGCGATAGGGTGGCGCAGCGGGCGTTTATGCTGTCGACTCCAAATTCTAACCTCGCGGAGGGAGCATGCTCGACAAACTGGACGCGGCTCTGCGCTTTGGCCAAGAGGCGCTGAACTTGCGCGCCCAGCGGCAGGAAATTCTGGCCGCCAATATCGCCAACGCAGATACGCCGGGTTATCAGGCGCGGGATATCGATTTCGCCAGCCAATTGAACAAAGTGCTGGAACAAGGGCGCGTCAACGGCAACGGCATGTCGCTGAACCTGACGGCGGCGCGCCACATCCCGGCGCAGACCCTGCAGCCGCCGCAGCTCGATCTGTTGTACCGGGTGCCGGACCAGCCATCGATGGACGGCAACACGGTGGACATGGATCGCGAACGCACCAACTTTGCCGATAACAGCCTGAAATATCAGACCGACCTGACGCTGCTCAACGGGCAGATCAAAGGGATGATGTCCGTGCTGCAACAAGGATAAGGCGCATGTCTTTACTGAACATTTTTGATATCTCCGGCTCGGCGCTATCGGCGCAATCCCAGCGCATGAACGTCAGCGCCAGCAACATGGCCAACGCCGACAGCGTGACCGGCCCGGACGGCGAGCCTTACCGCGCCAAGCAGGTGGTGTTCCAGGTCGCGGCGGCGCCCGGGCAGCCGACCGGCGGCGTGCGCGTCGCCCAGGTGGTGGACGATCCGGCGCCCGAACGTCTGGTGTATCAGCCGGGCAACCCGCTGGCGGACGCCAAGGGCTACGTGCGCATGCCGAACGTCGACGTGGTGGGGGAAATGGTCAACACCATCTCCGCTTCCCGCAGCTACCAGGCCAACGTCGAGGTGCTCAACACCACCAAGTCGATGATGATGAAAACCCTGACGCTGGGTCAGTAACCGGAGGTTCCCATGGCTATCGCCGCAACCACCAACGAGTCGTTGGACAACACCGTCATCGGTAACAACAGCAAAAATACCAACAGCCAGGATCTGCACAACAGCTTCCTGACGCTGCTGGTGGCGCAGTTGAAAAACCAGGATCCGACCAATCCGATGCAGAACAACGAACTGACTTCGCAGCTGGCGCAGATCAACACCGTTCAGGGCATCGAAAAGCTCAACACCACGCTGGGGTCGATCTCCGGCCAGATCAACAGCAATCAGTCGCTGCAGGCGACTGCGCTGATCGGTCACGGCGTAATGGTGCCGGGCAACAACATTCTGGTCGGCAGCAAGGACGGCAAGGTCAGCACCACGCCGTTCGGCGTGGAACTGGAGCGCGCCGCCGATCAGGTGACCGCCACCATCACCAACGCCAGCGGGCAGGTGGTGCGCACCATCGAAATCGGCGGCCTGACCGCCGGCGTACACGCCTTCACCTGGGACGGTTCGCTGGATGACGGCACCACCGCGCCTGACGGCGCCTACAAAGTGGCGGTTAACGCCAAAGGCAACGGCGAGCAGCTGGTGGCGCGCAGCCTGCACTTCGGGCTGGTCAACGGCGTGATCCGCGACGGCAACGGCGCCAAATTGGATCTCGGCCTGGCCGGCAACGCCACCCTGGAAGACGTGCGACAGATCTTATAACCCTAAGCATCAGGCTCAATCGGACGATAGCCTGACCACTATTCGGAGAATAACATGGCCTTTTCTCAGGCAGTCAGCGGCTTGAACGCGGCAGCAACCAATCTGGACGTGATCGGTAACAACATCGCCAACTCCGCGACCGCGGGCTTCAAATCCGGCAGCGTCTCCTTCGCCGACATGTTCGCCGGTTCGCAGGTTGGGCTGGGCGTCAAGGTGTCCGGCATCACCCAGAACTTCAAGGGCGGCACCACCACCGGCACCAGCCGTGCGCTGGATATCGCCATCAACGGCAACGGCTTCTTCCGCATGCAGGATAAAGACGGCGGCATCTTCTATACCCGCAACGGCCAGTTCAAGCTGGACGAGAACCGTAACCTGACCAACATGCAGGGCCTGCAGCTGACCGGTTATCCGGCGGCCGGTTCCCCGCCGACCATCCAGCAGGGCGCCAACCCGGTGCCGCTGAGCATTCCTGAAGGCATGATGAACGCCAAGGCGTCCACTTCCGGCGAGATGGTGACCAACCTGAAGTCCACCCATAAGGTGCCGGAGAACAAGACCTTCGATCCGACCAAACAGGACAGCTACAACTACGTCAACACCATCACCGCTTACGACTCGCTGGGCAACGCGCACAACATCAACGCCTACTTCGTCAAGACCGACGACAACAAGTGGCAGGTCTATACCCAGGATGGCAGCGCCGCGCCAGTGAACGCCGGCACCATGGAGTTCAGCACCAGCGGCAACCTGGTTAAAACCACCAGCACCAACGGCGCGCCGGGCGAGTTCAGCATGGTGATCCCGATGACCGCCAAAGACGGCGCGCCGGCGCAAAACTTCACCCTGAGCTTCGCCGGCAGCATGCAGCAGAACGTGGGCAGCGACTCGGTGAGCAAAGTGGCGCAGGACGGCTATGCCGCCGGTGAATACACCAACTTCCAAATCAACAACGACGGCACCGTCGTGGGCATCTACTCCAACCAGCAGACCCAGGTGCTGGGCCAGATCGTCATGGCCAACTTCTCCAACCCGGAAGGGCTGGCGTCGCAGGGCGATAACGTGTGGCAGGAAACCGGCGCGTCCGGTCAGCCGCGCGTCGGTCTGTCGGGCGGCGGCGGCTTCGGTAAGCTGACCAGCGGCGCGCTGGAGTCTTCCAACGTCGATCTGAGCCAGGAGCTGGTGAACATGATCGTCGCGCAGCGTAACTACCAGTCCAACGCCCAGACCATCAAGACGCAGGACTCCATCCTGCAGACGCTGGTTAGCCTGCGCTAATAGGGCCGAGTCATGGATCACGCGATTTATACCGCGATGGGCGCGGCGCGCCAAACGCTGGAGCAGCAGTCCATCACCGCCAACAACCTGGCCAACGCGTCGACGCCGGGCTTTCGCGCCCAGCTCGCCGCATTGCGCGCGGTGCCGGTCGACGGGCCGAGCCTGGCGACGCGCACCTTGGTGACCGCGTCGACGCCGGGCGCCGACATGAGCCAGGGGGCGCTGAACTACACCGCGCGTCCGCTGGACGTGGCGCTGCAGCAGGACGGTTTCCTGGCGGTGAGCCTGCCGGGCGGCGGTGAGGCCTATACCCGCAACGGCAACATTCAGATCTCCTCCACCGGGCAGTTGACGGTGCAGGGGCTGCCGGTGATGGGCGACGGCGGCCCGATCGAGGTGCCGCCGTCGGCGGAGATCACCATTGCGGCCGACGGCACCATTTCGGCGCTGAACGCCGGCGATCCGCCGAACACCATCGCGCAGATCGGCCGCCTGAAGCTGGTGAAGGCCGATGCGCGCGAAGTGATGCGCGGTGACGACGGGCTGTTCCGCCTGACGCCGGAAACCCAACAGCAGCGCGGCAATCAGTTGCAAAACGATCCGCAGGTGCGGGTGATGCCGGGCGTGCTGGAGGGCAGCAACGTCAAGCCGATGGAGACCATGGTCGACATGATCGCCAACGCCCGCCGTTTTGAAATGCAAATGAAGGTCATCCACAGCGTGGATGAAAACGAACAGCGTGCCAACTCACTGCTCTCATTGAGTTAAGCAGCAAGGAAATAACCGATGATTCCATCCTTATGGATTGCCAAAACCGGTCTGGACGCGCAGCAGACCAACATGGACGTGATCGCCAATAACCTGGCGAACGTCAGCACCAACGGCTTCAAACGCCAGCGTGCGGTATTTGAAGATCTGCTGTACCAGACCATGCGTCAGCCGGGGGCGCAGTCCTCCGAGCAGACCACGCTGCCTTCCGGCCTGCAGATCGGCACCGGCGTGCGTCCGGTGGCGACCGAGCGTCTGCACAGCCAGGGCAACCTGTCGCAGACCAACAACAGTAAAGACGTCGCCATCAAGGGGCAGGGTTTCTTCCAGGTGATGCTGCCGGACGGCACCCAGGCCTATACCCGCGACGGGTCGTTCCAGATCGATCAGAACGGCCAACTGGTGACCTCCAGCGGTTTCCAGGTGCAGCCGGCGATCACCATTCCGGCTAACGCGCTGTCCATCACCGTCGGCCGCGACGGCATCGTCAGCGTCACCCAGCAGGGGCAAACCGCCGCCCAGCAGGTGGGCCAACTGACGCTGACCACGTTCGTCAACGACAGCGGTCTGGAGAGCGTGGGCGAGAATCTGTACCAGGAAACCGAAAGCTCGGGTGCGCCGAACGAGAGCACCCCGGGGCTGAACGGCGCCGGTTTGCTGTATCAGGGTTACGTGGAAACCTCCAACGTCAACGTGGCGGAAGAGCTGGTCAACATGATCCAGACTCAGCGCGCGTACGAGATCAACAGCAAAGCGGTATCGACCTCCGATCAGATGCTGCAAAAGCTGACGCAACTGTAATCTGTCATTGACGGGCCCGGCTTGCCGCGCCCGTCATTCTCTTTCGTGAAACAAAGGCGATACCCGTGGTAACCACATATTCGATGGCAATCCTGCCGCGGCAGGGACAACGCTGGCTGGCGGGCATGGTGATGCTGACGCTGAGCGGCTGCGCCTATATCCCGCACAAACCGCTGGTGGACGGCGCGACCACGGCGCAACCGGCGCCGGCCAGCGCGCCGATGCCGAACGGCTCGATCTTCCAGACGGTGCAGCCGATGAACTACGGCTACCAGCCGCTGTTCGAAGACCGCCGTCCGCGCAACGTCGGCGACACCCTGACCATCGTGCTGCAGGAAAACGTCAGCGCCAGCAAAAGCTCCTCCGCCAACGCCAGCCGCAACGGCGCCAGCAAGTTCGGCGTCGCCACCTCGCCGCGTTACCTCGACGGCCTGTTGGGCAATGCGCGCGCCGATATGGACATTTCCGGCGACAGCACCTTCGGCGGCAAGGGCGGCGCCAACGCCAACAACACCTTCAACGGCACCATTACGGTGACGGTTAACCAGGTGCTGGCCAACGGCAACCTGCACGTGGTGGGGGAAAAGCAGATCGCCATCAACCAGGGCACCGAATTCATCCGCTTCTCCGGCGTCGTCAATCCGCGCACCATCAGCGGCAATAACTCGGTGACCTCGACGCAGGTGGCGGACGCGCGTATCGAATACGTCGGCAATGGCTATATCAACGAAGCGCAGACCATGGGCTGGCTGCAGCGCTTCTTCTTAAATGTTTCACCGTTCTAAGGATTGACTGATGCTGAAAAAATGGTTTATCGCGCTGTGCGTCGGGCTGGTGTGCTTGCCGGCGGCGGCGGAGCGCATCCGCGATCTGGTGACGGTGCAGGGCGTGCGAGACAACGCCCTGATCGGCTACGGCCTGGTGGTGGGGCTGGACGGCTCCGGCGACCAGACCATGCAGACGCCGTTCACCACCCAAAGCCTGAGCAACATGCTGTCGCAGCTGGGCATCACCGTGCCGCCGGGCACCAACATGCAGCTGAAAAACGTGGCGGCGGTGATGGTGACCGCCAAACTGCCGCCGTTCTCGCGCGCCGGGCAGAACATCGACGTGGTGGTTTCTTCGATGGGCAACGCCAAGAGCCTGCGTGGCGGCACCCTGCTGATGACGCCGCTCAAAGGCGTAGATAACCAGGTTTATGCGCTGGCGCAGGGCAACGTGCTGGTCGGCGGCGCGGGCGCGGCGGCCGGCGGCAGCAGCGTGCAGGTCAACCAGCTGGCGGGCGGGCGCATCAGCAACGGCGCCACCATCGAGCGTGAGCTGCCGACCACTTTCGGCAGCGGCGGCGTTCTCAACCTGCAGCTGAACGACGAGGATTTCACGTTGGCGCAGCAGATCAGCGACGCCATCAACCGCCAACGCGGCGGCGGCACCGCGACGCCGCTCGACGCCCGCACGATCCAGGTGCTGGTGCCGCAGGGCAACAGCTCTCAGGTGCGCTTCCTGGCTGAGATTCAAAATATCACCGTCAACGTCGGCGCGATGGACGCCAAAGTGATCATCAACTCGCGCACCGGTTCGGTGGTGATGAACCGCGATGTGATCCTCGACTCTTGCGCCGTCGCCCAGGGCAACCTGTCGGTGGTGGTCGATCGGCAGAACACCGTCAGCCAGCCGACGACGCCGTTCGGCGGCGGCCAGACGGTGGTGACGCCAAACACCCAGATCTCGGTGCAACAGCAGGGCGGATCGCTGCAGAAAGTGAACGCCAGCGCCAACCTGAACAACGTGATCCGCGCGCTGAACGCGCTGGGTGCCACGCCGATCGACCTGATGTCGATCCTGCAGGCGATGCAGAGCGCCGGCTGCCTGCGCGCCAAGCTGGAAATCATCTGATGGCCGGCGATCTGATGGCGATGTCGGGCGCGGCCTATGACGCCCAGGCGTTGAACGGCCTCAAGCGCGACGCGGCGGCCGACCCGCAGGGCAACCTCAAGCAGGTGGCCCAGCAGGTGGAAGGCATGTTCGTGCAGATGATGCTGAAAAGCATGCGTTCCGCCTTGCCGCAGGACGGGGTATTGAGCAGCGATCAAACGCGGCTCTATACCTCGATGTACGACCAGCAAATCGCCCAGCAGATGTCGCAAAAAGGGCTGGGGCTGGCGGACATGATGGTCAAGCAGATGAGCAACGCCAACACGGTGCCGAGCGAAACGGCGGGCCTGTCGCCGATGGCGCTGGATAACGAGGTGCTGCAAACGCTGCCGAACCAGGCGCTGGAGCAGATGGTGCGCCGCGCGATGCCGAAAGCCCCGCCGGCCGCCGCGCCGCTGTCGCTCAACAACGGCAACTTCGTCGCTCGTCTGTCGATTCCGGCGAAGGTCGCCAGCCAGCAGAGCGGCATTCCGCATCAGCTGATCGTCGCGCAGGCGGCGCTGGAGTCCGGCTGGGGGCAGCGCGAGATCCCGACCTCAGACGGCACGCCGAGCTACAACCTGTTCGGCATCAAGGCCGGCGGCAGCTGGAACGGGCCGGTGACGGAGATCACCACCACCGAGTTCGAACAGGGCGCGGCGAAGAAGGTGAAGGCGAAGTTCCGCGTTTACGGTTCGTATGTCGAAGCGATCGCCGATTACGTCAAACTGCTGACCAACAACCCGCGCTACGCCGACGTGGCCGCCGCGCGCAGCCCGGAGCAGGCGGCGCATGCGTTGCAGCGCGCCGGATACGCCACCGACCCGCAGTACGCCAGCAAACTGGTCAGCGTGATCCAGCAGATGAAGAGCGCGGGGGAACAGGCGATCAAAGCCTATACCCACGATCTGAACGAGTTGTTCTAAATCCCCGTCATGCTTGTCGCCTTGCTGCGGCGCCAATTATTGAGGGGATAGGCGGTAATGAAGGCTGGCCGGAGGCTGACCGCATTGCCGCTTTTTTTCCTCAAGTTCTTCTCATTTTTGCCGATAACCGAGACAGGCTGAGCGAACAGGCTCAGCAGCTCAATTTGAACCCTGTGGGCCACCGGCGCCGCAGCATAAGGAATTCCGATGTCCAATAGCTTAATCAATACCGCGATGAGCGGGCTGAATGCGGCTCAGGTGGCGCTCAGTACCGTCAGCAACAACATCTCCAACTACAACGTGGCGGGCTACAACCGCCAGACCGCGATCCTGGCGCAGAACGGCGGCATGGCCACCATGAGCGGCTTTATCGGCAACGGCGTCACCGTCACCAGCGTCAACCGCGAGTACAACCAGTTCATCACCAACCAGCTGCGCGGCGCACAGAGTTCGTTCGGGGCGCAAAACGCCTATTACGAGAAGATTTCGCAGATCGACAACCTGTTGGCGAGCAAAACCAACCCGCTGTCGACCAACATGCAGGATTTCTTCACCAACCTGCAGAACCTGGTGAGCAACGCCGGTGACGACGCCGCGCGCCAGACGGTGCTGGGCAAGGCCAACGGCCTGGTGAACCAGTTCAACAACACCGACAAATTCCTGCGCGACATGGACAGCGGCGTCAATCAGCAGATCAGCGATACGGCGCAGCAGATCAACAGCTACAGCCAACAGATCGCCAAACTGAACGACGAGATCACCCGTTTGCGCGGCAGCGCCGGCGGCGAGCCGAATGCGTTGCTGGATCAGCGCGATCAGCTGGTTACCGAGTTGAACCAGCTGGTGGGCGTACAGGTCACGCAGCAGGACGGCGACGCCTATACCGTCTCCTTCGCCAACGGTTTGACCCTGGTACAGGGCAGCAACACCTATCAGGTGGAAGCCGTGCCCTCCAGCAGCGATCCTTCCCGTCTGACCATCGGCTATAACCGCGGCAACGGCGCCAGCGAAGTGCCGGAAGGCCAGATCACCAGCGGCACGCTGAGCGGCGTGCTGAAATTCCGCAGCGAGACGCTGGACGGCGTGCGCAATCAGCTGGGCCAGTTGGCGTTGGCGATGGCGGACAGCTTCAACCAGCAGCATCGCGCCGGTTTCGACCTGAACGGCGACGCGGGTGGCGACTTCTTCAGCTTCAGCGGCGGCCGGGTGGTGGATAACACCCGCAACACCGGCGATGCGTCGCTGTCGGTCGCTTACACCGACACCGGCAAGGTGAAGGCCAACGATTATCGCGTCGAGTTCGACGGCAGCAACTGGCAGGTCAGTCGCCTGCCCGACAACGTGAAAGTCAACGCCACGCCGGGCACCAGCGCCGACGGCAAACCGACGCTGAACTTCGACGGGCTGGAAGTGAGCATCGACGGCAATGCGCAGGCCAAAGACAGCTTCACCGTGAAGCCGGTCAGCGACGTGGCGGGCAATCTGAAAGTGGCCATCACCGACTCGTCCAAGATCGCCGCCGCCGGTAAAGACGACAGCGGCCGCGGCGATAACGAAAACGCCAAGAAGCTGCTGGATCTGCAAACTAAAAACCTGGTGGACGGCAAGGCGACCCTGAGCGGCGCTTACGCCGGCATCGTCAGCGGCGTCGGCAACCAGACCGCTGCCGCCAAGGCCATCGCCACGTCGCAGGCCAAGATCGTGACGCAGCTGGGCGCGCAACAGCAGTCGATGTCCGGCGTCAACCTCGACGAAGAGTACGGTGAGCTGCTGCGTTTCCAGCAGTACTACATGGCCAACGCGCAGGTGATCCAGACCGCCAGCTCGCTGTTCGATGCGCTGCTGAATATTCGTTGATTTTATTGTTAATCGGCGCCGATTACGGCGCCGACGCTCAGAGTAAGGAACCCACAGCATGCGCATGAGCACCAGCATGATGTACCAACAGAACATGAACGGCATCACGGGCAACCAGTCGCTGTTCATGAAGGCCGCCGAGCAGCTTTCCTCGGGCAAGCGGGTGATCAACCCGTCCGACGATCCGCTGGCGGCGTCGCGCGCGGTGATGTTGTCGCAGTCGCAGGCGGAAAACAGCCAATACACGCTGGCGCGCACTTTCGCTCGCCAAAGCGTGTCGATGGAAGAAACGGTCTTGGCCGGCGCAACGTCCACCATCGCGGACATGAAGGCGCTGATCGTCAGCGCCGGCGGCACCGAAAGCGATAACGACCGTCAGTCGCTGGCCACCCAGCTGCAGGGGCTGAAAGATCAGCTGCTGAACCAGGCCAACAGCACCGACGGCAACGGCCGCTATATGTTCGGCGGATACGTGAACGACAAGGCGCCGTTCGTCGACAACGGTGGCACCGTCAGCTATCAGGGCGGCGACAAGACGGTTCAGCAGAAAGTGGACGCTAACCGCACCATGACCATCGGCCATACCGGCAACGCGGTGTTCATGTCGTTGACCAGCAATCCCAAGCCTGAGCCGGACGGCAGCACGCCGGTCAGCAACGTGTTCGAGAGCATCGATATCGCGCTGAACGCGCTGAAAACGCCGTTGCAGGGCGCCGATGAGGCCACCAGGCAGCAGGTGAACGATGCGCTGGCGAAAGCCAACCGCGGCCTGGACAACTCTTACAACAACGTGCTGAGCGTGCGCGCCGAGCTCGGCAGCCAGCTGCAGGAAATGGATCAGCTGGACAGCATCGGCAAAGAGCGCGACATGACCAACCAGGTCCAGATGAGCGCGTTGACGGATGCCGATCTGGCCGAGTCTATTTCGTCTTACTTTATGCAGCAGGCGGCGCTGCAGGCGTCGTATAAAACCTTCAGCGATATGCAGGGCATGTCGCTGTTCCAGATGAATCGTTAAGAGCAATACCCCGTTGCCTGACCGCGACGGGTTTCCCTTTAGTGCGCTTAGAAAATACCCTCTCCGCCCCGCGGGGAGGGAGGCTTCTTGAAACCGGGCGCACTCGTTTGGCGCGTCGCTTGTTCTCCCACTACTGACTGAGCGACGCGCCTTTTTTTCATCAAGAAAGAAATAATACGATTGTCACCCCTGTTTAATGCGCAACGGCATTATTGAAATCAGTGGCGGAAAAATCGTGATGGATATTATTTCCCTGACGATAAATAGTGGTGCTATTTCTTTTTCTTCACCACTTTCCATTTCCCGCCGTCGGCCGTCTCGGTAAAAGAAACTCTAAACTTGTTGCTTTTCCAGTGGGTCAAACCGAATAACCGGCGTGCCTTGCGGTTGCTTTTCGCTTTAATCATGATCTCGCTCCTGTGTTAGCAAAGGTCGATGCTGCGCCCTGCAGCCGGCAGGCGCCGGACGCATTTATTCAGGGTGTCAGTTATCTGCCGCGCATTTAACAATGCGTGACTGAGTTGTTTTTATTTTTTACTCGAGATAAACGTATTTTATCGCCGCGGAAAATTAAGGTGATGCAAGGCGATATTTTTTTGTTGCCGGGTCTATTCTAGGTCGGAGTTTTATTTATTCAAGCCGCCGGAGACATTTGAACCTTAATCCGGATAAAAGACGTTTCTCAGGCTTTTGTTCCAGGAAAGCGTTTTTATTGCCATTTTGTCTCAGAGGGAAGCGGGAGGGAAAGAAGGGGCGGAGCAGGGATTCAGAAGGTCATGCCGCCGATCACCGCCGCCAGCCGATCGAAGATTTCACCGAACAGATGTTCGCAGAACGGCGCTAGCATCGGCATCATCATGCCCAGCGTCATGATGCCGAAGGTCATGGTGACCGGGAAACCGATCACGAAGACCGACAGCTGCGGCGTCATGCGGTTGAGCAAGCCGAGCGCCATGTTCAGCGTCAACAGCAGGCAGATCAGCGGCAGCGCCAGCATCATGCCGTTGATGAAGATTAGCGAGCCGACCTGGGTCAGCACCAGGAAGCCGTTGCCGTTCAGCGGCTGCGTTTGGACAGGCAGGGTGTGGAAGCTGTCCGCCAGCAGCGAAATCAGCCACAGATGGCCGTCGAAGCTGAGGAACAGCAGCATCGCCAGCAGGTTGAGCAGGCGCGCCAGCACCGGCATGTTCGGGCCACCGCTGGGATCGAAGAAGGTGGCGAACGACAGGCCCATCTGCATGCCGATCACTTCGCCCGCCAGGCGCACCGCCGCGAAGGCGAACTGCATGGTCAATCCCAGCGCCACGCCGATCAGAATCTGTTGAATCGCCAGCCACAGGCCGGCGGCGGAGAAGATCGGGATATTGCTGGCGGGCAGCGTCGGCGCGATCAGGATGACGATCAGCCCGCCAAGGCCGATTTTGACCTTTTTGCTGATTTGCTTTTCGCTGAATACCGGCGCGGTACTTATCAGCGCCAGAATGCGCAGCAGCGGCCAAAAATAGTGGCTGAGCCAGACGGTGAGCTGGGCGCTGTCGAAGGTGAGCACGGTTAGCCGATCAGGGTGGGCAGGTTGCTGAACAGGGTGCGCATGTAGTCCAGCAGCAGGTTCAACATCCAGGGGCCGGCGATGATGATGGTGGCCACCACCGCCAGAATTTTGGGGATGAACGACAGCGTCATTTCGTTGATTTGGGTGGCGGCCTGCAGCAGGCTGACCACCAGGCCGCTGATCAGCGCCGCCAGCAGCAGCGGGGCGGCCAGCGCCAGCGCCACTTTCATCGCTTCGGTGCCGAGCGCCATAACCGATTCAGGTGTCATCTCGCGTTCTCCGGTCGGGGGTTACGAATAGAAACTCTGCGCCAGCGAGCCGAGCAGCAGCTGCCAGCCATCGACCAGCACGAACAGCATCAGCTTGAACGGCAGCGAGATGGTGGCCGGCGGCACCATCATCATCCCCAGCGCCATCAGCACGCTGGCGACCACCAGGTCGATAATCAGGAACGGAATGAACACCGTAAAGCCGATCTGGAAGGCGGTTTTCAGTTCGCTGGTGACGTAGGCGGGCAGCAGGATGCGCATCGGCACCGCCTCCGGGCCGGCCAGCGGTGGCTGATTGGCCAGCCTGGCGTACAGCGCCAGATCGGTTTCGCGCGTTTGGCGCAGCATGAATTCGCGCAGCGGCTGCGCGCCTTTATCCAGCGCGACCTCCAACCCGATCTTATCCTGGCTGAACGGCAGGTAGGCGTCCTGATAAACCTTGTCGAACACCGGCGACATAATGAAGAAGGTCAGGAACAGCGCCAGCCCCAGCATCACCTGGTTCGGCGGCGCCGACGGGGTGCCCAGCGCGTTGCGCAGCAGCCCGAGCACGATGATGATGCGGGTAAAGCTGGTCATCATCAGCAGCATGGCGGGCAGGAAAGTCAGCGAGGTCAACAGCACCAGCGTCTGCACCGGCAGCGACCAGCTTTGGCCGCCGTTGGCCAGCGGCTGGCTGATCAGCCCCGGCAGTTGCGCCAAAGCCGCCGGGCTGATGAACAGCAGGGCGGCAGGGAGCCAAACCGCCGGACGGCGGACGAGGGTATGAAGAGTCGAGGTCATGCCGATTTTTCCGGGCGTTTCAGAACTTTTTGCATCAGTTGGCGGAAGTCCGCCGGCGTCGCCGCGTCGGCCGCGCCCTCGTCTTTCGGCGGGGCGGGCAGGGTGTGCAGCGGGGTGATCTGCTGGGCGGTGACGCCCAATACCAGCAAGGTATCGTCGACTTCCACCACCACCACGCGCTCGCGCTGCCCGACCTGGCAACTGGCGCGCAGGTTGAGCAGCTTGTTGTTGCGCGCCTGCGGGGCGAAGCCCAGCCGACGGAACAGCCAACCGGCCAGCAGGATCAGCAGCAGAATGCCGCCGAGCGCGCTGCTGACCTGCATCAACACCGAACCGGCCGGCAAGGCCGGCGCGGCGGGTGGTTGGCTGCTTTGGACGGTAACGGGCGCCGCGACGGTCATCAGCGGCTCAGTCGACGCATGCGTTCGGACGGGGTGATGATGTCGGTGATGCGCACGCCGAACTTGTCGGCCACCACCACCACTTCACCTTGTGCGATCAGGTAACCGTTGATCAGGATGTCCAGCGGTTCGCCGGCCAGGCCGTCCAGCGCTACCACCGAGCCTTGCGACAGGCGCAGCAGCTCTTTGATGGTCATCTTGGTGCGCCCCAGTTCCACGGTCAGCTTGACCGGAATATCCAGGATCAGGTCGATATCCTGCAGGCTGCCGAGCGCATCCTGAGCTTCCAGCGACTTGAACACCCCTTCGGTGCTCGCGCCGGATTTCTCTGTCGTCTGCTGCTCGTTAAACGCATCAGCCCACAGATCGTCTACGGATTCCTTTCCTTCGCCAGACGGTTGCTTAGGATCACTCATTGGGCTGTTCCTCACTCAGAGCATTCAAAATAGGGTTAATCAAATGTTCAACACGCAGGGCATATTGCCCGTTCAACGTGCCGTATTGGCTGGTCAGAACCGGTACGCCGTCCACATGGGCTATCAGGCGTTCCGGCTTGTCTATCGGTAATACATCGCCCGGCTGCAGCTTCAGGACTTTCGACAGCCGCATCGGGATATCGACGAAGTTGGCGATAAGCTCCAGTTCGGAGTGTTGCACCTGCTTCACCAGGGTTTCGCGCCAATGGCTGTCTTCCTGCCGCGAGTTTTCCAGCGGCGGGTTGGTCAACAGCTCGCGCAGTGGCTCAATCATGGCGAACGGAATGCAGATGTTGAACTCGCCGGTCAGCGCGCCGATCTCCACCTGGAACGGCGTGGTGACCACGATATCGTTCGGCGAAGTGGTGATGTTGGTGAACTTCACCTGCATTTCGGCGCGCACGTACTCCACGTCGATCTTGTAGATGGCGCTCCAGGCATCGCCGTAGGCGTCCAGCGCCAGGCGCAGCATGCGCTTGATCACCCGCTGTTCGGTCGGGGTGAACTCGCGGCCTTCGACCTTGGTCGGGAAGCGGCCGTCGCCGCCGAACAGGTTATCGACGGCGATGAACACCAGGCTCGGCGCGAACACGAACAGGGCGGTGCCGCGCAGCGGGTTCAGATGCACCAGGTTCAGGTTGGTCGGCACCGGCAGGTTGCGGGCGAACTCGTGATACGGCTGGATTTTGATCGGGCCGACGGTAATGTCCGGGCTGCGGCGCAGCAGGTTGAACAACCCCATGCGGAACTGCCGGGCAAAACGTTCGTTGATGATTTCCAGCGCGTGCAGACGCTCGCGCACCACGCGGCGCTGGGTGGTCGGATCGTAAGGCTTGACCTCGCTCTCTTTGCCGACTATCGCTTCGGGTTCATCACCCGCGCTGTCGCCGTTGAGCAAGGCATCGATCTCTGCCTGTGAAAGAATGCTGTCGCCCATAGTGATTACCGCAGTATGAAGGCGGTGAACAGCACATCGCTGACCACCTGCTTCGGTTGTCCCTTAACCAGCGGCGGGCTGAGCACGTCCTTAATCTGCGCCACCAACCGTTGCTTCCCTTGTTCATTGGCCAGCTGGCTCGCTTCCTGGCGGGAGAGCAGCATCAGCAGACGGCTGCGCACTTCCGGCAGAAAATCGTTCAGCTGACGGCGGGTACTTTCGTCCGGCAGACGCAGCGTGAGGCCGATGTACAGCACGCGATCCGGGTTGTTGTCCGGCGTCACCAGGTTGACGGTAAAGGTGTCGAGCGGCATGAACACCGGCGCGGCCGGCGGTTGCTGTTTGGCGGCGGCCGGTTCGGCGCCGTTTTTATGCTGTTGCAGCAGCCACCAGCTGTAGCCCGCGGCGCCACAGGCGACGACGCTGATCAACACCAGCAGGATGACCAGAAGGGAGCGTTTCGGTGCTGCGGGAAGGGTGTTCTGAGACATAGCCAAATCTAATTCCTGTTGTTCCACCCGCGGCCGGCGAGGCGGCGGGCATAGCGCGCGGCAAAGCCGCACGCATGACATGTAAAGGTATTATCGCGTCTATTGCGGCGTGCAATAGCCTGAATAGACGCGGAAATGGGTGCCAGCTTGGGCGTTTGCGGCGGCTCAGGCGAAAATATCGACGCCGTTGACCGCACTGGCCATGCGCTGCAGCGCCACCGGTGCGCTGACGCCCTCGGCGGCCGCAGTGTCACCGCCATGATGTTCCGCATAGCTGGCACGCCCCTGGCCGTTGGAAGCCTGCTGCTGCGCATGTTGCTGCCATTGCGGCGTGGACTCGCCGCCCACGCTGCTTTGCCCCAGGTTGATGCCGCTCTCCGCCAGCGCGTGACGCAGCTGCGGCATCGCCGCTTCCACCGCCGCACGCACCTGGCCGTGAGCGGAGGCGATGTGCAGTTGCGCCTGCTGATCGTCCAGCTTCAGCGTGATCTGCAGGGCGCCCAGTTCCTGCGGGTGCAGGCGCAGCTCGGCGCTCTGCTGGCCGTTGCGGTGGAACATCAGCACCTGTTGGCTCAACGCCTGCTGCCACTCCGGGCTGCCCAGCTGCGCGTTGAGCTGCGGCACAGGCGGCGCGGTCACCAGTGCGCTGGCCGGGGCGGCGGTTTGCGTCGGGCTGGCGGCGGCCAGGGCGACGGCGTGATTGAGCGGCGGCTGCTGTGGCGTATCGCCCGCCTGTAGCGGTTGTGCGGTGCTTGCGCGTTCGCCGTTGGCTGGTTGCGGGAGCACCGCCGTGGCATTGTCGCCGTCGGCGGCAGGCGTTTTCGCGCCCGTCGGCGACGGAGCAGGGGATGCCGATGAATGTGTGGCGGTTTTATCACCGGCCGCCGCGATGTTCAGCAGGCCGTTGCCGGGCTGCAGCGCAGTCGCCTCGTCAGCGCTATCCACCGGCAGCGAGCGTTGGCCTTCGGCTGGCTGAGTCTGGGCGACGATCGCGGCCGGCAGCATGGCGTACAGCGCCTGCAGCGTAGCGGCATCCAGCTCTTTGGCGGCGGCGATCGGCGGCTGCGCCGGTTTGTCGCCGGCGGCGGGCGCTTCGCCCTCGGCGCCCTCAGGCGAAAGCGCGTTGGCTACGGTTGTCGGGTTCTGCAGCAGGCCGCCGCGCTCGCCGAAGGTGGCCAGCAGTTGATTGAGCTGGTTGCGGCTCAGGGCCGGGGCGCGTTCTTCGTCCGCGCTCAGCGCGACCGGCGGCTGTTTGCCGTCGGCGGCGGGCGCGAAACGGGCGCCGAGCAGCTGGGCGAAAGCGGACGACAGCTGGCTTTCATCCAGCGCCGACGTCAGTTCGGCCAGGCCGCCGGCGTCGCCGGGTAAGGCCAGGCCGGGCAGGGCGTTCAGATTCATGGGTTGATATTCCTTTGTGCACTGCGTTGAGCGAACTCATCCATCAGTTTTTGATCCCGTTTGTTCTCCTGCTGCTGCTCCGCCGTCAGAGCGCGGGTATGCAGGGTCTCGAAAGCGTTCAGCCGCTGTTGTTTGTCTTGCCATTGCTTCACCGCATGATCCACTTTCTGCCCCCACTGCAGCAGCTGCTGGCGGTGCTGGTCGATGGCCTGTTCCAGCGTGCCGATAAACTGCTGGTAGTTTTGCCAGCGTGAGCTGTCCATGCCGTCGCAGAGCGTATGATTCAGCTTCTGGCGGTATTCGTCCTGATAGTTGAGCAGCATCGACAGCTGCTGCTCTGCCGCCTGCTGCGCCTGCCGTACCTGGCCCAGCTGTTGCGCGGCCTGTTCCACCGCATCCTGCGCCAGATCGCGCAGGGTAATCAGGGGTGACTGTGATTTCATCGCTGTGCGCCTCTGGTGACGTTAAACAATCAACTGCCGCAGCTGTTGACAGGCTTCATCGTAGCCGCTGCGTTCAAAGATGCCCTGTTGCAGGTAGGCTTCCATCTGCGGATACAGCGTCATCGCTTTGTCCAGCAACGGATCGCTGCCCGCCGCGTAGGCGCCGACGCTGATCAGATCGCGGTTGCGCTGATAGCTGGCCAGCATCTGTTTGAAGGTGCGCACCCGGCGGTAATGCTCTTCGTCGATCAGCGACGTCATGGCGCGGCTGATTGACGCTTCGATGTCGATCGCCGGGTAGTGGCCGGCTTCCGCCAGGCGCCGGGACAGCACCACGTGGCCATCGAGGATGGCGCGCGCCGAGTCGGCGATCGGGTCTTGCTGATCGTCCCCTTCGGTCAACACGGTGTAGAAGGCGGTGATGGAACCGCCGCCGCTGATGCCGTTGCCCGCGCGTTCCACCAGCGCAGGCAGCTTGGCGAAGACCGAAGGCGGGTAGCCTTTGGTCGCCGGCGGCTCGCCGATGGCCAGGGCGATCTCACGCTGCGCCATGGCGTAGCGGGTGAGGGAGTCCATGATCAGCAACACATGCTGCCCGCGATCGCGGAAATCTTCGGCGATGCGGGTGGCGTAGGCCGCCCCCTGCATGCGCAGCAGCGGCGAGACGTCCGCCGGCGCGGCGATCACCACCGATCGCGCCCGACCTTCGGCGCCGAGAATGTTCTCGATAAAGTCTTTGACCTCGCGGCCACGTTCGCCGATCAGGCCAACGACGATCACATCCGCCTGGGTATAACGGGCCATCATGCCGAGCAGCACGCTCTTGCCGACGCCGGAGCCGGCGAACAGGCCCATGCGCTGGCCGCGGCCGACGGTCAGCAGGCCGTTGATGGTGCGCACCCCCACGTCCAGCACCTGCTCGATCGGCGTGCGTTGCAAGGGGTTGAACGGCGCGGTGATCAGCGGCGCGCGGTAACCGGTGTCCGGTGAAGGCAGGCCGTCGAGCGGTTTGGCGCTGCCGTCCAGCACCCGCCCCAACAGGGCCGGGCCGAGCGGCAGCTGTTTGCCGGCGCTTTGGCCTTCCGGCGCGATGCGGGCGTAAACCCGCGCGCCCGGCACGATGCCTTCCACCTCTTCCAGCGGCATCAGGAACAGCCGCTGGCCGTTGAAGCCGACCACTTCGCTTTCCACTTCCTGCACCTCACCGGCGTCGTGCCGTTCGATAAGGCAGGTCGCGCCGAGCGGCAGCTGCAGGCCGGTGGCTTCCAACACCAATCCGGTGGCGCGGGTCAGGCGGCCGTAGCGGCGCACCATCGGCGCGCGCGCGATGCGTTTTTCCAGCGTATCCAGAGAGCTCAGCCAGCGGCCGAGACGCGCGGTCATCAGACTTCTCCCGGTGCCGCCAGGCGGCACAATTCATGCCAGCGCGTCGCCAGGCTGGCGTCGAGATCGCCTTCCTCGGCGCTGACTTTGCAGCCGCCCGGATGCAGTTCGCCGTCCGCCAACAGGCGCCAGCCGTGCAGGCTGAGGGTGACCCCCAACTGCTGCTCGACGCGCGAGTAGTCGTCCGGGTGCACCCGCAGCTGCGGCTTGCCGTTGAACATCGGTTCCTGCTGGATCAGCTGTTGGATCTGCGCCAGCAGGGCGGTGCCGTCGCACACCGGCGGCTGGCCCAGCACCTGCTTGGCGGCGGTCAGCGCCAGCTGCATCAGCCGCGAAGCGATCACGCTGTCGAGCGCGTCCAGCGTGTGCTGGAATTCGGTGACCAGCTGCTGCCAGTGGGCGGTCAGCGGCTGTTGCTGCTGTTGCGCTTCCAGCAGCCCTTGCTGGCGGCCTTCCTCCAGTCCGGACTGAAAACCGGCCTCATAGCCTTTTTGCTGGCCGTCGGCATAGCCCAACTGCTGGCCCTGTTGCTCCGCCTGCAGGCGCAGCGTCGCCAACTGCTGTTGCAATTCGGCCTGTGCGTCCGGCGACGGATCGTCAAGTTCGAGATCCGGCAACTGCGGCAGTTCGATCGCCGGTTTCTGTTCGCCCAGATCGTTGAGCGACCAGGGCTGCCAGGGCAGGGTGTTAATGCGATCAGACATAGGTGTCCTCGCCGCCGCCGATGATCATTTCGCCGCTTTCCGCCAGGCGTCTCACCACCAGCAGGATGGCTTTCTGCTCGTTCTCCACCTGCGACATGCGCACCGGCCCACGGTTGGCCAGATCGTCGCGCAGGATGTCGGCGGCGCGTTGCGACATGTTCTTGAGGAACTTCTCGCGCAGCGGCTGCTCGGCGCCTTTCAACGCGATCAGCAGCGACTCGCCTTCCACTTCCTGCAGCAGGCGTTGGATACTGCGATCGTCGACTTCCACCAGGTTTTCGAACAGGAACATCTCGTCGATGATCTTCTGCGCCAGCTCGCCGTCGTATTCGCGCATCGCGTCGATGACCGCCTCTTCCTGCTGGGTTTTCATCAGGTTGATGATCTCGGCGGCGGTGCGCACCCCGCCCATTTTGCTGCGCTTGAGGTTCTGGCCGTCGAGCAGGTTGTTCAGCACTTCGGTCAGCTCCGCCAGCGCCGCCGGCTGCACGCCGCCGAAGGTGGCGATACGCAGCATCACGTCGTTGCGCAGGCGTTCGTCGAACAGGGCCAGGATATCCGCCGCCTGGCCGCGTTTGAGGTGCACCAGGATAGTGGCGATGATCTGCGGGTGTTCGTCGCGGATCAGATCGGCGGCGCTCTGCGGCTCCATAAAGTTGAGCGTTTCCATGCCGGTGGTGGTCTCGCGCGATTCGAGAATGTCTTCCAGCAGGCTGGCGGCGCGCTCTTCGCCCAGCGCCTTGACCAGCACCGAACGCAGGTAGTCGCTGGCGTTGACGCTCAGCGCCGCGTATTGCTCGGCGTCGTCTTCGAACTCGGTCAGTATTTCGCCGAGCTGTTTGTGTGAAACCTGGCTCATGCCGGCCATGGTGCCGCTCAGCAGCTGTACTTCGCGCGAGGAGAGGTGTTTGAACACCTCCGCCGCGCGATCTTCACCCAGCGTCATCAGCAGGATGGCGCTTTTGTCGGTTCCGGTCAGGCTCATATCTCGTTACTCATCCATTGGCGGATTACCAGAGCGACCACGCGTGGGTCTTTGTCAGCCAGATCGCGGATCCGCTGGCTCTGGACTTCTGCGCTGACGCGCTGCTGCGATTTACGACGCTGCGCCAGCTCCTCGTTGCTCGGTTTGCTGCTGTCGACCGCTTTGGCGGCAGGGGCGTTGGCGGCGGCGACGGCGGCCTGTTGCGCCGCCTGGCGCTGTTGCAGCTGCGGCCGCACCAGTTTGCGCCACAGCAGCCAGGCCACCAGCAGCACCAGCAGATAGCGGCCCGCGTCGATCAGGCGATCGATAAACGACTGGCTTTGCCAGAACGGCAGTTCGCCACCGGTCACCTGAGTGTCGGTAAACGGCGTGTTGACCACGTTCAGGGTGTCGCCACGGCTGCTGGAGTAGCCCATCGCTTCACGCACCAGCGCTTCGATCTGCGCCAGCTGCTCTTTGCTCATCGGCTGCGGTTTGCCGTCTTTATCGGTGCCCAGATAGTTGACCACCACGGCGACCGACAGACGCTGCACGGTGCCGGCTTTTTGCTGGGTGTGACGAATGGTGCGGTCGAGCTCGTAGTTGGTGGTCGCGTCGCGACGGGTATTTTGCGGCACGCCGTTGGCCGCCGCGCTGCGGGTGGTCGCGGCGTTTTGCGCGGTCGCGTTGGCATTGTTGCCTGCGGCGGTGGCCGGCTTGGCGGTCTCAATCGGCGCGGTGGCCGGCGCGCTCGGCTGATTGGACAGCGCGCCCGGCACGCCGCCCACCTGTGGCCCGCCGATCTGCTCGCTCAGGCTGGTTTGCTGAGAGCGGATAGCGGCTTTGTCCGGCTGCTGGTTCGGCTGGTACTGTTCATCGGTTTGTTCGCGAGTGGCGAAGTCGATCTGTGCCGTGACCTGCGCACGCACGTTGGCGCTGCCGACCACCGGGGCGAGGATCGCTTCGATGCGGCGCTGGAAGCCGTTTTCGACTTCGTTGGCGTATTTCAGCTGCGAGGCGTTGAGATCGCGCCCGGTGCCGTCGGACTGCGTCAGCAGGCGCCCGGCCTGATCGACCACGGTCACGTTGCCCGGCGGCAGGCCGGCGACGCTGCTCGACACCATATAAACGATGGCGTTGATCTGGCCGTCGTCCAGCGCACGGCCGGGTTGCAGGGTCAGCGTCACCGAGGCGGAAGGGGATTTCTGTTCGCGCACGAACAGCGAAGGTTTAGGCAGCGCCAGGTGAACGCGGGCGTTTTGCACCGGCCCCAGCGACTCGATAGTGCGCGACAGCTCGCCCTCAAGGGCGCGCTGATAGTTGATCTGTTCGCTGAATTGGCTGATGCCGAATTTTTCCTGATCCAGCAGTTCGAAGCCGACGGCGCCGCCCTTCGGCAGCCCTTGCTGCGCGAGGCGCAGGCGGGTTTCATGCACCTTTTCCGCCGGGATCAGCAGCGCCGCGCCATTCTCGGCGAAGCGGTAAGGGATATTCATCTGCGTCAGTTGGGTGACGATGGCGCCACCGTCGCGGTCGTTCAGATTGCTGTACAGCACGCGGTAGTCAGGGCTTTTCACCCACAACAGCAGCGCGACAACGATGGCGATCGCGGCGGAGGCGGCGACCAGCAACGGAATTTTCGGGTTGGCGCGCAGACGATTCCAGATGGCCTGCAGGCCGTTGTCGCGGCTTTCGCCGGCGGTTATCGAAGCACTCATTTTAGGTCTCGTCCTTCAATGGCGCTCACGATCCCGTATGGGCCGCTGAGCAGCTCCCTGCCAGGCTGATGAACGGTATGGTTAGCGTTGTGTGACAAAACAGACTCCCTGATACACATATCTTCTAAATAGCGGCGCTCCCATTTCTGGGCAGGCCATTATTCGCCTTATCAGACGATTCCGATTGCCCGATAAGCCGGGTTTTTTGCAGTTAATTAGCCGCTTTAGGTCTGAAAACGCTGTGCTAGGGTGTGCATCATTGGAGAAGTGCAGGGTGAAACGTCACCCGGCGTGACGAGATGATTGAGGACCAGATGGCGATTCAGGGCATTGAAGGGGTGCTGCAGCAGATGCAGACCATGGTGGTTCAGGCCGGCAAGATGGGGCAGAATACGGCGCCGCAGGGCGTCAGCTTCGCCAGCGAACTGACTGCGGCGCTCGGCAAGATCAGCGAGACCCAGCAAACGGCGCGCAAGCAGGCGCAGGATTTCGAACTGGGCGTGCCGGGCATCAGCCTGAACGATGTGATGGTCGATCTGCAGAAATCATCGGTCTCGCTGCAGCTGGGCGTGCAGGTGCGCAACAAGCTGGTCGCGGCCTACCAGGACATCATGAATATGCCGGTGTGATGAACGTGCCGGTCATTTTGCAGTGACATTGGGGTCGGCGCTGTTACCCTATAGCGACGGTTAATTATCAGGATAGGATGATGTGCAAATCGCTGTATCTTGCTGTGGGCATTATGGCGCTGTCCGGATGCGCCGGGCAAAACGATGACTATTCATCGGCCCAAAAAAACGCGGTTCATCAGGAAGCCGGCAAGGAATGGAAAGCGTTTGTTGCGCCGCTGTCCGTCAAAACGCAGTCGCCCGGCGAGCGAGAAATGAAACGCGCTGCCCGCCACGATTGAACCCGCGGCTCCGGTAGCATTTCATTATCGCAGGCAAAAAAAACCAGCTATCGGAATAGCTGGCTCAAAGTGCGATAAAACTTTATGTGATGTAGGAGCGTCGACACTTCATCGAGGTGGCATCGACTTGGTTATCATATTTGTTATGTTATAACAAATCAATGCTACCGTGCGTTTGCTTCAGCCCACCAAGGCCACGATCCGCTGGTGGGCATTCGCCAGCCCCTGAGTGAGGCCGTGCGGTTTCATATCCAGCCCTTCGGCATAGATAAATTGCACCTCGCCGATCCCCATCAGCCCCAGCACCGAGCGCAAATAGGGCGTCACGGCGTCGGTCGGCTGGCCGGCGTGTACGCCGCCGCGTGAACTGAACACCACTGCATTGACGCCTTCCACCAGCCCGACCGGGTAGGTGGCGGTATAGTTGAACGTCAGCCGGGCGCGGGCCACCAGATCGAACCAGTTTTTCAGCTGGGTCGGGACGTTGAGGTTGTACATCGGCGCGCCGATCAGCAGCAGATCGCTCCCTTTCAGTTCGGCGATCAACCGATCGGAAAGCGCCACCGCCGCTTTGGCGCGTGGGCTGATGTTATCTGCGCCGCGCAGCGCACTGAACAGCTCGCCGTCCAATACCGGCAGATCCAACGCCGTCAGATCGTGTTCGACGATCTGATCTTCATATCCTTTGGCCCGACGTTCTGCCAGATAGCGGTCAATCAGGCTGTTGGTCTGCGAGTCGTTTCCCATAATGCTGGATTTGAGCACCAGTATTTTTTTCATGCTGTTGTCCTCAGACGGTAATTGGCGGTTTCACCGGGCATTCCGGAATGACTGCAGGTTATCATTGCTCGATCTTCACCAGTGGTGATAGGTTTTCACTTCATTGATTCCAATTTGGAAGCATTAAGATGAAAAGCGATCTCAGCGCGCTGCCGGCCTTTGTCGCCGTGGCGGAAGGCGGCAGCTTTGCCGCCGCCGCAGAAAAACTGCATCTGACACGCTCCGCGGTCAGCAAAATCGTGTCGCGGCTCGAGGCGCGGCTTGGCGTGATGTTGTTTATGCGCACCACCCGCAGCCTGAGCCTGACGGATGAAGGGGCGCTGTACTATGAGCACTGTCGGCAGGCGTTGGCGAACGTTCAGGCGGCGGAAAACCAGCTGGACAGCGGCAAGATGCAGGTCAGCGGCCGGCTCAGGATCTCGATGCCGGTGTTGTTCGGCCATCTGTGTATTGCGCCCTTGATGACGGCGCTGGCGAATGAGCATCCGTTACTGTCGTTGGAAATTTCGTTCAGCGACCGCAGGATCGATCTGATCGACGAGGGGTTCGATCTGGCGGTTCGCATCGGCGAACTGGCGGACAGCGGCAGTCTGGTTGCCCGACGCCTGGGCGAACACGGCATGCTGCTGTGCGCTTCGCCCGACTACGTGCAGCGCTGCGGCGCACCGACTTCGGTGGAGGCGTTAAACCGGCATCAGGCGGTGGGGTATCTGCACGCCGGCGCCGTGTTGCCCTGGCAACTTCGCGGTGAAAACGGCGAGCTGCGGCCGTTCAGGCCACCGGCCAAGATGATGATGGATGACATGCAGGGGATCGTCGATGCCGTTTCCGCCGGCGCCGGTATTGCCTGGCTGCCGGAGTGGCTGGTACGCGATCGGCTGATGGCCGGGACGCTGGTGGAGATCATGCGCGGTGAGTCCAGCCTCAGTTTTCCGGTGAATGCAGTGTGGCCCTATATGCCTTACCAACCGCTCAAAGTGCGGCTGGCGGTGGACAAACTGGTGGCGGAGCTGCCGGGAAAATTGGCGCTTGCTGCGCCGCTCCGGTAATGGCCGGCGCGACAGCCGACAGGAAATGGGCGTTAATGTACCGAATAGAGGGACGAAAACGGCGCTGTCAGGCTTATTGGGTGCGCAGCCAGCCGTTTATTATGGCCCGATTAGTAGGGTTATTATTCGAGGCAGGTCAATGAGCACTAAAAGCGAATCCAGATGGCGTCTGATCAGTATTTTAATGCTGACGGTACTCGTCGTGTTAATTGGCGTTCTGGTTAAACTGGACTGAAGTCTGGCCAGGCGATAAAAAGCCTGGCCGTTTTATTGTGCGGTAAGCAAACGCACCCTCTGTTCTTCATACGGCAATACCAACAGCCACAGCACCAACAAACGTGATTGGCAGAGAAAAAATAATCGCTTTTCATTACGCATCATTTAATTCGCTCTTCGGCGGATCGACGTTGCGTTGCATGTCGCAGCATTGTGACAATCGTTAGGGACCTGTGCCAAATAAAACCATTTTGTTACGCGTCTATTTAGGTTTCTCCGGTGGCCATCGTTTCGACTCCCTGGGAGGTTGGCTCCATAATCCTTTGGTGACCGCGAATGGCGGTCGGGGCGAAACCGAAGCGTTTGCGAAAACGTTCGGCGAAACGTGATGCGCTTTCATAGCCGACATGTTGCGCGATGGCGGAAATCGGCCAGTCGGTCGACTGCAGCAGGGCCAGTGCGCTACTCATGCGCACGTCGATCATCAGGTTGCGCAACGCGGTATTTTCCATCGACAGTTTGCGGCGCAACATCACTTCGCTCATCGACAGGCTTTCCGCCACTTTCGCCGCCGTCCAAATGCTGTGCGGGTCGGTCGCCAGGCAGCGGCGCACGCGCTGCGTCAGGTCTTTGGCTTCGTTGTGGATGAAGCGAATGCCGAATTGGGCCAGCCACAGCAGAATTTCCAGCATCTTGTGCCGCACGATGATGGTGGGAAAGCGCTGCCGGAGCGCCAGCGCCAGGCTGGTGGTCTCGAAACTGTGCTTCAGGGCGCAGGGGAGGCTGCGCAGCGCCAGGACGGCATCAAACGGCATCGGCGCCGGCGAGTCCTCGGCCGGAGGCTGAACGGTGAGCAGCAGTGGGTCGCAGGTCAGCAACTGGCAACTGAAAACGCCTTCTTCGGATGGGCCGTTAATAATATCCACCGTTTGCCCCCCGTCGATTATCAACAGCTCGCCGGCATGGGCCACCACCTCGCGTTGTTGCCAGCGTACGCGCTTATGGCCCTGTTGTATCAGATACAGATGTGGTTGCTCAAAATAGACTGAAGGGAATAATAATTCAGTATGCTGAATGATGTGCGCTGAGGCGCCAATTCCTGGACAGAGATTAATTGTACGTTCCATCGATATTCATTTCGCAGCCATTATCTGAGAATATCTTTACGCTTTGATCCGCGTTGGAGCAACATTTTTCCATGGGCCGTGAAACACAGCGGCGTGTTTTATCTATCAAAAATCAATTTCCTGCTGAACAGAAAACGTCCGTGTCGGGATAATGTTTATCCATTAAAGTGAGAGCCAGGCTCGAAGCGCGCATTTTACCAATTACCCATAAACTGAATAATTCAAATGCCATAGATTAATATCCTAACGTAACCCGAGAGTAATAGCGCATAGTGCTATTTAATCCATTTTCGTCAGTATTGTCGATCTTATCGGACCTGTGGCTCCCCCAGCAACAGCGCACGGTCATGAAACTGGCCGTAGGTATTGTTGACCACGTTCTGGCGCGTGGACTGTTCGATCAGCATTTTCAGCTCATCCATGCGCTGCTGTAACAGACGTTTGAGCTCGGTTTCGTTGTCGAGGATCTGTTGCAGCTTATTGCGCAGCATCTCCTGCAACGCCATGGAAGGGCCGGCTTGCCCGGTAAAGGCGGCGGTTTTTTCCACCGCCGTCACGTAAGCGAATTCGAGCTCGACGAGCTCCTCCCAGCGCCCGGTTTGCGCCAGCGCGATCATCTGGCTGCTCAGGCTGTAAATTTGTTGATAAGCGGCTAACAGCTGCTGTTGACGTTCCATTACACGGCGTCCTGCGAAGGTTGGTAGTTGGGGCCGATCTGGCGCCAGGCATCGGCGATGTTTTCCAGCAGTTTGACCACTTCGGCGATCGCCGCTTCGTCGTTGTTCAGGTTGGCCTGCATCAGGCGCCGCTTCATATAGTCGTACAACGCCGCCAGGTTTTCGGCGATTTCGCCGCCCTGTTGAGGGTCCAGGCCGCCTTTCAGGCCGTTGTCGATGATGTTGATGGCTTTGGACAGCGCCATACCTTTGCCGGCGATATCGCCCTGGTTCATCAGGATGCGTGCGCGAAGCAGGGCGCTGAGCGCCCCGTCGAACAACATCACGATTAACTGGTGCGGGCTGGCGCTCATGGCGCCGCTTTCCAGACTGACCTGTGCATAGGCCTGAGTGCCGCTTCTGTTATACATGTTGTTTCTTTTACCTGTTACCTGGTTAAGGGAATCACTTTGTCGAGAATTGCTGTTGTAAATAGTTACCCGTGCTGCTCAATTTGGACATCATGGTATCCAACTGAACGAACTGCTGCTTATAGCGGTCGATGGTGTTCTGAATGCTGGCCGTGACCGTGGTGATCTGAATGTTCAGGCGATCGAGGTTGGTGTTGATGCTCTTGGTCGAGTTCTCGATGATGCCGCCGGATTTGACGTAGTTCTGGATCTCGTTGTGGATTTCGGTGGCCATGCCGGTGTCTTTACCGTTGCCGGCGAAGAAGTTGGCAACCTGATCCGGTTTTTCGTCGATGGCTTTGTTCAGCTTGGTGCTGTCGATTTCCAGCTTACCGGTTTTGACGTTGGTGGTGATGCCGAGGTTGCCCAGGCCTTTCAACTCCGGGTTGTCCTGTGCCGAACTGAGGGCGCTCTTGATCGAAGACTGGATGCCGCGCAGGGTGTTGTCGCCCAGTAGCGCGCCGTTTTTGGCATTCTGCGCTTCACCGCTTTTGACCGGCGTGTATTTGGTCAGCGAATTGAAGGTGTCCAGCAGCGAGTTGTAGTTATCTACCCACTCTTTAATCTTGTCGGCGCTGCCGCTCTTGTCGATGCCGATCACCAGGTTTTGCGGTTCGCCGGGCTTGGTGGTGGTTTTCAGATCGAGCGTTACGCCCTGCAGAGCATCGGCGATCGAGTTGGTGCTGCGCTTGATTTTCGTGCCGTTGACGACGATTTCCGCATCCTGGCCGGGCACGGTTTGCTTCATCGCGGTGCTGCCATCTTTAGGCGGATTTTTAGGATCGTAGTTGAGGATGGCGCCGAGCTTGTCGTCGTTATTGACCTGCACCGCAATGGTGTTTTTTTCGCCTGGCGTGGTGGAGCTTAATGCCAGTTGATAGTCATTGTCGCCGACGCGCATGATACTGGCGGTGACGCCGGATTTCGATTTATTGATGGCGTCGCGCATCTCGACCAGTGAGGTCTGATCGTCGCCGAGCGGGATCTTGGTCTCTTTCGGCGGGTTGCCTGCCGTAATAGAGATGGAACGATCGCTGCTGCCCGGCGTGCCCAGTTTGGCCTGCTGGTCGGCAATCGGCGTTTGAGTGGTCAGCGTTTGCGGCTGCGCGAGCTTCAACACCTCGATCGAGTAGTTGCCCGGCACCGATTTGTCGGTGGTGGTCACGGTAAACTGATCGTGCTTGGTGGCGGTAGTGTTGTTGAAGAACTCTGGCTTGGCCAGGTCTTTGCTCAGATTGTCAAACTTCTCCAGCGAGCTTTTCAGCGTACCGTAAGCGGTCAACTGGGCGTTATAGCTGGTCTGCTGGGTGGTGTACGGCGTCAGACGCTGTTGTTCCGCTTTGGTCAGCTTGTCCAGCAAACCGTTAAGGTCGAGTCCTGAGCCGATGCCTAATGAACTGATCGATGCCATTCGTGCTTCTCCTTGATAATGACTTTATTCGCTTTACGCGTTATCGGCCCAGCGGTGAAAAAGTTTACTGAAAAAAACAAAAAAACGATGGCGCAATAGAAGAGGGAAAAACCGCGTTATTTCTGCCATTGCCGGCGGCGCAAAAAATTTTAAAAAATTGCTAAAGGTTGTTAGGGGAGGGCCGATACCTGAGGGGACGGTGGTTGACGCCGTGGGCAAACAAGCCCGAACCTTTTAACTGTGTTGCGAAGAACGCAACTGACTCGTAAGGAAAGCAAACAATGGCACAAGTAATCAACACTAACAGCCTGTCGCTGATGGCGCAGAACAACCTGAACAAATCTCAGTCTTCTCTGGGCACTGCGATTGAGCGTCTGTCTTCCGGTCTGCGTATCAACAGCGCGAAAGACGATGCTGCGGGTCAGGCTATCTCCAACCGTTTCACTGCAAACATCAAAGGCCTGACTCAGGCTTCTCGCAACGCCAACGACGGTATCTCCCTGGCGCAGACCACTGAAGGCGCACTGAACGAAGTTAACGACAACTTGCAGAACATCCGTCGTCTGACCGTACAGTCTCAGAACGGTTCCAACTCTGCCAGCGACCTGCAGTCCATCCAGGACGAGATCTCTCAGCGTCTGTCTGAAATCAACCGCATCTCCGAGCAGACCGATTTCAACGGCGTGAAAGTGCTGAGCTCAGATCAGAAACTGACCATCCAGGTTGGCGCGAACGACGGCGAAACCATCGATATCGAACTGAAAGACATCAACGCTAAAACGCTGGGTCTGGAAAAGTTCAGCGTGGCTGATGGCATTGATAAATCCAAAGTAGCTGCAACCGCACCTGCTACCGTGAAAACCGGCACCAGCGTGGCTATCAACACCGGCACCGTTAAGGCTGATACTAAAGACATCACCGGCTACGAAAAAGTGGGTGACGATGTATTCGCTATCAACACGGATGGTGACTACTACAAAGCAACTTTCGATAAAGCGACCGGCGACCTGAAATCTGTTGGCACCAAAGAAGCCACTAAACCAACTGGCGGCACTGCGGTAACCAGCATTGAGAAAGAAGTGGCTCCTACTGGCCCTGATGCGGCTAACCTGCGCTCTTACGACAGCGGTAAATCTTACGTGATCCAGGAGGGTACCGGTGCCGATGCCAAATATTTCAAGGCGACCGTAGACGCTTCCGGTAAAGTGACCAAGGGCGCTGAGCAGTCCACCGAGCCAAAAACTGCCGATCCGCTGGCGACCCTGGACAAAGCGCTGTCTCAGGTTGACTCCCTGCGTTCTTCCCTGGGTGCGGTACAGAACCGTTTCGATTCTGTTATCAACAACCTGAACAGCACCGTTAACAACCTGTCCGCTTCTCAGTCCCGTATCCAGGATGCCGACTACGCGACCGAAGTGTCCAACATGAGCCGCGCCAACATCCTGCAACAGGCTGGCACCTCTGTTCTGGCACAGGCTAACCAGTCTACTCAGAACGTTCTGTCCCTGCTGCGTTAATCGTCTCTCCCGATTAACTGTCGCAAAGAAACCCCGCCTCGGCGGGGTTTTTTTATGCTCGCGCACCGCGCGGTTATTACATGGCGCAAATAAAGCCCGTTTTGTACGACTGTTCAGCCGATTGGCATTCTGCCCCCTACGCATAATAGCGCTGACTCTCTTATCCGCAGGTTTAAGACATAGTGAGCGATCTGTATACCGCCGAAGGCGTGATGGACAAAAATTCTCTCTGGCTGCGCTACGTGCCGTTAGTGCGCCACGAGGCGTTGCGCCTGCAGGTCAGGTTGCCCGCCAGCGTGGAGCTTGACGACCTGCTGCAGGCCGGGGGAATCGGGCTACTGAACGCCGTTGAGCGTTATGACGCCCTACAGGGAACCGCCTTTACCACCTATGCGGTGCAGCGCATTCGCGGCGCGATGCTCGACGAGCTGCGCAGCCGCGACTGGGTGCCGCGCAGCGTGCGGCGCCATGCGCGCGAGGTCGCGCAGGTGATGCGGCAGCTGGAACAGCGTTACGGCCGCCCGGCGAGCGAGACGGAAGTGGCGCAGACGCTGAATATCTCGCTGGATGAGTACCGTCAAATTCTGTTGGACACCAATAACAGCCAGCTTTTCTCCTACGACGAATGGCGCGAGGAGCATGGCGAGAACGCGGAACCGATGCTGGAAGGGCATGAAGAGGCCAACCCGCTGCATCACCTGTTGGAAGGCAGCCTGCGCCAGCGAGTGATCGACGCCATCGAGGCGTTGCCGGAGCGCGAAAAAATGGTGCTGACGCTGTATTACCAGGAAGAGTTGAATCTCAAGGAGATCGGCGCCGTGCTGGACGTCGGGGAATCCCGCGTCAGCCAACTGCACAGTCAGGCGATCAAGCGCCTGCGCGCGCGGCTGGCGAACGATACCTGACGGCGGCCCGCCGCCCCTCAACTCGATGACTCATGCGACAATCGGACTGCCCCTTATGCCAGGAATACTGTTGAAGAAACGGCCGCTTAGCCGTTACCTGAAAGATTACAAGCACAGCCAGACGCATTGCTCCCAGTGCGGTAAGCTGTTGGACCGCATGGCGCTGGTGTTTCGCGGCAAAATCATCAATAAAGAAGCCATCGCGCGCATGGATCAGCCGATCGACGATGCGGTCTGGCAAAACGTGCAGCATGAGCTGACCGCACTGTGCCGTTTTTGCAGCGAGATTTCCTGCAACAGCCACCCGAGCTATTTCGACATCATGGCGTTCAAGCAATATCTGTTCGAACAGACCGAGATGAGCCACAGCACCATTCGCGAGTACGTGGTGCGGCTGCGCCGGCTGGATGAAATGCTGGTGGCGCGCAATTACCCGGCGGACAAATTCGCCAACTGCGCCAGCCATCAGCGCATCATTGACGATCTGCCTAGCGCGGCGCACAACAACTACCGCATTGCGCTGCGCAAATACGATCAGTATCTCGCCTGGCAGCGCAGCTACTGAGACTTTCCCCGGCCGCTGGCCGGGATCTGCGGCTCCCCCCGTGATAAAGGATGATTATTCAGTTCACATCTGCTAAATCTATCGGTTATCAGATGTCGATATTCGATTCCCTGGGGGGAAGTAGTGAACCTGCAACAACAACTGGCGCAATTTCCGCGTCTGGATCTGGTTGGCACCGCCACACCGCTGGAAAAACTGTCCCGTCTCTCCGATTACCTCGGCCGTGAAATTTACCTCAAACGTGACGATGTCACCCCTATGGCGATGGGCGGCAACAAGCTGAGAAAGCTGGAGTTTTTGGCCGCAGATGCGCTGCGTCAAGGCGCTGATACGCTGGTCACCGCCGGCGCCATTCAATCCAACCACGTGCGCCAGACGGCGGCGGTGGCGGCGAAACTGGGCCTGCACTGCGTCGCGCTGCTGGAAAATCCCATCGATACCCGTGCGGAAAACTACCTGACCAACGGCAACCGCCTGTTGCTCGGCCTGTTCAACGCCGAGGTGGTGATGTGCGAAGCGCTGCACGATCCGCAGCAGCAGTTGGCGGAACTGGCGACGCGCCTCGAGGCACAGGGCTTCCGGCCTTACGTGGTGCCGGTGGGCGGCTCCAATGCCCTGGGCGCGTTGGGATACGTGCAGTGCGCATTGGAAATCGCCGAACAGAGCCAACGCAGCAACGTGGCGTTCAGTTCGGTGGTGGTGGCGTCCGGCAGCGCCGGCACCCATGCCGGGCTGGCGGTGGGGCTGCAACAGCTGCTGCCCGAAACCGAGTTGATCGGCGTGACGGTCTCGCGCACCGTGATCGATCAGCTGCCGAAGGTGGAGCAGATCCAGAAAGCCCTGGCCTGTTCGCTGAATATCGACGAACTGGCGCCGATCGCGCTGTGGGACGATTACTTCGCGCCGCAGTACGGCATGCCGAACGAAGAGGGCATGGCGGCGGTGCAGCTGCTGGCGCAGCAAGAAGGCGTGTTGCTGGATCCGGTATACACCGGCAAAGCGATGGCCGGTTTGATCGACGGCATCGCCCAGCGGCGTTTCCGCGACGAAGGGCCTATCCTGTTCGTTCACACCGGCGGTGCGCCGGCGCTGTTCGCCTACCATCCGCAGGTGTAAATACCGCTTGTTATTCCATTTTGAACTATATTTATAAGGTTATATTCCTTTATGCGGGCGGTCGCACTGTTAAAGTGCTGATATCAAAAAAGATAAATAACACACAGGGGTGTTTATGATGTTTGCGAAAGTTCGTCGTCAATGGCTGTTGGGCGTGGTGGGCGTCGCGTTGGCCGCCGGTTTGGCAACTCAAGCCTACGCCGCCGACAATCTGCTGCAGCAGGTGAAACAGCGCGGCACGCTGATCGTCGGTCTGGAAGGCACCTATCCGCCGTTCAGCTTCCAGGGTGAAGACGGCAAATTGACCGGTTTCGAAGTGGATTTCGCCAACGCGCTGGCGGAACATTTGGGCGTGAAGGCCAAGCTGAACCCGACCAAGTGGGACGGCATGCTGGCTTCGCTGGAATCAAAACGCATCGATGTGGTGATCAACCAGGTGACCATCTCTGATGAGCGCAAGAAGAAATATGATTTCTCCACCCCTTACACCGTTTCCGGTATTCAGGCGCTGGTGAAAAAAGGCAACGAAGGCACCATCACCAAGCCGGAAGACCTGAAGGGCAAGAAGGTCGGCGTTGGCCTGGGCACCAACTATGAGCAATGGCTGCGCGCGAACGTGCAGGGTGTGGACGTGCGTACCTACGACGACGACCCGACCAAGTATCAGGATTTGCGCGTCGGGCGCATCAACGCCATTCTGGTGGATCGCCTGGCGGCGCTGGATCTGGTGAAGAAAACCGGTGATACGCTGGCGGTAGCCGGCCCGGCGTTCTCCCGCCAGGAGTCCGGCGTGGCGCTGCGCAAGAACAACCCGGAGCTGTTGGCCGCGATTGACCAAGCGATCGCCGAGATGCAAAAAGATGGCACGCTGGCGAAGATCTCCGAGAAATGGTTTGGCGCGGACGTAACTAAATAATGCACGAAAGTATTCAACTGGCGCTGGATTCAGCGCCATTTTTATTGAAGGGCGCAATACTGACGCTTCAGCTTAGCCTGGGCGGTATGGCGTTCGGCCTGTTGCTTGGTTTTCTGCTGGCGCTGATGCGCCTTTCGCCGCTTTGGCCGCTGGCGTGGCTGTCGCGCATTTACGTGTCGCTGTTCCGCGGCACGCCGTTGATCGCCCAGCTGTTTATGATCTATTACGGTCTGCCGCAGTTCGGCATCGAGTTCGATCCTTTCCCGGCGGCGCTGATTGGCCTGTCGCTCAATACCGCCGCCTACACCTCGGAAACGCTGCGCGCGGCGATTTCGTCGATCGACAAAGGGCAGTGGGAAGCCGCCGCCAGCATCGGCATGACCCGTTGGCAAACCCTGCGCCGGGTGATCCTGCCGCAGGCGGCGCGCACCGCCCTGCCGCCGCTGGGCAACAGCTTCATCGGCCTGGTGAAAGACACCTCGCTGGCCGCCACCATTCAGGTGCCGGAGCTGTTCCGCCAGGCGCAGCTGATCACCTCGCGCACGCTGGAAGTGTTCACCATGTACCTGGCGGCATCGCTGATTTACTGGGTGATGGCGACCCTGCTTTCCGCACTGCAAAACCGTCTGGAAGCCCACGTTAATCGCCAGGATCAGGAGTAGCGCATGAGTGCCATTGAAGTTAAGCAATTGACCAAGCAGTTCAAGGGTCAGACGGTGCTGCATGGGATCGATCTGGCGGTGGACGCCGGTGAAGTGGTGGCGATCATCGGCCCGAGCGGTTCGGGGAAAACCACCTTGTTGCGCTGCATCAACCTGCTGGAGGAGCCGGATTCCGGCACCATTCGCGTCGGCGACATCCTGATCGACGGCAGCAAGCCGTTGAGCAAACAGAAAAATCAGGTGCGCGCGCTGCGTCAGCAGGTCGGTTTCGTGTTCCAGAGCTTCAACCTGTTCCCGCATCGTTCGGTGCTGGAAAACATCATCGAAGGGCCGGTGGTCGTCAAGGGCGAGGCGAAAGCCAGCGCGGAACAGCGCGCCCGCGCGTTGCTGGCCAAGGTGGGGCTGAGCGGCAAGGAGCAGGCTTATCCGCGGCGGCTGTCCGGCGGGCAACAGCAGCGAGTGGCTATTGCGCGCGCGCTGGCGATGCAGCCGGAGGTGATTTTGTTCGATGAGCCGACGTCGGCGCTCGATCCCGAGCTGGTAGGGGAAGTGCTCAATACCATGCGCTCACTGGCGGAAGAGAAACGCACCATGGTGATCGTCACCCATGAGATGAGTTTCGCCCGCGACGTGGCCGACCGGGTTATCTTTATGGATCACGGCCGCATCGTCGAACAGGGCCCGGCCAAAGCGCTGTTCGCCAACCCGCAGCACCAGCGCACTCAGCAATTCCTCGACAAGTTCCGGAATCAATAAGGCGGCGGGGGAGCTTCCCCCGCCCGCATTTACTCCGCTTTCAACAATTCGTTTCGCGCTGCGGCTGCCGTATCCCGGATGTTGCCGAACCCGAGAGTCAATGCGAATCGTAGCGGTCTGCTGCGGCTTTCAAGCAAACTAATCCGTTCTAAGCTCACCCTATTGTTATCGCCCATGAGGCGACACATCCTCATGCAAGGATAACAAGACGCTAACGGCTGACCGGGCTGCGGGCAATAAAAAACCCTGCACGAGTGCAGGGTTTGCGTAGCGGTGAGCCAATCAGGCGGCAATGTATGGCCGCCTTGACGATGCGTTAACCGATGGTCATCAGGCTGGCGTTACCGCCGGCGGCGGCGGTGTTGACGCTCAGCGAACGCTCGACCAGCAGGCGCTCCAACAGGATGTTGGTTTCACCGTGGGCGAAGCCTTGCACCGAGACGATGGCGCCGCCGCGCTGCGCGATCTGCTCGCACAGGGTGCGCAGCTGGTCGGCATCGCCGTGGTAGATGGCGGCGTCGAACTCGACCTTGTCCTGCTGCCAGTCTTTGCTGAAGGCGATGCGCGCCTGCACATCGTTCGGCAGGCGGCGGAACAGATTGCGCTGCAGTTCCGCTTCCGGCCACAGCACGCTGCTGCCGACCGCCAGCACGGCGGCCAACTGGATCAGCGCGTCGGCTTCGTTATCCGCCAGGCACAGCACGCGTTCACGCGGCAGCAGGGCATAGGTATTGCGCTCGCCGGTCGGGCCCGGCAGCGGACGTACGGTGCCGCCCTGGCCCAGTTCCGCATAGCGCTGCGCCAGTGCCGCCAGTTCGCCTTGTTGGCTGGTGACCGCCCATTTCTCCAGCGATTGCAGCGCGCCCAGCAGCTGCGGCCGCGCGGTGGCTTCCATCGGGCGCTCTTCGTCCTGACGGTGCAGCGTACGTTGCAGCGCGTCGTCCGGGCGGTTGGCCAGCAGACGGTACAGGTACAGCGGGCCGCCGGCTTTCGGGCCGGTGCCCGACAGGCCTTCGCCGCCGAACGGCTGCACCCCGACCACCGCGCCAACCATGTTACGGTTGACGTACAGGTTGCCGACCTTGGCGCGTTCGGTCACCCGGGCGATGGTTTCATCGATACGGGTGTGAATGCCCAGCGTCAGGCCATAACCGGCGGCGTTGATCTGATCGACCAGCGCGTCCAGATTGTTGCGCTGGAAGCGCACCACGTGCAGCACCGGGCCGAAGATCTCTTTTTGCAGCTCGTCGAAGCTGTCGAGTTCGATCAGCGTCGGCTTGATGAAGGTGCCACGCGCCCACTCTTTCTCATCCTGCGCGCTGCCTTTGGCGGCCTGGTATACCTTGCGGCCTTTGGCGCGCATCGCCTGGATGTGGCGTTCGATGCCGGTTTTGGCGTCGGCGTCGATCACTGGGCCCACGTCGGTGGACAGGCGCTCCGGATTGCCCATGCGGCATTCGGCCATCGCGCCGCGCAGCATTTGCAGCGTGTGCTCGGCCACGTCTTCCTGAATGCACAGGATACGCAGCGCGGAGCAGCGCTGGCCGGCGCTGTCGAAGGCGGAGGCCACCACGTCGGTCACCACCTGTTCGGTCAGGGCGGAAGAGTCGACGATCATGGCGTTCAGGCCACCGGTTTCGGCGATCAGCGGCGTCGGGCGGCCCTGCGGATCCAGACGACCGGCGATGCTGCGCTGCAGAATACCGGCGACGTCGGTGGAGCCGGTAAACATCACGCCGCGTACGCGGGCGTCGTTGACCAGCGTTGAGCCGACGGTTTCACCCTGACCCGGCAGCAGCTGCAGCACGCCTTGCGGAATGCCGGCTTCCAGCAGGATACGCACCGCCTGCGCGGCCACCAGCGGCGTTTGCTCGGCCGGTTTGGCCAGCACGCTGTTGCCGGCCGCCAGCGCGGCGGCGATTTGGCCGGTGAAGATCGCCAGCGGGAAGTTCCACGGGCTGATGCAGACCACCGGGCCCAGCGGGCGGTGGCTGTCGTTGGCGAAATCGTCGCGCACCTGGCCGGCGTAGTAGTGCAGGAAGTCGACCGCTTCGCGCACTTCGGCGATGGCGTTGTTGAAGGTTTTACCGGCTTCGCGCACCAGAATGCCCAGCAGGCTTTGCAGCTGGCTTTCCATCAGCTCGGCGGCGCGTTCGAGGATCGCGGCGCGCTCCGTCGGCGGCGTAGCGAACCAGATTGGGCCGGCGGCCGCGGCGGCGTCGAGCGCACGGCTGACTTCGCTTTCGGTGGCTTCACGCACGTAGCCGACCACATCGCCCGGCTCGGCCGGGTTGATCACCGGCTGTTCCACGCCCTGATCCAATTCGGCGTCGATGATAGGCTCCGCGCGCCACGGATGGCTGGCGCTGGTGAGCAGGGCGCTGGAGAGCGAAGCCAGACGCTGTTCGTTGGACAGATCCAGGCCGCTGGAGTTGGTGCGCTTCTCGCCGTACAGCTCGCGCGGCAGCGGAATGCGCGGGTGCGGCAGGCCAATCTGGCCTTCGCTGGCCGCCAGCGCTTCCACGGCGCTGACCGGATCGGCCACCAGCTCGTCGAGCGGCAGGGTGGCGTCGGCGATGCGGTTGACGAACGAGGTGTTGGCGCCGTTTTCCAGCAGGCGGCGCACCAGGTAAGCCAGCAGCGTTTCATGGGTGCCGACCGGCGCATAGATGCGGCAAGGGCGGTTCAGTTTGCCGTCGGCCACTTTACCCACCACCTGTTCGTACAGCGGTTCACCCATGCCGTGCAGGCACTGGAACTCATACTGGCCAGGGTAGTAGTTGTTGCCGGCCAGGTGATAGATGGCGCTCAGGGTATGGGCGTTGTGGGTGGCGAACTGCGGATAGATCAGGTTCGGCACCGACAGCAGCTTGCGGGCGCAGGCCAGGTAGGAAACGTCGGTATAGACCTTGCGGGTGTAGACCGGGTAGCCTTCCAGGCCGTCCATCTGGGCGCGTTTGATTTCGCTGTCCCAGTAGGCGCCCTTCACCAGACGGATCATCAGGCGACGGCGGCTGCGTTGCGCCATGTCGATCACCGCGTCGATGGCGAACGGACAGCGTTTTTGGTAGGCCTGAATCACGAAGCCGATGCCGTTCCAGCCGGCCAGCTGCGGTTCGAAGCACAGCTTCTCCAGCAGATCGAGCGAGATCTCCAGGCGGTCGGCCTCTTCGGCGTCGATGTTGATGCCGATATCGTACTGGCGTGCCTGCAGGGTCAGCGACAGCAGGCGCGGGTAGAGCTCTTCCATGACGCGTTCGTACTGCGCGCGGCTGTAGCGCGGGTGCAGGGCGGACAGCTTGATGGAGATGCCGGGGCCTTCATAGATGCCGCGGCCGTTGGAGGCTTTGCCGATGGCGTGGATCGCCTGCTGGTAGGAAACCAGGTAGGCCTGGGCGTCGGCCTCGGTCAGGGCGGCTTCGCCCAGCATGTCGTAGGAGTAGCGGAAGCCTTTATCTTCGAGCTTGCGCGCGTTGGCCAGCGCTTCGGCGATGGTTTCGCCGGTCACGAACTGTTCGCCCATCAGGCGCATCGCCATGTCCACGCCTTTGCGGATCAGCGGTTCGCCGCTCTTGCCGATAATGCGGTTCAGCGAACGGGACAGATTGGCTTCGTTATGCGTGGACACCAGTTTGCCGGTGAACAGCAGGCCCCAGGTGGCGGCGTTGACGAACAGCGACGGGCTGCGCCCGAGGTGCGAGTGCCAGTTGCCGTTGCTGATCTTGTCGCGGATCAGGGCATCGCGGGTCGGTTTGTCCGGAATGCGCAGCAGCGCTTCCGCCAGGCACATCAGCGCCACGCCTTCCTGCGAGGAGAGGGAGAACTCTTGCAGCAGGCCTTGCACCATGCCGGCGCGGCCGTTTGCACTTTTTTGGTTACGCAACTTCTCGGCGATGCCATAGGCCATTTTGTGAGTGGCCTGTGCAAGATCGGCGGGTAATCGCGCCTGTTCGAGCAACATCGGCACCGCTTCGGTCTCCGGGCGACGATAGGCGGCGGTGATGGCGGCGCGGGTGACCGACTGCGGCAGAATTTGTTCGGCGAAATCGAGGAATGGCTGGTGTGACTCTTCCTGCGCTTGCGGCATAATGTCGTCCGCTTCAGGCTGGCCCGCAGCGGCCAGCGCTGGAATTTCAGGAATATCGGTACCGCTCTCGAGACGCTCGAGGTAATTAAAGATGGCCTGCTTGATGAGCCAGTGCGGCGTGCGATCGATGCGCTGCGCGGCGCTCTTGATCCGGTCGCGTGTTGCCTCGTCGAGTTTCACGCCCATTGTGGTAGTGCCCATGCCAATCCAACTCCTGTGTTTAGAACCTATCCCATCAGGCTAGACAAACGGCAGGCCGAAAAGCCTGTTGGGATAGGTTCGTGAGATGTGTGGGGTTAAGAATGCAGACAATATCCTGCATGTTGCAACTTTGTGCAACCTTGTTAAATCAGGCTGATGAGCGAAGTGTGAGTTTCATCGATTTTTTAACATCGGCAGTTGGCATGAATGTTGCGTTATTGAACGAACGCGGCGGGGTTTATGCGGCCGCAGGCGTTTTACCTTGCGGTATATAAGGGTAATGACTGGGTGCAACTCATTTTACTTGTCGTGAGTGCAACCTTTGAGCCCGGTAAATGTGACGCAGGGTAAACTTTGTGTAACTTTGTTGTTAAATATCTTGTTGGTTGATGAAAGGCTCATCTAGGATAACCGACGGTCAACAATTACGGGCAGAAACTATTTTACCTGCACTCGCTCGCAGGCTGCGCCACGTTCCGGCGCGGCGGCCAGTGAAATGCATTGCGCGTGGGTTTACCGGCGCCGGCGTGGCCGGAGCGAAACGCGAATAATAATGAAAGTGGAGAATTAAATGACAATGAGCACACCTATGCTGGTGACCTTCCTGGTGTACATTTTCGGGATGGTGCTGATCGGCCTGCTTGCCTACCGGGCAACCAACAACTTTGATGACTATATTCTCGGCGGCCGCAGTTTGGGCAGCGTGGTGACCGCGCTGTCCGCCGGCGCTTCCGACATGAGCGGCTGGCTGCTGATGGGCCTGCCGGGCGCCATCTTCCTCTCCGGCATCTCCGAAAGCTGGATCGCCATCGGCCTGACCATCGGCGCTTACCTGAACTGGAAGCTGGTGGCAGGAAGGCTGCGCGTGCATACCGAAGCCAACAACAACGCCCTGACGCTGCCGGACTATTTCACCAGCCGCTTTGAAGACAACAGCAAGCTGCTGCGGGTGATCTCGGCCATCGTCATCCTGGTGTTCTTCACCATTTACTGCGCCTCCGGCATCGTGGCCGGCGCGCGCCTGTTCGAAAGCACCTTCGGCATGAGCTACGAAACCGCCCTGTGGGCCGGCGCCGCAGCGACCATCCTGTATACCTTTATCGGCGGTTTCCTGGCGGTGAGCTGGACTGACACCGTGCAGGCCAGCCTGATGATTTTCGCGCTGATCCTGACGCCGGTGATCGTGATCTTCGCCGTCGGCGGCATCGATACCTCGATGCTGGTGATCCAGGCGCAGAACCCGGCCAACCTTGACATGCTGAAGGGGCTGAACTTCGTCGCCATCCTGTCGCTGCTGGGTTGGGGCCTGGGCTACTTCGGCCAGCCGCACATCCTGGCCCGTTTCATGGCGGCGGATTCTCACCGCACCATCCGCAGCGCGCGCCGCATCAGCATGACCTGGATGATCCTGTGCCTCGCCGGCACCATCGCCGTCGGTTTCTTCGGCATCGCTTACTTCGCCAATAACCCGGATCAAGCCGGCAACGTGTCGCAGAACGGCGAACGCGTGTTCATCGAGCTGGCGATGCTGCTGTTCAACCCATGGGTGGCGGGCGTGCTGCTGTCGGCGATCCTGGCTGCGGTCATGAGTACGCTGAGCTGCCAGCTGCTGGTGTGCTCCAGCGCGATCACCGAAGACCTGTATAAGGCGTTCCTGCGCAAAGGCGCCAGCCAGCGTGAGCTGGTGTGGGTCGGCCGCGTGATGGTGCTGGTGGTGGCGCTGATCGCCATCGCGCTGGCGGCCAACCCGGAGAACCGCGTGCTGGGCCTGGTGAGCTACGCCTGGGCAGGTTTCGGCGCCGCCTTCGGCCCGGTCGTGCTGATCTCGGTGCTGTGGTCGCGCATGACCCGCAACGGCGCGCTGGCCGGCATGCTGGTCGGCGCGGTGACGGTTATCGTCTGGAAACAGTACGAATGGCTGGGCCTGTATGAAATCATCCCGGGCTTTATTCTGGGCTGCCTCGCTATCGTGGTAGTGAGCCTGATGGGCCGCCGGCCATCCGCCACCATGACCGAGCGTTTCGATCAGGCGGAAGCCGAGTATAAAACGGTGTAACGCCGTTCGATGTCAGTCAGCAAGGGGCGCGTAACGCGCCCTTTTTTTCGCCTGCCGATCGCCGTCATCCAACACCTGGTGACATTTGATTAGAAAAAATCACGCTGGCGCCTCTTGTATTTCTTCTTGGCAGAATGATAATCACTCTCGTTGCATTTTACGTTTCTTTACAGAGTTGCGCAGCGCATGTCGAGCCAGCTTTCTCTGCCGCCGCGGTCTTTTCAGGGGTGATTATTTATGTTCGTTCCCTTTCTTATCATGTTCCGTGAAGGGCTGGAGGCCGCGCTGATCGTCAGCCTGATCGCCAGCTACCTGAAACGCACGCAGCGCAGCCAATGGCTGGGCGCGGTGTGGGTCGGCGTGATTGTCGCCGCGGCGCTGTGTCTGGCGCTCGGCATCTTCATCAATGAAACCACCGGCGAGTTCCCGCAGAAGCAGCAGGAGCTGTTCGAAGGCATCGTCGCGGTGGTGGCGGTGGTGATCCTCACCTATATGGTGTTCTGGATGCGCAAAGTGTCCAAGTCGGTCAAGGTGCATCTGGAAGGGGCGATCGATCAGGCGCTCAGCGCCGGCAAAGGGCAGGGTTGGGCGCTGGTGGCGATGGTGTTCTTCGCCGTGGCGCGCGAAGGGCTGGAGTCGGTGTTCTTCCTGCTGGCGGCGTTCCAGCAAGACGTGGGTGCCGCGGCGCCGATCGGCGCGGTGCTCGGCCTGGCGGCCGCCATCGTGCTGGGCATGATGATTTACTGGGGCGGGGTGAAGCTGCACCTGGCCAAATTCTTCAAATGGACCAGCCTGTTCATTCTGTTCGTCGCCGCCGGGCTGGCCGCGGGGGCGATCCGCGCCTTCCATGAGGCCGGTCTGTGGAACCACTTCCAGGACATCGCCTTCGATTTCAGCAGCACCCTGTCGACCCATTCGCTGTTCGGCACCCTGCTGGAAGGCATTCTCGGTTATCAGGAAGCGCCGACGGTCAGCGAAGTGGCGGTCTACTTCCTGTATCTGATCCCGGCGCTGATTTTCTTTTTCCTGCCGCAGCGCGCGGAGCCGGCAGCGGCCCCGGCGCAACGTAAAATCAATCATTAATGTTTAATAGGGAATCTCGTATGTCTACTCCGTTATTTCGCCGCAAGGCGTTGCACGCAGCATTACTGGCTATCCCGGCGTTTGCGCTGAGCATCGATGCGCTGGCGGCGGACGTGCCGCAGGTCAAAGTCACGGTCAACGACAAGCAGTGCGAACCGATGCAGCTGACGGTGCCGGCCGGCAAGACGCAGTTTGTGGTGCATAACACCAGCCAGAAAAACGTCGAATGGGAAATCCTGAAAGGGGTGATGGTGGTGGAAGAGCGCGAGAACATCGCGCCGGGCTTCACCCAGAAAATGACCGCCACGCTGGAAGCGGGCGAATATGATATGACCTGCGGGCTGCTGAGCAATCCAAAAGGCAAACTGACCGTCACTGCGGCGGCCAACGGCGCCACCGACGGCAAGCCGAGCGCGCTGGATCTGGTTGGCCCGATCGCCGAATACAAAGTCTACGTCACCAAAGAAGTCGATGGGCTGGTGAAACAGACCAAGCTGTTCACCGACGCGGTGAAGGCCGGCAACGTGGAGCAAGCGCGCAAGCTGTATGCGCCGACCCGTCAGCACTATGAGCGCATCGAGCCGATCGCCGAGCTGTTCTCCGATCTGGACGGCAGCATCGACGCCCGTGAAGACGACTACGAGAAGAAATCGGCGGACCCTAACTTCACCGGTTTCCACCGTCTGGAGAAGGCGCTGTTTGCCGACAACTCGACCAAAGACATGGATAAATACGCCGATCGGCTGTATCAGGACACCGTTGAGCTGCAAAAACGCGTGGGTGAACTGACCTTCCCGCCGAGCAAGGTGGTGGGCGGCGCAGCCGGGCTGATCGAAGAAGTGGCGGCCAGCAAGATCAGCGGTGAAGAAGACCGCTATAGCCGCACCGACCTGTGGGATTTCCAGGCCAACGTCGACGGCGCGCAGAAGATCGTCAACCTGCTGCGTCCGCTGCTGGTCAAGGCCAACAAGCCGCTGCTGGACAAGATTGACGCCAACTTCAAAACCGTGGACACCATTTTGGCGAAGTACAAAACCAAAGAGGGCTATGAGTCCTACGAGAAGCTGAGCGAAGCCGATCGCAACGCGTTGAAAGGGCCGATCACCACGCTGGCGGAAGACCTTTCTCAACTGCGCGGCGTGTTGGGCCTGGACTGAGGCATAGGATTATGAGCAACAAGGCAGGCCTGAACAACGGGCCGCATCCGCAATCGCAGGGGGCGGCCTCGCCTTCGCGGCGCCGTTTGCTGCAAGGGCTGGGGCTGGGCGCACTGGCGCTGGGCGGCAGCCGCCTGGCGCAGGCGGCGGGCAACGCGGCGGAGCCGTTGGCGACGCCGCAGGATGAGCGTTGGCAGAAACAGCCGTTTTATGGTCGCCATCAGGCTGGGGTGCTGACGCCGCAACAGGCGGCGATGATGCTGGTAGCGTTCGACGTGCTGGCGACCAGCAAAGCGGATCTGGAGCGTCTGTTCCGGCTGCTGACCGATCGCATCGCGTTCCTGACCCACGGCGGCAAGGCGCCGGAAGTGGATGCCAAGCTGCCGCCGCTCGATTCGGGCATCATGGGGCCGGAGATTTACCCGGACAACCTGACCATCACCGTTTCGGTCGGCGCATCGCTGTTTGACGAACGCTTTGGCCTGCAGGCGCAAAAACCGCTGCGGTTGCAGAAGATGACGCGCTTCCCCAACGATGCGCTGGACGCCGCGCTGTGCCACGGCGACCTGCTGCTGCAGATTTGCGCCAACACCAATGAAACCGCTCTCCACGCGCTGCGCGATATCATCAAGCATTCGCCGGATCTGCTCAGCGTGCGCTGGAAGCGGGAAGGGTTCATCTCGGCGCATGCGGCGCGCAGCAAAGGCAAAGAAACGCCGATTAACCTGCTGGGCTTCAAAGACGGCACCGCCAACCCGAAAACCGACGACAAACCGCTGATGGATAAGGTGGTGTGGGTTGGCGACGGCGCCGGCGAGCCGGCGTGGACGGCGGGCGGCAGCTACCAGGCGGCGCGCATTATTCGCTTCCGCGTGGAGTTTTGGGATCGCACGCCGCTGCAGGAGCAGGAAACCATCTTTGGCCGCGAAAAGCACAGCGGCGCGCCGCTCGGTATGAAGCATGAACATGACGAGCCGAACTACGCGAACGATCCCGACGGCAAGGTGATACCGATGGACGCGCACATTCGGTTGGCGAACCCCCGCACGCCGGAAAGCCAAAGCAACCTGATGCTGCGGCGCGGCTACAGCTATTCCCTTGGCGTCTCGAATGCCGGGCAGCTGGAAATGGGGCTGCTGTTCGTCTGCTACCAGGCCGATCTGGAAAAAGGATTCCTGACGGTGCAAAAAAGGCTCAACGGCGAAGCGCTGGAGGAATACATCAAGCCGATCGGCGGCGGGTATTTCTTCGTATTGCCGGGCGTGAAAGAGGGCGGCGACTATCTGGCCAGCGGCTTGCTCAAGGCCTGAGTGCGCAATGACGAGGCGCGATCTTCCGCCTCGTTTTACTTTGTATTGCCTATTGCGCGGGACATTGCGCGACGAAGTTCAATTCGATGCTTTGGCTGCGGATTAAAAAAATTTGCACGGCTCACCGGCTTTGGATTGCGCAAAATTTAATCGAGAAACCAAAGTGTCATTTGTGGTTTTTAATTTCAATTCATTGATATTGTTGAGGTAAAAATTTTTCTGGAATGACGTGTAGAGCGTGATATAGTGTTTTAGCGCTGACTGAAAACAAAAGATATTAAATTTTTTTACATTTTAGTAACGCGACGAGATTGAATGTCATTATACTGTAATCATCTGGCGGTAGTTTTCACACGGTGCACAGCTTGAAGCTGTAAATATCACTGCGGGGATCGCTAATGGTAAAGTCCTTGGTTGGGCTGGAAAGAAAAAATAACACATCTCCCCTGATTTCTCGTTGTAACGAGGGTTATCTCTCCGACTCTCTTTTACCGGCAACTCCGCACTCTTATCGCTACCGAATCTCATCACTTTTTACTCCACGTTTATTGATGCAGTCCGCGTTGTCCCGTGAAGACACGGCGCTTAAGCGTTGCCGTCAATTCACCTTGTCCCTTGGCTCTTATTGGCTCGGAGGAGGCCAAAACCTAATACGTGTGTGAAACATAATCGCGCGGCCAGGCCGTTGCGGTAGGTGAAACAAACTGTAAGGTGCCACTATGGGTAGACAGAAAGCAGTGATCAAAGCACGTCGTGAAGCGAAACGCGTTATTCGTCGTGACGCTCGTAGTCATCGCCAGCTGGAAGAAGAGTCTGTGACCTCGCTGGTGCAAATGGGGGGAGTCGAGTCTATCGGCATGGCGCGAGACAAGCGCGATAGCTCACCCATCGAGGCTAGAACCGAAGCTCAGGGTCATTACTTATCAGCCATAGAGAATAAGCAGCTGATCTTCGCCACCGGCGAAGCCGGCTGTGGCAAAACATTCATCAGCGCCGCCAAGGCGGCGGAGGCGCTGATTCATAAAGAGGTGGATCGGATTATCGTTACCCGTCCTGTTTTGCAGGCGGATGAAGACCTCGGTTTCTTGCCGGGGGATATCTCCGAGAAGTTCGCGCCTTATTTCCGCCCGGTGTATGACATTCTGGTACGTCGTTTAGGATCTTCCTTTATGCAGTACTGCCTGCGCCCGGAAATCGGCAAGGTAGAGATTGCGCCGTTCGCTTATATGCGCGGGCGCACCTTCGAAAATGCGGTCGTTATCCTGGATGAAGCCCAGAACGTGACCGCCAGCCAAATGAAAATGTTCCTGACCCGCCTGGGAGAAAACGTGACGGTTATCGTTAACGGCGACGTGACCCAGTGCGACTTGCCGCGCGGCGTGAAATCCGGTCTCAGCGACGCGCTGGAGCGCTTCGAAGAGGACGATATGATCGGCGTTATCCGCTTTGAAAAACAGGACTGCGTGCGTTCCGCTTTGTGCCAGCGCACGCTCAACGCTTACAGTTAACCTATCCGCTAATGGAAAGGCCGCTTCGGCGGCCTTTTTTATCGCCCCTCATTTATCATTTCGTTTAACCTTTGTGTAAATTATTGTGGTTTTTTGTATAGATTTTCGTTGAGTTAGCGTCAATGATTAGTGAGTGCCAGATTGGCGCGCAATTTGCCTGTGCCGCCAAAAGGACATTATCTGGGGTGTGCGCCGTGCGGCGCATAGCGTGTAGGTTCCTTGATGCGATTCAAACATGAAATACATCGTTCTGATTTTGCTTATTTTATGCGTCGTCTATGTGCATTACCGCGGACGGGTGCGCTACAACGTGTGGCGGCAGCTGTCTGACCATTCCACCTTTACCGCACCATTGAACGTCTTCATGTATCTGTTTTCCCGCGTGCCGACCACGCCGTACCTGAAGCCGGAGCAGTTTCCTGAGCTGGCGGTGTTGAGAGATAACTGGGAAACCATCCGCGACGAAGGACAGAAGCTGATGGAGATCCAGCAGATCAAGGCGTCCGATCAATTCAACGACGCCGGTTTCAACTCGTTTTTCAAGACCGGTTGGAAGCGCTTTTATCTGAAATGGTATGAAGACAGCCATCCTTCGGCCATGACCCTGTGCCCGCAGACCACGGAACTGCTGCGCAGCCTGCCTTCGGTCAAGGCGGCGATGTTCGCCGAACTGCCGGACGGCAGCCGTTTGCCGCGCCACCGCGACCCTTACGCCGGTTCGCTGCGTTATCACCTGGGGCTGATTACCCCCAACGATGACCGCTGCTTCATTGAGGTGGACGGCGAGCGCTACAGCTGGCGCGACGGGGAAGGCGTGATGTTCGATGAAACCTATCTGCACTACGCGGAAAACCAGAGCGGGCAGAACCGTCTGATCCTGTTCTGCGACATCGAACGGCCGATGCGCTACCGCTGGGCGCAGGCGGTGAACCACTGGCTGGGGCGCAATCTGATGAGCGCCGCCACCGCGCCGAATGAAGAGGGCGATCGCACCGGCGGCGTCAACAAGATGTTCAAATACATCTATGCGATACGCCGGGTGGGGAAACGCCTAAAGGCCTGGAATCGCACCGGTTACTACATCATCAAGTGGATTTTGTTCGGGGGGATCGCCGCGGCGATATTCTTCTCGGTATAAACGAAGGCGGGGGCGCACGGTGTGCGCCCCTTTTTGATCAGGCGAAGATAGTCATCATGTAGGCGGCGAACAGCGCCAGGTGGGCGGTGCCGTTCAGCACGTTGGTGCGGCCGGTCGAGAACGACAGCTGGCACAGCAGCAACACCGTCAGCATCACCACGATATGCGGCGTTTGCAGGCCGAAGATCAGCGTCTGCCCGGTCAGGGTGGCGATGATGGTGACCGCCGGCACGGTCAGGGAGATGGTCGCCAGCACCGAGCCGAAGAACAGGTTCATGGCGCGTTGCACCTGATTGTTCAACACGGCGCGCAGCGCGCCCAGCCCTTCAGGCGACAGGATCAGCAGCGCCACCAGGAAACCGGTGAACTGCGCCGGCGCGTTCATTTTGGTCAACAGACCTTCCAGCGGATTGGCGTTGAACTTGGTGACGGCGATAACCGCGATCAGGTGCACGATGAGCCAGGCGGCATGCCAGGCGCTGCTGTGGGAAGAAGGCTTGCCGTGATGCGGGTCGCCGTCGTCGTCTTCATGCTCGTACACGAACAGGCTCTGGTGGGTTTTGGTCTGGATCACCAGGAACACGCCATACATGGCGGCGGAGATCAGCGCTACCAACAGCGCTTGCCCGGTGCTGAAGTTGCCGCCCGGCAGCGCGCTCGGGAATACCAGCACAATCACCGCCAGCGGGAAAATCGCCATCAGGTACTGTTTGATGCCGCCCAGATTGACGTACTGGGTGGCGAATTTGCGCCCGCCGAGCAGCAGCGCGAAGCCGACCAGGCCGGCGGAAACGATCATGATGATGGAGTACAGCGTGTCGCGCATCAGCGCCGGCGCGGCGTCGCCGGTGGCCATCAGCGCCGAGATCAGGCTGACCTCGAGGATCACCACCGACAGGCTGAGGATCAGCGAGCCGTAGGGTTCGCCCAACCGGTGAGCCAGCACGTCGGCGTGGCGCACCACGCTGAAGGCGCTGCTGAGGATCCCCACCAGCGCGAGAATATTGATGCCGACGATCAGCGGAAAGTTAGCGGTGCTGCTCCACAGGTTCAACACCACCAGCGCGGCGATGGGAAAGATCAGCGAGTATTCGGTGTGGCGAGATTTGGTGGATCGGCCAGGATCGTGTTGCGACTTCATGAGGGTGGCACTCCTTCTCAAACAGCGTAGCCCGTCGGCGCCGGTCGCCGTGGCACGGCAACTCTGCGTTTCCAGTAGGTATTTTATATTAGGATACACCCGCGGCGCCGGTGTGATGTTGTTTTTATCTGAGAAAGCAATTGCTTGCTTTATGTGATCAGGGTAGCAAAAAAACCGCACGGGGTGCGGTTTTATTTACTTACTTTTACGCAGTAACGCCAATTTTTAACGTTAGATTTGAGAAAAGTCGTGTTTACTCATTTACCGCTTGGTTAATCAAGGAAAACGAGACCGTCAGTCATCAATATTATCCATGATTTCATGCCGTTTATTGTGGTAACCCTCTTCATTTAGCCCCTCACGCCAGTAAGGTACGGCATAAAGACGATTGCGATCGCATTGGCGTTCACGGCGCAGGTAGCGGCGCAACCCCACCACCAGGCGATCTTCACCGGCGAGCCAGAAGTGCGCTTCGCCCTGCGGCAGGGACTGTGCGCGGAACTGAGCGATAAGTTCGTCGGTTTTCTCCGTGCCGCCGACGATCCAATTGACTTCAACATCAGCGGGTTTTTTCAGGTCAATCATGTCAGCGGTGCTGTCGACGCGGACGAAAGCGCGCCCGGCGCTGTGCGGCGGCAGGTTTTCCAGCAGCGCGGCCAGCGCAGGCAGCGAGGAAGGATCGCCCGCCAGGCAGTAGAAATCGGCCGCCGGCAGCATCGGTTTGGGGCCGCCCGGGTTGCTGATACCGATTTTATCGCCGATTTTCGCCTGGCGCGCAAAGTCGACCGCTGGGCCTCGGTGATCGTGAATCGCAAATTCGATGTCCACTTCCGCCTGTTCCGGGCGCACGGCGCGAATAGAATAGGTGCGCACGATCGGGCGCACGGCGTCCGCGGCCCAGCGCGGGCCGTTTTCGGTCAGCGTCGGCAGATCCGGCTGAGTTTGGTCGGCGAGCGGCAAAAAGACTTTGATGTGCGCAGCGGCGGCGTTGGCCGGGTAGTAGCGCAGATCGGGCGCGGTAAAGGTGATGCGGCGCAGGTGCGGCGTAATGTCCTGCACGGCGCTGACGGCGATCAGGTAGGGGGCGCGTGAGCGAGGGGCTTCGGTAGTCACGGGGATCTCCTTATAGTTCGTTTGGCGGTGAGTATACCATGCCGTTTGATAATGAGAATTGTTTGCTCATTGAGGCGCAATCGCCTGTGAGCTAGGCTTAAGGCTCACGCAATACGCACGGGAGGACGTGATGCCATACCAAGACACGAACGACTTGCCGGACAATGTGAAGCATGTGCTGCCGGCCCATGCGCAGGCGATTTATAAAGAAGCGTTCAACAGCGCCTGGCAACAATATCGGGATCCTGAAGATCGACGCGGTGACGCCGGCCGGGAAGAGACGGCGCACAAGGTGGCCTGGGCAGCGGTCAAACAAAGCTATCGCAAGGGTGACGATGAGCGCTGGCACAAAAAGTAACGCCTTTCATGCCCGGTAAAAATCGCGCAGACGTTATGCTGACCTCGGCAATTAATATTATTGCTGCTCAGTACAAATATTTTTCCACGTTAACGCCGCTTTGCAACTTGATTGCGCGGCGGGAAAAGAATATGGTCATTATTAATCGGAGCGGTTATTGAATTAATAAAATTCCGCACTAAAAAATAAAATTGCAAAGGTTCAGTAGTGGCGAGGGAGGACGAGAAATCGTATTCCCGGGAGGTTGTAACAGTGTTAACGCGAGATTTTCTGCAAAAAGCGGATTGCAAAACCGCCTTTGGCGCTATTGAGGAGTCGCTGTTGCTGACGCCTGAACAGCGCGCAGCCTCGTTGGCGTGCACATTATCGCGCCGGCCGGATCACAGCCCGGTATGGGTATTCGGTTACGGTTCGCTGATGTGGAATCCGGTTTTCGAATCGGAAGAAGTGCGGCCAGCCATACTGCAGGGCTGGCATCGGGCGTTCTGCATGCGTTTGACCGCCGGGCGCGGCACGCTTCATCAGCCGGGGCGCATGCTGGCGCTGAAAGAGGGCGGCCAGACCACCGGATTGGCGTTTCGTCTGCCGGAGAGCAAGCTGCGCGAAGAGCTGGAGCTGCTGTGGAAGCGCGAGATGATCACCGATTGCTACGTGCCGACCTGGTGTGAGCTGCAGCTGGAGGGCGATGAGGCCGTCACGGCGCTGGTGTTCGTGATGAACCCGCAGCATCCGCTGTTTGAAGCAGACACCAGCCACCAGGTGATCGCGCCATTGATCGCCAGCGCCAGCGGCCCGCTGGGCACCAACGCGCAATACCTGTTTGCGCTGGATAACGAGCTGAAGCACCACGGCATGCAGGATGATTGCATCGGCGATCTGGTGCGTTACGTGCAGCAATGGTTGCAGCAGAACCGCCCCGGCGCTTTCGGGGCCACGGCCTGAGGCGTTGGCGGGGCGGCAGACAGTAAAGGGCTCAGCGTGCGGAGCCCTTTTTCATATATCTAATACCTCTATTTAATAACTTTATTCTGCATGATTATTTAAGCCTGTCTCTTTGTGTGGTTATTTATCTCGTTATTTTTAAAGCCATTCATCATTTTCCTCCGTCTTCACACCCCGAGAGTCACGATAAATAATTCACTTAGTATTAAATTGCATAACTAAAGGCTATTTCTTATTTGTTCAGCCCCGCAGGACTCCGTATCAATATGGCAGACGCTACCGCAAGAAACAGGGAGACGGGGATGAACTTTCAACAATTAAAAATTATTCGCGAATCGGCGCGCTGCAACTACAACCTGACCGAGGTCGCCAATACCTTATTTACTTCGCAGTCCGGCGTCAGCCGGCATATTCGCGAGCTGGAAGAAGAGCTGGGCATCGAAATATTCATTCGCCGCGGCAAACGGCTGTTGGGCATGACCGAGCCCGGCAAAGAGCTGCTGGTGGTGGCGGAACGCATTCTCAACGACGCCAACAACATCCGTCGCCTGGCGGACGTCTTCAGCAGCAACGATTCGGGGCAGCTGCATATCGCGACGACGCACACCCAGGCGCGCTACAGCCTGCCGGGAGTAATCAAAGAGTTTCGCGCGCTTTATCCACGGGTGCGGGTGGTGCTCAATCAGGGCAGCCCCGAAGAGATCGTCTCGATGCTGGCCGCCGGCGAAGCCGATATCGGCATCGCCAGCGAGCGGCTGATGAGCGACGAGTCGCTGGCGGCGTTCCCGTACTACCGCTGGCATCACACCATTTTGGTGCCGGAAGGGCACGAATTGACGCGCCAGCCGCAGGTGACGCTGGAGATGCTCAGCACCTTGCCGCTGATCACTTACCGCCAGGGCATTACCGGGCGCGCGAAGCTGGATGCGGCGTTCAAAGCGGCGGGCCTGACGCCGGACATCGCGCTCAGCGCGCAGGATTCCGACGTAATTAAAACCTACGTCGAACTGGGATTGGGCGTGGGCGTGCTGGCGGACATGTCGTATGAAAAAGAGCGCGATCGCGGGTTGGTGAGCCTCAACGCCGAGCACCTGTTTGAACCCAATACGGTATGGCTGGGCCTCAAGCGCAGCCAGCTGCAGCGCAACTATGCCTGGCGCTTTATCCAACTGTGCAACCCGACGCTGTCGCTGACCGAAATCAAGGACAAGGTTTTCTCGTCGCAGCTGGATGCGGTGATTGACTACCAGATTTAATCGGACAGCTGGGCCCCGCCGGATTGCCACGGGGAAGGGGGATTAGTCGTCGGTACGTTCGATCAGGTGACGTTTACTTTTTCTGAACGGGCCGATGGCTTCCCATTCCGGGAGTTCTTCAGGCGGACGTGGGTTGGCCATCTCCCAGCGATGGTGTTGGCGCAAAATCTCGATGGCGATGCGTTTTTGCTCTTGAATGGAGAGCGTAGGGTCGGTCAGATCCTTATTTTCCATTTTGGCTTCCTTTCTGCTCGTTATTTATACGCACCTTATCACATTTGGCCCCGTACTTTTCCAGCGATTGTATGTACTTTTTCAGTGCGTTGAAGCTGGTTTTACATGTCATGGTCCCGGGTATCACCTCAAAGCCGGCCTGACGAGTATACAGCGCCAACACGCGGTGATTGATTGCGTGGCTGATAAGTATGTCCGGCGGAGGCACCGGCGTCAGCCTCTGCTCTTGCAGGTTCAGGCCATACAGATACAGTACCTGCAAGCAGTTGCGCAGCATATTGCCTTTCAGTGGATGTTGCGCTTCACGCAGGGAGAAATTCTCCAACGCGACAAGTTCGATAACGTTCTCTGCCTGGAGATAACGGCACAGGCAAAAGCCGGCGCGGCTCAGCGGGCTGGCCATTTGCCGATAGACGAAAGCGAAACTCATCGGCGTTTGGGCATGATATTTAAAAAGAGAGCGCCAATTTAACGTATGCCCGTTTTTTCTGCCTTTTTGCCAGCGCCGGTCTTGTACCGTCAGACGAGTCATAAACAGATCCGACTCAAGCAGGACGCTGTTCATGTCTGCCAGCGTTTGCTCTATCGCTCTCTCATGCCGGTGTGAGACGCCATTTTCTGATGGATGGTTTTCCATTTTCCCGTCCCTTGGGTGACCGAGCTCACGTTAATCACCCAATGAAACAGACTCAAACCCCGCGTTTCACCGCTGCGAACTGCGCCGCAAAGACAGTTATCCATTGCGGCCAGCTGCCGCGAGAGTGCGATCTGGCGTGCAATACTCTCTCTAATAATCAAAATCCCATCTATATACATAAAAAGAATATCTATAGTGATTTAAGTACCTTCAGCTGCCGATCGTGCTCGCATACACTCGCGAAATTATTATAAATTCCATCCGCTTGGAGAGTTTCAGATGAAAGCGCTCGTTCCTTCTTTGCTGTTTTTAGCCGTGGCGGCCAGCGTTAACGCGCAGGCGGCGACGCCGGCCAACACGCTGGTGATCGCGCAGTCTATCGATGACGTGGTCAGCTTTGACCCGGCCCAGGGATTTGAGTTAACCACGGTGCAGTCGTTCAACAGCCTGTATCAGCGTCTGATCCAGTCCGATCCGCACAACCCTATCGATCTCAAGCCAACCCTGGCCAGCAGCTGGCAGGCCGGCGCCGACAATCGCAGCCTGACTTTCAGCCTGCGCCCGGACGCCAGGTTCGCCAGCGGCAATCCGCTGCGGCCGGAAGACGTGATCTTCTCGCTTTCACGGGTGGTAAAACTGAATCTGGAGCCGTCGTTTATCCTGACGCAGCTGGGTTGGAACGCGAAGAACGTGGAGCAACACCTGAGCAAGGTGGATGACCACCAGGTAAAAATCAGCTGGAGTGAAAACGTCAGCCCGGCCTTCGTGCTCAGCCTGCTGTCGGCGCCGGTATCGTCGATCGTCGACGCCAAAGAGGCGCTGGCGCACCAGCAGGGCGACGATCTGGGGCACCAATGGTTGAACAGCCACTCCGCCGGCAGCGGCCCTTACAAAATCCGCACCTATGTGCCACACGAGGTGGTGGTGCTGGACGCCAACCCAGGCTCGCCGGAAGGGGCGCCGACGCTGAAAACCATCCTGATCAAAAACGTGCCCGATCCGGCCGCGCGCCGTTTGCTGATCGAGCAGGGCGATGCCGATATCGCGCGCAACCTGGGGGCAGACCAGATGGCGGCCCTGAAGGGCAAGCCGGGCGTCAAACCGTTGGCCATTCCTTACGCCTCGCTTTATTTCCTGCAGTTCAACGCCAAGGCGTCGTCGGCGCTCGGCAATCCGGCGTTCTGGGAGGCGGCGCGCTGGCTGTTCGATTACCAAGGCATCGCCGACGATCTGCTGAAAGGGCAGTTCCAGAGCCATCAGGCATTCCTGCCGGACGGTTATCTGGGTGCGCTCAAGGATCAGCCGTACAGCTTCAATCCGCAAAAAGCCAAAGAAATACTGGCCAAAGCGGGGCTCAGCAACGTCAGTTTCCGTCTGGACGTCAACAACCAGCCGCCGTACCTGGATATCGCCCAGGCGTTGCAGGCCAGTTTTGCCCAGGGCGGCGTGAAGGTGGAACTGGTGCCGGGCATCAGCTCGCAGGTCTCCACCAAGGTGAAAACGCTTAACTACGATGCGACGCTGACTTCCTGGGGGCCGGATTATTTCGACCCTAACACCAACGCCGCAGCCTTCGCCTACAACCCGGAAGACGGCAGCAAGACGCTGGCCTGGCGCGCCAACTGGCAGATCCCGGCGCTGAGCAAGCTGACGCTGGCCGCCACCGCGGAAAACGACACCGCCAAACGGGTGGCCGACTACCAGCAACTGCAAAAACAGGTGCAGCAAAGCTCGCCGTTCGTCATCGGCCTGCAGGCGCGCAGCCTGATTGCGGTGCGCGACAACCTCAAGGGCTATGTGCAGGGCATCAACCCTGACATGGTGTTCTACAGCAAGGTCAGCAAGTAATGGCCGCTGAACTGTCCGCCTCCGCCGGGGCGGCCCGGCGGTATTGGCGCTGGGGCGGGCGGCTGCTCGGCGGCGCGCTGTCGCTGGCGTTGACGTTGCTTGGCCTGCTGCTGTTCACCTTCATGCTGTCGCATCTGGCGCCGATCGATCCGGCGCTGCAGGTGGCGGGCGATCATGCCAGCGAAGCCACCTACGCACAGGTGCGGCATGAGTTGGGGTTGGATCAGCCGTTGCCGGTGCAGTTTTGGCGTTATCTGGTGCACCTGGCGCACGGCGATTTGGGTATTTCGCGCATCACCGCCCAGCCGGTGTTGAGCGATTTGTTGCGTACCTTCCCGGCGACGGTGGAGCTGGCCACCTGCGCCATTATCCTCGGCGCCCTCGGCGGCATTACGCTGGCATTTCTGGCGGTGCTCAAACCGGGCAGCTGGCTGGATAACGCGGCGCGTTTGCTGTCGCTGATCGGTTATTCGGTGCCGATTTTCTGGCTGAGCCTGCTCGGGCTGCTGCTGTTCTACGCCACGCTGCACTGGTCGGCGGGGCCGGGGCGGCTGGACGACATCTACCTGTACAGCATGGAGCCGCGCAGCGGTTTCGTGTTGCTCGACAGCTGGTTGTCCGGCGATCGCGACATGTTCTACAACGCCATCGGCCACCTGTGGTTGCCGGTAGTGGCGTTGGCGCTGTTGTCGATGGCGGGCATTACTCGGTTGCTGCGGGCGGCGATGCTGGAAGAGTGCAACAAGGAATACGTGACGCTGGCGCGTTCCAAGGGGGCCGGCCGCCTGCGCATTCTGCTGCGCCATGTGTTTCCCAACGTGCTGGGCACGCTGATCACCGTACTGTCTCTCTCCTACGCCAGCCTGCTGGAGGGGGCGGTATTGACCGAAACGGTGTTCGCCTGGCCCGGCGTCGGGCGTTACCTGACCTCGGCGCTGTTTGCCGCCGATACGCCGGCGATCCTCGGTGCCACGCTGCTGATCGGCACCTGTTTCGTGCTGTTGAATGCGCTGGCCGACGCCTTGACCTATTTAGTGGATCCGCGAACCCGATGAGCCAATATCTCTCTGAACACGAACCGCAAAGCGAGCCGGCCGTCGGTTACCGCCGTGGCCGGCGCCTGACCACGCTGACGCTGGGCGCGGCGCTGGTGGCGATTCTGATCGTCACCGCGCTGCTGGCCCCGTGGCTGGCGCCTTTCGATCCCAATCTGCAGCATATCGAGCTGCGGTTACTGCCGCCTTCCGCCGCACATTGGCTGGGCACCGACGGTTTTGGCCGCGACTTGCTCTCCCGCGTGATTTACGGCGCGCGGCCGACGCTGATTCTGGTGTCGCTGATTCTGGTGTTGACCATTCCCATCGGCCTGCTGGTCGGCATTGGCGCCGGTTACCTCGGCGGCTGGGTAGAGCGCATTTTGATGCGCCTGACCGACATTTTTCTGTCGCTGCCGAGCCTGGTGATCGCGCTGGCGTTTGTGGCGGTCATGGGGCCGGGGCTGATGAACGGCGCGCTGGCGCTGGCATTGACCAGCTGGCCGGCCTTTGCCCGCCAGGCGCGGGCCGAAACCCTGGCGCTGCGCCGCAGCGATTACCTGGCGGCGGCGCGCATGCAGGGCATCAACGGGCTGCGGCTGATGGTCGGCCATATTTTGCCTTTATGCCTGCCGAGCGCGGTGGTGCGCGCAGCGCTCAGCCTGGGCGGCATCATCCTGTCCGCCGCCGGTCTAGGGTTCCTCGGCATGGGCGTCGCGCCGCCGACCGCCGAATGGGGCTCGATGGTGGCCGAAGGCAGTAAAGTGATTTTCGACCAATGGTGGGTCGCCGCCGCGCCGGGCGGGGCGATCCTGTTCGCCAGCCTGGCGTTTAACCTGCTGGGCGATGGCCTGCGCGACAAAATGGATCCTCGTCATGGGCACTGATAACACCTTATTGACCGTCGAACGGTTGGCGATCGGCGTGCCGGGGCCACAGCCGGTGGCGCTGGTGAAGCATATTTCCTTCAGCATGGGGCGGGAGCGGCTGGCGCTGGTCGGTGAGTCCGGCTCCGGCAAATCGTTGACCGCGCGTGCGCTGATGGGGCTATTGCCGCCGCCGTTGCAGCTGCAGGCGCAGCGTCTGACGCTGGGCGATGAAGACTTGACGCGCCTGAGCGAGCGCCAGTGGAGCCGGCTGCGCGGCGACCGGGTGGCGATGGTGATGCAAGATCCCAAGCATGCGCTGAATCCCAATCAGCCGATCGGCCGTCAGGTGGAGGAGCCGCTGGTGCTGCATGCGAAGCTGAGCCGCGCCGAGCGGCGTGAAAAAGTGCTGGAGATGCTGGCGGCGGTGGGCTTGCCCGATCCGGCTGCGCTGTGCCGCCGCTATCCGCATCAGCTCTCCGGCGGCATGGGGCAGCGGGTGATGCTGGCCATTGCGTTGATCAACGATCCGCAGCTGTTGATTGCCGACGAACCGACTTCGGCGCTGGATCACCAGATGCGCGATCAGGTGCTGCAGCTGATAGAAAACCTGGTGGCGCAACGCAATATGGGGCTGATCCTGATCAGCCACGATTTGCAGCAGGTGGCGCACCACTGCGAGCGGGTGCTGGTGATGTACAAAGGCGAGCTGTTGGATCAGCTGCCGGCAGCAGAGCTGGCGCAGGCCACGCATCCTTATACCCGCACGCTGTGGGCGTGCCGGCCGAGCCGCGAGACGCGCGGCAAACCGCTGCCGGTGCTGGATCGCGCGCTGTTGGAGACGTTGAAATGAGCGTGATCGCACTGGAGAACCTGAGCGTCAGTCATCGCCAGGGCTACGAACTGCGCACCGTGGTGCATGAGGTTAACCTGCGCATCGAACCGGGCGAGTGTTTCGGGCTGGTGGGGCCTTCCGGCTGCGGCAAGTCCTCGTTGCTGTGGGTGCTGGCCGGGCTGAATGGCAGCTGGCAGGGCGGCTTTGAGTTGCTGGGGCGGCGCCTGCAGCCGGGCCAGGCGTTTACCGGCGAACTGCGGCGCGAGGTGCAGATGGTGTTTCAGGATCCCTATGCTTCGCTACACCCCAAGCACCGGCTTTTGCGTACGCTGTCGGAGCCGCTCAAACTGCTGCAGGAAAGCGACATCGAACGTAAAATCAGCGCGGGCTTTCGCCAGGTGGGGTTGGATCCGCGCCTGCTGGAGCGCTACCCGCATCAGCTGTCGGGCGGCCAGCGTCAGCGTGTGGCGATCGTGCGCGCATTGTTGCTGCGGCCGAAGCTGCTGTTGCTGGATGAACCGACCTCGGCGTTGGACATGTCGGTGCAGGCGGAGATCCTCAACCTGCTCAACGAGCTGAAACAGGCGGGCGATCTGACGATGGTGCTGGTCAGCCACGATGCGGACGTGATTGACCACATGTGCGATCGTTCGGTGGCGATGGCGCACGGCCGCATCATCGTTTGACCCTATGCCCGCCAACGCGGCGGGCATATCCATCCTGGTAATAAATAAAGCAATTTATCGTCGTTCTTCCGTTAATTCTTACCCCCTACACTCGAAAAACAGCGCAATTGCGTGATAGTGGAGAGTGTATCGATGAAACGGTTAATCCCAACCTTATTGTATGGCGCGCTGGCGACCGCGTTCGGTGTACAGGCCGCCACCCCGCAGGACACCTTGGTGGTGGTCAGTTCGCTGGAGGGCATTATCAGCCTCGATCCGGCTGAGAGTTTTGAAACCGTCAGCTCGGCCAATCTGGTCAATCTCTATCAGCGCCTGGTGGCGCCGGATCGCGGTGCGCCGCAAACGCTGGCGCCGGACGCCGCCGCCAGTTGGCAAGCGGGCGCCGATGGCCACAGCCTGATCTTTACCCTGAAACCGCAGCAGCGCTTCGCTTCCGGCAATCCCCTGCGGCCCGAAGACGTGATTTTCTCGCTGGTTCGCGCGGTGAAGCTGAACAAGGCGCCGTCGTTTATTCTCGGTGAGTTTGGCTGGACGCCGGATAACGTTGAGCAGCAGCTGAAGAAGGTGGGGGATAACCAGGTGCAACTCAGTTGGCCCGCCAACATCGGCAGCGAGTTGGCGTTGCGGCTGCTGACGGCGAATGTGGCCTCGATCGTGGATGAAAAGCTGCTGAACGAGCACGCGCAGCAGGGGGATTACGGCAATGCCTGGCTGCGCGGCCATTCCGCCGGCGGCGGCCCGTATCGGGTGAGCAACTATGTGCCGCACGAAGCGCTGCTGTTTGGCCGCAACGACTATGCGCCGTCGCCGACCCGGCTGAAAACGGTGTTGTTCAAGAACGTCAGCGACGCCGGCACCCGCCGTTTGCTGTTGCTGAAAGGGGATGCCGACGTGGCCTACGATCTGGGCGCCGACCAGTTCGACTCGCTGCGCAACGCGTCTGGCGTGCGCATCGAGCAGGCCGATGCGCCCCGGGTCTATTACCTCGGTTTCAACACCGGCAGCAAAGACAACCCGGCGCTGGGCAATCCGGCGCTGTGGCGGGCGGCGCGCTGGCTGGTGGATTATCAAAGCATCGCCGAGCAACTGCTGAAAGGGCAATATCGCGTGCATCAGGCCTTCTTGCCGCAGGGATTGGATGGGGCGCTCGACGATCGGCCGTTTACGCTCGACGTGGGCAAAGCCAAACAGATCCTGCGCGATGCCGGTATTGCCGAAGGTACGCGCCTCGATCTTATCGTCATCAATCAGCCGCCGTACACTGACATCGCACAGGCGCTGCAGGCCAGCTTCGCGCAGGCCGGGCTGCGGCTGGATATCCATCCGGTGGTGGAGAGCGACCTGTGGGGTAAGATGCGCGGCCGCGATTTTCAGGCGATCTTCACCTACTGGGGCGCCGACTACCTGGATCCGAACACCAACGCCAGCGCCTTTGCCTACAACGTGCCCGGTGGGCCGAAAACCCTGGCCTGGCGCACCCAGTGGGGCATTCCCGCCATCAGCGCGGAAACGCGTGCCGCGGCCGCAGAGGGCAACAGCGCCGCGCGCCGCGCACGTTATGCCGCGCTGCAACGGGAACTGCAGGCCAGCTCGCCCTATGTAGTGGCGCTGCAGGGGCAAACTCTGGTGGCATTGCGCGACAACGTCAAAGGTGCCCGGTTGGATATCGCCAACAGCATGCTGTATCTGGATCGGGTCAGCAAGTAGCGCCAACGCCGCGCGCCTGGCCGAGCTTTCTATCGCGCCAAAGGCCGCCAGTGCGTGAAATCGCTTGCTGCTGCAACCTGGAATCGTGAGAGGTTTTGTCAGGGTGAAATAAAATGAAATTTCATAACGTGCTCACATGGCACTGATAAATTGGCGCTGAAAGGCGGCGTTGTTTACGTCTTTCACCGCGGTTGTCCGCAATGAGGCGGACACATCACCTCAGGAGATATTATGGACAATAACGGAAACGCTTCAGTGGAGCGCGCGGCAACCTGGCTCGCCGCCAGTGAGGTTGTGACGCCGGAACAGTTTTTATGGTTTCCAGCCACTGGCCAATCCGGCAACGGCCAGCACGGCAGAAGTGGCCGGATTGCTTAATCGGCTGATCGAGACGCTGAGGAACTCACCGAACAACGCCGGCGCGTTCTGGCCTGTGTCCAGCAAGAGCAACAGCCAGCCGGCGGCCGCCAAGGCGATGCCGAAAGGTTGCGGCGTTCGCCAGGCGCGACGGTTGCGCAGGCCGCGCGCCAAGGCCATGCCTAATCCGAACATTGCCGCCAGGCAGACCAGCAGCGGCAGCATCGTCCAACCGAGCCAGGCGCCCAGCGCCGCCAGCAGTTTGAAGTCGCCTTGGCCGATGCCGTTACGCCGCCGCAGCTGTCGATAAAGCGTGTTGAGCAGCCACAACGCCCCATAGCCGGCGGCGGCGCCGATAACCGCATCGTCCAGCGGCGCCCAGCGAGCGTCGAGATTGCACAACAGCCCGCCCCACAGCAGCGGCTGGGTCAGCCGGTCCGGCAGCCAGCGGTGGCGCCAGTCCAGCCAGGCCAGGGCGATCAGCAGCGCCGCGGCCGGCGGTAACCACAGCCGGTGTGCTGCCGGCGGGACGAAAGGCAGCGTCGCCAACGCCACACCCAAGGCCGTCAGCAGCAGGCTGCGGCGGCGCAATCTCGGCGGGCTGGCGCGCACGGCCGCCGTTCGCTCCAGCCGGGTGATGAGCGCGAAGGCGACCATTCCTGCCGACAGCAGCGCGGTAAAAAACAGCGCGTGCCACAGTGAGAAAAGAAACATCAAGGCTCCGTCAGTCGTGAAACAGATGTTTAAAATAACGGCAAAATGCGTATTTCATCGGAGTGAAATGCGGTGGATTGTGAGAAATGCGCAGTCGTGCGCATCGCCACTTTAGGTATTGCAGAGTGATACAATGCCATGCGCGGTGGCGCGCAGCAGTGGGTTGCTGCGCTTTTTATCGGCAAAATCGGCGCTAAAAGGGTGTGAATTCACCTGGCGGCCGGAATGGAGCGGCCAATGGCGTAAGTGACGGCGTCACTGAGAGGTGATTGGGGTTTATCCTATTGTTTCTGCTCGTCAAGCCGTTAGGCTTTAAGGGAGAGGCGCCCCGACAGGCCGGGACGTAAGGTTTTTCAGATCTGCCGCGGGAAAGGCGGCAGCAAAGCAGTGGGTTGGCATGCTCCAGGAGGGAGGGAGGCCAACGGTGTCATGAAAGACGAAATTCAGGCTGGACTCATCAAAATCAAAAAACGACTCTGGCGCCGCCGCCGGGCGGCCTGGCTGGCCGGGCCGCTGGTGTGGCTGGCCGGCGCGGCGCCCGTGTGCGCTGAATCCCCGCCGGCGCCGGACGCCGTTATTTCTTCCGAACGGCAAGCCGCGGATCCGGCCGAGAGTTTGCCGGAGCTGGGCGGTGCGCCCGACGATGCCGCGCGCGAGAAGCAGTGGGCCGAGATGGCCAAGCAGTTTGGCGAAAAAGATCTGAATAACGTTTCCCGTCAGCAGATGCGCAGCCGTGCCGAGGATTACCTGCTCGGCCAGGCGGCCGACACGCTGCAGCAACAGGCGCAGGAGCTGTTGTCGCCGCTGGGCACCGCCCGGCTATCGCTGAAGATGACCGGTGAGGGGGACTTTACCGGCAGCAACGGGCAGTTATTCAGCCCGCTGTACGACGTCGACGGATTGCTGACCTACAGCCAGATCGGCTGGCTGCAGCAAAGCGCCGGGGCGCTCGGCAATTTTGCGCTGGGGCAGCGCTGGATCGTCGGCGACTGGCTGCTGGGTTACAACACGGCGCTCGACAGCGATTTCGCCCGGCAGCGCAACCGCGGCAGCGTCGGCGCGGAAGCTTGGGGAGACTACCTGCGTTTCTCCACCAACTATTACTACCCGCTGTCGGCGCTGGCGCAACAGCCCGGCGATGGCGTGTTTTTCAGCCGCCCGGCGCGCGGTTACGACATCACGACGCAAGGCTATCTGCCGTTTTATCGCCAGATCGGCGGTTCGCTCAGCTATGAGCAGTATCTGGGCGATAATGTCGATCTGTTTGGCAGCGGCAAAAAACAAAACGATCCGCGCGCGATGCAGCTGGGGCTCAATTACACGCCGGTGCCGCTGGTGACGATGAAGGCGCTGCATAAGATTGGCGCGGGCGGGCAGAGCCAGGATCAGGTCGAACTGGCGCTGAGCTATCGGCTCGGGGTGCCGCTGGCGAAGCAGATTTCGCCGGAATATGTGGCGCAGGCCAAGTCGCTGCGCGGCAGCCGCTACGATCCCATCGAACGCAAGAACGTGCCGGTGCTGGAGTTCCGCCAGCGCAAAACGCTGCAGGTGTTCCTGGCCACGCCGCCGTGGAGTCTGCAGGCCGGGGAAACCGTGCCGCTGGTGCTGGAAATCAAGGCGTTGAACGGCATCGCTCACGTCAGTTGGCAAGGGGATACGCAGGCGCTGAGCCTGACGCCGCCGCACAACGCCAACGATCCGCAGGGCTGGACGGCGATCGTGCCGCCGTGGGACGACGCGCCGGGCGCCGCCAACAGCTACCGGCTGTCGGTCACGCTGGAGGACGAAAAGCAGCAGCGCGTGACCTCCAACTGGATAGAGCTGAAAGTGGCGCCGCCGCTGACGGCGACCGCCGGTGATGATGCGAGCCTGCTGCCGATCAAAACCCTGACGCCGCCGCCGATCCCGGCGCAAACCGGGCCGCTGTACGGCGGCGATTAACCGTTTTTACCCTGCAGCACCCACACCGCGGCCTCGACGCGGGATTTTAGCTTCATCTTTTTCAGCAGGTGTTTGACGTGCACCTTGACGGTGCTCTCGGTGATGGTCAGGCGACGGGCGATCAGTTTGTTCGGCAGCCCCTGGGCGATCAGCTTCAGGATATCCCGCTCGCGCGGCGTCAATTGCTGAATATCGCGATCGGCGCTGGGGCGGTTTTCCCGCAGGCTGGCGGCGAGGATCGGCGTCAGCGTTTCGCTCAGCACCATCTGCCCGGCCGCCGCCTGATGCAGCGCCTTCAGCAGATCCTCCGGCTCCATGTCTTTCAACAGATAGCCGTCGGCGCCGCGTTTGAGCGCGCTGACGACGTCGTCTTCATGGTTGGACACGCTGAACACCACGACGCGCCCCGACAGGTCGGTCTGGCGCAGGCGATCCAGCGTTTCCAGCCCGTTGATGCCGGGCATGTTCAGGTCGAGCAGGATCAGATCCGGATCGTGCTGCTCCGCCAGCGTGACCCCTTGCTCACCGTTGCTGGCTTCGGCGATGACCTGCAGGCGGGCGTCCATGCCAATCAGCTGTTTTACGCCGTTGCGCAGCATCGGGTGGTCGTCGATCAGTAAGATTGTGGCGGCGGTTTCTGTCGTCATGGTGTCTCCGTTAGTCGATGGCGTGGTTATCCGGCGTGAAGCTGATCCGCACCTCGGTGCCGCCGCCGCTGCGCGGTAAAATATCGCAGCGGCCATGCAGGCTCTTGGCGCGATCGCGCATGATGATCAAGCCGTAATGGTCGGGGCGAGACGTCTCGGCCGGCAGGCCGCGTCCGTTGTCGCATACGCTCAGGGTCACTTCGCCCCGCTTGTTGATGACCTGAATGCTCACCTCGCTGGCGGCGGCATGCTTAAGGATGTTGCTGAGCGCCTCGCGGGCGATCTGCAGCAGGTGAATGGCCTGGTAAGCCGGTACCGTGCGTGGCCCCAGTTGGTAATCGAGGCTGATGGTCAGGCCCAGTTTGGGATTGAACTCCGCCACCGTCGATTGCAGCGCCGCCAGCAGGCCCGGTTCGGTCAGTTGCAGGCGGAAGGTGGTCAACAGCTCGCGCAGCTGGCGATAAGCGCCGTTCAGCTCTTCGCGCATCTGCTGCACCAGCGCCTGGCTGGCCGACGAGAGCGTTTCGCCCTGCATCTGCAGGCAGGCGATTTGCATTTTCAGGCAGGAAAGCGATTGGGCGATGGAGTCGTGCAGCTCGCGGGCGATCGCCGCCCGTTCTTCCATCAGCATCAGCTGCTGCTGATGGTCGACCTGACGTTCGATGGCCAGCACGCTGGTTAGCTGCTCTACCAGGGTGTTGATCAGCTGGCGGTGCTCATCGTTCAGCGGCTGTTGCGGCGCATGCTGCGCCACGATCACGCCGTAGTCGCCGAGCTTGTCGCTCAGGCTCCAGCTCAGCGACGGATTGTCGGGATGCTGGCGGTCGCTGTCGTTCAGACAGGCGCTGCACACCGGATTATGGCAATGCTCCGGTCGCAACGGCTGGTTGCTGCTCAGCTGCAGCAGCGGTTCCCGGCTGTCGTTTTCATACAGCCGCACCTGAATGGCGCGCAGTGGCGTCAGGGTTTGCAGTTGGTTGAGCAGCGGCGTCAGGCGGCTGCACAGCGGCTCGCTGGCGTGCAGCAGGCGGCTGGCGCGATAAAGGAAGCTCAGCACCTGATTCTTTTGCTGCAGGTCCGCGGTCTTCTCGGCCACGCGCTGCTCCAGCCCGCTGTAGGTGGCCGACAGTTCGTCGGACATGGTGTTCAACGCGCCGCCGAGCGACGCCATTTCATCCTGGTGGCCGCGCTGCGCGAAGCGGCGGCTAAAATCGCCGCGGCCCACCGCCAACGCCATTTCCACCAGCTGTCGCCACGGATGCAGCAATCGGCGGCGCAGGTAGCAGGTGGTGCCGATCAGCAGCAGCAGGGTCAGCGCGATGAAACCGGCCTGCACCAGCGTCACCATCAGCAGGCGGCGCTCGGTTTGCCTGTCGATATCCGACACCAGCTTATCCAGCAGCTGCACGAAGTGCGCCACCTGCGGCGCGGCGTCGGCCGGGCGCTGCGCGCTGCGCAGGCGTGGTTGCAGGGTCTGTTGCCAGTAGTCGCGCAAGGCGTCGAAAGGTTGCGTCAACCCTTCCTGCTCCACCGAGCGCTGCAGGTCGGGGCTGTTTTCGTCGCGCTCCAGTTCGCGAATCAACGCTTCATGCCGTTCATCCAGCGGCACCTGCGCCAGCAAGCGGTAGCTTTGCATACGCAGTGAGCCGGCCTTGTTGATGGCGTGCGCATTGCCCTGAATGCTTTGCGACATCCAGGCGGAAATCCCCATGCCGGCCACGCCCAGAATGCCCGACAGCAACATCAGCAGGGCGACCTGATTCACGATCGAAAGCGGGGCCAACAGGCGTTTCATAAGCGCGGGTTCCTGGCATTTGGCGCCGCTGAAACTCAGGGGGAGAAGGCGGCGACGGGGTAAACAAGTAACGATTCAGCCGTATTTTTGATTATCCCTGAGCATAACCCCATACCTCGAATGAAGTACCCATTAGTTTCCGGCGGGGCGGCGCAGCGGTGAGAGTAGCGGCGTGATGTTTTATAATGCGTTGATTTAAAGTTATTTAATTTTTATTCGGGGTGTACCCCTAAGGGGATGAAGGCGCTATTTACGCCGCCAACTACTTGCATTCGGGTTGATATACATCAACTTTGCCGCCGGGGTCGCCCCCTAGGGTGTGCAGAATGATCCCCCGTGTCTGAGGTTTTTATGTCGCAACTTGCAACGCCTTCATCAAAGAAAACCGGTGCGCTGATTCAGGACTGGCGTCCTGAAGACAGCGCCTTTTGGCAGCAGCGTGGCCATCGCATCGCCACCCGCAACCTGTGGATTTCCATTCCCTGCCTGCTGCTGGCCTTCTGCGTCTGGATGCTGTTCAGCGCCGTCGCGGTCAACCTGAACAAGGTGGGCTTCAACTTCACCACCGACCAGCTGTTCCTCCTGACGGCGCTGCCGTCGGTGTCGGGCGCTATTTTACGCGTGCCGTATTCATTCGTGATCCCGCTGTTTGGCGGCCGTCGCTGGACCGCCATCAGCACCTGCTTCCTGCTGGTACCGTGCCTGTGGCTGGGGTTCGCGGTGCAAGACAGCAGCACGCCGTACAGCGTGTTCGTCATCATTTCCCTGCTGTGCGGCTTCGCCGGCGCCAACTTTGCCTCCAGCATGGCCAACATCAGCTTCTTCTTCCCGAAAGCGCGCCAGGGCGGCGCGTTAGGGCTCAACGGCGGGTTGGGAAATCTGGGCGTCAGCGTCATGCAGCTGGTCGCGCCGCTGGCGATTTCTTTCAGCCTGTTCGGCCTGTTTGGCGGCACGGCGCAAAATCAGGCGGAGGGGGGGCAGCTGTGGCTGGAAAACGCCGCCTGGGTCTGGGTGCCTTTCCTGCTGATTGCCACCCTGGCGGCTTGGTTCGGCATGAACGATCTGGCGGCGGCCAAGGCCTCGCTGCGCCAGCAACTGCCGGTGCTCAAGCGTGGGCATTTGTGGATGCTGAGTTTGCTGTATCTCGCGACCTTCGGTTCTTTCATCGGTTTCTCCGCCGGTTTTGCCATGCTGTCGAAGACGCAATTCCCGGACATCGTGATCCTGCATTACGCATTCTTCGGGCCGTTCCTCGGTGCGCTGGCGCGGCCGGTCGGCGGCGCGCTGTCTGACCGTTTCGGCGGCGTGCGAGTGACGCTGATCAACTTTGTGGTGATGGCCGTATTCGCCGCGCTGCTGTTCCTGACCTTGCCGACGGCGGGTGAGGGCGGTTCGTTCATCGCCTTCTACGGCATCTTTATGGTGCTGTTCCTCACTGCGGGGCTGGGCAGCGGGTCGACTTTCCAAATGATCGCCGTCATTTTCCGTAAAATCACTGTCGATCGCGTGAAAGCGGCCGGCGGCAGCGACGAGAGCGCGCAGCGTGAAGCGGTGACGGACTCCGCCGCCGCATTGGGCTTTATCTCGGCGATCGGCGCCGCCGGCGGCTTCTTCATTCCCCAGGCATTCGGCACCTCGCTGGCGTTGACCGGTTCGCCGGCGGGGGCAATGAAAGTATTCCTGGTGTTCTATATCTTGTGCGTGGTGATCACCTGGGCGGTGTATGGCCGCAAGAAAAAAGCCTGAGTATCAAACGTCTTTCTCAATCCCTCCCGGCAGGGGAGGGATATTTCGCTCATCCCGAGTCATCTCTCCTCGCCTCCTCAGTGAAATTTTCTGTCTTTAGGTAAAATTCTCATCTCCGCTTGCCGTTTTTTTCTTTTTTTATAGCACTATCTCTCAATGTGGGAATATTTTCGCCAAAACGGATTATATTATTTGTACGTTTTTTCCGTTTTATTGAGAGTATTCTTACATTAAGGCGTTAATATCTTTCCGCAGATTAAATGAAATTTCCGGGACGGTAAGGCATAATTAGTGCGATTGTTATAAAATCAGTAATAGGGTTTTGTCATAGATGCTGCACGCACTGAGTGGAATGTGTAACGGGGTTAAATCAGATAACTCTCATTCTGTTTTTTCCGGCTTTTTGTAGTCTATCTGACAATCAGATTAGGTGGAAAAACACAATGAATTCACGGATAAGAATGAAATTTCACAATTTTATTCGATTAACAATCTAACAACAACGCTAGTTTTTCCTTTTTAAATCAATGAGGTGGCCATTTGAATTTTACGGTAGCCATGAAAGAAATCCATGTTGCCAGCAGGGAAAAAGAGTCATTTGGGTAAACGGAACATCCTTAATAAGGCCTAATGTAAAAAATGAAATCAGAAAATTTTTATAAAGGCCAATATCCGATGAATGCAACCTGTTGAGTTTACATTTAATTTCTTGAACATTTTTTGATATTTCTATACAAAGTGTGCAGGACAGGCACGCTAAGGAAATTAAAAGTGAATCTTGATAAAAGAATAAAGATTAGGAATCTCGATGTTCTGACTCCTGCCGGGGAGAAATTTCGTCTGCGTTGGAAGGAGTATCAAATTCTTTCGCTGCTTGTCGCCAGATCGCCAGAGCTGGTTACCCGAACGGAAATTATAGAAAATATCTGGAAAGGAACTTACTGCTCAGATTCAACGATAAATCAAACAATTAAATCTATTCGCCAAAAAATTAGCGACACGGAACATACGCTTATCAGAACCATTCCCCGTTTGGGTTACAAGGTGGAAAATCAAGCGGCTTTTCACTTTATATCCGAGGATGAGGGCTACGCTGATGATGATATATTAAATGGCGATGAAAATATTGGCGTTGATATTCAAGCGGAACTTTCTGAAAATGAAAGTGAGTCGTCTGAAACAAACGATGAAAAAATAGATAAGCCGCGTAAATCGACGCTGGTTGCTGCGCCTGTTGCAACGGTAGAGTCAGCCCACGAACCCACGCGTGAAAAAAAGTCGACGACGGTGCGGCGCTTTTTCAGCATGCCCGCCAGCCGCGTAGTGAAATACCTGACGGTATTCGCTTCGTTGCTGGTTATTTCACATTTTTCATATGTGCTCGGCAACCAAACTCGCCCACCGGTGATCAATGATATTCAGAACAACACGCGCGTGGTGTTGACGCTGACGCTGAATAATCCCCATACCAACAGCCCGCAAACCCTGCTCTGCCTGTACCAGGGCGAGAGCATGGAGCAGGCGACCATCGAATGTGTCGACCCTAAGCAAGGGCAGCTTAAGTTGCCGGTAAAATATGAGACTTCTTCTACGCCGGGTAAAGGTCGGATTAATCTCATATTGCCGAACAAAACCTTGCAATATCAAGTTGCTTACGATGTTAAAAATTAGCGCTGAATGAGGTTTTATCTTTAGCGATAATTTTACATTTGATGAAATCTTTTATTTCATTATTTGTTATTTGAAAGCCAGGTTCGATTTGTCCAGTCTGGAACTCATTACCTAACGCATATTAGCGTCCTGTTTCCATCGAGGTGACAGGAATAATGAGAACCTGCTGAGTGACAAATTATGGATAAGCGTAAAGTAGCTATTATCGGGGGTTCCGGTTTTATCGGAACACGCCTGGCAAAACGTCTCAGTGCGCGCGATGATCTGACGTTGGTCATCGTTGACAAGCAACCCAGCGCACATTTTCCGGCGCTCTATCAGTATGGCGATGTGACGCAGCCCCAGACCCTGCAAGAACCGCTGGCGGGCTGTGACGCCATCATTAATCTGGCGGCGGAGCATCAGGACAACGTCGATCCTATTTCGCTCTATTATCAGGTCAATGTCGAAGGCGCACGCCATGTCTGCATGACCGCCTCCGCCTTGAATATCCGCCAAATCATTTTCACTTCCTCGGTGGCCGTTTACGGGTTCGTCGAGCAGGAAACCGATGAAGGGGGACGTTTCGATCCCTTCAACCATTACGGGAAGTCCAAGCTCGAAGCGGAATACGTTTATGAAGCGTGGCGCAAGGCGGATAGCGCAAACAAATTGACCATCATCCGCCCGACGGTGGTATTCGGTGAAGGCAACCGGGGCAATGTGTATAACCTGTTTCGCCAGATCGCCAGCGGCCGATTCGTGATGATTGGCAGCGGCAATAATATGAAGTCGATGGCTTACGTTGAAAATATTGCCGCGCGGCTGGAACATGCGTTGGACCAGCAGTCAAGTTATCAGGTCAGCAACTACGTCGATAAACCGGATTTTACGATGAATCAATTGGTCGACGTTATTTCCTCCTCGCTGGGCAGAGAAAATAAGACGATTCGCATTCCTTATGTGGTGGGCATATGCGGGGCGACCGCATTGGATGTCGTGAGTAAAATAAGTCGTAAAAAATTCCCAATCAGCCGCGTCAGAGTGCAGAAATTCTGCGCCAGAACGCAATTTAAAAGTAATGTGCAAAATAATTTCGTGGCGCCGGTTGAACTTGATTCGGCAATCGAAAGAACCATTAAACATGAGTTTTCTGATAGATAACTTAACCGCACGCTGACGTTATTTACTTATTTCCGCCGACAAGCGGATAAATCTGTATTTTTCAGGATTAACTCATGCTGACTTATATCCTGGCCGGATCAATTTTGTTTTTGTTAATAGCGCATTGGGAGCTGTAACTCAAGGGCGGTAGCGTGCTTATTCGCTGGAGGAACGATGTTATATCAACTGAGCGTGATATTTGTGCTGGCGGTCGCCTGGGTGCTTATTGCCCGCCGGGCCGCCTTGACGGTGGGATTGGTGGATAAGCCCAATGCGCGCAAGCAACATCTGGGACATATTCCGCTGGTCGGCGGCATCGCCGTATACCTGACGCTGATGCTGATGACGCTGTGGCAACCCGCCTGGCTGCCCGACAGCACCGTCTATCTGCTGTGCATTACGGCGCTGGTGGTGTTGGGCGTGCTGGATGACCGCTTTGATCTGCCCGTGGCGCCGCGCGTCATGGTGCAGGGAGGGATCGCGCTGGCGATGATGCTGGCGGCAGGGATGCAGCTTTCCTCATTGGGCTATGTCTGGGGGCATCAGGAAGTGATGCTCGGCTATGGCGCGTTGCTGCTTACGCCGCTGGCGGTATGGGGAGCGATCAACGCCTACAACATGGTGGATGGCATCGACGGGCAACTGGGCGCTTTGTCCTGCGTTACCTTCGTTGCATTGGCCATCGTGTTCGGATTGGGCGGCCGGGAAGATCTGGCGCTGTGGTGCCTGGGCCTGATCGCTGCGCTGGCGGCTTATCTGCTGTTCAACCTGAGCCTGTTCGGCGCGCGCAACAAGATCTTTATGGGGGACGCCGGCAGCATGGTGATCGGCTTCAGCGTGCTGTGGCTGGTGTTGCTGGCGACTCAGGGGCCGCAGGCGGTAATGCGCCCGGTCACCGCGCTGTGGCTGATCGCCATTCCGCTGATGGACATGGTGACCGTGATGGTGCGCCGCCTGTTGCGCCGCCAAAGCCCCTTCAAAGCGGGCCGCGATCATTTGCACCACATTCTGATGCGTCGCGGGCTCAATGCGCGCCAGGCGCTGGCGATGAGCACCATGCTGGCGGTGACGCTGGCCTGCGTCGGCATTTGCAGCGAAGTGTTGCAGCTGCAGGAAAGCCTGATGCTGGTGGCGTTTCTGTTTTGTTTCTGCGGTTATTTCGCCATGTTGCGCGAACCGCGTCAGGCGACGGTGTTCAGCGATAATCCGACCGTCGGCCGTTAATCCCCTCACGGGCTGCGGCAGCAGCCCGCTTATCACGGTACTTCCATGAATTTTCATTTGCCTCTTTTGATGCCGTTGGCCTTTACCTCCGCGTTGTTGAGCGGGTGTACGGTGGTCCCCGGCTCACATTTACCGACCAGCGGAAAAGCCATCGTCGTGCAGCAGGACGACGATTTCGATTTGAATGACCAGGTGCAGGTTTATCGCATGTCGCCGATGCTGCTGCAGAAAATGCGGCGCGTAGAACCGGTCGCCCGGCCGAATCCGGCGCTGGATCAGCGGTTGCAGAACTATCAATACCGCATCGGCGTCGGCGACGTGTTGAACGTCACCGTCTGGGATCACCCCGAGTTGACCACGCCGGCCGGGCAGTACCGCAGCGCCAGCGATACCGGCAACTGGGTGCATGCGGATGGCACGATCTTTTATCCCTATATCGGGCGAGTGGCGGTGGTGGGCAAGACCGTCACCGAAGTGCGCAGCCTGATCGCCGGCCGTCTGGCGCAGTACGTGGAAAGCCCGCAGGTGGACGTCAGCATCGCCGCTTTTCGTTCGCAGAAGGCCTACGTGACCGGCGAAGTGAAAACCTCCGGCCAACAGGCGATCACCAACGTGCCGTTGACCATTCTGGACGCGATCAACGCCGCCGGCGGCCTGACGGACAACGCCGACTGGCGCAACGTGGTGCTGACCCATCAGGGCAAAGAGCGGGCTATTTCGCTGCAGGCGCTGATGCAGCGTGGCGACATCAGCCAGAACGCGCTGCTGCAGCCGGGCGACATCCTCTACATCCCGCGCAATGACGAATTGAAAGTGTTCGTGATGGGCGAGGTGGGCAAGCAAGCGACGCTGAAGATGGATCGCAGCGGCATGACCCTGACCGAAGCCCTCGGATCTTCCGAAGGGATCAGCCAGACGGTGGCGGATGCGACCGGGGTGTTCGTGATCCGGCCGAGCGGCGGTAAAACGCCGCAGCGGCTGGCGACGCTGTATCAGTTCGATCTCTCCGACGCCAGCGCGCTGGCGATGGGCGCTGAATTTCAGCTGCAACCTTACGACGTCGTGTACGTCACTGCGGCGCCGATCGCGCGCTGGAACCGTTTGATCAGCCAGCTGGTGCCGACCATCAGCAGCTTTAACGATCTCAGCGAGGCTACCTTGCGCGTGCGCAACTGGTAACTCCGCAGGGTGAATAAGGAACAGAAGATGAAAAACAATGCGCTGTCCGTGATGGTGGCCGAACAAGATGAAAAGCTGGAGTGGGAGCGGCTGATCGGGCCGCTGTGGGATAACCGTTGGCGGATCGCCGTCGTGACCGGTTTGGCCGGCGTGCTGGGCGTCGCCTACGCCCTGTTGGCCACCCCGGTGTATCAGGCCACGGCGGTGGTGCAGGTGGAGAAGCAGCTGTCCGGCGATTCGCTGCTGCGTGAAACGCTGGACAGCACGATGGGGCAAAGCTCGGCGACGCAGGATGAGGTGACGCTGGCCAAGTCACGCTACGTGCTCGGCAAAACGGTGGACGCCCTCGGCCTGACGGTGCGCGTCAGCCCGGACTATTTCCCGGTGTTCGGCAAAGGCCTTGCCCGGTTGAGCGGTGAAAAGCCGCCGGTGCTGAACATCACCACGCTGACGACGCCGGCGGACATGCAGGGCGAAGCGCTGACGCTGACGGTGCGCGACGGGCAGCATTACGAATTGAGCCATGACGGCGACAAACTGTTCAGCGGCGTGGTCGGGCAGCCGGTGGCGCAGGGCGGTTGGAACATGACCGTCTCGGCGCTGGACGCGGCGCCGGGCGCCAGCTTTACCGTGGTCAAAGTCGCGCGTCAAGAAGCGGTGGACGATCTGCGCAAATACCTGGACGTGGTACCGGGCGGCAAGGACAGCGGCATCATGGCCTTTACGCTGCCGAGCGAAGATCCGCAGAGCGCCGAGGCGATGCTGAAGAACATCACCGACAACTACCTGCAACAGAACGTGGATCGCAAAACGGAAGAGGCGCAGCGCATGCTGGCGTTCCTGCAAGAGCAATTGCCGCAAACGCAAACCTCGCTGAACAATGCCGAAACCCAGCTCAATCAGTTCCGCCAGCAAAACGACTCGGTGGATCTGTCGCTGGAAGCCAAATCGGTGCTGGATACTCAGGTGCAGCTCGAAGCCCAGCTCAATGAGCTGACCTTCAAGGAAGCGGAGATCTCCAAGCTCTATACCCGCGCGCACCCGGCTTACCGGGCGCTGCTGGAAAAGCGCGCCACGCTGGAGGCGGAAAAGGCGCGGCTGGGTAAACAGGTGCAGACGCTGCCGAAAATGCAGCAGGAGATCCTGCGCCTCACCCGCGACGTGCAGGTGGATCAGCAGGTTTACATGCAGCTGATGAACAAGCAGCAGGAGCTGAGCATCAGCAAGGCCGGCACGGTGGGCAACGTTCGCATCATCGACGAAGCGGAAACCGCTATCCGGCCGATTAAGCCGCAGAAGATGCTGATCGTCTTGTTGGCGCTGCTGCTGGGGGCGGGAGGCGCCGCCTCGGTGGTGCTGCTGCGCGCGGCTTTCCATCGCGGCATCAATGATATCGATACCCTGGAGAAGCGGGGCATCAACGTCTACGCCACGGTGCCGCTGTCGCCGTGGCAGGTCAAGCGCAACCGCGAGCAGCGTCATTTGCTGCCCAAATCCGGCGGCCGGCGCTTGCCGATCCTGGCGGTGGCCGAACCGACGGATCTGTCGGTGGAAGCGATCCGCAGCCTGCGCACCAGCCTGCATTTCGCCATGATGGAGGCCAAAAACAACATTCTGATGGTCTCCGGCGCCAGCCCGGAAAGCGGCAAGAGCTTTACCAGCACCAACCTGGCGGTGGTGGTGGCGCAGGCCGGGCAGCGGGTGCTGTTGATCGACGCCGATATGCGCAAAGGCTTCCTGCACCGCTGGTTGGCGGATGATGGGCATCAGGGCCTGTCCGACATGCTGGTGGGCAACGTGACGGCGGAACAGGCGGTGCGGAAAACCGCCATCGCCAACCTGGACTTCGTGCCGCGCGGCCAGGTGCCGCCGAACCCGTCCGAACTGCTGATGCACCGCCGTTTCGCCGATTTTCTGCGCTGGGCCGGGCAAAACTACGATCTGGTGCTGATCGACACGCCGCCGATTCTGGCGGTGACGGACGCGGCGATCGTCGGCAATCACGCGGGCACCTCGCTGCTGGTGGTGCGCTTTGAGGTGAATACCGTCAAGCAGATCGAAACCAGCATGCGCCGCTTCGAACAGAATGGGGTGACGATCAAGGGCGTGATCCTCAACGGCATGGTGAAGAAGGCGGCAACCGACATGAGCTATTACAACTTCGCCTACCCAAGCCATCGGGAAGAGCTCCCGCAGGCAGGGGAGTAAGCGGGTGAAGGCCATTATCACCAATGCCCTGTGGCTGATGCTCGAACGCGTTTCGCTCAGCCTGTCCGGCATCTTCGTCTCCATTTACGTTGCGCGCTATCTGGGGCCCGCGCAGTTTGGCGCGCTCAACTATCTGTTGGCGACGATCGCCATCGTGGTGCCACTGGTGCAGTTGGGCGCCGACAGCATCATTTTCAACCGCGTCGCCCGCCGACAGCCGAGCGGCATTCGCCTGATGCTGGCGTCAATACGCCTGCGCCGCCGGCTGTTCCTGGTGGTGGCGCTGCCGATACTGATATGGAGCTATTTCAGCCAAACGCCCGCCAGCCAACTGATGACGCTGTTGCTGCTTGTCAGCGCCTATTTCTCGATTCAGGACGTGTACAAGATTTATTACGATGCCCGCCTGCAGTCGAAACGCAATACGCTGATCAACAACCTGGCGCTGCTGCTGTCGATCGGGCTGCGGCTGGCGCTGGTGAGCGCCGCGCTGCCGCTGGTGTGGTTCGCGGTACCCTACATCCTCAGCAGCGCCGTGCCTTACCTGGTGCGCCTCTGGTTATTCCGTGGGGAAGCTGCGGCCTTGCCGCGGGTTACGCCGCGCCAGGCCAGGCGCTACGGCCATTACTTGCTAAAGGTGGGGCTGCCGTTGGCCATCTCCAGCCTGTCGATAGTGATCTATACCCGCATCGATCAAATCATGCTGGGCAATCTGGTCGGCGAACAGGCGGTAGGCTGGTTCAGCGCCGCCACCACCCTCAGCCAAGGCTGGGTTTTCGTGCCGATGGCGCTGATCACCTCGTTGATGCCGGGCATTGCCAGCTGCCGCGATCCGTTGGAGCAGGAGTACCGTATCCGGGTGCTTTATCTGGTGGTCCTGGGCCTGTCGTTGCCGGTGTTGCTGGGCCTGTGGTGGTTCGCCCACCCGGCCATTGCGCTGCTGTACGGCGCCGCTTTCCAACCGGCCGCCAACATCCTGGCTATCTGTACGCTGACCTCGCTGTTTTCGGTCATGGGGACGGTTTCGTACCGCAGCATCGTGCTGTTCGCCGGCTATCGCTTTATCGCCATCAAGATGCCGTTGGTGGCTGTGGCGAACGTGGTGATGAATCTGCTGCTGATCCCGCGCTATGGCCTGATCGGTGCGGCGGTGTCTACGCTGCTGGCGGAATTCATTTCGTTCTTTGTGCTGAACAGTTTATTCCGTGGCGGAAAAATTACCCGACTGCAGCTGACCTGTTTTTACTGCCTGCCGCGTCTTGTCAGCAAATTAAGGAGAGAGCATGTTAAACATCCTGGTTAAAAACATTTCCAAGCGCCTGCCCGATGCCTGGCACCATCAGGTTAAATACGCGCTCTATTTCAAGAAGCTGCCGCACCTGTCAAAACCGACCGGCTTCAGCGAAAAGATCATGCGCCGCAAAATTTACCCGCGCAGCATCTACACCACCTTGTCGGACAAGTTCAAGGTACGTGAATTTATCGCCGGTCTGTGGGGCGAGGAGTATCTGGTGGAGCTGTATGCGCATGGCACTGAACTCAGCTACGACATGTTCAGGCAATTGCCCAACGCCTTTGTGCTGAAGGCCAACCACGGCAGCGGTTATAACCGGTTGGTGTTCGACAAGCGGCAGGTTAGCTACGCGGAGTTGTACGATCTCAGCAACGCGTGGATGCGCAGCAACTTTTATGAGCAGAGTCGCGAAAAGCATTATCTGGATATCGAACCTTGCATCATGGTGGAGCGCATGTTGCTGGATGGCGAACAGGTGCCGAACGATATCAAGTTTCATTGTTTCAACGACAATCATGAAATTCGCATGTTCATCCAGGTGGATTATCAGCGTTTCGGCACCCATCGGCGCGATATTTTTGATGTCGACTGGAACCGCACCGAAATCCGCATCAGCTTGCCCAATGCCGACGAACCGATGCCGCGCCCTACACGGCTGGATGAAATGATACGTTTGGCTCGCCAGACGGCGCAGCAGTTCTCTTATGTGCGCGTGGATTTCTACCAGGTCGGCGAGAAGGTGTATTTCGGTGAGTTGACGTTTACGCCTGGCGCGGGGCTAAGCAAGCTGATGCCGAAAAACATTGAGCAGGAATGGGGCAGTTATTTTACTGAGTAAACGCTTATGCAAAGAGTCGCCTCCAATTTTCAAATGCATGCCAATGCCGGTTATAATCAGTCGCGGGATTTGATCAATCAATCCATCGTATTGACCTTCCTGCTGATGTTTTTCGTGAAAACCTTCCTGACCTCGGGATCGTTCAACAGCGAGCTGATTAATAAAGCCGTGCTGGGGCTGAATGGCCTGATGTTGCTCTATGTCGGTTATGCATTTTTTATCGCTACGCTGGCGGAAAAGGCGGTTGCGGGTTTTTTGGTTCTGCTGTTTCTTATGAATATTGCCACCGGGCATGGTGATTATCTGTTTGGTGCGGTATTCAGCACGGCGGTGATAATTTTATTTCGTCGTATCGAAATGGGGCGTGGCGCTGAAATGTTTGCCATCACCTTTGTGGTGGCAGGGTTGCTGGTGGTTATTCCCTATACCTTTTACACTGATGGGTTTGTTTACCTTGATGAACGTTATGGCAACAGATTAACGCTGGGGTTCGATAACCCGAATACCCTGGCGTATTATTCTTTTGCCTTGTTCGCCACACTGCTGTGCCTGATCGACCATGCGAAATTAACGCGTGGAATGAAAAATATCGCTTCGTTGGCGGTATCGGCGTTAATTCTCCCGGTGCTGATGTATTCCTATTCTCGCACCTGTTTTATGCTGGCGTTGTTGATGCTGCTGCTGTTTTGGCTGGCGCCGCTGCTGCGTGTCGCCCCCAACAGAAAAGTCTGCATCGCGCTGACGTTGGTCATTGTAGGCTTTCAATTCGCCAGCGTTATACGCTGGGGAAACAATCCGGCATTGGACGTGCTCTTGAACCAGGCGCTGACCGGCCGGATCTGGTTCTCCTGGCAGATGTTTCAGGCGGTGGGGCTACCCAATCCGCTGTTCGGCATGAATATAGAGCCGTATAAGCCAGTCGATTTCTTCTTCATCGCCATGTTTTATTCGGCCGGTGGCATCGCCTCTGTCGTCATGCTTTCTTGTTATTTTCACTTGTTGGGCAATATGCGCAGGCTGAGTCGATTCATGCGCTGGGTGGTGGTGGTTTTCCTGTTAACAACCTTGACGGAAACCTATTTTTTGGTCCCGGTATTTAACGTGTCGTTATTGTTGCTTTGCCGTGGAAAAGAAATAATAAATTCTAAGCTGGAGGGTTAAGAAATGGATTTCTCTATCGTGATCCCTATTTATAATAGTGCGCGCTATCTGCCTAAAACGCTGAAGCGAATTTTCAACGCTTGCCAAGGGTTCGACTATCAGGTGATTTTGGTTGATGATTGCTCTGACGAGGATGACATCAAATCTATCCGCCAGATAGCGGCGACCAATAGCAATGTGATGCTGCATGAGAAAAAACAGAAGAGCAATGCGGCGGTATCGCGCAACTTAGGCACCAAGTTAGCGCAATCGGAGATCGTGTTTTTCCTCGACTCCGATGATTACTTCACGACCAACTATATTATTCGCCGCATGAAGAAGCATGAAGATCGCCATATTGACATTATCTTCGGCAACTATGCGGAGGTGAGCGGCGATTCGGTACGCGACTTCAACTTCCACTACAAATCCGGTTCTTCCGGCGAAGATTTTCTTTTTCTGGAAATGGGCGATATTCGGTCATCCACCATCAGCATGCGTAAAAAAAGCGATCGCCGCTTTTTATTTCCCGAGTTTCTCAATAAGCATCAGGATTGGGGCTTTCTGGTCAACGCCACCAATTTGGGCGCGCAAGTGGCGCATGACGCCGGCGGCGGGGTGTTTCTCGACGTGGGGCGCTACGGGCGCATGACGGCGAAGCTTAATCTGGAGGCCAGCGACCGCTTTATCAATACCTTCCTCAGCCCCAGCGATCGCCATATCAGCGGATTCGCCTGTAAGCATCTGCTGGCCTCGCTGTATTCGGAAAACGCCCAGGCGTTCAATTATTACTCGTCGCGCATCGTGCGGCATAGCCTGAGCGGCAAGTTCAAGATGATCAAATGGTATGGCGATTGTCTGGCGCGGTTGGGGTTGTTCTCGGTTGGCGGCCGGCTGCTGCGCAACGTGCGCCAGGGATTCAGGAGATGACATGCAACCACGCAAGATAATCATCGTTATCGAAAATATGGCGGGCAAGGGCGGTACTGAGAGGGTCGCCAGCGGTTTGGCCAATGCGCTGGCGCGTTTGCCGGGTTACGAGGTCGCGGTGTTTTCGCTGTTTGGCGAGCGGAGCTTCTTTCCGCTGGCGAGCGACGTCCGGTTGCGCTGCGGCGGTGGCGATTCGCTGTTCTGGCCGTGGCGGCTGGCGTTCGCGCTGCGGCGTGAACGCGCGGACGTGATCATTACCGTTTCCATGGGGAAACTGTCGGTGGTGATGACGCCTTTCCTGCGTTTGTTCTGTGCCCGCAGCCGGCTGCTGTTGAGTGAGCACGTCAGCTTTCACCAGTATCCGCGCGTATTTAAGTGGCTGAAGTTGCTGGTTTACCGGCTGAGCGATCGCGTGATTTTCCTGACGCGGCAAGATAGCGACGCCATCGCGCGCTGGGTGGGGGCCGGGAAATGTAGGGTGATCGAGAACGTTTCGCCGTTCCGCGCACAGGCGCCGACGCCGGCGCTGCAGCAAAAGGTGGCGCTGGCGGTGGGGCGCTTGAGCAATCAGAAGGGCTTCGATCGTCTGATCGCGCTGTGGCGAGGGGTGGCGGCGCAGGTGCCGGATTGGCGGCTGCTGATTATTGGCGACGGCCCGGAGCGCGATGCGCTGCGGCGGCAGATTGAAGACGCCGGGCTGGCGCGGCAGGTGAGTCTGCTGCCGGCCACCGCCGACGTGGCGGACTATTATCGCCAGGCCAGCCTGTATTTGATGACCTCTCGCTATGAGGGATTGCCGATGGTGCTGATCGAAGCCATGAGTTTCGGCCTGCCGCTGGTGGCCTACGACTGCAAGACCGGCCCGGCCGAGTTGATAGACGACGGCGTCAACGGCTATCTGGTGCCCGATGACGACGCCGCCGCCTTCAGCGAAGGGGTGATCAAACTGATGCTCGATCCGGGTTTGCGCGAGCACTTTTCTGTCGCCGCGTTAGAGAAGTCTCGCCGTTTTTCTCCCGAACGTATTTATCCCCAGTGGCAACAGCTCACCGAGTGAGGACAAAATGGAAAAGATATCCGTAATCATGCCGGCCTACAATGCCGCGAACTCTATCAAAGAGTCGATTCTAGGCGTGCTGAACCAGCGATTTACCGATTATCACCTGTATGTGATCGATGATGCGTCCACCGACGATACTGCCGAGGTGGTGCGGCCGTTTATCCACGATCGCCTCACCTATATACGCAATGAGCATAATCAGGGCGTGGCGGAAACGCGCAACATCGGCATTGAGGCGGCGAACGGCGACTATATCGCCTTCTGCGACAGCGATGACGTATGGCTCCCCAACAAGCTGTCGCGCCAGGCGAGCATTTTGCAAACCCGCCGCTACGACGTGGTGTGTTCCCATTACTACACCTTCGAAGACGACCTGAAATTGATCAAAAACACCCGTGGCGCGGAAGAGCTTATCGGCTATCAGGACATGTTGAAAAGCAACTGGATCGGCAATCTCACCGGCATCTACAACCAAAAGCGCATCGGCAAGGTGTATCAGCAAAAAGTGGGTCATGAGGACTATTTGATGTGGCTGGCGGTGCTGCAGAAGGCGCGTAACGGCCTGGCCTACTGCATTCCCGAACCGCTGGCCTGTTACCGATTGTCTACCCATTCGCTGTCGGGCAACAAAATCCGCGCCGCTGACTGGCAATGGCGGATTTACCGTCAGCATTTGGGGCTGTCTTATCAGAAATCCTGCTATCTGTTCGCCACCTATCTGTTCAATGCCGTGGTGAAAAGGAAATGACCATGAGGGGGATGTATCAGAGGGTGGTTCTGGGCTGTTGCGCCTTGTGGGGCGCTTCGGCTCTGGCGCAGAGCTGCCAACCCAATCTGTTGGCCAACCCCGGCTTTGAGCAGGGTCTCGGCGGCTGGCGAGCGCAGGGCGCGCAGGCCGACGGCGATACGCACAGCGGCAATGGCAGTCTGCGCTATGACAATGCAGATGCCGCGCAGTACCGCACCTTCAACCAGGCGCTGCAGGTTGCGCCCGGACAGACGATCGATTTCGGCGTCTGGCTCAAGACCCGCGGCGTACGCGGGCAAAGCCGCGACGGCGGCGCCGGGGTTTATCTGCAGAGCTTTGATGCGCAGGGGCGCTTTCTGGAAGGCAGCTATCCGGCTGGGATGACCGGCGACAGCGGCTGGCGGCAGGTGAACGCCAGCTATACCGTGCCGCCGCAGGCGGCGCGAATCACGTTTGGCGTTTATCTGCGCAAGGGGAGCACCGGTACCGCCTGGTTTGACGACGCCTATGCGTGTGCTCGCGCGTCTATGCCGGCGTTGTATCAGCTCGGCGCGTCGGCGCAGGGGAAGGTCGACACGCTGGTCGTCACTTCGCAGCCGCAGCGTTTGCAGGTCGACAGCGAATTGCTCAATGCCGAGGGGCAGGTTGTTCACCGTAGCCGCGACCGTTATCAGGTTGAAGGGCAGCGCCGTATCGAATACCCACTGCCGGCCGGCCTGGCCCAGGGCGAATACCGCCTGCGTCAGCAGGTCACCGGGCTGCAATCCCGGCCGGCACCGGACAGCGAGCTGTCTTTTCGCGTCGGGCAGCCTGCGGCCAAAGTGGCGATCGACAGCGAAGGCTTTACCCTGCGCGACGGTCAACGGCTTTTCCCGTTGGGCATTTACGCCAACGTGGCGACCGATGAGCATTTGGCGCGCATCGCATCGGCGGGATTCAACACGGTGCTGAATTATGATTATGGGGAGAAGAAAGACCCTTACGCCTTTTTCCGCAACGCACGCCAGCGCGGGCTGCTGGTCATTTACTCCGTCAAAGATCAGTACCGCGGCAGCCGTTTCGCTCCGGCCGTGCGCGGCGGCGATTATGCGGCGATGACGGCCTGGTACGTGCAGCGCTTGCGCTCTCAGCCCAACCTGCTCGCCTGGTACATCAACGATGAGCTGGGGCCGGAATATCTCGATAAGATCGAGGAAAAAAACCTGCAAATAAAGCGACTTGACGGCGATCATCCTACCTTCCAGGTGTTGAACAAAACCGGGGAGTTGGACGCTCACTTCAACAGCAGCGACATTTTGGCGACCGACCCTTACCCGGTGGGGAACGATCGCGATCTGACGCGCACCACGCGTTATACCGAACTGACGGTGCAGGCCGCCCGCCAGGCGCGCGGGGCCTGGGTGGTGATGCAAATCATGGATCATGCCGCTTATGACGCCCGTCGCAAGCCACATCCGCCGTCAGAGGCGGAAATCCGCAATCAGGCCTGGCAGGCGCTGATCGGCGGCGCCAAGGGGCTGTTGTTTTATTCTTATACCGATCTGTTTTACAAGCGCAAAACCGGCCGCTTCGACCAACGGGAGTTTGACGCCACCTGGCGCGGTGTGGCCGCCGTGTCGCAGCAAATCGCCGCCTTCACCCCTTATCTGCTGACGGGAAAATCGACGCCGCTGGCGGGAAGCAACCCTCAAATGCCGGCGCGGATGTTTGTTCTGGGCGATCGCGCCTTGCTGCTGGTAGCCAACCCTTACTATCGAGAGGAAAGCACCCGATTGCGCCTTCCGGCGGGCTGGCGGCAGCAGGAAGGGGGGGCGGAGATCCAGCTGGCGTTGCCCGCCGTGGGCACCGCGACGCTGTGGCTCCAACGCTGAAAGCGTCGAGTTAGCGTTACGCGGGAGGTTTCTCCCGCGTCCTACCCCCAAATACCCCATCTTACCTCCCGCCCGTCAGTCTCTGTCTTTCACTCCTGATTTATTCATTTAAATTCAACATATTAATCTCGTTTATCGCACCTATACTTTGGTGGTATTTCTCACCCGGCGCGTGTATCGCCTTCCGCTTTCTCTTGATCGCAATCAATTTGCCGCCGATTGGCCGTCAGTAGGCTGGCGGCAGATTGAGCATGTCTTCTTATAACGACAAGAGCCTTCAGGAGCATTCCGGATGAGCAAATTTTTAGACCGTTTCAGCTATTTCAAGCAGTTGGCGGAGCCTTTTTCTGGCGATCACGGCCAAACCTTGAACACCAACCGCGACTGGGAAGACGGCTACCGCAGCCGTTGGCAGCACGACAAAGTGGTGCGTTCCACCCACGGCGTGAACTGCACCGGTTCCTGCAGTTGGAAGATCTACGTGAAGAATGGCCTGGTGACCTGGGAAACCCAGCAAACCGACTACCCGCGCACCCGTCCCGATCTGCCCAACCATGAACCGCGCGGCTGCCCGCGCGGCGCCAGCTACTCCTGGTACCTGTACAGCGCCAACCGGCTGAAATACCCGCTGATGCGCAAGCGTCTGCTCAAGCTGTGGCGCGAGGCGAAAGCGCAGCACAGCGATCCGGTCGCGGCCTGGGGCTCTATCGTCGGCGATGCGGAAAAAGCCAAAAGCTACAAGGTGGCGCGCGGCCGCGGCGGTTTCGTCCGCTCCAGCTGGCAGGAGGTCAATGAACTGATCGCCGCCGCCAACGTCTATACCGCCAAAACCTTCGGCCCGGACCGTATCATCGGCTTCTCGCCGATCCCGGCGATGTCGATGGTGTCCTACGCCGCCGGCGCCCGCTACCTGTCGCTGATCGGCGGCGCCTGCCTGAGCTTCTACGACTGGTATTGCGATCTGCCGCCGGCCTCGCCGATGACCTGGGGCGAGCAGACCGACGTGCCGGAATCCGCCGACTGGTACAACTCCTCCTACATTATCGCCTGGGGCTCCAACGTGCCGCAGACGCGCACCCCGGACGCCCACTTCTTTACCGAAGTGCGTTACAAGGGCACCAAAACCGTGGCGGTGACGCCGGACTATGCCGAAGTCGCCAAGCTGTGCGACCACTGGCTGAATCCGAAGCAGGGCACCGACAGCGCGATGGCGCTGGCGATGGGCCACGTAATGCTGAAAGAGTTCCATCTCGATCGCGAAGTCGGCTACTTCCGCGACTACGTGCGCCGCTATACCGACATGCCGATGCTGGTGCTGCTGGAAGCGCGTGAAGGCGGCCATTACGCCGCCGGCCGCCTGCTGCGCGCCGCCGATCTGGTGGACGGGCTGGGCCAGGAAAACAACCCCGAGTGGAAAACCGTCGCTATCGACAGCCGCAGCGGCGATCTGGTGGCGCCGCAGGGCTCCATCGGCTTCCGCTGGGGCGAGAAGGGCAAGTGGAACCTGGAACAGCGCGAGGGCAAGTCGCAACAGGAAGTCGAGCTGCAGCTCAGCCTGTTGGGCATGCATGACGATGTTGCCGAGGTGGGCTTCCCGTACTTCGGCGGCGCCGACAGCGAGCATTTCAACAGCGTGGCGCTGGACGAGATCCTGCTGCACAAACTGCCGGTGAAACGCCTGCAGCTGGCGGACGGCAGCGAAGCGCTGGTGACCAGCGTGTACGACCTGACGCTTGCCAACTACGGCCTCGAGCGCGGGCTGGGCGACGCCAACTGCGCCGCCGACTATGACGAGGTCAAGGCCTACAGCCCGGCCTGGGCCGAACAGATCACCGGCGTGTCGCGCCACAACATCATCCGCATTGCCCGCGAGTTCGCGGAAAACGCCGAGAAGACCCACGGCCGTTCGATGATCATCGTCGGCGCCGGCGTCAACCACTGGTATCACATGGACATGACCTACCGCGGCCTGATCAATATGCTGATCTTCTGCGGTTGCGTCGGCCAGAGCGGCGGCGGCTGGGCGCACTACGTCGGCCAGGAAAAACTGCGGCCGCAAACCGGCTGGCTGCCGCTGGCGTTTGGCCTCGACTGGCAGCGTCCGCCGCGCCACATGAACAGCACTTCGTTCTTCTACAACCATTCCAGCCAATGGCGCTATGAAACCGTCGGCACCGACGAGCTGCTGTCGCCGCTGGCGGACAAATCGCGCTTCGGCGGCAGCCTGATCGACTTCAACGTGCGCGCCGAGCGCATGGGCTGGCTGCCGTCGGCGCCGCAGCTGAGCACCAACCCGCTGCGCCTGGCGGAGCAGGCCCGCGCGGCCGGTCAGTCGCCGGTCGAGTTCACCGTCGACAGCCTGAAAAATGGCTCGCTGGGCTTCGCCGCCGAGCAGCCGGACAATCCGCAGAACTTCCCGCGCAACCTGTTCGTCTGGCGCTCCAACCTGCTGGGCTCCTCCGGCAAGGGCCATGAGTACATGCTCAAATACCTGTTGGGCACCGAAAACGGCATTCAGGGGAAAGATCTCGGCCAGCAGGGCGGCGTGAAGCCGCAGGAAGTGGAATGGCGCGAGCAGGGCGGCGAAGGCAAGCTGGATTTGGTGGTGACGCTCGATTTCCGCATGTCGAGCACCTGCCTGTACTCCGACGTGGTGCTGCCGACCGCCACCTGGTATGAAAAAGACGACATGAACACCTCCGACATGCACCCGTTCATCCATCCGCTGTCGGCGGCGGTCGATCCGGCCTGGGATTCGAAGAGCGACTGGGAGATCTACAAGGGTATCGCCAAGGCCTTCTCCGAGGTGTGCGTTGGCCATCTGGGCCAGGAAACCGACGTGGTGACCCTGCCTATCCAGCACGATTCCGCCGCCGAACTGGCGCAGCCTTACGGCGTGCAGGACTGGAAGAAAGGCGAATGCGATCTGATCCCGGGCAAAACCGCGCCGCACATCATCGCGGTGGAGCGCGATTACCCGGCCACCTACGAGCGCTTCACCTCGCTGGGGCCGCTGCTGGACAAACTGGGCAACGGCGGCAAGGGCATCAGCTGGAACACCCAAACCGAGGTCGATTTCCTCAAGCAGCTTAACTACGTCAAGGCCGACGGCCCGGCGGCGGGGCGGCCGAAGATCGAGAGCGCGATAGACGCGGCGGAAGTGATCCTGTCGCTGGCGCCGGAAACCAACGGCCAGGTGGCGGTAAAAGCCTGGGAGGCCCTGAGCAACGTCACCGGCCGCGATCACCGCCATCTGGCGCTGAACAAGGAAGACGAGAAAATTCGCTTCCGCGACATTCAGGCGCAGCCGCGCAAAATCATCTCCAGCCCGACCTGGTCCGGTCTGGAAGACGAACACGTTTCCTACAACGCCTGCTACACCAACGTGCACGAGCTGATCCCGTGGCGCACCCTCAGCGGCCGTCAACAGCTGTATCAGGATCACGAGTGGATGCGCGCCTTCGGTGAAAGCCTGCTGGTATATCGGCCGCCGATCGACACCCGCGCCGCGCAGCCGTTGCTCAACAGCAAACCGAACGGCAACAAGGAGAAGGCGCTGAACTTCCTGACGCCGCACCAGAAGTGGGGCATTCACTCCACCTACAGCGACAACCTGTTGATGCTGACGCTGTCGCGCGGCGGCCCGATCGTTTGGCTGAGCGAAGACGACGCCAAAGATCTGGGCATCGCGGACAACGACTGGATTGAGGCCTTCAACGCCAACGGCGCGCTGACGGCGCGCGCGGTGGTCAGCCAGCGTATCCCGGCCGGCATGACCATGATGTACCACGCGCAGGAGCGCATCGTGAACCTGCCGGGCTCGGAGATCACCAGCCAGCGTGGCGGCATCCACAACTCGGTGACGCGCGCCTGTCCGAAGCCGACCCACATGATCGGCGGCTATGCGCAGCTGGCCTACGGCTTCAACTACTACGGCACCGTCGGCTCCAACCGCGACGAGTTCGTGGTGGTGCGCAAGATGAACCGCATTGATTGGTTGGATGACGAAGGCAACGACTACGCGCAGGGCAGTCAGCAGGAGAACAGCAAATGAAAATTCGTTCGCAAGTCGGCATGGTGCTGAATCTGGACAAGTGCATCGGTTGCCACACCTGTTCGGTCACCTGCAAGAACGTCTGGACCAGCCGTGAAGGTATGGAATACGCCTGGTTCAATAACGTGGAAAGCAAGCCCGGCGTCGGGTATCCGCACGCCTGGGAAGATCAGGAAAGATGGAAGGGCGGCTGGATACGTAAAATCAACGGCAAGCTGGAGCCGCGCATGGGCAACCGCGTCGGCGTGCTGGCGAAAATCTTCGCCAACCCGGACGTGCCGGCGCTGGACGACTACTACGAGCCGTTCGATTACGACTACCAGCATCTGCACACCGCCAAACAGGGCAAGCACCAGCCGGTGGCCCGCCCGCGCTCGCTGATCACCGGCCAGCGCATGAACAAGATCGAAAGCGGCCCGAACTGGGAGGAGATCCTCGGCGGGGAATTCGAAAAACGCTCGCAGGACAAGAATTTCGACAACCTGCAGAAGGCGATGTACGGCCAGTTCGAAAACACCTTCATGATGTACCTGCCGCGGCTATGCGAGCACTGCCTCAACCCGGCCTGCGTCGCCACCTGCCCGAGCGGGGCGATCTACAAGCGCGGCGAAGACGGTATTGTGCTGATCGACCAGGACAAGTGCCGCGGCTGGCGCATGTGCCTGACCGGCTGTCCGTACAAGAAAATCTACTTCAACTGGAAGAGCGGCAAGTCCGAGAAGTGCATCTTCTGCTACCCGCGCATCGAAGCCGGGCAGCCGACGGTGTGTTCGGAGACCTGCGTGGGCCGCATTCGCTACCTCGGCGTGCTGCTGTACGACGCCGACCGCATCGAGCAGGCGGCGGCGGTGGAGAACGACAAGGATCTGTATCAGAGCCAGCTCGACATCTTCCTCGATCCGCATGACCCGAAGGTGATTGCTCAGGCGCTGGCGGACGGCGTGCCGCAGGGGGTCATTGAAGCCGCCCAGCAGTCGCCGGTGTACAAAATGGCGATGGACTGGAAGCTGGCGCTGCCGCTGCACCCGGAATACCGCACGCTACCGATGGTCTGGTACGTGCCGCCGTTGTCGCCGATTCAGTCCGCCGCCGACGCCGGCGAGCTGGCGCACAGCGGCGTGCTGCCGGACGTCGAGAGCCTGCGTATTCCGGTGCAGTATCTGGCGAACCTGCTGACCGCCGGCGATACCGAACCGGTGCTGCTGGCCCTGAAGCGCATGCTGGCGATGCGCCACTACAAGCGGGCGGAAACCGTCGACGGCGTGGTGGACACCAGCGCGCTGGAACAGGTCGGGTTGAGCGAAGCGCAGGCGCAGGAGATGTATCGCTACCTGGCGATCGCCAACTATGAAGATCGCTTCGTGGTGCCGTCGAGCCACCGCGAGCTGGCGCGCGAAGCCTTCCCGGAAAGCAAAGGCTGCGGTTTCAGCTTCGGCGACGGCTGCCACGGCAGCGATGGCAAGTTCAACCTGTTCAACAGCCGCCGCATCGACGCCATCGACGTGACCGCGAAAACCGCGCGGCCGGAGGATGCCTCATGATCAGCCTGAAAGTGATCGCCCGCCTGCTGGATTACCCGGAACAGGTACTGTTTGACCATCAGCAGGCGCTGATCGAGGCGCTGGAGCCGGCCAGCGAGCTGGATCTGCACCACAGCGCGCAGCTGATTCTGTTTATCCGCCGCCTGTGCGCCCGCCCGCTGCTGGACGCGCAGGCCGACTATTGCGAGCTGTTCGATCGCGGCCGCGCCACCTCGCTGCTGCTGTTTGAGCACGTGCACGGCGAGTCGCGCGATCGCGGCCAGGCGATGGTCGATCTGATGGCGCAGTACCGCGCCGCCGGGCTCGAGATCGACAGCCGCGAGCTGCCGGATTTCCTGCCGCTGTATCTGGAGTATCTGGCCAGCCGCAGCGCAGCGCAGGCGCGGGAAGGGCTGCAGGACATCGCGCCGATCCTGGCGCTGCTGGGCGCGCGCCTGCAACAGCGCGAAAGCCCGTATGCGGTGCTGTTCGATCTGCTGCTATTGCTGTCCGGCAGCGAGGTGCAGGCCCAGACGCTGGAAACCCAGGTGGCGCAAGAGGCGCGCGACGATACGCCGCAGGCGCTGGATGCGGTGTGGGAAGAGGAGCAGGTCAAGTTTCTCGGCGAACAGGGCTGCGCCTCCGCCCAACAGACGGCGCACCAGCGGCGCTTCGCCGGCGCGGTGGCGCCACAGTATCTGGATCTGACGGATGCGTTAACCGGAACCAAAGGACGCTAATCATGCAATTTTTGAATCAGTTCTTCTTCGATATTTACCCTTATCTGGCCGGCGCGGTGTTCCTGATCGGCAGCTGGTTGCGTTACGACTACGGGCAATACAGCTGGCGCGCCGGCTCCAGCCAGATGCTGGATAAAAAGGGCATGCGGCTGGCGTCCAACCTGTTTCACATCGGCATTATCGGCATCTTCGCAGGCCACTTCCTCGGCATGCTGACGCCACACTGGATGTATGAGGCTTTCCTGCCGATCGACGTGAAGCAGAAGCTGGCGATGATCGCCGGCGGCGCCTGCGGCCTGATGACGCTGATCGGCGGTGCGCTGTTGCTGAAGCGCCGGTTGACCAACCCGCGGGTGCGCGCCACCAGCAGCTTCGCCGACATCATGATCCTGACGTTGCTGGTGGTGCAGGTGTGCCTCGGCCTGCTGACCATTCCGTTCTCCGCCCAGCATATGGACGGCAGCGAAATGATGAAGCTGGTGGCCTGGGCGCAGGCGGTGGTGACGTTCCACGCCGGCGCTTCCGCGCACCTGGAAGGGGTGGCGATTATCTTCAAACTGCACATGGTGCTGGGCATGACGCTGTTCGTGCTGTTCCCGTTCTGCCGCCTGGTGCATATCTGGAGTGCGCCGGTAGAGTATCTGACCCGCCGTTACCAGCTGGTGCGCAACCGCCGCTGAGCCTGACCCCGCCGCCGCCGCCGATCGCCTGCGGCGGCGCTATTCCGATAATTCCCCTGCCGTCTGCCCATTCTCGCCGCCTTGTCGTAAACTAACTATCTCAGTCATGTTACGCTTATGCTTGCGCCGACGGACGTCGGCCCGTGGTAGCCGATAACAAGAGATAGCGCCTTGATGAAAGGCCTTTTGGGACATAAAAACCGGGGATGATCCGCATGGCCTTCGCGCCGCGCGGGAGAATCGCTTTATGGATAGTCAGGTTAATCAATAACAATAATGACCACACAATGTCGCTCACCCGAGCTGTTGCCTCTGAAAATCATCGCCACCGGGGCCGCGTTGCCGCCCAACCGCGTGGCCTCCTCTACGCTCGATGCCCGCCTGGGGAAACCGGCCGGCTACGTTGAAAAGCGCTCGGGCATCGTTTACCGCTATCACGCCGCCGACGATGCCAGCCAGGCCGAGCTCGCCGCCGCCGCACTGCAAGACGCGCTGGCCCGCAGCACTATTCCGGCCGCTTCGATTGACCTGCTGATCTCCGCCTCGGCGATAGCGGTACAGGCGCTGCCGTGCTCTGCCGCGCATATTCTCAAGATCGCCGGATTGGCGCCGGGTACGCCGGGCTTCGACATCAACAGCAGCTGCGTCAGCTTTATCTCTGCACTGCAGGTGGCGGCGGGGCTGTTGAACGCCGGGACGTATCGGCGTATCGCCATCGTCTCGGCGGATCTCGCTTCGCGCGGCATCGACTGGCAGCACGAAGAGTCGTCGCTGATTTTCGGCGACGGCGCCGCCTGCGCCATCGTGGAGCGCGGTGACGGCACCGGCGGCATCCTCGCCAGCCTGGTGGAAACCTATCCCGCCGGCAGCGAACTGTGCGAGATCCGCGCCGGCGGCACGCGCCGCAACCCGCGTGCCGGCATGTGCGAGCAAGACTTCCTGTTTCATATGCAGGGCAAACCGCTGTTCCGTCAGGCGTCGGCGCTGATTGAGGACTACCTCGACCGGCTGCTGAGCGCCAGCGGCTTGACCCTGGCGCAGATCGCCACCGTGGTGCCGCACCAGGCCAGCCATTTGTCGCTCGAACATATGCGTAAACGGCTGCACGTTTCCAGCGAGGCGCTGGTGGACATCTACCGCCATCACGGCAACCAGGTGGCGGCCTCTATCCCGACCGCGCTGCATGCCGCCGTGACCACCGGGCGCTTCAACCCCGGCCAGCCGGTGATGCTGATCGGCACCGCCGCCGGGCTGGCGCTGGCCGGCATGGTGTTGCTGCCATGAGGGTGCTGGTGACCGGGGCGACCAGCGGGCTGGGGCGCAACGCGGCGCAGTGGTTGCTGGAGGCCGGGCATCAGGTGCGCGCCACCGGCCGCGATGAGCGGGCCGGCGAAGCGTTGCGGCAGATGGGCGCTGAATTTTACTCGCGCGATCTGGCGCAGGCCACGCCGCAGCAGTGCCGGGAGCTGGTGACCGACTGCGAGTGGGTGTGGCACTGTGCGGCCAAGTCTTCCCCCTGGGGCGGCAAAGCGGAATTTCACCGCATCAACGTCGCGGCGACGGAGAAACTGGCGGAGGCGGCCGGGCGCTGCGGCGTGCGGCGCTTCGTGCATATCTCCACGCCGGCAATCTACTTCGATTTTCAGCCGCATTACGATCTTGATGAGGGTTATCGCGCCCGGCGCTTCGCCAATCACTATGCCGCCAGCAAGCACGCCGCCGAGCAGCGGCTGTTGGCGCAGGCGAAGATCTACCCGCAAACCACCTATATTATGCTGCGGCCGCGCGGCCTGTTTGGCCCGCACGATCGGGTGATCGTGCCGCGGCTGTTGCAGCAGCTCGAACGCGATCGCGGCGTGCTGCGGCTGCCCGGCGGCGGGCAAGCGCTGCTGGATCTGACCTTTGCTCCCAACGTGGTGCACGCCATGGAGCTGGCCAGCCGGCAGCGCGGATTGCCGTCCGGCGCCGTGTATAACATCACCAACCATCAACCACAGCGGCTGGCGGAGATGCTGGATGCACTGCTGCGCCAGGAGCTGGGGCTGCGTTACCAGCTGCAGGCCGTGCCGTATCCGCTGCTGCAGGCGCTGGCCGGCGGCATGGAGCTGTGGGCAAGCCTGAGCGGCAAGGAACCGCTGCTGACGCGCTACAGCGTGGCGGCGGTGCATTTTGACATGACCCTGAGCCAGACCCGCGCGATCGAAGAGCTGGGCTATCGGCCGCGTTACTCGATGGAAGAGGGGATCCGCCTGACCGGCGAGTGGCTGCGGCAGCAAGGAGGCATACAGCATGGCTAAGGTCACCGTTTTTGAAGTGGGCTATTGCACGCATATCGGCTGTATGGCGCTGCGCGGCGCCGGGTTCCGGGTATGTAAATTTCCGGCACGCGCCTATCTGCTGGAGGTGGGAGAGCGCCGCTGGCTGTGGGATACCGGCTATGCGCATTATTTTCAGCAGCACACGCAGTCGGGGGTGTTCAGCCTTTACCGCCGCATGACGCCGGTCTACTTCGACCCCGCCGAGTCGTTGGCGCATCAGCTGCGCGAAGCCGGTTACGCCGAAGGCGACATCCAGGCGCTGATCGTCTCGCACTTTCACGCGGATCACATCGCCGGGCTGCAGGATTTCAGCCGCCTCGATTTTATTTGCTGCGGCGAAGGCTGGCAGCAAACCCGTGGGCTGCGCGGTTTCGCGGCGCTGAAACGCGCCTTTATTCCCGGCCTGATCCCGGCGGATTTCGAGAGCCGCCTGCAGTTTATGGAAGCTTTTCCCTCGGTGGCGTTGCCCGCGCTGCTGGCGCCGTTCGATCGCGGTTACGCGCTGCCGGGCAGCGAAGGGCAGATCGTGCTGGTGCCGCTGCCGGGGCATGCGGCCGGCCATATCGGCGCCTTTATTCTCACCGACGCCGGCTGGACGCTGTTGGCCAGCGACGCCGCCTGGTCGCCGCAGAGCTACCAGACGCTGCGCGGGCCTTCGCGCCTGGCCAATCTGGTGATGGACGACGCGGTGGCGTACACCCGCACGCTGGAACGGCTTAACCAACTGTGGGCGGGCGGCCAGGTCAACATTTTGCTGTGCCACGAGGGGGACCTGTGATCCCCTTCATGACCCTGTGGCACTACTTCCGCGCCCGGCGCCTGCGCTTTGGCGATCGTGCGGCGCTGGAGGCGCATCAGGCTCGGCAGCTCGCGGGCTTTGCCCGCCGGGTGCTGAGCAAGAGCCCCTATTTTCAGCGCTTCAGCCGCCGGCCGTTCGCCGAATGGCCGCAGATGGACAAGGCGCTGATGATGGCGCAGTTCGACCGGATGAATACCGCCGGGCTGAGCCGGGAGGCGGTGCTGGCCTGCGCGCAGCGCAGCGAGGCGGATCGCGATTTCACGCCAAAGATTGGGCGCTACAGCGTCGGATTGTCGTCCGGCACCTCTGGGCAGCGCGGCGTGTTTGTCGTCAGCCCGCGCGAACAGCAGGTGTGGGCCGGCGGCATGCTGGCGAAGATGCTGCCGGACGGGCTGCTGGCCGGCGAGCGCGTCGCGCTGTTTCTGCGCGCGGACAATAATCTCTATCACAGCGTAAACAACCGTTGGCTGAGCCTGGCGTTTTACGATTTGCTGGCGCCGTTCAGCGAGCATCTGCCCGCGCTGGAACGGCAGGCGCCCAGCATCATCGTGGCGCCGGCGCAGGTGCTGCGCGCCCTGGCGCTGGCGGTGCTGGCCGGGCAGGTGAAGCTGCCGGTCAAAAAAGCGATCTCGGTCGCCGAGGTATTGGAAGAACAGGATCGCCGCCTGCTGATGCAGGTGTTTCCGGCGGTTGGCGAAGTGTATCAGGCTACCGAGGGGTTCCTGGCCGCGACCTGCGCGCACGGCACCCTGCATCTGAACGAAGAGTTTTTGCATATCGAACCGCAGTGGATCGACGAACTGCGTTTCACGCCGCTGATCACTGATTTCACCCGCGGCACGCAGCCGATCGTGCGTTACCGGCTGGACGATGTGCTGGTGCTGCGCAAGGAACCCTGCCCGTGCGGGCAGCCGACGCGGGCGATTGCGCGTATCGAAGGGCGGCGCGACGATCAGCTGATGCTGCCCGATGCGCAGCGGCAACCGCAGGCGGTGTTCGCCGATGCCTGCAGCCGGACGATCGCCAATGCGCTGCCGCTGACCAGCGATTACCGCCTGATCCAGCGCGGCGAGCACCGGCTGGAGTTGATCGCCGATTGCAGCCCGGCGGCGTTGGCGCACTGCCAGGCGCAGCTGATCGCGCTGTTCGCTCGCCAGGGCATCGCCACCGATCGGCTCGAATGGCGGTTGACGGCGCAGGCGGTGTTGCCGCAGTTCGATCGCAAGCGGCGGCGCATCGTGCGCCAGGCGGAGGAAGCATGAAAAATACGCTGTTCAGGCTAGGGCACATGTTGCTCGGCTGGGGGACGGTCGGGGTGGTGTATAGCCTGACCGATCGCCTGCAGGGGACGGGAACTTTGTTGCCGCCGTCGGCGCTTGACCGGGCGATCCCGTTCAGCCCGGCGGCCATTTGGCTTTACCTGTCGTTCTTCCTCATCGTCCCGGCGGGCTATTTGCTGGCGCCGCTGCAGCGAATCAAATGGCTGACGTTGGCGATGCAGCTGACGGCGCTGGGCGCCGGGACAGTTTACCTGCTGTGGCCGACCACCATGGCCTATCCGCGGAACGATGGCGTTGGGATCAGCGCGCAGCTGCTAGCGGCGTTAACCCAGGTGGATTCGCCGCAGAACTGCCTGCCTTCGTTGCATATGGCGCTGACGGTGCTGGCGGTGTGGGCGTTGAGCGACGGCGAGCGCAAAGTGCGGACGGCGCTGTGGATGCTGTGGGGCGTGGCGATCGCGTTCTCCATTCTGCAGCTGCGCCGCCATTTGTTTGTCGATCTGGCCGGCGGCGCGCTGCTGGCGCTGTGCGCCGGGTGGTTGGCCCTGCGCATCAAGACCCTGCGCCGGCGGGTGGTTAAAGGAGAAATGGGATGAGCGATCTGGCGTTGCCGATAGTGTTCATGCTGTTCATCGTGGTGGCCGAGGCGGTGGCGCTGCAGTGGGGGCGCCGTGAGCCGGTCAACTGGCACGATCTGGTGTTCAACCTGAACTCCGGCCATATCATGCTGTGGCTGTTCCGCGGGCTGGAGATCACCTGCTACGGCTACGTGGCCGCGCATTTCAGTCTGGGGCTGCTGGACGCCTGGCCGCCGCTGCTGATGTGGCTGTTCGCCCTGCTGGCGTGGGACTTCGGTTTCTACTGGCTGCACCGTCTGCACCACCGCTTCCGCGTGCTGTGGGCGGTACACGTGGTGCACCACCAGGGGGAGCACTTCAACCTGTCGCTGGGGGTGCGCAACTCCTGGTATTCGTCGTTGACGTCGATCCCGTTCTTTTTGCTGCTGGCGCTGGCGGGCGTGCCGCTGTCGGTGTTCGTCACGGTGTCGATTTTTCACTACAGCATTCAGCTGTTTAACCACAATGCGCTGACGCCGAAGCTGGGCGTGCTGGAAAAAATCCTGGTCACGCCGGCGCACCACCGGGTGCACCACGTCAAGGACATGGCGTATTCCAATAAGAACTTCGGCGGCAGCTTTATCTTCTGGGACAAGCTGTTCGGCACGTTCTGCCCGGCGTTGCCGACCACGCCGTTCAGCTACGGCGTCGGCGGCGACCGGCCGTCCGCCAACCCGTTCTGGGCGAGCAATCTGCCGTTTCTGCGCTATTTCCGTCTGGCATGGCGCCCGGCGCCGGGCCGGCCGCGCGACCGCCGTTCGGCGCTCAGCGTCTTCAGCGGCGCCATGCTGCTGTTCTCGCTGGTGGTCGGTTACGTCTACCAATACGGTTACGGCTACGGCGACATCAGCTGGCCGCAAATGGCGCTGCTGGTGCTGTTGGCGTTGGGTTCGGTGGCGCTGGGCGGCATGACGGAAGGGCGGCGGTGGGCGAGCGCCGTCTGGCTGCTGATCGCGCTGGGCATGCCGCTGCTGTTTATCGGCTATCTCGGCTGGCCGCAGCGCTATTGGCATATCGCCATGGCCGCCGTGGCGCTGCATGCCCTGTGCGTGGCGCTGGGCTGGGGGCGAGTGGCCGCGCCGGCCGCCGTGGAGGAGCCGCATGGCTGACTTATTGCCGCCGCTGCGTTTCCCCGCCGATGGCGAGCAGGCGTTTCACCGCGATCTCAAGCGCGCGGCGCACGCCTGCCTGGCGGGCGATCATCGCTATGCCGATGCCGCGCGATTGGCCAAGGCCGCGCTGTTGCTGGCGCTGTGCGTCGGGTTTTATGCCCTGAGCCTGATGCAGCATCAGCCCTGGGCGTTTTTCCTCTGCTATTTCCTGTTCGTGGCCATGGGCATGCTGCTCAACGTCAACGTCAACCACGATGCTTCGCATAACGCCTTCTTGCGCGCGCCCTGGGCCAATCGCCTGGTGGGGCGGCTGGTGACGCTGCCGCTGGGCGTCGATCCGGACTACTGGCGCACGCGCCACGTGGATTACCACCACGTTTACGCCAACGTCGAACACTACGATCTGGACACCGAAGAGAACGGCTTTTTCCGCCAGACGCCGTTCCAGCGCTGGCGGCCGCATATGCGCTATCAGCATCTGTACTGGCCGCTGATCGCCGCGCTCTCGCTGCCCTACATCGCGTGGATTTTCGATTGGTCCGATCGGCTCGATAAAACGCCGCTGCGGGAAAAACGCGTGCTGGCGGGGCGCGGCGGTTGGACGCTGTTCGTGCTGTGCAAATTGCTTCATGTGGCGCTGGTGCTGGTGGTGCCGCTGATCCTGTGCCACCTGCACGGCATCGGTTGGGGCTGGGTGCTGTTGGCTTACGCGCTCAGCCAGATGTTTGCCTCGCTGCTGGTGGTGTTCCTACTGCTGGGCACCCACTGGGCGCAGGCCGAGTTTTACCCGGCGCCGGCGGGTGACAGCATGCCGCACGGTTGGTACCGGCACAATTTCGCCACCGCCTGCGATTGGCAGCCCGAGCCGCGCTGGCTGGAGCACCTGACCGGCGGGCTGAACTATCACCTGACCCATCACCTGTTTCCCGGCTGGAATCACCGCCACTACCCGGCGCTGGCCGCCGCAGTGGCGGAAGTGGCGCATCGGCACGGCATGGCGTACCGCTGCATCGGCTATCGCGAACTGCTGGCGCAGCAACAGCGCTTCTTACGCCGGATGGGGCAGCCATGAAGCCGCTGCGTCCGTTAGCCTACCGGCGTGACGACAGTGGGCTACATCGTGCGCTGATGCAGGCCGCCCAGCATTATTTGACGGCCAACGGCGATCACCGCTTCGCCGACGGCGGCATGCTGGCGAAGGTGGCGCTGCTGCTGGCGCTGTGCGGCCTGTGTTACGGGTTGAGCCTGCAGCAGCAAAACGGCTGGGCGTTTTTCGCTTGCTACTTCGGTTTTATCTTTATCGGCATGTTCCTGACGGTGAACGTGGTGCACGATGCCTCACATAACGCGTTTTTCCGTCGGCCCTGGGCCAACAGCTGGCTGAACGCCCTGGTGAGCGTGCCGCTGGGGCTGGATCCCGACTGCTGGCGTGTGCGGCACGTGCTGTTCCACCATGCCCATAACAATATCGAACATTACGACCCCGACATCGACGCCAACGGCGTGCTGCGGCAAACGCCGTTCCAGCGCTGGCGGCCCTTTATGCGCGCCCAGCGCTACTATTGGCCGCTGGTGGCGGCGCTGACGTTCCCGTACTACATCTGGCTGTTCGACTGGCTGGATCGGGCGGGCCGCACCCGCGTGGCGGCACGCATGGCGCAGCAGGGCGTGCGCGGCTGGTGCGGATTTCTGGCGGGCAAGGCGGCGCACCTGCTGCTGGCGCTGGCGATCCCGTGCTGGCTGCTGCCGCCGGCCATCGGCATCGGGCAAATTCTGCTGGTCTATTTGCTGAGCCAGATGCTTTCTTCATTGCTGTTCGTGATGTTGATCATCGGCACCCACTGGGCCAAGGCCAATTTTTACCAGGCGCCGGTGCAGGGTGCGATGCCGCACGGCTGGTATCACCATGTGTTCGCCACCACCTTCGACTGGCTGACCCGGCCGCGTTGGCTGGGATACTGGCTCGGCGGGGCGAACCTGCATTTGACGCATCATCTGTTCCCGCACTGGAGCCACCGCCATTACCCGGCGCTGAGCCGCATCATCGGCGAGGTAGCGCCGCGTTTCGGCATCGACTACCGCCTGCTGGAGTTGGAGGAGCTGTTGCGCCTGCAGCAGCGCTTCCTCAGCGCGATGGGGCGCAAACCGCATTAGCGTTGCATGCGGATTGTGCGAGGCGTTACGCAGTTCACTAATTGAACGATAGTTGCCCTTCCAGTAGACTTTCCTCCTGTGAATCAACGGCCACAGGAGGTGGACTATGCGCAGCTTGCCGATTCGGTTATCGAACAAAATTGATGATGATCTGAACGATATTGCCCGGCGTCATGGGATGGAAAAAACCGAGGTAATCAAAATGGCGTTTGCACTGATTACCCTTGCCGATAAGTACTGGATGAAACAGGATGGTACTTCTCTTGGCATTGTACGGGAGAAGGGTGAACAGCTTGAAGCGGTGGGGCGGGTCGTGGAGATCTTCCCATGAACATCGAAAGCCGTAATCTGCGCGATGAGGCCAGCCAGGTTTATCTGGAGCAGGTGTTGGTCTTCGACGAAATGGAGCGGCTGCGCCTGGCGCGCCAGGTATTGTGCGGGATATTCGCGGTCAGCGTGGGCGTATTCGCCGCCCACGCGTATTGGGAGAAAAATGAAGCGCTCGGACAAACGTTCGAACTGGTGAAGATCGGCGCCTTGCCGCTGGTCACGCTGGTGGTTTCCTTCTACTTTCCCACCAGCGCGGCCAGATAAGGCGCCGCGTCAATGCGACTTCATGCCCGCCGCGGTCATCAGCAGGCGGAACAGCGAGGCGACCACGAACAGCCCCAGCACGCTGGCGCTCCAGATGATCACCAGCCAGCCGATGCGTTTCCACCAGGGCGCCGGCGCGGCGGTTGCCGTTTTATCTTGCATAGCGTCCTCCCTTCTCAGTGATAGCCGTGTTCATGGCTGATCTTGCCGCGGAACACGTAGTAGCTCCAGAAGGTGTAGACCAGAATGATCGGGATGATGAACAGCGCGCCCACCAGCATAAAGCCGAGGCTCTGCGGCGGGGCGGCGGCGTCCCAAAGGCTGATGGCCGGCGGGATCAGGTGCGGCCAGATGCTGATGCCAAGCCCGCTCAGGCCGAGGAACACCAGCAGCAGCGTCAGTATGAACGGCGAGTAGTGCGCGCCGCGTTTCACCCCGCGCTGAATTCCCCAGGCGCTGAGCAGCACCAGCACCGGCACCGGCAGCAGCCAGAACAAATTCGGCAGCGTAAACCAGCGGGCGGCGATTTCCGGATGCGCGATCGGCGTCCAGATACTGACCGCGGCCAGCACCAGCAACAGGATCGCCAGCAGCGGCGTCGCCAGATGATACATGCGCGCCTGCAGATCACCGGCGGTTTTCATCACCAGCCAGGTGCAGCCTAGCAGGGCGTAGGTCACCACCAGCCCCAGCCCGCAGAACAACGCGAACGGCGTCAGCCAGTCCAGTGCGCCGCCGGCGTAGGTGCGGCCTTCGACCGGGAAGCCGTTGATCACGGCGCCCACCACCACCCCCTGGCTGAAGGTGGCGAAGATTGAGCCCCAGATGAACGCCTTGTCCCAGATATGGCGTTTCTCCGGCGTCGCCTTGAAGCGAAACTCGAAGGCCACGCCGCGGAAAATCAGCCCGATCAGCATCAGCGTCAGCGGGATCGCCAGCGCGTCGAGGATCACCGAGTAGGCCAGCGGGAAGGCGCCGAACAGCGCGGCGCCGCCCAGCACCAGCCAGGTCTCATTGCCGTCCCACACTGGGGCGACGGTGTTCATCATCAGATCGCGGTCGCCGCTCTCTTTCACCCACGGAAACAGGATGCCGATGCCCAGGTCGAAACCGTCCATCACCACGTACATCATGGTACTGAACACGATGATCACAAACCAAATCAGCGGAAGATCGATGCCCATGTTCAGCTCCTGTCGTCCAGAGTATCGTTGACCGCGGACAGCGGACGCGCCGGCCGGCCCTCGGTATTGTCTTCTTGGTGTTCATGCGGCTGCGGCCCTTTGCGGATCAGGCGCATCATGTAGGAATAGCCCACGCCGAACACCGAGCAGTAGACGATGATGAACGCCAGCAGGCTGATGCTCATGTGCAGATCGCCGTGCGCGGAGACCGCGTCCTTGGTGCGCAGCAGGCCGTACACCACCCACGGCTGGCGGCCGATCTCGGTGGTGAACCAGCCCGCCAGCAGCGCCAGCAGCCCGGAAGGACCCATCCACAGGATGAAGTACAGGAACGGACGCGACTGATACAGCCCGCCGCGCCAGCGCAGCCACAGGCTCCACACCCCGGCCAGGATCATCAGCATGCCCAGCCCGACCATGATGCGGAACGACCAGAACACCACGGTGGAGTTGGGGCGATCTTCCGGCGGGAAGGATTTGAGCGCCGGTACCTGTTCGGTCAGGCTGTGGGTCAGGATCAGGCTGCCGAGGTACGGTACTTCCAGCTTGAAGCGGGTCTCTTCGCGCTCCATGTCCGGCCAGCCGACCAGGATCAGCGGCGTGGCTTCGCCCGGCGGGTTTTCCCAGTGGCCTTCGATGGCGGCGATCTTCGCCGGCTGGTGTTTCAGCGTATTCAGGCCATGCGCATCGCCGATCAGCGCCTGCACCGGCGCGACGATCAGCGCCATCCACATCGCCATCGACAGCATTTTGCGCATCGCCGGGGTATCGCGGCCGCGCAGCAGATGCCAGGCGGCGGAGGCGCCGACGAAGAACGCCGAGGAGAGGAAGGCGGCGGTGGACATGTGCAGCAGGCGGTACGGGAAGGACGGGTTGAAGATCACCTTCAGCCAGTCGACCGGTACCACCTGGCCGTTGATGATTTCATGCCCCTGTGGCGTCTGCATCCAGCTGTTGGAAGCCAGGATCCAGAAGGTGGAGATCAGCGTGCCGAGCGCCACCATGCAGGTGGCGAAGAAGTGCAGGCCGGGGCCGACGCGGTTCCAGCCGAACAGCATTACGCCGAGGAAACCGGCTTCGAGGAAGAAGGCGGTCAGCACTTCATAGGTCAGCAGCGGCCCGGTAATGCTGCCGGCGAACTCGGAGAAGAAGCTCCAGTTGGTGCCGAACTGATAGGCCATCACCAGCCCGGACACCACGCCCATGCCGAAGTTGACGGCGAAAATCTTTGACCAGAAGTGGTAAAGCTCACGGTAGGCTTCATTGTGCGTTTTCAACCATAACCCTTCCAGCACCGCCAGATAGCTGGCTAAACCGATGGTGATGGCGGGGAAGATGATATGGAAAGACACGGTGAAGGCGAACTGTATTCTGGCGAGTTCCAGTGCATCAAGACCCAGCATGGCGCCTCCTAGGGTTGAACATAAATTAACCTCTTGAGTATAGCTGTCATTTTTATGTGAAATACTTGGCGTTAAGTTAAGCACGGAGTACAGTGACTATAATAGTGACAGTTATTTTACTTTTTCATATAACAGTTAATGGTTATGACCCGATACGAGCAGCTTGCGCAGCAGATTAGAGAACAGATCCAGAACCGGGTGTGGCGGGCGGGCGACAAACTGCCTTCGCTGCGCGAGAGCGGCAAACGCGCCGGATTGAGCCTGATGACGGTAGTGCAGTCTTACCAACTGCTGGAGAGCCAGGGGTGGATCGTCGCCCGGCCGCAGTCGGGCTACTACGTGGCGGCGCGCCCGCAGCCGCTGCCCCAGCCTTCGCGCGGCGAGAAGCTGTTGCTGAGCGAGCAGGTGGACATCAACGCCTTTATTTTCGACGTGCTGCAGGCCTGCAAGGATCCGGATATCGTGCCTTTCGGTTCGGCCTTTCCCGACGCCACGCTGTTCGCCCAGCCGAAGCTGGCGCGCGCGCTGAGCAGCGTGGCGCGCAAGTTCACGCCGCACAGTTCGCTGGCCAACCTGCCGCCGGGCAACGACGCGCTGCGGCGGCACATCGCCCAACGCTATGCGCTGAGCGGCATGCAGGTCGCGCCGGACGAAATCGTCATCACCGCCGGGGCGATGGAGTCGCTCAGCCTCAGCCTGCAGGCGGTGACCCAGCCGGGCGACTATGTGGCGATCGAATCGCCGGCGTTTTACGGCGCGCTGCAGGCGCTGGAACGGCTGCGGTTAAAGGCGGTGGCGATCGCTACGCATCCGCAGGACGGTATCGATCTGGACGCGCTGCAGCAGGCGGTGGACCAGTATCCGATCAAAGCCTGCTGGTTGATGACCCATTTCCAGAACCCGCAGGGCGCCACCCTGCCGGAGGCCAACAAGCAGCGTCTGGTGACGCTGCTGCGCGAACGGCAGATCTCGCTGATTGAAGACGACGTCTACGGCGAACTGTACTTCAGCGCGGAACGGCCGCTGCCGGCCAAGGCGCTCGACAGCGGCGGCCAGATCCTGCACTGCTCGTCGTTTTCCAAATGCCTGGCGCCGGGCTTTCGCGTCGGCTGGGTGGCGGCGGGGCGTTATGCGCAGCAGATCCAGCGTTTGCAGCTGATGAGCACCGTTTCCACCAGCGTGCCGACCCAGATGGCGCTGGCGGATTATCTGCTGCACGGCGGCTACGATACCCATCTGCGGCGGTTGCGGCGCCTGCTGGCCCAGCGGCAAAGCGCGATGCGTCAGGCGATCGCCCACCATTTCCCGCCGACGGTGAAGGTCAGCCAGCCCGACGGCGGCTACTTCCTGTGGCTGGAGCTGGATCCGGCGCTGTCGTCGATGGAACTGTACCGGCGCGCGCTTTCCCGGGGCATCAGCATCGCGCCGGGGCGCATGTTTACCACCGGCGACCATTTCAACCACTGCTTCCGTCTCAACGCCTCTTTTGAATGGAACGACCGCTTTGAAGAGGCGATCAAAACCTTAGCCAAGCTTATCCGGGGGCTGGCGGCGGCAGGTTGAACGGCACACCTGGCGTCAGGACAGATAGTGCTTCAACGCGCGCCCGGCCTGGTGGATCGCCGAATGCACCGCCGGGACGTGGGCGAGCGGATTCAACAGGCCGTAGTCGTGGATCAGCCCGTTATAGCGGGTGGAGGTGACCTCGACGCCGGCGGCATCGAGCAGACGCGCGTAGGCTTCGCCCTCATCGCGCAGCACGTCCAGCTCGGCGGTTTGCACCAGCGCCGGCGGCAACCCCCGCAGCTGGTCCGGCGTGGCGTTGAGCGGCGAGGCGTAGATATCTTTGCGCTGCGCCTTATCGGGCGCGTAGCTGTCCCAAAACCACTTCATCATGTTGCGGGTCAGGAAATGGCCTTCGGCAAACTGATGATAGGAATCGGTATCAAACTGGGCGCGGGTGACGGGCCACAGCAGGATCTGGCAGCGCAGCGCCGGTATGCCTTTCTGTTTGGCCATCAGGCTGACCACCGCCGCCATATTGCCACCGGCGCTGTTGCCGACCACCGCCAGCCGCGAGCCGTCGACGTTGATCTTCTCGCCGTACTCGGCCACCCATTCGGTGGCGGCGTAAGCCAGGTTGATCGCCTCAGGGTAGCGCACCTCCGGTGAGCGGGGATAATTGACGAACACCGCCGCCGCACCTGAGCTGTGCACCAGATCGCGCACCAGCCGTTCATGGGTGGGAAAATCGCCCAGCACCCAGCCACCGCCGTGGAAGAACATGAATACCGGCAGCGCCTCTTTGACCCTGGCCGGCCGCACCAGCTGCAGCAGAATATCCTGACCTTCTACGTGAATGGTTTTCTCGCTGATATCGACCTCGCGCAGCGGCACCTCGACGCTGCGTTGCGTGTCCTCCAACACCCTGCGCGCCTCTTTGGGCTTCATCTGTTCCATAGGTTTACCGCCGCCGGCATTCAGCGCGTCGAGAAACGCGCGGATGTCGTGTTGGGCGTGCGGCTGGCTGAGATCGACGGTTTTCTTGGGCATGGGGACTCCTTGTGCGCAGAAGAGAAGGGGCGGTCAGGATCACAGTGTAGTCGCTGGCGCACAAAGCAGGAGCCGCGGCCAGCGTGGCCCCTTTTGGCCGGTGGGGTCTCGCGTCGCTGCCGCGATGCACCATTCTGGCGCACCGCTGCACCCGCTGGGGGCAAAAAGTGTGATAGCGAGCAAATCGGGCGAAATTATTTTTGCGAGCCCGATCAGAAATCCTGAAGTTTTTCGCAATTGAATAGGATTTCGCGCGCAATGATGATTTTAGGCCTTATTTTTTAATTTATGCATTACCAATGCATAGAAAATGAATAACTATGCAATATAAGCCGTTGTTTTAACGCCAGAAATAGCAAAATCCGGTAAAAATCCCGTTTTGGCACGATAGCTGCTCTACACTCTTTATCAAACGACATGTATTTTAACTGCTCGTTAACATTTACTCCCCGCTCAGGGACCGGATATACGCCATAAATAGTGAAAAACCGATTTTATGTAACAGATTTGTTTCTAAATCAGCGGTAAGGGGCAGCATTTTCTCCGCCGTGAAAGTCGGTTTTGAACAACGGTTTTTTTGCAATGTGGCGGCCTAGCCGGGCCTGAGCGGCCCTTACAGTCAAAATTCAGCCTTTGCTGAGATTATGAGGTCACTATGGAACAGCCAATCGCAGTTACCCGCCAGTCTTTCGATGACTGGATGGTCCCGGTTTATGCCCCTGCCGATTTTATTCTGGTGCGGGGAGAAGGCTCGCAGGTGTGGGATCAGCAGGGTAAGTCTTACATCGACTTCGCCGGCGGCATCGCGGTTAACGCGTTGGGGCATGCGCACCCGGCGGTCAAGGCGGCGCTGGTGGAGCAGGCGGGCAAACTGTGGCATCTGGGCAATGGCTATACCAACGAACCGGTGCTGCGCCTGGCCAAAAAATTGATCGACGCCACCTTCGCCGACAAGGTGTTCTTCTGCAACTCGGGCGCTGAAGCCAACGAAGCGGCGCTGAAACTGGCGCGCAAGCATGCGCACGACCAGCACGGCGCCGGTAAAGATCAGATTGTGGCGTTCAACAACGCGTTCCACGGCCGCACGCTGTTTACCGTGTCCGCCGGCGGCCAGCCAAAATACTCGCAGGACTTTGCGCCGCTGCCGGGCGGCATCACCCATACGCCGTACAACGATCTGGCCGCGGCGGCCGAGCTTATCAACGATCGCACCTGCGCGGTGATCGTCGAGCCGATCCAGGGCGAGGGCGGCGTGCTGCCGGCGGAAGCCAGTTTCCTGCAGGGGCTGCGTGAGCTGTGCGATCGCCATAATGCGCTGCTGATCTTCGACGAAGTGCAGACCGGCGTCGGCCGCACCGGCCACCTGTATGCCTACATGCAGTACGGCGTGGTGCCGGACGTGCTGACCACCGCCAAAGCGCTGGGCGGCGGCTTCCCTATCGGCGCCATGCTGACCACCGATGCGCTGGCGAAAACGCTGGGCGTCGGCACCCACGGCACCACCTACGGCGGCAACCCGCTGGCGACGGCGGTGGCGGGGACGGTGTTCTCCATCATCAACACCCCGGAAGTGCTGGAGGGCGTGAAACAGCGTCACCAGTGGTTTATCGACGGGTTGAACGACATCAACCGTCAGTACCCGATCTTCGCCGACATTCGAGGCGGCGGTTTGCTGATCGGCTGCCAATTGACGAAAGACTATGCCGGCAAAGCGAAGCAGATCACCCAACTGGCCAACGAAGAAGGCGTTATCGCGCTGATCGCCGGCTCGGACGTGGTGCGTTTCACGCCGTCGCTGATCATCCCTGAGCAGGATGTGAAAGAGGGGCTGGCGCGATTCGCGCGCGCCGTGGCGCGCATTTGCAGCTAATCAGCGGGCTGCGCCTTCACCGGCGCAGCCTGATTCAGAAGAGGTTCGCATTATGATGATTATTCGCCCTATAGAGCGTCGCGATCTGGCGGATTTATTGACGCTGGCCGGTAAATCCGGCATCGGTCTCACTTCACTGCCGCAAAATGAAGATACCCTGTCGGCACGCATTGAGCGGGCGTTAAAAACCTGGCAAGGCGAACTTCCGCAAAGTGACCAGTGTTATCTGTTCGTGTTGGAAGACAGCGAGCGCCGTCAGGTGGTCGGGGTCTGCGCGATCGAAGTGGCCGTCGGCCTGGCGGAACCCTGGTACAGCTTCCGCGTCGGCACGCAGGTGCACGCTTCCAAACAGCTGAACGTCTATAAATCGGTGCCGACGCTGTTCCTCAGCAACGATCATACCGGCCATTCGGAGCTGTGCACGCTGTTCCTCGATCCGGATTATCGTCACGGCGAGAACGGCAAGCTGCTGTCGAAGGTGCGTTTCCTGTTTATTGCCGCGTTCCGCGAACGTTTCTCCCGGCGCCTGATCGCCGAGATGCGCGGTTTCTCCGATGAAAACGGCCGATCGCCGTTCTGGGAGAGCGTCGGGCGCCATTTCTTCTCCATCGAGTTCGCCAAGGCGGACTACCTGAGCGGCACCGGGCAAAAGGCGTTTATCGCCGAACTGATGCCGAAACACCCGTTGTATGTCGATTTCCTGGCCGAAGACGCGCAGAAAGTGATCGGCGAAGTGCATCCGCAAACCCTGCCGGCACGCCGATTGCTGGAGGCGGAAGGCCTGAGCTATCAGGGCTACGTCGATATCTTCGACGGCGGCCCGACGCTGGAAGCCGAGATCGACCACATCCGCGCGGTGAAGCAGAGCCGCCTGGTGAAAGTGGTGCTGGATGACACGCCGATGCGCGCCGATGCGCCGGTGCATCTGGTGGCCAACGACAACTATCAGCAATACCGCGCACTGTTGGTCAATGCCGATCTGTATGACGACCGCCTGCATATCAACGCCGCCACCGCCGCGGCGCTGGGCGTCGAACAGGGCAGCCCGGTGCGGGTGCTCCCCCTTATTGCACAGGAGAAAGCATGATGTCTCATCCTGCACTGTTGATTAACGGCGTCTGGCGGCAGGGCCGCGGCGCCGAGTTCGGCAAGGCCGATCCGGTCGGCAACCAGCCGCTGTGGCGCGCCAACGCCGCCGATACCGATGACGTCGCCGCCGCCTGCGAGGCCGCGCGCGTCGCGTTCCCGGCCTGGGCGCGGACGCCGTTCGAACAGCGCGAACAGCTGGTAAAACGCTTCGCCGCCTTGCTGGAAGAACACAAGCAGTCGCTGGCGGAAACCATCAGCCGCGAGACCGGCAAACCGCGCTGGGAAACGCTGACCGAAATTCAGGCGATGATCGGCAAGGTGGGCATTTCGCTGCAGGCCTATCAGACGCGCACCGGCTTTAGCCAGACGGCGATGGCCGACGGCGCTTCGGTGCTGCGCCATCGTCCGCACGGCGTGCTGGCGGTGTTCGGGCCTTACAACTTCCCCGGCCATCTGCCGAACGGCCATATCGTGCCGGCGCTGTTGGCCGGCAACTGCGTGGTATTCAAACCGAGCGAGCTGACGCCGCTGACCGCCGAGGAGACCCTGAAGCTGTGGCTGCAGGCCGGCCTGCCGGACGGGGTGATCAACCTGGTGCAAGGCGGCCGCGAGACCGGCGAAGCGCTGGCGGCCAGTGCGGATATCGACGGCCTGCTGTTCACCGGCAGCGCCGGCACCGGCTATCACCTGCATCGCCAATTGGCGGGGCAGCCGGAGAAGATCCTGGCGTTGGAGATGGGCGGCAACAACGCGCTGATCGTCGACGGTTTTGACGATCGCGATGCGGCGGTCAACCTGGCTATCCAATCGGCGTTTATCTCCGCCGGCCAACGCTGCACCTGTTCACGCCGTATTCTGGTGAAGCAGGGGGCGGAAGGCGACGCCTTTATCGAACGTTTGGTCCAGGTGGCGGGCGAACTGCGCGTCGGCCGCTGGGATGCCGAACCGCAGCCGTTCATGGGCGGGGTGGTGTCGGCAGCTGCGGCGGAAAACATGCTGAACGCGCAGCAGCGCTTGCTGGCGCTGGGCGGCAAATCGCTGCTGAGCATGCGCCTGCTGGAACCGGGCAGTTCGCTGCTCAGCCCGGGCATCGTCGATCTGACCGGCGTGGCCGGCGTACCGGACGAAGAGTATTTCGGCCCCTTGACCACCATCGTGCGTTACCGCGATTTCGACGAAGCGCTACAGCTCGCCAACCGGACGCGCTACGGCCTGTCGGTGGGGCTGGTATCGCCGCAGCGCGAGTTGTTCGAGCGCTTGCTGCTGGAAGCGCGCGCCGGCATCGTCAACTGGAACAAGCCGCTGACCGGGGCGTCCAGCGCGGCGCCGTTCGGTGGCGTGGGGGCCTCCGGCAACCATCGCCCAAGCGCCTTCTATGCGGCGGACTATTGCGCCTGGCCGATGGCTTCGCTGGAAAGCGAAAGCCTGTCGCTGCCGGCGACGCTCTCGCCGGGCTTGTCGTTCCGTTAATCGTCTGCGGCGGCGCGATGGCGCCGCCGCAGACCATCCCCAGGGGATAGCCATGTCAGGATATGAAGTCAATTTCGACGGTTTGGTGGGGCCGACGCACCACTATGCCGGGCTGTCGTTCGGCAATGAGGCCTCGACGCAGCACCAAAACAGCGTATCTAACCCAAAGCTGGCGGCGAAACAAGGTTTGCTGAAAATGAAGGCGCTGGCCGATCTCGGTTTCCAGCAAGGGGTATTGCCGCCGCAGGAGCGGCCGCATGTGCCGATGCTGCGGCGCCTGGGTTTCAGCGGCAGCGATGAGGCGGTGCTGGCGCAGGCGATGCGCCAGTCGCCGCGCCTGCTGTCGGCGCTCAGCTCGGCATCTTGCATGTGGACCGCCAATGCGGCCACCGTGTCGCCTTCGGCGGACAGCGCCGACGGCAAGGTGCATTTCACCGCCGCCAACCTGAACAACAAATTCCACCGCGCCATCGAAGCGGAAACCACCACCGCCGTATTGCGGGCGATGTTCAGCGACGATCGGCATTTCGCCCACCATGAGGCGCTGCCGCAGGTGGCGTTGTTCGGCGACGAAGGGGCCGCCAACCACAACCGTTTGGGCGGCGACTACGCCAAGCGCAGCGTGCAGGTGTTCGTCTACGGTCGGCAGGAGTTCGGCGGCGAAACGGCGCCGGCGCGTTATCCGGCGCGCCAGACGCGCGAAGCCGGCGAGGCGATCGCTCGCCTGCATCAGCTGGACGAGCAGCATACGGTCTTTGTGCAGCAAAACCCGGCGGTGATCGATCAGGGCGTGTTCCATAACGACGTGATTGCGGTCAGCAACCAAAATGTACTGTTCCACCACCAGCAGGCGTTTCACCGCCAGCAGCAGGCGCTGGATGAAGTGCGCCGCAAGATGGCGTCGCTGGACAGCGAGCTGGTGGCGATCGAGGTGCCGACCGAGCGCGTTTCGGTGGCGGACGCGGTGGCGACCTACCTGTTCAATAGCCAAATTCTTACCAAACCGAACGGCAGGATGATGATCGTGGTGCCGGAAGAGTCGCGTCAGCACGCCGGCGTGTGGCGTTATCTGAACGACATGGTCGGCAGCGGCGGCCCGATCGATGAAATCCGCGTGTTCGACCTGCGCGAAAGCATGCGCAACGGCGGCGGCCCGGCCTGCCTGCGGCTGCGGGTGGCGCTCAACGAACAAGAATTGAGAGCGGTCAATCCGCGTGTGATGATGAACGAGCGGCTGTTTGCGACGCTGAACGAATGGGTGGATCGCCATTACCGCGATCGCCTGACGCAGGATGACCTGGCCGATCCGCTGCTGCTGCGCGAAGGGCGCGAGGCGCTGGATTCGCTGACGTCGATCCTCGGCCTCGGTTCCATCTATCCATTCCAACGCTAAGGGAGGCGGCATGATCGATCTACTGCCCCTGACGCTGGAAGGGAACGAACCCGTCGAATGGCAGGGTGAAACACCACAGCTGCGCTGGCGCTGGCAGGGGGAAGGGGTGCTGGAGCTCACGCCGCGGCAGCCTTACCGCCAGGCGATGGTGATGTCGGCGGGCGTGCACGGCAACGAAACCGCGCCGATTGAACTGCTCAATCAGTTGGTCGGCGATCTGCTGGCCGGCCGGTTGCCGCTGAAGGTGCGGCTGTTGGTGGTGCTGGGTAACCCGGCGGCGATGCGGGCCGGCAAGCGTTATCTGCACAGCGATATGAACCGCATGTTCGGCGGCCGCTACCGCAACTTCGCCGCCAGCGGCGAAACCGTGCGCGCGCAGCAGTTGGAGCGTGCGCTCGCCGCCTTTTTCGATGGCGAGCAGGCGGCGCGTTTCCACTACGATTTGCACACCGCCATCCGTGAATCGCGTTTGCCGCGCTTCGGCATTCTGCCCTTCCAGAAACGCCCGTACAGCGAGCCGATGTTGCAGCTGCTGGATGCCGCCGATCTGGATGCGCTGGTGGTGCACAGCGCGCCGGGCGGTACCTTTAGCCACTACTCCAGCGAACATCTCAATGCGGCGAGCTGTACGCTCGAGTTGGGCAAGGCGCGGCCGTTCGGCAGTAACGATCTGCAGCAATTCGCCGCCATCGATCGCGCGCTGCGGGCGGCGGTCAGCGAAGGGCCGCCGCCGGTGCGTGCGGGCGCCGAGATTCGGGTTTTCCGTGTGATGCACTCGTTGATCAAGCACAGCGAAGATTTCAAGCTGCACCTGGACGATGACACGGCCAACTTCACCGAGCTGAAACCGGGGATGTTGCTGTGCGAGCAGCCGCAGGAGGAGTATCGCGTGGGCCAGGAGGGGGCGTGGATACTGTTCCCTAACCCCGGTGTGGCGTTGGGCCTGCGTGCCGGTATGTTGTTGAGCGAAGTTTCCCGTTCTACGCTGTATTGATTTATCCACGGCGGCGCCCTCAGCGCGCCGCCGTTATTCCCTTCATTATTTTAGTCTGCTATTTCTCGCTATTTTAATTGCCGTAAGGCGAATTTTATTCGTTCTGAAGAGATTCCCTTATGTGAATGAATAAAAGGCGGTGTCAGATGATTAGCTGAAAGTCTTAATTGCCTGGTGAATATGTTAAGACAAAAATGTGAAATAAGTAACGTTTTTAATAACCATGCTAATTTTATTGTTACTTTTGAATCGCGCAGAAAGCACGCAAAACGAAACCTAAATGCACCAGATTGGTGCGTTGCACCATTTTGGTTATAACTTATGTGGCAAAATATACATATATTCAATTGGTTGCGTGATGCTTGGTTTGTAATGTTTGGTTACAAATAAACATGCTTTCTCCTCGTTGTTTCATGAACTTTTTGATTTTAAGTTTTGATTCATGATGCTAATGTCACATCACCCCCGTATTAGGGGTGCTCATAAAATACCAAAAGATAAAATCACAGCCCAAATTATAAATGGGCGTGACGGGCAGGGTTCTAATTATAATATCTAGGAAAATAAATGATGAAACGCAGTGTATTAGCCTTAGCTGTCGCCCTCGGGGCGATCACCTCCTTCGCCAACGCGGCTGAAATCTACAATAAGGATGGCAATAAACTCGACCTGTACGGCCGTGTTAACGCCAAGCATTATTTCAGCGACAGTAAATCCAACGACGGTGATATGACCTATGTTCGCCTGGGCTTCAAAGGCGAAACGCAAATCAATGATCAGTTGACCGGGTACGGCCAGTGGGAATACAACGTCCAGGCCAATCACGACGAAGCGCAGGGCACTACCGGCACCAAAACGCGTCTGGGCTTCGCGGGGCTGAAATTCGGCAACTACGGTTCTTTCGACTACGGCCGTAACTATGGTGTGGTCTATGACGCCGAGGCTTACACCGACATGCTGCCGGAGTTCGGCGGCGACTCCTACAGCTATACCGATAACTTTATGACCGCCCGTTCCAACGGTTTGGCCACCTACCGCAACCGTGATTTCTTCGGTTTGGTGGACGGCCTGAATCTGGCGGTGCAGTACCAGGGTAAAAACGATGGCGACGGCCGCAGCGTGACCAAGCAAAACGGCGACGGTTACGGCCTGTCTCTGGACTATCAGGACATCGGCGGTTCCGGCATCGGCGTAGCGGCGGCGTTCTCCGACTCCAACCGCACCAGCGCTCAGAAAGCCCTGCAGTACGGTAAAGGTGACAGCGCCACCGCATGGACCACCGCGGTGAAATACGATGCCAACCAGGTTTACCTGGCTGCGATGTATGCCGAAACCCGCAACATGACGCCGATCAGCGTCAACGGCACTTCCGGTTTCGCCAATAAAACGCAAAACTTCGAAGTTGTGGCCCAGTATCAATTCGAGAACGGTCTGCGTCCTTCCGTGGCTTACGTGCAGTCCAAAGGCAAGGATATCGAAGGGATCGGTGATGCCGACCTGGTGAAATACGTGGAAGTGGGGGCGACTTACTACTTCAACAAAAATATGTACACCTACGTTGATTACCAAATCAACCAGCTGAGCGACGATAACAAACTGAAATTGGCCAACGATGATATTGTTGCCGTCAGCCTGACGTATCGCTTCTAATCTGCAATTCCCTTACCTTCATCCTGTGTCGGGATTGGTAATCAGGCGGGGCGCAAGCCCCGCCTTAGCTCGTTGACAAAGGCGGAAAAAGCGTGGTTTTTCCTTCTTTGTGGTGAGCAACCGAAAATCAATGAATTGATTTCCCTTATTTTAAATGCTGTTTTCGGTAAACCTGGCAATGTCATCAGGCTTGTCATTAACCTCAGGTGGGGCGCAAGCCCGGCCTTCGTTTTATCGGGATCTCAGCCTTTGGGCGCCAGCCCGACCAGCTCAATGGCGGAACGCAGCGCGGCGAAACGTTGCTGATCCTGCTCACGCTCTATTTCGTTCACCAGCTGTGAAAGAATATTGCTGCCGGAGACCTTTTTATGGTTTTGGATTAACTGCAACACTGCGTCGCCTAACGCCAGGCTGACGTCGTGCAGCAGAGTTTCATATTGCTCGTTGGAGTGAGCCGATGCTGGCATGACCTTTCTCTGTCTCTTTCTTCTTCGGGAGCCGCAATTTAGCAAAACAGCGGCCTTATGCCTCGGAGGAAGACGCAGTTTCCGATGAAATCAGAAATTCCTCAGCGTCGCGCGGGGAGGGCGTTAAAAATCCGAATATTCGCTGGCTGGCAACCAGAAGCCGTCGATAAACTCTTCCATGGGATAACAGCCGGCGTGTCGCAAGTTCTGTTCCTTCATCGCGACCAGGCATTGCGGCTCGTCGCGCAATATGTCGACCACCATTTCACTGCAGCCACCATCCAGATAACAGACAAACATCACCAATGCGTACATCGTTGCACGCCTCCTTCGTCGAGTTGCTCTGTCTGCAACAGTGTAGGTAAAAAAGCGCGATTTTTCAGCATCATTGCGCGATTAATCGCCACCGAAACGCCGTTGACGACACTTTCGGAATACTCTAACCGTTTCTGACGCCGTGAGCGGATGGCATATCCTTTTGTCGATGCTAAGCTTAACAAGCCTTACTTAAACGCATTAGTGAAACCATCAAAAGGAGTGAATATGGGCTTGTTTAACTTCGTCAAAGAAGCGGGCGAAAAACTGTGGGACACAGTCACCGGCAATGCCTCCGCCGAAGATCAAGGCGCCAAACTCAAGGAGCATCTCGATAAGAGCGGCTTGCCGGGCACCGACAAAGTCAATGTGCAAGTGATCGATGGTAAAGCCGTAGTGACCGGCGACGCCGTCAGCCAGGAGTTAAAAGAGAAGATCCTGGTGGCTGTCGGCAACGTGGCGGGCATCAGCGGCGTGGAGGATAAGGTGGCGGTGACGCAACCCGACGCCGAGAGCCGCTTCTATACCGTGAAGAAGGGCGATACGCTGAGCGCCATCTCTAAAGAGATGTACGGCAACGCCAATCAGTACAACAAGATTTTCGAAGCCAACAAGCCGATGCTGTCGAGCCCGGACAAGATTTATCCTGGGCAGGTGTTGCGTATCCCGCAATAACGCGTCGGTCTGCCATAGCCCGGTTGCGTACCGGGCTTTTTTTTGTCCTCTGCAATAGGCGTCTCTTATTTCCCTGCGATCTTGATGCCGGTTACATTTCCCCTGTGTACCCGCTCGCTTGCCGGCAGGCGCGGTGTTGACCCTGATGGGGAAAATTGATAGCGTCATCCCCCGGTTGAGCCGGAACGACCAAGGCGGCAACGTTGGCGCCTTATTCTGAGGGGATGTTTTGCCCCGTCAAACAGCAATGCAGCAGTTGAACGAGTGAAACCGATTTAGTGAAACAACAGCGTAACGCCTCAACGGATAAAAACTATCGAGAAACCTTGGGTGATGCGCAATTTGCGATCGTCGTGTTGGCGGTGGCGTCCTGCTCACTGATTATCTTTACGCTGGCGGTCACGCTGTGGGTGACCTGACGCGATTAACTAGGGGAGATAAAATGGAGCCTAATCTCCATGATGAGACCAAACTGCTGGCGATTATCGGCCTGTTGGTGTCCGTGCTGCTGGTGGTATCAATTCTCTTTGGCGTGACCTATTTTTCCGATCTCAGGCACGCGCAGGACGATATAGACATCATGAGCTGCTATATCAAAGCGTCCTGACCGCGCAACTGCGCCTGAGCGTCGCCGCTCTGTGGGGAAGCTGTCCTGTGTTAAGCTTGGGCGGTTACCCTTGGCGAATCGGCGCCATTCAGGAGGTCTTTGCGATGAGTCAGTCACGTCCTACGCTCTCTTCACCTGCACGCGAATGCCCTGTCGTTGACGGCGTGCGCCAGATACAACGTATTGCCGTGCGTAACGCAGAAGTGGGGGGCATCCCGATCAACCGTGCGTTACCAACCCGGGAGCGGCGCACCGTCGGCGCCTGGTGTTTTCTCGATCACGCCGGGCCGACGGTCTTCAACGGCACCTCGCCCGGCATGGATGTGGGGCCGCATCCGCATATCGGGCTGCAAACGTTCACCTGGATGATAGAGGGGGAGGTGCTGCACCGAGACAGCCTCGGCAGTGAGCAGGTGATTCGTCCAGGCCAGGTTAATCTGATGACCGCAGGGCGCGGCATTGTGCATACCGAACAGTCGGTGGGTGAGCAACGGCGATTGCATGCCGCACAATTATGGATCGCGCTGCCGGCCGAACATGCCGACATGGCGCCACGCTTCGATCATTATCCTGACTTGCCGCAATGGCAGAATAACGGCGTGAATCACCGTTTGCTGGTTGGGGAATTTGGCGCTTATCGTTCACCGGTGTTTACGCTTTCGCCATTAATCGCCATTGATCTGGAATGGCAGGAAGCGGCGAGGATCGAATTGCCGCTGCGCGATGATTATGAAATCGGCTTTTTGCCCCTTATTGGTGCATTTGAACTTAATGGTGAAACTTTTTCACCTGATGAGTTCGCCTATTTGGGCATGAAGAATAACTCTATTGGGTTAAATGCGCAAAAGGGCAGCCGGGGATTATTAATCGGTGGGGCGCCATTAAACGAAGAGGTCCTTATCTGGTGGAATTTCGTTGGCCATAGCAAGGCTGAAATTACTCGGGCTCAGCATGATTGGGAACAAGGGGCGCCGCGCTTCCCGGCGGTTAGCGGTTATTCTGGTGAGCGCATGACCGCGCCACGCCTGCCCTGGAGCGATGTTTGATAGCGTTAGGATATAATCGCCGCGATTATTCGGCTTATTTCGCTCTAATAAGGCGAAATTAATGTGATCGCGGCTCCAGCTTTACGACAATATAAGGTTTATCGGCGGAAAAGTGATCTGGCGCATATAATGACAGCGAGAAGAAGTTTAGGATAATCCTCAGGAAGTAAGGTTGTCTCCCGTTAGTCAGATGTCAGTGAGGTCATTATGAGCCAGGTACTCTATCGTGCAAGACTGTCCCATGTCGTGGTTGCCACGGCGCTGTTTTGGGTCTCTGTCGCGGCATTGTTGGTCGCCGTATTAAACTAACCTCAAAAAATGACTCCTGCATAAACCCGCCTCGGCGGGTTTTTTTATCTCCGCCGATGGGAAGATGAGAGGCGGAGTTTATAATTGATGACATCTTCAATAAACGACCGGGATCCTCATGAAGCTCTTTGCCGATATTTTGCTGCTGCTCATCGCAGCGCTCCATCTTTATATCCTGGTGCTGGAAATGTTCCTGTGGCGTACGCCACTCGGCAGGCGCGCATTCGGCACGACGGCGGAGTTCGCCGCCGCCACCCGGGTGCTGGCCGCCAATCAGGGGTTGTACAACGGCTTTCTGGCGGTGGGGTTGGCATGGAGCTACTGGCGTGGGGATATGGCGCTGCAGCTGTTCTTTCTCGGGTGCGTGTTGGCGGCCGGCGTGTTCGGCGGGCTGACCGCCAGCCGCAAAATTCTGTGGGTGCAGGCGCTGCCGGCCGCGATCGCGATACTGGCTGCATGGGCGGCGCGTTAACCCGCCGGTTTGCGGCGGGCTTCAGGCGGATTTTTGGTGAATGACGTGCAGCGGCGGATCGATATGCAGATCGACGCTCAAATCCTGGCGGAAATCATAGGGCGTGATATTAAAACGCTTTCTGAACATGTACGTGAAGTGAGACTGTGAACCGAAGCCAAAGTCCAGGGCAATATCGAAGATCGACGCTTCACTGCTGCGCAGTTGGTAGACCGCGCCGGCCAGACGGCGTTCGCGAATGTATTTGCCGAGCGAAATTCCCGTCGCTTCTTTGAACAGCTTCTGCATGTGCCACAGCGAGTAGCCGGAGTACTCGGCCAGCTCTTCGAGATGGATCACTCGTCCGAGGTGAGTTTCGACCCATTTGCTGAGGGCGCAGACCAATGAGAGGTGGTGTTCTTGTATCATCAGTGCGTCAGTGTGAGACCTACATAGCGGTGAAGTATACACAACTTGCCGCCGTGGACAAAAACGCCGCCGGTGTCGGGCGGCAATTATTCGGAAAAACCGCGTAACCGCCGCTTGTCAGCCGAAAGGAAAAACGGCTAATCTGAGACGGTCACCGCCTCGGTGGGGGACGCAAAGAAGGCCGCAGCAAGTAACCGCCAAAACAGAGTCAGCCGTAACAACTCAACGTTGATGGGGTGATCGCATGTTAATGACAGTGATTATTACTCTGGTTGTAATCGTGGGCGTCGGCGCTTTTATGGCGATGCCGGTGATGAGCATGAAAAACGCGGAAGGTGTGGGAGGTGAAGAACCGTGAGAGCAAGAGATATTGCACGCCGCTGAGCGGGGCGAACGCCAATCGGGAAAGCCTGGGTCAGAAACCCGGGCTTTTTGTTGCGCAGGCGCTCAAACGTTTTTCCGCTCGACGGTTTCCTCTCCCCAATAAAGCTGGTCGGCGGTGGTTTTGGCAAAGGCTTTCTCCAGCGCTTCGTCGCTGCCTTCTTCCCAGATTTTCTGCGCCAACACTTCGTCGTTCCCTGCCAGTTCAAAAATGGCTTCGGCGATCTCCACCGAAGTTTCACGCACTGTCGCCCAGGATTTCACATTGTGATTCGCCATAACTTTCTCCTGTTGGTTGTGGCTTGGGGGTGGTTTTTGCCACCGTCATGCTGCAAGTATAGGCTAATCCGCCGCGGGCTTTTGCCCGGCGGTGCGCAGAAGGGGGAAAAAGACGGGGAGAGCGGGCAATGGCGCGGACGCCATGCTATTCTGTGCGGCGTTTGAATCAAGAAGGAAAGTTATTATGTCTGACATGCTGAGCAACGAGCAGGAATTGGCTTCCGATCTGGTCGCTTGCCAACTGGTCATCAAACAGATTCTGGACGTTATCGACGTGATTGCGCCGACCGAAGTGCGCGACAAGATGGCGGGTCAGCTCAAAAGCATCGATTTCTCCACGCACCCTGCTGGCGCCGATCCGGTGACCCGCCGAGCGATTGACAAGGCGATTGCGCTGATCGAGATGAAGTTTACCCGCAACTGAGGCGGGGCCGCCGCAGAGCGGCGGCGTCGGGCGGTGGCGGTTAATCCACCACCGTTTCGATTTTCTTGAACAGCGGGCAGTCGGCTACGCCGATGAAACCGTTGTCGCCATTTACGTACTGGGCGATCGCCACGTTACGCGCCGTCAGGTATTTGCACTGCAATCCCAACCCGCCAACGTTTTTGTTGCTGCCGATCAGCACGCCGTAACCCGAGATCAAAAAGCCGCCGTAAATGACCGCCAACACCAGTACCCACTTAATCAATTTACTCATCGCATTTCCTCGTTGTCCCTGAGGGAGCATCTAGCCACGGCGCGCATGCGAGGGCAAGGGTAACAGTCTGAAAACCGGGCGATAGCCAGAAATCTAAACGAAAAGTTAAACTTCGTTTAACTTCGCTGTGATAACATGCGCGATAGATTACCCAGATAACAATGAGGCTGCTAAATTTGTTGCGAAAAAAAATCCTCGTGATAATGACGGCCGTCGCTGCCTGCCTGTTTTTCTACCTGCTGGCGCTGGACAGCTATTGCGACGATGGTGGAAATTTTGCGTTGGGCATCTGTTCGGTGACCCGCTTCGTGCCCTGGTAAGCAATTTTCGGCAGGGATGTTCGCACGGCCGCCGCGAGTGTTAAGATGGCGGCCTGAATGTCGCAGTAGATAGGGTTTTCCATGTACGATTTAGGTTTTGGCCAGAACGGCCTGTTGTCGCTGGCCCTCGCCGCCGTGGCGTTGCTGGCCGGGCTGTGGGTTTGGTTCCTGGTGAACCGCGCCAGCGTGCGCGCCAACGAGCAGATTCGCCTGCTGCAAGAGATTGCCGAGCAACAGCGTCAGCAAACGGCGCTGTTGAAGCGTATGGCGCACCGCGCTGGCACTGACGGCGCTGCTGCTGACGACGACGATCTCAGCCCCGCGCTGGATTTCAAAGGTTTTATCCCCGAACGTTGAGCATGATGCTCCGGCTGGCACTGCCGCCGGGGCGCCTCAGTAAAACACCATGCCCTGATAAGGTTTTTCCCGGCATGCCGCCAGGCGGCTGGCCAAATCGCCGGCATGGATCTCCAATTGATGCCCGTCAGGATCGAGAAAATAGAGCGATTCGCCTTCGCTGCGATTGCTTTTCCACTCTTTGACGCCGGCCTGGCGCAACCGCTGACTGGCCTGTTCAATGTGTTCCGGCGCTACGCTGAAGGCGTAATGGGTGTAATCGCGCTCGTGTTGTTGCGTGCGCTTTTCATCCAGCGACAGGCATAGCCACAACGGCCCCAACGAAAGATAGGCGCCGCCTTGCCAGCGGGCGTGCGGGGTAAAACCCAACAGATGACGATAAAAATCGAAGCTGCGATCGAGATCGCTGACGGCAAGCGTCAGATGGTTGAGGCCGGTCAACATGCATGCGTTTCCTGGGCGCAGAACAGAGAGAAAAGTGTACGCAGGCGCTCAGGAAAGATAAAGGGGGCAAAGCATTAGTAGAGATAATGTGAAAACCGGCGGCGCTGTCATAAAACTGTCGTACAGACATCGTAATGTAGCGCGAACCTTACGAAAGATGGATGAAGCCGATGATTAAATGGTACGAAGAAAGCGATGCCGAAGTGAACCGCAGCATCGCGCTGCTGACCGGAGAGAACCCGGACAAGTGGTATCCCTACGGTGGTGTGAAAGGTAAAGATTACTGCAAGAATCCCTCCGATGCCTGGCCGATCATTTGCGCCAACAAAATCAGTCTGAACCCCGATAACCAAAGCGACAGCCCGCAATGGCAGGCGCGCATGAGCACCCAGGGCGGTGAATGGCAGGCGGACAGCGCCAGCCCGCTGCGCGCGGCGATGATCTGCTTCCTGATGAGCCGACAGGCTAACTGAGTCGAACAATACCGGTGATTGGTAAGAGTTTCTCCTTTTTCTAATAACAGAGCTGTCGTTGGCGGAGGCTGTTTATGAAGCGCATTATCAAAGGTGATAAAAACTTGTCTCATCTGGTGATTGCCCATGCGGCGATCGATCGTCATGCCGAAAGCTTCGGCCAGCGCCGTCAGGGCTGGCCCTCGACCTACCTGATAAAATATCAAAACGATCGCGTGGCGGTGGAAGTGGTCACGCGTCGCCAATCCTATGTCGCCACGCTGATGATCGGCGCGCGTAACCTGACCAAACTGTGCGGTATGCCTGGCTGAATGCCACCGTTGCATGCTTTCTCACGGTTAAAAAATCGCGCTCCGGCCCGCCGTCTCGGGGCGCTTCTCCTTGATGCTCACGGGGTTAAGTGTTAAAAAGCCGCCCGCAGATACATTTATTGATTGGTGAAATCTTGGCCGATAGCGGCAAGGGTGTACGCCATATGAGGATAAGATGGGCGGTCAGCATCAGGATACTCCGCTAAAACGCGGCTTAAAAAACAGACATATACAGCTTATTGCCCTCGGGGGCGCCATCGGTACCGGTTTATTTCTCGGCATTGCGCAAACCATTAAAATGGCCGGCCCCGCCGTGCTGTTGGGTTACGCCATCGGTGGTTTTATCGCGTTTTTAATCATGCGCCAGCTGGGCGAAATGGTGGTGGAGGAGCCGGTCGCCGGATCGTTCAGCCACTTTGCCTATAAATATTGGGGCGACTTCGCCGGCTTTCTTTCCGGCTGGAACTATTGGGCGATGTTCATTCTGGTCGGCATGGCGGAACTGACCGCTGTCGGCATCTACATTCAGTACTGGTGGCCGGAGATCCCCACCTGGGCCTCCGCCGCGCTGTTTTTCGTGCTGATCAACCTGATTAACCTGGTGAACGTGCGCCTGTACGGCGAAACCGAATTCTGGTTCGCCATCATCAAAGTGGTGGCGATTGTCGGCATGATCGTGTTCGGCGCCTGGCTGTTGGTCAGCGGCAACGGCGGCCCGCAGGCCAGCATCACCAACCTGTGGCAGCAGGGCGGCTTTATGCCGCACGGCTTCTCCGGGCTGGTGATGGCGATGGCGGTGATCATGTTCTCGTTCGGCGGCCTGGAAATGGTCGGCATCACCGCGGCGGAAGCCGCCGATCCGCGCCGCAGCATTCCCAAAGCCACCAATCAGGTGGTGTACCGCATTTTGATCTTCTATATCGGCTCGCTGACCGTGCTGCTGTCGCTCTATCCGTGGGGGCAAGTGGTGGAGGGGGGCAGCCCGTTCGTGCTGATTTTCCATGCGCTGAACAGCAATCTGGTGGCGACCGTGCTCAACGTGGTGGTGCTGACCGCCGCGCTGTCGGTCTACAACAGCGGCGTTTATGCCAACAGCCGCATGTTGTTCGGGCTGGCCAGCCAGGGCAATGCGCCGCAGGCGCTGACGCGGGTTAACAAGCGCGGCGTGCCGGTGCTGTCCATTGCGCTATCGGCGTTGATTACCTCGATCGGCGTGCTGATTAACTACCTGATGCCCGGCAAGGCGTTTGAGCTGCTGATGGCGCTGGTGGTTTCAACGTTGGTGATCAACTGGGTGATGATCTGCCTGGCGCACCTGAAATTCCGCGCCGCCAAGAACCGCCAGGGCGTCATTCCCAGCTTTAAGGCGCTGTGGTACCCGTTCGGCAACTACCTGTGCCTGGCGTTCCTCAGCCTGATTCTGGTGATTATGTATTTCAGCGAAGGGATCCGCATTTCGGTGTTGCTGATGCCGGTGTGGATTGCGGTGCTGTGGTGCGGGTTTATGCTGACGCGCCGTAAAGGCGCCAAGCGTTAATCGGTATGCTGCGGAGGCGTATTGCGCGCCTCCGCTTCTTTTCTCGTTAGCCGCGCGGCATAAAGGCGCGCCCCTCACTATGCCCCCGCCCCAGCAGTTTCCGACACAGCAGCAGCAGGGTGCTGATCACGTCGATGGCGACCACGCTGAGCATCAGCAGGGTCAGCATGAAGAATCCGAGCAGCGAACCGCCCAGCACCACCAGCGGGGCAGGTACGCGCAGACGGCGCAGCTTCATGGCGAAATACATTTTCCAGTATTGCTTCTGCGCCAGCAGCGCGCTGCGAATACGGCGCCCCAGGCCGATGCCTGATTTGCGGGATGTAGAACGACTCATAACTTCTCCTTTTCTGTATGCCCTACAAGTCAATCACAAAGATCTTAAGAGAGTCTTAACGGGCTCTTGGCGGCCCTGGCTGTCTCACCGGAGTGAGACAACAGCATACGGCAAAAGGTCCCGAGATGCAGCGCACGGCTGACAAAGTGCGAGCTTCATCGGGTTTGTTACACTGAAAGTCATGCCCGTGCAGGGCGCAGTGGTCGGGAGAAAAGGCAGGATGAAGAGAATCAACCGTTATTACGACGCGGCCAAGGCGCATCACACGCCGGAGGGATTTCGCAACCCGGAACCCTCGCAGCGCCAGGAGGGCGACCTGCAGCGTTGGCAGGATGAACGCAAGCGGCAGGGGCTGCCCAGGCCGCCGCAGCAGGGCTACGCGCAATTTACCGAGCGTTGGTGGCAACCCGCCGATCTCAGCGGTGGCGATGACAGCATTTGGTGGCTTGGGCATGCGTCAATGCTGCTGCGGCTGGGCGGGCGCTATATCCTGATCGACCCGGTGTTGTCTGAACGCGCATCGCCGCTGAGCTTCTACGGCCCGAAGCGCAGAACGCCGACGCCTCTGACGGTGGGGCAACTGCCGGCGGTGGATGCGGTGCTGATCTCCCATAATCATTATGATCATCTCGACAGGCGCACGGTGCGGCAGCTGGCGCGGCGCTTTCCACAGGCCGAGTTTATCGTGCCGCTCGGATTGAAGCGCTGGTTTCGCCGCTATCGGCTGAAGGTGCATGAACTGGACTGGTGGCAGAGCCTGTCGCTGGGCGAACTGACGGTCTACGCCACGCCGGCGCGGCATTGGAGCATGCGCACGCTGTGGGATCGCAATCGCTCGTTGTGGTGCGGCTGGGTGATCCACCATCCGGCGCTGCGGTTTTATTTTTCCGGCGACAGCGGCTATTCGGAACGGCTGGCGGAGATCGGTCAACGGCTGGGGCCGTTCGACGTGGCGGCGCTGCCGATTGGCGCCTATGCGCCGCGCTGGTTCATGCAGGAGCAGCATATGGATCCGCAGCAGTCGGTGACGCTATATCGCGAGCTGAATCAGCCGCGCGCCATTCCCATCCATTGGGGGGTATTCGAATTGGCGGACGAATCGCTCGACGAGCCGCCGCAGCAGTTGAACCTGGCGCTGAGCGAGGCGGGGCTGGATCAGCATCAATTCCACCCGTTGAAGATTGGCGAGCGGATCGCGTTGCAGGACTCGCAGCAAGCGTTCTCTCTTCGCCCTGCGGTGCCGGGGAAAGAATAAGATCAACGGTTTGAAAGCGTGGCGGTAATTAGCAGAATCGATAAGCACGGGTGGTGATTCAAATAACCACCCGATCTTCAAGATTTAATTCCATGCCACACTTTCGCTATTCATAAGATTATTCCGGTTATTCAGACTCGTGGCTTTCGGATTATTTAGGATGAAACAACCGGCCAGCGGGAGAGGCGTCTGGAGGTTGCATGCTTATGCAACCGTTGCCCGCGGTACCCGCTTCACTTGCGCCTTCCGACGCGATGGGGTTCTCACCCTGTGGCGGCAGGGTTGAAAACCGACGATGACTGCGCTTTCCGGCGCTAAAGGGTCGGAGCAGCATTGAATAAATTGGCCCCCGTTCATCGATATTCAAATGTTGCATATGACATTCCATAAAGATTCAAATTTTTTAACGCTATAAGCGGCAAAAAAGCGAAAGTGCCGAGAGGGAGAGGCGTCAAAACGATGAAAGTTTTGTTAAAACGCTATCAGAATGCGGGGTCTGGCGCAGTGATTTTGGCAAGCAGAAAATAGCCGATGCTTCAACATCTTTTGGGCTATTTAAGCAAATGCGGCGCTCGACCGTTTCAAATATGTGCGACATGTCGTTCAGTGATTAAAAATGGCTTGCCATCGCATACAGAGTATGTGATAACGCATCTGGGTAAAACGAGGTACAGTTCTGTATATGTGTGGCATTTTCAGTAAAGAAGTTCTGAGTAAAGACGTTAGCGTTGAATACCGCTTCTCTGCCGATCCTTATCTTAGTGCCTCAAGCAGTAACGACTCTAGTTTGTCTATGTAACGCCCTCGGGCGGTTTAAACAATCCAAAGGAAATACTCAAGATGGCAAAGATCAAAGGTCAAGTTAAGTGGTTCAACGAGTCTAAAGGTTTCGGTTTCATCACCCCGGCTGACGGCAGCAAAGACGTGTTCGTACACTTCTCTGCAATCCAGGGTAACGGCTTCAAAACCCTGGCTGAAGGCCAGAACGTTGAGTTCGAAATCCAAGATGGCCAGAAAGGCCCATCTGCAGTAAACGTTACTGCTATCTAATCAGCGTCAGCTGTACAAAAAGCCCGCCTCCGCGCGGGCTTTTTCGTTTCCGTCATCCGGCGGCGATGATGATGCCGGCATACTGGTTGCGGCCTTTGATCCCCGGATGCGTCGGATCCTGCGCGCGCCGATGGCTGTTGCGGCGATAGCTGGTGTACTTGAAGCGCTGCGGCCGCTGCGGGTCGACGTCCGGCGTGCAGATGGTGCAACTGCCGGCGCGGTCAACGGCGGCGAAGCCCAGCGCCGCCAGCTTGTGTTCGGCAATCGCGGCCAAATCCAGATGCCGATAATGCGGGCTGATCAGCGTGGCGGGCAGCGGCAGGCGCTGTTTAAAATTCTCCACCAGCGCTTCGTCGACTTCGTAGCAGCACGCGCCGGCGGCGGGGCCGATAGAGACCACCCAGTCGGCGGTGTCGCCGTCCTGGCGAATGCGCGCTGCCATCTGTTCCAGAATGCCGTCCAGCAACCCGCGCCAGCCGGCATGAACCGCGGCGATGGCGCCGCCGTCGCGGCGGCTGAACAGCACCGGCAGACAGTCCGCCGTCAGCACGCCGAGCAGAATGCCGGGCTGGCGGGTGTAGAAGCCGTCGGCTTCACCGCACGCCTGCGCCGGTTGCAGCACCTCGACGATACGGGTGCCGTGCACCTGCTTCTTTTCCGGCAGCGTGGCGCTGTAGGGCAGCAGATGCCCCGGCAGCAGCGCGAGTTTGCTGCCGAAGCCGTGCTGAATGTGGGGCACCGCATCGAGCAGCGCGGAACGATCGCTCATAAGTTATTTTCACCTGCGTGAGAAAACAGACTCTCAGTGTAGCCAGCTTTTTCCCCGCTTGACCAGGTGTTGTTGGCGGCGAAAGCGAGCGGGGATGCGCCTTGCATCGAGCCGACGCCTTCTTTAGACTAGCCGCGCCCTGTCTTTCTGGAAGCCCATTCATGTCTTATCAATGCCCTCTGTGTCATCAACCGCTGCATTTTTCATCGCAACACTGGCGTTGCGACGGCAATCATCAGTTCGATCAAGCCAAAGAAGGCTACGTCAATCTGCTGCCGGTACAGCACAAGCGATCGAAGCAGCCGGGAGACAGCGCGGAAATGATGCAGGCGCGGCGCGCGTTTCTCGACGGCGGTTTTTATCAGCCGCTGCAACAGCAGGTGGCAGAGTGGCTGGATTTGGCACTGGCGGCCGATGCAGGCGCGTTATTGGATATAGGCTGTGGGGAAGGGTATTACACCGCCGCCGTGGCCGCACGGCTGGCGCAGCAGCGCAATATGGCGGTTTATGGGCTGGACGTCGCCAAGGTGGCGATCCGCTACGCTGCCAAGCGTTATCCCGCGGTCTCGTTCTGCGTCGCCTCCAGCCATCGCCTGCCGTTCGCCGACGGGGCGCTGGATGCGGTGTTGCGCATCTATGCGCCTTGCAAGGCAGAGGAGCTGGCGCGAGTGGTGAAGCCGGGCGGCGTGGTGGTGACGGTTTCGCCGGGCCCGCGTCATCTGTACCAACTGAAAGAGCAGGTGTACCAGCAGGCGCAGCTGCATGCCGAACAGGACGAACAGTTCGACGGATTCGAGTGCGAGCGTAAAGAGGCATTGGCCTATACGATGACCTTGCCGGGCGCACAGGCCGCCAACCTGCTGCAGATGACGCCGTTCGCCTGGCGCGCTACGCCGGAGGTGCAGCAGAGGCTGGCGCACGGCGGCGAGTTTGAGTGCGAAACGGATTTCGTGCTGGCGTTGTACCGGCGCCGTGCTTAACAGGCGCAGTGAGCCCAGAAACAAAAAAACCTGCCGCGGCAGGTTTTTTTGTAGCGCGAGCGCCTCAGGCCAGGTAGCCGAGATGCTCCAGCAGAATGTTGACGCCGATACCTATCAGCACCACGCCGCCGAGGATCTCGGCGCGTTTGCCCAGCAGCGGGCCGATAAAGCGGCCGATCATCATGCCCAGCGTCGCCATGATCATGGTGGCGCAACCGATGGCCATGGCGGTGTGCACGATATTGACCTGCAGGAAGGCCAGGCCGACGCCGATAGCCATGGCGTCGAGGCTGGTGGCGATAGCGGTAGCCACCAAGATCCAGAAACCGTGGCGTTTGACCTTCTCTTCTTCATCGGGCTTGTTGCGCACCCCTTCGACAATCATGCGCATGCCGAGAATGAACAGCAGCGAGAAGGCGACCCAGTGATCCCATTCCATGATGTATTGGCTGGCGAACAGGCCGATGGCCCAACCGATGAGCGGGGTGATCGCTTCGACCACGCCGAAGATCAGGCCGGTGCGGATCGCTTCGCGGAAACGGGGTTGATGCAGGCTGGCGCCTTTGCCGATCGAAGCGGCGAAAGCATCCATGGACATGCCGAAAGCGAGAATGAGTGTTGCTGAAAGGTTCATGTGAAATAGCCTCGGCCGGGTGGCTCCATATACACGTAACCCACCCCCAACCAAACGACGGAGTTACGTGTCTATGGTCTCGCCAACCTTACCTGGCTGCCCGCACCACGTTTCATACGGCGAAACGAGTATGTTGATACGGGCGTTTCTGGCGTTTTATTCTCCAGAAACCGGCTACTCCCCAATGACGGCGCAACCATACCATATTATTTCCGCCACCGACAACTTTATTCTGGCGTGATGCTCGCGCTTAATTGAGACTCGTTTTCATTAATCTAATTTCATGTGGGAATATAATGTAGACGTGGGTAACAATGTTGCGGAAATAATAGTCAGAGTGAAAGTGACGCAGCCCATTAATTACCCACAGGCCGCGCAAGGTTTGAGCGGTAACAAAGCGGTTATTTATTTATCTATTGATTATCAACGAAAAATTGATAAATCTTCTCCAGGTCGTCCAGGTGTGTCACCTGAACCAACAGCCGGCGCTGTTCCAGGTCGATGGCCAGAATACCGTCCTCCGATAAATTCATGGCTTTAATGCGGTTATATTCAACAAACACATTGGCGAAGAAAAAACCCTGCGCTTTAAACACCATCTTTGGAGCGCGAATATAAGAAACATAGATAGCGAGCAGCGCCAAGGAAATAAGCAGGTAGGTGGTTAATACCGCACCATTGTCGGTGACATTGCGGTAAATCAGAATGGCGATCAGGCCGACGAAAATCAGGCTGTCGAGGCGGTGGCGGCGTTTGAGCAGCACCTTGAGGCGCGTTTTGCCTTTCAGCAGATCCATGCCGAATTCGTCATACAGCGAGTACAGCAACAGCAGGGTAATAAACAGCATCAGTACGGCGTCGGTCAGTGACATCTCTTGCTCCACACATAAAAAAGCCGGGGGTTGCCCCCCGGCCGTTTCGAACGATTACAGGCCCAGCAGGCCAATCCAATAGCCAAAGATACCGATGACGAAGAAGCCGATGATGATCCACAGCGCGTTGACTTTCTTGCGCAGCAGCCACATACAGGCGAAGGTCAGCAGCAACGGCACCAGGCCCGGCATCAATTGGTCGAGGATGGTCTGCACCGTGGTCACGTTGGTATGCCCGGTCTGGTCGGTGATCTTGGACACCACCAGCGGGATATTCACGTGCGTCCACTTGTTGACCAGCGCCCCCATGACAAACAGGCCGAGAATGGACGCCCCTTCCGTCAGTTTCTGCAAGAAGCCGCCGCCCATGTCGTTGACGATATCCACCCCTTTACGGTAACCGTAGGCCACGCCGTAGTAGCGGGTCAGCAGGCGCACCAGGTTGAACAGCACGAAGAACAGGATTGGCCCGAGCAGGCTGCCGCTCATGGCGATGCCGGCGCCGAGCGCGGCGAATACCGGCCGCACGGTGCCCCAGAAAATCGGGTCACCGACGCCGGCCAACGGCCCCATCAGGCCGACCTTGATGCCGTTGATCGCGCCGTCGTCGATCGGCGCGCCGTTCGCGCGTTGCTCTTCCATCGCCATGGTTACGCCGAGCACCGGCGCCGCCACGTAAGGGTGGGTGTTGAAGAACTCGAGGTGGCGCTTGATCGCCTGTTTGCGATCGTCATTGTTTTCCGGATACAGGCGACGGATCACCGGTACCATCGAGAAGCAAAAACCCAGCGCCTGCATGCGTTCGAAGTTCCACGAACCCTGGAACAGGTTCGAGCGCAGGAATACGCCGCGAATATCGGCCGGCGTGAGTTTCTTTTGAGCAGTTGTATCAACCATTTCTCTCACCTATTCCTAGTCGAGTTCGTTATCGAGATCGTTCGCGTTAGCCGGGCCGGCCTGGACAACCTGAGACTTGTTGTATTTCGGGCTGAGCTGGATATACAGCACGGCCATCACCACGCCGATGACGCCGAGCGCCACCAGGTTGAAGTTGGTGAAGGCGGCGGTCACGAAACCCAGGTAGAAGAACGGCATCAGGTAGCCGGCGCGCATCATGTTAATCACCATCGCGTAACCGACCACCACGATCATGCCGCCGGCGATGTTCAGGCCGCTGGTGACCACTTCCGGGATCGAGTTGAGCAGGGCGTGTACCCCGGCGGTGCCGACCGAGATGGCGACGATGACCGCCGGGATGGCGATACGCATCGCCTGCAGCAGCAGGGCGCCGATGTGGATCCAGGTGATGGCCCGCAGGCTGCCGCGCTCCGCCGCGCTGTCCGCCGCGTGCTGGAAGGCCACGGTGAGGGTGCGCACGATGATGGTCAACACCTGGCCGGCCGCCGCCAGCGGAATGGCCAGGGCGATACCGGCGCCGACGCTTTGCCCGCCGGCGATGACCAGAATGGTCGAGATGATGGACGCCAGGGCGGCATCCGGCGCGACCGCCGCGCCGATGTTCATCCAGCCCAGGGCGATCATTTCCAGCGTACCGCCGATAATGATGCCGGTTTTCATATCGCCGAGAATGAAGCCGATCAGGGTACAGGCGACCAGCGGACGGTGGAACTGAAACTCGTCGAGGACGGAACCCATCCCGGCGATACAGGCAACGATAAATATCAGCACAATCTGAAGAGTGGTGATCTCCATTGCACTTCTCCTATGACCAAAAAAGCTCTGAGTAAAATAATCAGCGGCTGGCGCCACTAATTGAGTTTGTTAATCAGGTCCATCATTTTTAGCCGGCTGTCGGACGAGACCTTGCGCACCTCCAGCTCGATACCGCGATCGTTCAGTTTCTTAAACGCTTCGATATCTTTTTCATCGACAGAAACGGCGTTGTTCACCTGGGTTTTCCCCTGACGGAACGCCATGCCGCCGATATTGACGGATTGAATATCCACGCCGCCCTCCACCAGACGCAAGACGTCGGTCGGGTTGGTAAACAACAGCATCACGCGGTCGTTGGCGTATTTCGGGTTGTTCCAGACGCGGATGGCCTTCGCCACGTCCACCACGTGGGCGGTGACGCCCGGCGGGGCGACCTGGGTCAGCAGGGTTTTGCGCACATGGTCGGCGGCGACTTCATCGCTGACGACGATAATGCGGCTGACGTTGGTCTCTTTGGTCCAGCGGGTAGCGACCTGGCCGTGAATCAAGCGGTCATCGATGCGCGCCAGGCCGATTTTCATGTGGTCATTCGGCCCCAGCGGCGCCTGAGGGGCAGCGGCTTTGGCGACGGGTGCTGCGGGTTTTGCGGGTTCTTCCTGCGGTTTTTTCAGCGCTTTCACGCCTTCGCGGCCGGTTTCCAACGCCAGCGCCACCAGTTCATCGAAGGCGGGGTTGTCGTCCCGCGCCATGAAGGTTTCCACCAGCATCGGAATGTTGACCCCGGTGACGACCTCATAGTTTTCCTTGTCGACCGCAATGCGGCTGGCGGCGTTGAACGGGCTGCCGCCCCAGGTATCCACCAGGAACAGCACGCCGCCGCTGGTATCCAACCCACTGATTTTTTCGTTGTACTTGACGATTAACGTCTCGGCATTCTCACCGGGAACGAAGTCTATAAAGGCGACGTTGTCCTGCTCGCCCAATAGCATCTCCGCCGTTTTCAGCAGTTGTTCCGCTGCAGCCCCGTGTGTGCCGATGATAATAGCTATTGCCACTCGCTACCTCCTCGTTGAACTCCAGGCGCGGTTTGTGTCGTTTCTCCGCGCCGTCTTGGCAGTCACTTCCGCGGTTCAGATACATTATGGTAGAAAAAAAGAAACGCACGCCTAACATTTCTCACGCAGTTTCAAATGCCTGTGCGCAATACTTCACGAACGCGACATTTATTTTAGTGAGTGAAAAAATATTTTTTGTGACGCTGCTCCGCTATTGAATGCTCGGAGAAATCTTAGCTGTCGCAGATGACATGGCGGGGACGTCACCCTAAACCGCCGTTGAAAAAGCCGCTTTGTCCCCCAGAAAAATCCTGATACAGTAATTCCTTCTTTCATTACTAAGGAGTGAAGGGCCTCAGCCCTCCCTATGGACTGTCACCGAAGTTACTGTTTTTCCAGGTTTCACCCGCCACCCGCTGGCGTTGCATATGCTGTTCGGCCCTTCGGCCATCTCCCGGCAATCCCATCCCGTCACCTTGCTATTGTCGACTGCACCCATGCAGCGGCGGCATCGTCACGTCTGAGCGGCGTGCGCTCATTCCCACTTTTCTCTGGAGTCTGATATGGAATTTTTAATGGACCCCTCTATTTGGGCGGGGTTGCTGACGCTGGTGGTGCTGGAAATCGTGCTGGGCATCGACAACCTGGTGTTCATCGCCATTTTGGCCGACAAGCTGCCGCCGAAGCAGCGCGATAAGGCGCGCATTATCGGCCTGTCGCTGGCATTGCTGATGCGTTTGGGCCTGCTGTCGGTGATCTCCTGGATGGTAACCCTGACCACGCCGCTGTTCAGCGTCGGCGATTTCAGCTTCTCCGGCCGCGATTTGATCCTGCTGTTCGGCGGGGTATTCCTGCTGTTCAAGGCCACCATGGAGCTGCATGAACGGCTGGAAGGGCAGACGCATCAAGACGGCGCTAACCGCGGTTACGCCAAGTTCTGGGCGGTGGTGGTGCAAATCGTGATCCTCGACGCGGTATTTTCGCTCGATGCGGTGATTACCGCCGTGGGCATGGTGAACGATCTGCCGGTGATGATGGCGGCGGTGGTGATCGCGATGGCGGTGATGCTGTTGGCGTCGAAGCCGTTGACCAACTTCGTCAACGCGCACCCGACCATCGTGGTGCTGTGCCTGAGCTTCCTGTTGATGATCGGCCTGAGCCTGATCGCCGAAGGCTTCGGTTTGCACATTCCTAAAGGCTACCTGTATGCCGCTATCGGCTTCTCGATTCTGATTGAATTGTTCAACCAGATCGCGCGTCGCAACTTTATCAAGCATCAAGCGCGTCGTCCGATGCGCGAGCGCACCGCGGAAGCGATCATGCGCCTGATGGGGCAGCAGCGTGCGCAGCAGACGGACGATGCGGTCGCCTTGCCGCGGGATGAAACCTTTGCGGCGGAAGAGCGCTATATGATCAGCGGCGTGTTGACGCTGGCCTCGCGTTCATTGCGCAGCGTGATGACGCCGCGCACCGACATTTCCTGGGTCGACTGCGAGCGCTCCCGCGAGGAGGTGCGCGCACAGCTGCTGGATACGCCGCACAGCCTGTTCCCGGTGTGCCGCGACTCGGTGGATGAAATCGTCGGCGTGGTACGTGCCAAGGATCTGCTGGTGGCGCTGGAGCAAGGGGAAGATATCGCCGAGTTCGCCGCCCGCACGCCGCCGATCGTGGTGCCGGAAACCATGGACGTCATCAAGCTGCTGGCGGTGCTGCGCCGCGCCAAAGGGCGTCTGGTGGTGGTCACCAATGAGTTCGGCGTGGTGCAGGGGCTGGTAACGCCGCTGGACGTGCTGGAAGCGATTGCCGGTGAATTCCCGGACGAGGACGAAACGCCGGACATCGTGGCGGAAGGTGACGGCTGGCTGGTGAAGGGCGGAACCGATCTGCACTCGCTGGAACAGGCGCTGGCCTGCGATGACCTGGTCAGCCCCACCGCCGACTACGCCACCCTGGCGGGGCTGCTGTTGGCTCACTACGGGCAGATGCCGGTGGCGGGAGATAGCATTGAGCTGAACCACCTGCGGTTCGATATCGTTGAGGTGTCCGAATACCGTATCGAACTGGTGCGCGTTACCCGCGTCGTCCTGGACGAGACGGCGCACGCGTAACCCTCCCGCCGGGGGCTCAGGCCTCCGGCGGATCCTCTTCCGCTTTCCTGACGCGCGATTCGTACTGCTGCAACCACAGCGGGAAAACGTGGATCGGCATCGGCTTGGCGAAATAATATCCCTGCAGGGCATTGACCTCGCGTGAGCGCAGATAGTCGGCCTGTTCCTCCGTTTCCACCCCCTCTGCCACCAGTTTCAGCTTCAGGCGCTGCGCCAGCGTAATGATGGTGTCGGTCACCGTGGCGTTGACCGCGTCGGTGCCGATGGCGGCGGTAAACCCGCGATCGATCTTCAAGACGTCCGGGCTGAGGTTCTTCAGGTAGCTCAGCGAACTGTGACCGGTGCCGAAATCGTCGATGGCCAGCATGATCCCCATGTCTTTCAGCGTGCGAATCTGGTCATACTGAATTGCCGACAGCGCGGTGCGTTCGGTCAGCTCCAGCATCAATGAGGGCATCGGGTGCGCCGGCAGCCAAATCTGGCGAATATCGTCGATGATATTGAGCGTTTTAAAATGCTCGGCGGCGACGTTGATGCTGATGTAGAACGACGGCCGGGGCGGGAACAGCTGCAGATTTTCCGTCACGGTGCTCATCAGGTAGCGGGTGAGCGGAATGATCAGCTCATGCTGCTCGGCCAACGGAATAAACACGTCGGGCGAGATCCACCCTTGCCGTTTCTTTTTCCAACGCAGCAGCATCTCGACGCCGGCGCAGCGCCCGGTATCGCTGTGGATGATCGGCTGGCAGTAGACGCGGAACTCGCGATGGGTGATGGCATGGCCGATGTGATAAGACAGGCTCATGCGGTTGGCGGTGAGCAGATAGACCACATAGGCCGCCAGCAGGCTGATCAGCAGCGCCAGCGGAATATGGCGCGGCAGGGCGGAAAGCGCCAGCATGCCGATCTGTGGGCCGAACAGCGAAATCGAGAACGGATACAGCGCGGAGCCGGCGGTGTAGCGCAGATCGTTGGTCAGGGTATCGCGGCTCAGGATTTCGCGGCGGCCGTATTCCAGGCTGCTGTCGGCCACGTTCAGCACCACGCGCTGAACGTAAGGCTCCTGCGGCTCGAGTAAAAAGTTGGACAGCAGTTCGATATTAAACACGTGCAGCACGCCGCTGGTTTTATCGCGGGGCGATGGCGTCCACAGCACCAGCGTAGGCAGACCTTTGCTCACCGCCAGCGAGGGGCGCAGCGCCAGCCTGGCGTCGCTGTTGACGAAAGTAGGCATCACCGCGGCCAGCTGATAATGACGGGCGCCAAATAGGCTGGAGCAATAAATAATGCCGTTCTTCACCAGCAACATGGCGCGCAGCGCCTGATTTTGCGCGGCGCGAAAGCGCAGGGTAGATGACACGTTCTCGCAGGGCTGGTTCAGCATGTCCATGCTGCGTTCCGCCTGCAGCTGCGCCGGCGTCAGCAACTGGTTGAGCTTGCCGACGGTGCGGGTGGCCAACGTGTGTTGGCTCAACTCGATGCTTTTGACCTCTTGATAGTAACGGGTATACAGCGATACCAACAGAATAGCCGCGCCCACCGCTCCGGCCAGCAGCCAACGGTAGTAACGATATCGGGACGCGGCGAGGTGGGTCATCAACATCCGGTAAATCCTTGTTCGGTAATCCAGCTCCGAGTCACAGTCAGGCCATTGATCCTTAAGTTGCGCTCGGCTAATTCTAGCCTGAGGTTATACAAGATTGATGGTAACTCAGTAAATTATTTCAGTTTGGTAAAACAGAAGGCCAATTTGCAGGCTAACCGCCGGATCGATGAGAAAAATGCAGGATATTTTTTTTGTGACATTGTCACTAAAACGTTCAATGAATTGATTACCCATAAAAAACCCCGCCGGGCGGCGGGGTTATCTGTCAGTCGCATTGCACCTTGATTGCCAGGCCGCCGCGTGACGTTTCGCGGTACTTGGCGTTCATGTCTTTGCCGGTTTCGTACATGGTCTCGATCACCTTATCCAGCGAAACGCGCGGCTCGCTGGTGCGGCGCAGGGCCATGCGGGCGGCGTTGATCGCCTTGACCGAAGCGATGGCGTTGCGCTCGATGCACGGCACTTGCACCTGGCCGGCGACCGGGTCACAGGTCAGACCCAGGTTGTGTTCCATGCCGATCTCCGCCGCCACGCACACCTGTTCAGGGCTGCCGCCCAGCAGTTCGGCCAGGCCGGCCGCCGCCATGGAGCAGGCTACGCCGACTTCACCCTGGCAGCCGACTTCGGCGCCGGAAATGGAGGCGTTCATCTTGTACAACGCGCCGATGGCGCCCGCCGCCATAAAGTAGCGGATATAGATGTCCGGGCTGACGGACTCGATGAAGTGATCGTAGTAAGCCAGTACCGCAGGCACGATGCCGCAGGCGCCGTTGGTCGGCGCGGTAACCACGCGGCCGCCGGCGGCGTTTTCTTCGTTAACCGCCAGCGCGAACATGTTGACCCAGTCGATCACGTTCATCGGATCGCTGGACAGTTTGTCCGACGCCACCAGCATGCGGCGCAGCGCGGAGGCACGGCGCGGCACGCGCAGCGGCCCCGGCAGCACGCCTTCGGTGTTCAGGCCGCGATCGATACAGGCGCGCATGGTTTGCCAGACGTTGCCGAAGTAGGTCTCGATCTCTTGCTTGCTGTGCAGCGCCAGTTCGTTTTGCATCACCATACCGGACAGCGACAGCCCGGTCTCGCGGCAGTGATCGAGCATTTCGCGCGCGGAGTTGAACGGATAGGGCATTTGCAGCTCTTGCTCGGCGTCCTTACCGAAGTTCTCCTCGTCGACGATGAAACCGCCGCCGATAGAGTAATAGGTCTTGCTGTACACTTCTTTATCGCCGGCGAAGGCGTGGATCTGCATGCCGTTTTCATGCAGCGGCAGGTTGTCGCTGCGGAAGACCATGCCGCCGTCGCGCGGGAAATCGACTTCATGCAGGCCGTTGGCCAGCATCAGGCGTTGACGTTGTTCTACATCGCGAATAAAACCCGGAATGCTATCGATATCGACGGTGTCCGGCATGTTGCCGGCCAGGCCGAGAATGATGGCGATATCGGTATGGTGACCTTTGCCGGTCAATGAGAGTGAGCCGTAAACGTCTACGGCAACACGCGTGATAGAAGGCATCAGGCCTTTATTTACCAGATCGTCGACAAACTGTTTGCCGGCTTTCATCGGTCCAACCGTATGAGAGCTGGACGGGCCGATGCCGATCTTAAACATGTCGAAAACGCTAATCACGCTAAAACTCCTTAAAGAGACGTATTGTTATGGCTGCGGCGGTTAAAAACCGCGCAGGGAACAGCGATATTGTAAAAGGGCCGTGCGGGTTCGGCTGCCTTTTTCGCATGAAATTAAATAATCCGTGGTGTCGCTTTTTTTCCTGATTACCCGGGGCGAACCCTTAAGCGGGGTATCCGCTTTCGCCCAAGCTCCATTAGCGGTAATCGCGCCAGCCTTCCGTGCTGAACGCCGCCGGCTTAATCCCTGTTTCTACAGTGGTTTATCTCGGACGGTGGTATTTTACAGGTATTTCGTAAGGTTTAAGAGAGGGTTTACAGTTTTTTTAAAACCATTCAACCGGAACGGTAGTTGAAAAAGCGATCAAATGAAGTGATTTCGATCGCTTTACCTGCAGCGGACGTCGACGGCCATGCCAGATTGCGAGTCAGATCACGCAATGCGGGCTAAATACTGACCTGTTGCGCCAGGCGGCGAATGATGGCGGCGGTCAGCCCCCAGATAAACTGGCTGTGATACCAGGAGAGATAAATGCGGTGCGTGCGGCCGGCGCGATGAATATCCAGCGGGTAGTAACGCGACAGGGTCAGCGCTTCCCGCAGGGGCATCTCGAACACGTCCGCCACTTCACCCTCGTTGGCGCGAAACTGCACGTCCGGCGGGATCAGGCCGACGATAGGCGTGACCTGAAATCCGGTGCTGCTGTCGAGCGGCGCCATTTGGCCGAGGACGGTCACCGCGTGCGGCGGTATCGCCACTTCTTCCTGCGCTTCCCGCAGCGCCGTGACGATCGCCGATCCGTCTTCGGCGTCGGTCTTGCCGCCGGGGAAGGCCACCTGGCCGGCATGTTTGCGCAGCGAGTCGGCGCGGCGGGTCAACAGCAGCGTCGGCTCGGCGCGGCAGACGATCGGGATAAGCACCGCCGCCGGGCGCACATTGTGCGAGATCTGCGCCGCCTGCGGCAGCTGCAGCTGAAAACGGCTGATAAAGGCGTGCAGCGAGGCCGGTGAGTTCGATGGGATCACGACGGGGCATACTCCCCAAGCTGCGGCAGAATACGGCCAACCTTGTCGAAGGTCTCCTGGTATTCCGCCTGCTCCTGGCTGTCCGCCACGATGCCGCCGCCGGCGGAGCAGTGGATGCGGCCGTTTTCGGTGACGAGCGTGCGGATGGTGATGTTGGTGTCCATAGTGCCGCAGGCGCTCAGGTAACCGATGCTGCCGCAATAGGCGTTGCGCCGCTGCGGCTCCAGCTCTTCGATGATTTCCATCGCGCGCACCTTGGGCGCGCCGGTGATCGAACCGCCGGGGAAGCAGGCGCGCAGCAGCTCGGTGGCCGAGGCCTGCTCCGGCAGGGTGGCGGTAATGGTGCTCACCAGGTGGTGCACGGCGGGGAACGGCTCCACGACGAACAGTTCCGGCACCCGTACGCTGCCGGGCTGGGCGACGCGGCCGATATCGTTGCGCAGCAGATCGACGATCATCAGATTTTCAGCGCGATCCTTGGGCGAATCGGCCAAGCGGCGCGCCTGCGCGGCGTCCTGCTCCGCGTCCGCCAGCCGCGGCAGCGTGCCTTTGATCGGGCGGGTTTGGATGCGCTGCTGCGCCAGCCACAGGAAGCGCTCGGGAGAGACGCTCAGCACGCTGTTGTGCGGCAGCCGCAGGAAAGCGGAGAACGGCGCGCGGTTGCAGGCGCTCAGTCGGCAAAACGCCTGCCATTCATCCCCCTGATAGTCGGCGGAGAACCGCTGCGCCAGATTAATCTGGTAACAGTCGCCGCTGCGCAGGTAGTGTTGAATACGTTGGAACTTCTCGCCATATTGCCGGCGGCTCATATTGGCACGCCAGCCGCTACGCAGCGTGAAGGGGCGCTCCGTCGGCGCGGTTTGGCTAGTAAGCCAGCGCCAGCGCTGCTCCACATCGCCATAGCTGAGCAGCGTCAGGGTTTGCAATTGGTGGTCGGCGATCAATGCCCAGTCATAAATGCCCACCGCCATGTCCGGCAGAGCGAGGTCGGCTTCAGCCAACTGCGGCAAGGTTTCCACCCGGCGTCCGAGATCGTAGCCGAACAGCCCCAGGGCGCCGCCCTGAAACGGCAGATCCGGGTTAAACGCCGGCTGCCAGCCTTGCGCCGCCAGCTGCTGGTGCAGCAGGGAGAACGGATCCTCCTGAGACTCAATGGTGACGCCGTCACTTTCGATTGTCGTGCCGGCGCCCTGGGTGGTGAGCGTAACGCGCGGCTGTGCGACCAGGATATCGAAGCGGTTATGCGAATGGTCGGCGAAGCCAGAATGCAGCAGCATCGCCCAGGGCTGTGCTGAAAGCGGGGCGAAAAGCGTCATCAGGGCACTGCGGCTGTAGGGCAACGATTCTATGTTTGGGGCGGTTACGCTCATGAACGTCAATAAACCTGGCTGTGAGGGCGGCGATATCTGGCGGCTAGTGTGCCATAGACGGTCACGTCATGCATGTTTTGCCATGCGCGGCATGCAGCACAGTTCACATAAACGGCAGTTCAATAAACCTGAAATAAGGCATTTTTTGCGCCATTGATTATACTTCGATATGTTAAAAATTTAACGTCAAATGCACTGGAAGCCTATTTGCCGCGGGCGCAAGGCCCGAAAAATATAAAAAAAGATTCGTTAATTTCATAAATTTATTATTTCTGCTTGTTATTAGATGCGGAGCGGCGTGGTTTTGCCTGATTTTAGCCAGCGTCGCCGCCCTTTGGAATTAATGGGTTAATTACTTAGCGCTTTCTGGCGCTGGTTTGAATAAAGAAAAGCAGGTTCGGTTCCATTAGCCGCTGCGGGAATTTGCAGGCGTCACGCTATTTCAGCGTGCGCTGAACCCTATGCGTCTTTTAGAAAAGTAAAATTATTATTTTGTTACATTATCCTTGAAGAGCTGCCTATGTCGTTAATGCTGAGCGTGATCGTCCCGATGCACAATGCGGGGGAATTATTGGAGCCTTTCCTGGCCTCGCTGCTGGCCCAGCGTGAGCAGCGGTTGGAGGTGATCATCGTCAACGATGGTTCCACCGACGGTTCGGGGGAGATCGCACACCGTTACGCGGCGGCGCATCCGCATATTCGTGTGATCGATCAAGCCAATGCCGGTGTTTCTAACGCGCGCAATGCCGGGCTCGCCGTTGCCCGAGGCAAATATGTGGCGTTTCCCGATGCCGACGATGTGCTGGCGCCGGACATGTATTCCACGCTGCTGGAACAGGCGGAACAACACCAATTAGACGTGATGCAATGCAATGGCGAACGCTATTTCACCAGCCAGGACGAATTGCAGCCGATTTTTCCCGAGGCGCGTTTGCGCACCACCGACGTTATCACCGGCGTACAGTGGTTTGAACGTGCGCTGAAATCGCGAAAGTTTATTCACGTTGTATGGCTGGCAATATATCGCCTCGACTTTATTCGCCAGCATCGCCTTTATTTCGAGCCGGGATTGCATCACCAGGATATTCCCTGGACAACGGAAGTCATGTTTAATGCCAAACGGGTCAAATATTTAAGCACGCCGCTGTACCGTCAACGGGTGCACGACAAATCGATCAGCAACCGTCGTCGCACCGGTCAGGCGAACGTGGATTATCAACGCCACTATATGAAAATCGTCGAGATGCTGGAGCGGCTCAACCGGCGCTATGCCGGCACTGTCGCCATTCGTCCGGCTTTCCATTGGCAAATCACCCGCGAAGCGCTGGGCATTTGCCACAGCATTCGTCGTGAACCGGATCCGGCAGCCCAGAGTCAGATCACCGAAGAGTTCTATCAGCGCGGCATCGACAGAGCGATGTTCGCCAATGCGCGCGGTCTGAAACAGGGGTGGCATGTCATGCTGTGGCGGCATCGGCTGAAGCAGTGGCGCAGCGATAACGGCTGCTCGCAACCGGCCTGAGCCACAAGACGTTGGGATCCGCCGCGTTAGCGCGTATACTCCTTCTCCCTTTTGCCGGAGAAAACGACACATGCATGCAGGTATGCCATTACTGAGTCACGCGGAGCAGCAGGAAGCGGCGGATCGCATCCATCAACTGATGGAGCAGGGCATGAGCAGCGGTGAAGCCATTGCTCGCGTTGCGCAGGAAATTCGCGAGAAGCATCAGGGCGCTCAGGTTGCGGTACTGTTCGATGACGATGATGAAGACGAGCAGCATGAGGCCGCCCCGGAGGCGTCGCGGAATGACGATGCTGAAGAAGACGAAGACTATTGACGTTATCGGGGCCGCGTAAGCGGCCCCGTGAGTATCAGCCGTTGACCGCCACGGCGGCGGCGGCTTGTTTCGCTTGCTCCACCGCCTGTTCCGTCGTGTCCGCCGTCGCCAGCGCCACGCCCAGGCGACGCTGCCCGGCGATCTCCGGTTTGCCGAACAGGCGCAGCTGGCTGTGCCCGCGCAGCGCGTGTCCCAGGCCGCTGAAGCGCACATCGCTGCTGGTCAGCTGGGGCAGGATCACCGCCGAAGCGGAAGGGCCGAACTGGCGGATGGCGCCAATCGGCAACCCGAGAAACGCGCGAACGTGCAGGGCGAACTCGGACAGATCCTGTGAGATCAACGTGACCATGCCGGTATCGTGCGGCCGCGGAGACACCTCGCTGAAGATCACGTCGTCACCACAGACGAACAGCTCCACGCCGAACAGGCCGAAACCGCCCAGGGCCTTCACCACCTTCTCCGCGATAGCCTGAGCGCGGCTTAACGCCGCGGCTGACATGCGCTGCGGCTGCCAGGATTCGCGATAGTCCCCATCCTCCTGACGATGGCCGATCGGCGCGCAGAAATGTACGCCGTCCACGGCGCTGATGGTCAACAACGTAATTTCAAAATCAAATCTTACCAGCCCTTCGACGATCACCCGGCCGCCGCCGGCGCGGCCGCCCTGTTGGGCGTAGTCCCAGGCGCTTTGCAGCTGCTCAGGCGTGCGGATCAGGCTTTGTCCTTTGCCGGAAGAACTCATCACCGGTTTGACGATGCACGGGTAGCCGATGTGCTCGACCGCCTGCCGGAAAGTCGCCTCGCTGTCGGCAAAGCGGTAGCTGGAGGTGGGCAGGCCAAGCTCTTCCGCCGCCAGGCGGCGAATGCCTTCACGGTTCATGGTCAGGCGCGTGGCTTCGGCGCAGGGCACCACGCGGTGGCCCTGGCGTTCAAGCTCGACCAGCATGGCGGTGGCGATCGCTTCGATTTCGGGAACGATATAGTCCGGCCGCTCTTGTTCGATAACGGCTTTCAGCGCGTCACCGTCCAGCATATTGATGACGTGGCTGCGGTGCGCCACGTGCATGGCGGGGGCGTCGGGATAGCGATCGACGGCGATCACTTCCAGGCCGAGGCGCTGGCATTCAATGGCGACTTCTTTACCCAGCTCCCCGGAGCCGAGCAACATAACGCGGGTGGCGGAAGGGCGCAGGGCGGTTCCAATCGTTAACATAGTTTCGTACCTGGATCGGTGAAAGTAAGCGGATTGATGATCGGCGGGCAGTATATACGAAAACGATTGCGTGCGCAGCCGCTGCGCCAAGTTTGTTGCTAACTTACTGTTTTTATAACAAGCAGAAATATTTGCCCTGCATGTGCGATTATGCGTTAATAACCGACGACGAAAGAAGGCCCACATATCGCATGGTTTTCGCGTCTCGTGCCATCAAGGCAGGTTTATCAAGTAAAGGAAACACAAATGAGCAAGATCACTGGTCACGTTAAATGGTTCAACGAAAGCAAAGGTTTCGGCTTCATCACGCCTGCCGACGGTTCTAAAGACGTTTTCGTTCATTTTTCCGCTATCGTTAGCGATGGTTTCAAGACCCTGGCTGAAGGCCAGCAGGTTGAGTTCTCCATCCAGGACAGCCAACGTGGCCCTGCTGCAGCCAACGTCGTCGCCATTTAACGACGGAGCCGCCAAGAAACCCGCCGCCGGCGGGTTTTTTTATGCCCGCTGCCCGTAACGCCGCCCATCTCTGTTATCATTTGCCGCTGATTCGGCGCCAACCTGCGGGCGCGCCGCCATTCCATTCGTCATATAAGAGTTATCGCCGTGAGCACAGTTTCTTTTTCTTCCCTGCCGCTGCCAGCCGAACAGTTGGCCAACCTCAACGAACTGGGGTACGCCAAAATGACGCCGGTGCAGGCCGCCGCGTTGCCCGCCATTCTGCAAGGGCGGGACGTGCGCGCCAAGGCGAAAACCGGCAGCGGTAAAACGGCGGCGTTCGGCATTGGTCTGCTGAATAATATCGTCGTCGCTCAGGTCGCCACGCAGGCGCTGGTGCTCTGTCCCTCCCGTGAATTGGCCGATCAGGTGAGCAAAGAGCTGCGTCGCCTGGCGCGTTTCACGCAAAACATCAAAATCCTGACGCTGTGCGGCGGCCAACCGATGGGGCCGCAGCTCGATTCGCTGGTGCACGCGCCGCACATCGTGGTGGGGACGCCGGGGCGCATTCAGGAGCACCTGCGCAAGAAAACGCTGCTGCTGGACGAACTGAAGGTGCTGGTGCTGGATGAGGCCGACCGCATGCTGGACATGGGCTTCGCCGACGATATCGACGATGTGATCAGTTACACGCCGCCGCAGCGTCAGACGCTGCTGTTTTCCGCCACCTATCCGGCGGGTATCGAACGCATCAGCGAACGCGTTCAGCGCCAGCCGCTGAGCGTCGAAGTGGACGATGACGAAGCGCAGACCGCCATCGAACAACGTTTCTATGAGACCACGCGCGATCAGCGCCCGGCGCTGCTGGTGTCGGCCATTCGTTATCATCAACCCGCGTCCTGCGTGGTGTTCTGCAATACCAAACGCGATTGTCAGACGGTGCTTGAGGCTTTGGAGGCCCGCGGCATCAGCGCATTGGCGTTGCATGGCGATCTGGAGCAGCGCGATCGCGACCAGGTGTTGGTGCGCTTCGCCAACCGCAGTTGCCGGGTGCTGGTGGCGACCGACGTCGCCGCTCGCGGGCTGGACATCAAAGAGCTGGAGCTGGTGGTTAACTACGAACTGGCGTTCGATCCCGAAGTGCACGTGCACCGTATTGGCCGTACCGGTCGTGCCGGCATGAGCGGGCTGGCGATCAGCCTGTGCACGCCGCAGGAAATGGCGCGGGCGCATGCGATTGAAGACTACCTGCAGATGACCGTCGATTGGGCGCCGGTGTCCGAGCTGAGCGGGGCCGCTAGCGGTTCGCTGGAGGCGGAGATGGTGACGCTGTGCATCGACGGCGGCCGCAAGGCGAAGATCCGCCCCGGCGATATCCTCGGCGCGCTGACCGGCGATGCCGGGCTGACGGCGGCGGAAGTGGGCAAGATCGACATGTTCCCGGTGCATGCCTACGTCGCGATCCGTAAAGCCAGCGCACGCAAGGCGCTGCAACAGCTGCAACAGGGCAAAATCAAAGGCAAGAGCTGCAAGGTGCGGCTGCTGAAATAAGCCGAAGGCGGGCGGCGGTTTGCCTTCCCGCCGCCATCCATTTATACTGTATGTATTTACAGTTGTTTGAGTATTTGAGGACGCACGCATGGCGGTTGAAGTTAAATATGTGGTGGTGAGAAACGGTGAGGAAAAAATGACTTTCGCGAGCAAGAAAGAAGCCGACGCCTACGACAAAATGCTGGATTTGGCGGATAACCTCGGAGAGTGGTTGCAACAGGCGCCGCTGAAGCTGGACGACGAACAGCGCGAAGGGCTGAGCTTCTTCCTGGCGGAGAATAAGGATGCGCTGGGGCTGATCCTGCGCGGCGCATCACCGGCGGAAACCGGCAAAAAACCGACGGAAGCGAAAGCGAAAAAAACGGTCTCTAACTCAAAAGAGGGATCTGCGTCAGAAAAGCAAGCGGCATAATGGCTTATGTTGCGGTGTTGTGATGAAAAAGGATCTAAAATGAGCCGTGAAATAACTTTCTTCAGCCGCTTTGAGCAAGACATTCTGGCGGGGCGCAAAACCATCACCATTCGGGATGCCAGTGAGTCGCACTTCGAACCGGGCGAGGTATTGCGCGTAAGCCGCAATGAAGACGGCGTATTTTTCTGCTTTATCGAAGTGCTGTCGGTAACGCCGGTGCGCCTGGATGCACTGACCGAACGCCATGCACAGCAGGAGAACATGTCGCTCGGCGAACTGAAGCAGGTGATCAAGGAAATCTATCCGGGCCTGGATGCGCTGTTTGTCATCGAGTTCGTCAAACGGTAACCCTTTGCCGAAACCCTGTTGTGAGCCAGGGATGGGCGCCCGGATAGCGCTAATCACAACGGGAGGACACATGAAAAAAACGGCTTTGGCTATCGCCTTGTTGGCCATGATGGGAGCATCGACTGCGGTGTGGGCGCAGGTTCAAGAGCAACGCAGCGCCAAGGTGGGGCAGTGTGCGGGGCTGCAGCCGGCGGATATCGCCGCCCAGGTCAAGCGCGACTTCTTGCAGAACCGCATCACGCGCTGGGAGGCGGACAAAAAACTGCTGGGCACCGCAACGCCGATCGCCTGGGTCAGCCCGGATGCCATCACCGGCAAGGATCAGGTGTGGCAGGTGCCGCTGACGGTGCGCGGCACCAAGGCGGATAAAACCTACAACGTGACGCTCAACTGCAACACCGGCGAGATCGCCTACAGCGCGCCGCAGTAATCGTTTTCTGCAATAAAAAGCCCGCCTGGCGGCGGGCTTGATGCATCAAGAGGCGGTCAGTCGCTAAACGGGATCACCAACTCGCCCGGCTTCACTTCCAATCCCTTCGCCAGTTTTTTCGCCAGCGCTTCGGTTTTGCTGTTGTCAGGATTCAGCACATAAGCCGGCTTTTGGTCGAAGTAAGACTTCAGCGACTGATTCAGATATGGCGTCAGCGCTTTCATCACCGTCTGCATTTTTTCCGGCTGCACGCTGTAATCGGTCAGTTCCATGTCTTTCAGGTAAATGGCGCCCTGTGCACGGTCGTACACCGGCTGCGCTTTCAGCGTCAGCTTCAGATCCGCCGCCTGCGGGCCGAGAATCGACGTGATATTGACCTTGGCATCGCCGGAAAGGGTGACCTTGCCCGGCTCGCTGCGGCCAATCTGGCTTTGCAACTGCGTCAGTACGATGTTGGCGTCCACCAGGCCGGGCACGCCGATCTGCTTCTGATAGTCGTTGTGTTTCTGCAGGTAATCATTCACTTCCTGCTCGCTCAGGGTGTACTGGGTCAGTTGATTGCAACCGGCCAATACGCCGGCGAACAGCAGGGCGGCTGCGCCCATCAGGATCTTCTTCATTAATGCCTCATTGCGACTGCTGGCGAAAAGTGCTGCAGATAATTGATTAATCATTATAAACGTTCCGCCTGCCCCTGAAAACGGCAGGCGGCGATGTGCAGGGGATAGTGCGCGCAAAAGCGGGCGACACCTATCGGATAACGCCGAAAGCGTCAACGCCGCAATCGCAGCGCCAAGAGCGCCACGCCGGCCAGGCAGGCCGCGCCCCCCAACAGCGGGAACAGCGGAATGCCCCACAGCCGCAGCGAAGAATGCATCAGATAAGGCGCCAGGCCCAGGGCAAAAGCGGCGGTGACGATAGCGATGGCCAGGGTGACGGCGGCGCGCTCCAGCGCTTTGCTCAACTGACCGAGGTTCCTGACGTTGATATCGGCATTGAGCTGCCCGCGTTTCAGACGGCGCACCATCAGCCGCAGGGTTTGCGGCAGTTCTTCTCCGGCGTCGAGCGCTTCCCCGCCCAGAGCCAACAGCCGCTGGCGCACGGCACCCGGGGCATAGCGTTGCAGCACCGTTTGTTGCAGCATCGGTTTGAGCGTGGCGACGATGTCGAAGGCCGGATCCAATCGGTGCAGCACGCCGTCGGCGGTGATTAACGCCTTGAACAGCAGCACCAGATCGGGCGGCAGCGCCAGTTGGTGCTCACGCGCCATCACCAGCAAGTCGGTCAGGGCCTTGCCCAAGGTCAGAGTGGCGGCGGCCTGTTTGTCGAGAAAGTTTTGCGCCGCCAGCTCCAGATCCATCAAATCCAGCGGTTCGCTGTCCGACCAGGCGATCAGCGTGTTGACGATGCCTTCGGACTGACGATCGGCGATGGCCTGCAGCAGCAGGAGCAACTGGTTGCGCCGCCGCTCGGACAGCTGGCCCACCATGCCGAAGTCGATAAAGCCGACGCGGTCACCGCTCAGCGCCATGACGTTGCCGGGGTGAGGGTCGGCGTGATACAGCCGATGCTCCAGTACCATGCTCATAAAGGCGCGGGCGCCGCGTTGCGCCAGCAGCGGGCCGTCAAAGCCCGCCGCCGCCAGCTGCTGAGGGTTTTCCGGCGCGGTGCCGGGCAGGTATTCCTGCACTAACAGGCGCGGAGAAGACCATTGCCAATAGATTTTGGGCACGACGACGTCAGGTTGATGGGCGAACATCCCGGCGACGCGGTCGCAGTTATGCCCTTCGTGGGTCAAATCCAGTTCATGATTGAGCGCCGTCGCCAGCGCTCTGACCATCTGCCGCGGCCGATAGCGCGCCAGCGCAGGGCTCTGCTGCTCTACGGTTTCCGCCAGCGAGGCCAGCAGCCGCAAATCGGCGTGGATGGTTTTCGCCAGACCGGGCCGCAGCACTTTCACCACCACCTGTTCGCCGCTGTGCAGGCGTGCGCGGTAGATTTGCGCCATCGACGCCGCCGCCAGCGGCGTGCGATCGAATTCGGCGAACAGCCGCTCGGGTTCGCCGCCCAGGTCGGCAACGATCTGTGGCGCCAGCGTTTCCCATGGCAACACTGCCGCCCGGCTGTGCAGGCGATCCAGTTCGTCGGTCCAGGCCGGATCCAGCAGGTCGGAACGCGTGGCCAGGATCTGGCCGAATTTGACGAAGGTAGGCCCCAGCGCCTCGAGCGCTTCGCGCAGCCGCTCAGGCAGGGTTTGGGCGTCCTGTTGGGCGGATCCAGCGCGGGCGCCGCGCAGCAAAGCCCCCAGGCCCAGCAGACGCAGAACGTCTTGCAGGCCGTAACGGATCAGAACGGAGGTTATTTCCTTCAGCCGCGCCCGATCGCGAGCGGTGGCGAGCACCATTTTCAGCATCAGTACGCCATATCCTTTTGGTTGCTCAAACGTTATTGTTCCATATCCAGCAGCAACGGCACCTCGCTGCGCTGCGCCATGCGGTTGCGGTAGGCTTCCACGTTATCCGGCAGCGCAACCACGGCGACGATCGACAATGAGCGCAGCAGCGGGAACAGGTGAATATCGTCCTCGGACAGTTCGCCGTTCACCGCGTCGGCGGAGACGATCAGCGGCGACAGCGCTTGCAGATCGGCTTCCAACTGGGCGATCAGATCGGCGCTATTGGCGAGATGCTCGGCGAAATCCCCTATTGACGCCTGTTTTTTATCGATAAAGTAACGGCGGGCGCTGTCGGTGGCAAACTCTTCGAAATCGGCATGCGCAATTCGCGGCAACAACAATTTCGCGCTGTAACCGCCGACCCGCTGCAGCCACTCGGCGATGGCCGGGTTGGTGCGGCCGGTCAGTACCGGCTTGCCGTCCAGAGCATCGACATAGCGCACGATATCCAGGCTTTCCGGCATCGCTTCACCGTTGTCTTTGACCAGGATAGGCACCATTTTTTGGCCGATCAGGTTAAACGGAGTCGTTTCATCGTCGTTGAGCAACGTGACCAGGCGAATCGGCAGACGTTTCAGGCCGAAAATCATGCGGGCTTTCACGCAGAATGGGCAATGATCGTAAATAAACAGTTTCATGCTTGCTCCGGGTTGTCAGGTTTTAACAGCAATAGTTACCACAGCTTATCGAGGCTGTCTTGACGTGCGTGTGTTGGATGGTGCGTTATTGCGAAATTGCCCGCGCATCGGCGCGGGCCAGGGGGCGTTATTTCTTGGCCGGTACTGAGTTGAGCACATCGATCAGGTGAATGCGAGCTTCATCCAGATCGATTCGGTCACGTTCGTTGGCGGCGGTGACGACCTGCAGCTGTTTGATAATATCGTTTTTCAGGCCGGCGTCGCTGGCGAGGATATGGGCCAGCGCCTTCTCCACCAGGGTGGCGCGCGCATAAATCATGCGCAAGTTCAGTATCATATGTTCGAGTAGTTGCGGTAATTTTGCTTCTTCACTCATGCCGACGGGCTCCTGTGGGTGTTTTTACTAACAGGATAGCAGCTGTTGCCGATTCGGCCGGATTTCTATGGCGTCAACCGCCGCGCAGCATCATCGACGCACTGCGCCGCGGGCTGAACTGCCAGTACAGCGCCAGCAGCGTAGCGAAGCCTACTGCTCCAAGCAGCAACCAGGGCAGCTCCGGCATGTTCATCGTCCGGCCGGTATCGTACATCCAGCCGCCGCCGGTATAACCCAACGCGCCGCCCAGCGCCAGGCCGAGGCGGCTGAAGCCCATATAGCTGCCGCGCGCACGCGGATCGGCCAGCGAAGCGCTCAGCGTTTCGCGCGCCGGTTCAGCGATGATCGATCCCAGATAGAAGCAGCAGATCAGCGTGAACACGCCCTGCAAGCTGGTGGCGAGACCGATCGGCAGCAGGCTGAGCGTCATCAGCAACAGGCCCGCCATCAGGCGCTGCTCTAGCCGGAAGTGTTTTTCTCCCCAACGCGCCAGCGGATAGAGCAGCGATAGCGACAGCGCCGCTTCAATCGCATACATCCATTTCACCGCCGCCGGTGAACCGGCGATTTCGTTGACCACGATCGGCATCATCAGCATCACCTGCACCGCCAGCATGTAGTAACCGGTCAGCGTCAGGACATAGGTGAGGAAGCGGCGATCGCGCAGGACCCGCAACATGCCTTCCTTCATCGGTATGCGCACGGTAGAGATGCGGTAAGCCGGCAGTAGCCAGGCGTTCCAGCCGGCGGCCAGCACGAAGATCGCCGCCCCAACCCAGCAGACAAAGTGAAAGTCGTACTGCAGCAGCCAACTGCCGATCAGCGCGCCGACCACCGCTCCGGCGCTGTCCTGCATCATCAGCAGCGAGAAAAAACGGCCGCGTTCGTGTGGGCGGGTCAGCTTGATCACCAAAGCGGTGCGCGGCGGATCGAATAACGTGCCGCCGAGGGCGGACAGCGCGCAAGAGAACCACAGGATCCAGGGGGCATCGGCCATCGCCATGGTGGCGAAACCGGCGGCGCGCAGCAACATGCCGGTGACGATCATCGGCTTGGCGCCGAAGCGATCGGCGATGGCACCGCCAAAGATGCCGAGCCCTTGTTGCAACAGCTGCCGCAAACCCAGCGCGATGCCGACGATCAGCGCTGCCCATCCTAATTGATCGACAAAGCGGATCGAAATAAGCGGAAAAACGACAAAGAAGCCTAAAACCACCAGCAGATTATCGAGCAACAGAAAATATTTACCCAAGCTGCGTGCTTGCGACACCAGAGACATGCTTCACCATGAGCAATTAAAGAAAGAGGGGAGAACAACGCTTCCATTCTCTACCCAATTCCCCTACGGCGACAGGGGGCGTGTAGATAATATTTTTTTATCGTCAAGGTGTTACCTGTGCTGCAAAATGGGCGGAAAAACGCCGTAAAACGCGTATTCGGCGATTTACTGAGCGACCGGGATTTTACCTCGGGGGCGGGCTACGGTTATATTGAATGCGGGGAAGTGCGGTTCTGAGGCGCTATTGGCAAAATAAAGTCATGGCATCAGATCGGCGCCGGATAATTATCCACGCGGCTTCCCAATAAATACTTCTTATCGAACCGTTTTGACTGCGGGGGAAATGATGTTCGGCTATCGCTCTGCATCGCCAAAAGTACGTCTTACAACCGACCGGATGGTGGTCCGTTTAGTGAATGAACGGGATGCCTACCGTCTGGCGGATTATTATGCCGAGAACCGAGCCTTTCTCAAACCCTGGGAGCCGGTGCGCGACGAAAGCCACTGTTATCCTTCCGGCTGGCAGGCGCGTCTGGGCATGATCACCGAAATGCAAAAGCAGGGCAGCGCCTACTATTTTATCCTGCTCGATCCAGAAGAGCAGGAAGTGCGCGGCGTGGCGAACTTCAGCAACGTGCTGCGCGGTTCGTTTCATGCCTGTTTCCTCGGCTATTCGCTGGGGGAAAAGTGGCAGGGGCAAGGGCTGATGTTCGAAGCCTTGCAGTCCGCCATCCGCTATATGCTGCGCCAACAGCGCATGCACCGCATCATGGCCAACTATATGCCACACAACCAGCGCAGCGGCGCATTGCTGACGCGTCTGGGATTCGAACGCGAAGGTTACGCCAAGGATTACCTGCTGATCGACGGCCAGTGGCAAGACCACGTTTTGACGGCATACACCAATAAAGAGTGGCTACCCCCACGTTGAGGCCAAACGATGAAATATGAATTGAACGCCAGAGAGGCCCGGGTTATCGGCTGTCTGTTGGAAAAACAGGTCACGACACCGGATCAATACCCGCTTTCGCTGAATGCCATTACGCTGGCATGCAACCAAAAAACCAACCGCGAACCGGTGATGGACCTGAGCGAAAGCGAAGTGCAGCAACTGCTCGATCTGTTGCTGCGCAAACATTTCCTGCGCACCCTCAGCGGGTTCGGCAATCGGGTGGTGAAGTACGAACAGCGGTTTTGCAACTCCGAGTTCGGCCAGCTGAAACTCTCGCCTGCCGAACTGGCGGTGATCGCCACCTTGCTGTTGCGCGGCGCGCAAACGCCGGGCGAGTTACGCACCCGCACCAATCGGATGCACGAGTTCAGCGATGTCAGCGAGGTCGAACAGGTGCTGCAGCAACTGGCCACGCGCGAAGATGGCCCGTTCGTGGTGCGCCTGGCGCGTGAGCCGGGCAAGCGCGAAAGCCGGTTCATGCATCTGTTCAGCGGCCAGATTGATGAAGCGCCGCCGGCGGCGTTCGACGCTGAGGACGACGGCGAACTGAGCGCCAGAGTCAGCGCATTGGAAAGCGAAGTGGCGGAGCTGAAACGGCAGTTGCAACAGCTGTTGGCGAGGGATGCGAATGACTAAATTGCGTGTAGGCGTGGTGGGGTTGGGCAGTATCGCGCAGAAGGCGTATCTGCCAATCCTCGGCCAAGCGGCGGATTGGACGCTGGTGGGCGGTTTTTCGCCCAATCAGCAAAAAGCGCAGCCGCTGTGCGACAGCTACCGTATGGCCTGTTTCTCCCGGCTGGACAGCCTGGCCGAACAGTGCGATGCGGTCTTTGTTCACAGCAGCACCGCCAGCCATTTTTCGGTGATAGGCGAGCTGCTGAACCGCGGCGTGCACGTTTACGTCGATAAACCGCTGGCGGAGACGCTGGAGCAGGGCGAGCAGCTGCTTGAGCAGGCCGAGCGGCGAGGCAAAACGCTGATGGTAGGGTTCAACCGCCGTTTCGCGCCGCTTTACCGGCAGCTCAAACAGCAAATGAATCAGCCGGCCTCCATTCGCATGGATAAACATCGGGCGGACAGCGTCGGCCCGTACGATCTGCGTTTTACCCTGTTGGATGATTACCTGCACGTGGTGGACACTGCGCTGTGGCTGGCGGGCGGGCGGGAGCAACTGCTGAGCGGCAGCCTGCGCGCCAACGCCGCCGGTGAAATGCTGTACGCCGAGCATCACTTCGCCTGCGGCGACACGCAGGTGACGACCAGTATGCATCGCCGCGGCGGCAGCCAGCGCGAAAGCGTGCAGGCGGTGACCGACGGCGCGCTGTATCAGTTGACCGATATGCGCCACTGGCTGCGTGAAGATGCGCAGGGCGAGTTGGAGCAGCCGGTGCCGGGCTGGCAAAGCACGCTGGTGCAACGCGGCTTCGACGGGGCGGTGCGGCATTTCCTTGATGCCGTCGCCAATCAGAGCGCGCCGGAAACCGGCGGCGAACAGGCGCTGGCCGCCCAGCGGGTGGTCGAGCGTTTGCTGCGGGATAACTCTATGTAACATATGGCGGTAGCTATTCTTTTCCGGATGCGTAAACTGAGCCGATTGTTTCACTGACGCCTGCTGTTGCAGGCGTTGATATTTACGGTACCTATCAGACAACCACATGAACCTACTCAAATCCTTGGCTGCCGTCAGCTCGATGACGATGTTTTCGCGGGTGTTGGGCTTTGCCCGCGATGCGATCGTCGCGCGCGTGTTCGGGGCCGGCATGGCAACGGACGCCTTTTTCGTGGCGTTCAAACTCCCGAATCTGTTACGCCGTATCTTTGCCGAAGGGGCGTTTTCGCAGGCCTTCGTGCCGATCCTGGCCGAATACAAGAGCCAGCAGGGTGAAGAGGCGACGCGCACTTTTATTGCCTATGTCTCCGGGCTGCTGACGCTGGTGCTGGCGGTGGTGACGGTGCTGGGGATGCTGGCCGCCCCTTGGGTTATTTACATTACTGCGCCGGGCTTTACCGATACGCCCGACAAGTTTGCCCTGACGTCGGCGCTGCTGCGCATCACCTTCCCCTATATTTTGTTGATCTCACTGGCGTCGCTGGTGGGGGCGATCCTCAATACCTGGAACCGCTTCTCGATCCCGGCTTTTGCGCCAACGCTGCTTAACGTCAGCATGATCGGTTTCGCGCTGTTCGCCGCTCCGTATTTCAACCCGCCGGTGCTGGCGCTGGCCTGGGCGGTGGTGGTGGGCGGCGTGCTGCAGCTGGGGTATCAGCTGCCGCATCTGCGCAAGATAGGCATGCTGGTGCTGCCGCGCCTCAAGCTGGGCGATGCCGGGGTCTGGCGAGTGATGCGCCAGATGGGGCCGGCGATCCTCGGGGTGTCGGTGAGCCAAATCTCGCTGATCATCAACACCATTTTCGCTTCGTTCCTGGTGTCCGGCTCGGTGTCCTGGATGTACTACGCCGACCGCCTGATGGAGTTTCCTTCCGGCGTGCTGGGCGTGGCGCTGGGCACCATCCTGCTGCCGTCGCTGGCCAAAAGCTTCTCGAGCGGCAACCATGACGAGTACTCGCGCCTGATGGATTGGGGGCTGCGTCTGTGCTTCTTGCTGGCGTTGCCGAGCGCCATCGCGCTCGGCATTTTGGCCAAGCCATTGACCGTTTCGCTGTTCCAGTACGGCAAGTTCAGCGCCTTTGACGCGGCGATGACGCAACGCGCGCTGGTGGCTTACTCGGTTGGGCTGATGGGGTTGATCGTGGTTAAAGTGCTGGCGCCGGGCTTCTATTCGCGGCAGGACATTAAAACGCCGGTCAAGATCGCCATCATCACGCTGATTATGACGCAGGTGATGAACCTGGCGTTTATTGGCCCGCTGAAGCATGCCGGCCTGGCGCTGTCGATCGGTTTGGCAGCCTGCCTGAACGCCTCGCTGCTGTATTGGCAGCTGCGCAAGCAGAAGATCTTCCAGCCGCAGCCGGGTTGGGCGCTGTTCCTTACCAAGCTGGTGATCGCCGTGCTGGTGATGTCGGCGGTGCTGATTGGCGTGATGTGGCTGATGCCGGCCTGGGATCAGGGCAATATGCTGGAACGTTTGCTGCGTTTGGCTGCGGTGGTGGTGGCCGGTGTGGTGGCCTACTTTGGCGTGCTGGTAGGGTTGGGCTTCCGCCCGCGCGACTTTGCGCGCCGCGCCGCCTGAGCCGAAAGCAAGAACAAAAAAAGGTCGCTCAGGCGACCTTTTTGCTTTCCGCGCGGTGCGGTTTACATGCGTTCGACGGTTTCGATGCCCAGCGTATCCAGACCGGTTTTCAGCGTTTTCGAGGTCAGCAGCGCCAGCTTCAGGCGGCTCTGACGCGCTTCTTCGCTGTCGGCGTTCAGGATCTGGCAGTGCTCGTAGAAACCGGAGAACAAGCCGGCCAGATCGTACAGGTAGCTGCACATGACGTGAGGCGTGCCTTCACGCGCGACGGTGGTGAGTACCTCTTCGAACTGCAGCAGGCGGGTAGCCAGCGCAATTTCACGCTCTTCGGTCAGCGTCAGCGGCAGCGTCAGGCTGCTTTCGTCGATCCCGGCGCGCTTGAATACCGATGCCACGCGGGTATAGGCGTATTGCATATAAGGCGCGGTATTGCCTTCGAAGGCCAGCATGTTATCCCAGTCGAAGACATAGTCGGTGGTGCGGCTTTTCGACAGATCGGCGTATTTCACTGCACCGATGCCGACCACGCGGGCCACGGTCTTCATTTCGTCTTGCGGCATGTCCGGGTTTTTGCCGGCGATCAGCTGTTCGGCGCGTTCGATGGCCTCATCCAGCAGATCGGAGAGCTTCACCGTACCGCCCGAGCGGGTTTTGAACGGCTTGCCGTCTTTGCCCAGCATCATGCCGAACATGTGGTGTTCCAGCGAGACGGAGTCCGGCACGTAACCGGCCTTGCGCACGATGGTCCAGGCCTGCATCAGGTGCTGATGCTGACGGGAGTCGATGTAATACAGCACGCGATTGGCGCCCAGGGTTTCGTAGCGGTACTTGGCGCAGGCGATATCGGTGGTGGTGTAGAGATAGCCGCCATCCTTTTTCTGGATGATGACGCCCATCGGATCGCCGTCCTTGTTCTGGTATTCGTCGAGGAACACCACGGTGGCACCTTCGCTTTCCACCGCCAGCCCTTTGGCTTTCAGATCGGCGACGATGCCTGGCAGCATCGCGTTATACAGGCTTTCGCCCATCACGTCGTCTTCGGTCAGCGTGACGTTCAGGCGGTTATAGGTCAGCTGGTTTTGCGCCATGGTGATGTCGACCAGCTTGCGCCACATTTTCAGGCAGTACTGATCGCCGCCCTGCAGCTTGACGACGTAAGCGCGCGCGCGCTCGGCGAACTCGGCGTCTTCGTCGTAATGCTTCTTGGCTTCGCGATAGAACTGTTCCAAATCGGACAGGCCCATGTCGCTGGCGTTTTCGTTCTGCATTTTTTCCAGGTAGGCAATCAGCATGCCGAACTGGGTGCCCCAGTCGCCGACGTGGTTGGCGCGGATCACTTTATGGCCCAGAAACTCCTGGGTACGCGCCGCGGCGTCGCCGATGATGGTGGAGCGCAGATGGCCGACGTGCATTTCTTTCGCCACGTTCGGCGCGGAGTAGTCGATAACGATGGTTTGCGGCTCAACCGGCGCAATGCCCAGTTTCGGTGCGTTCAGCACCTGGTCGGCCTGGCGGGCGACCCAGTCGCTGTTCAGGAAAATGTTGATAAAGCCGGGACCGGCGATTTCCACTTTACCGGCGACGTCGCCGAGATCCAGCAGTTGCACCACTTTTTCCGCCAGCTGCCGGGGCGGCATGCCCAGCTTTTTGGCGACGGACATCACGCCGTTGGCCTGGTAATCACCAAACTGCGCCTTGGCGGAAGGGCGGACCTGCGCTTCGCAATCGGCTGGCGCGCCAGCGGCGATCAGCGCCTGGCTGACTTTATCTGAAAGAAGAACCTGAATATTCACCGGGTTACCTTAATGACGAACGAGGGGCTGAAGCCAGCCCCTGTGGGATTCAACGGTGGCGGGCGCGATGGGCGACCGCCACAAAACAGCCTGCAATTGTAACCGATCTGACGGAGTCCGTCAGCAGTTGGCGCGGCCGCTGCGATGAAACAGTTGTCGGATGCGGCGCGTTGATTGCCGGAAGGTGAAAAGCAGAATGAGCTGAACAGAATGTACGGAGGGGAGAGTTGCGAAGCTAGCGCTTTTTATTGCGGCGACCGGCATCCAGCGTGTTGACGCTGCGTGATTTGAAATGACGGTAGATGGCGTATACGGCGATAATTATCAACACCAAGGATATCGTCAGCAATAACATAATGATCATCTCGAATTTAAATTTCCTCCAAAGTAGCCGAGTTGTCTTGGTGAATCAATTGTCTGGGGGTAAATTAAGATAATCCTTAGCTTTTAATCAATTAATGCGTTTTATTTTCTTCTTTTACAATGGGTTGTGATTGCGGATTTGTGCGACATTGATAAGTGAGTCGTTTTGATTAAACCCAGCGATTCAATCGGCTTGACCAATGGCCTGCAGAGGATTGTGTGCAAAATAACTTAAATCATAGCGTCATAAAGAAAAGGTATAATGTCTTGCGAAAAATCTTATTTTTTATTTTTCCGTTGATTTAATAAGCTGTCACCTTAATAAAAATCCGGCTTTTATTCTCCGTGCCCGCAACCAAAAATCATGCTGAACTGCCGCCGAAAAACCTCGCAACGCTGGCGAGCGCTGTCGCCAGCGTGTAAATTACGGCGTTTAACTTTGCGCCCCGTTGTTTTGAGGTTCCTATGACCACTCCCTTGCAGGCCATTGCCGAGCTTGACGATCTGAAGCACGACCTGCCGCGTTTCGAACAGGCGTTGCACCAATTTGCCGCCAAATTGCGGCTTGATCTGTCCGCGTTTACCGCCGATCACATCTCTCTGCGCTGTCACCAGAACGCCACCGCCGAGCGCTGGCGCCAGGGGCTGATGCAGTGCGGGACACTGCTGTCCGAATCGATGATCAACGGGCGACCTATCTGTCTGTTCGATTTGTCTCAGCCACTGGCCGTTGGGCCGTGGCGGATAGACTGCATCGAACTGCCGTATCCGGGGGAGAGACGCTATCCGCACGAAGGCTGGGAACACGTCGAATTAGTGCTCAGTGGCGATCCGCAGACGCTGTACGCCCGGGCGTTGAGCCACCTGGCCGATGAAGCGTTGCTGGCACCGGGGATCAAGCTGAAGCAAAGCTCGCCAAAAGGCGAGGGCGAACGACTGCCGAACCCGACGCTGGCCATCACCGACGGAACGGTCACGATCAAGTTTCATCCTTATTCCATTCGAGACATCGTCGCCAGCGAACAAGGTTAGCCAGGCAGTGCCGCACAGGCTCGCGCCATGCGATCGAGCGCTTCATCGAGCAGGGCCCATCGGCAACCAAAGTTAAGCCGCACAAAGTGCCGATCGCCAAAGTCCAAACCGGCGCTTAGCCCAACGCCCGCACGTTCGAAGAACTGATGCGGGTTATCCACCGGCAACGCGCTGCAGTCTATCCAGGCCAGGTAAGTGGCCTCGACAGGCAGCAACGTCAAACCCGGCATGGCGTTGATACGCTTTATCAGCCGATCGCGATTGGCGCGCAGATAAATCAACTGCTCATCCAGCCAGGGTTGCCCGTATTGATAAGCCGCCTGCGCCGCCACCAGCGCCAACAGATTGACCTCCGGCACGATACCGCTGCGCGCGCGTTTCAGCTTTTGTCGCAGCGCTTCGTTGGGAACGATCGCCATCGAGGCGCCGAGCCCGGCGAGATTAAACGTTTTTGACGGCGACATCAGCGTCACGCTGCGTTGGGCCGCATCGTCATTCAGGGTGGCGAAAGGGATATGCCGCACGCCGGGCTCAAGCAGCAGTTCGCAGTGGATCTCATCGGAACAGACGATTAAATCGTGTTCGCGAGCGAACTGATGGTGCTGCAACAGCTCATCCCGGCGATAAACGGTGCCACCGGGGTTCTGCGGGTTGCACAGCAACAGGAGTTTCTCGTTGCCGCTCAGCCGATCATGCAGCGAGGAAAAATCCAGCACCCAGCGTTGGCCGGTCGCCTTCAGCGGCACCGCGAGGTGCTTGCGCCCGGCGAATTTGGCCGCTTTGCGAAACGGCGGATAAATGGGAGAGGGGGCCAGCGTGCTCTGGTGTTCTTCGGTGCAGGCGCGCACGCACAGGTTCAGGCCGCACACCAGCCCAGGCAGGAAAATGATCCATTCGGGCTTGATGTGCCAACCGTAGCGCTCTACCATGCGGCGGGTAAAAACCTCAATAAGATCAGGGGATGGGTGAGTGTAGCCGAATACGCCGTGCGCCACGCGGCGCTGCAGGGCTTCGATCACCGCCGGCGGTGAGGTGAAATCGCTGTCGGCGACCCAAAGCGGGATGATGTCGCGGTCGCGATATTTATCCCACTTAACGCTGTCACTGTGACTGCGGTCTACCCATTGATCAAAATTGAATGCCATAGTTACAACCCTGAGCCGGTTTATGCCTATGCATGAGCCTACGTGAGAAATGAAGAAATGAACAATTGCCGCCGTATGTTGGCCGTTATCTGGGGGTGACAATGATAAAACTGGAAGTTTGTTGCTTTAGCGTCGACTGTGCGCTGACGGCCGAACGGGCGGGCGCCGATCGCATTGAGTTGTGCGCCAGCCAGAGCGAGGGGGGATTGACGCCGAGCTATGGCACGCTGCGTCTGGCGCGCGAGCGGGTTTCGATCCCGGTGCATCCGATCGTTCGCCCTCGCGGTGGCGATTTCTGCTACGGCGCGGTGGATTTCGAGGTGATCAAACAGGATCTCCGCCAGATCCGCGAGATGGGGTTCCCCGGCGTAGTGGTTGGCATGCTGGACGAAGAAGGGCACATCGATCTGCCGCGCATGCGCGAAGTGATGAGGCTGTGCGAGGGCATGGCGGTGACGTTCCATCGCGCGTTCGACATGTGCCAGAACCCGATGGTGGCGTTGGAGCAACTGAGCGAGCTGGGCGTGGCGCGCATTCTGACTTCCGGCCAGCAGCAGAGCGCCGAACTGGGCCTGCCGTTGCTGCGCGATTTGCGCCAGGCCAGTCAGGGCCCGGTAATCATGGCGGGTGCCGGCGTGCGCCTCAGCAATCTGCACAAGTTTGTCGATATTGGCCTGCATGAACTGCACAGCTCTTCCGGTCACCTGGTGCCGTCGACCATGCGTTACCGCAAGGCGGGCGTCACCATGTGCTCCGATAACGAGTTTGACGAATTTAGCCATTATTGCGTGGATGGCGAAATGGTGGAGGCGATGAAAAACGCGCTGGCCTTGGTTGATCCCCTGGCGCAAAGCGCATAAACACGCAGCTAACCGCGTTTGACAACCGGTTTCCGGGCCGTAAGACCCCTTTGCGTGTCACTGAGCCCTCGGCGATCACGCAAGTACCAGGCCCCGGCGTTTTGCCGGGGCTTTTTTTATGTCTTGCGAAGACGCGGTGCCCGTTTCACGCTGTTTCTCTGTCGCACTGCCCCCCATCTCTTCTTGCGCTCATCATGCCCTGCTGATAAGTTTGTGAGTTAAAATCCTTTAAATATCATAATATTAAATGATTTTTTGGTATGCATTTTCGTGGTGAATGATTTGCGCTCTGCCGCTCATCGCCACGTCTGCATTTTCATACCCGTTCATCGCCGGCCTATGGCCGGAACATCACAGCATTAATGAGGAGAGCCGTCGATGCAGCCGCGGAGCGCGTTGGCGGCGGACTTAACAAGGAGATAACGATAATGACCCGAACGGCACACTGTTTGACCGCTGCGCTTTTGCTGACCTTGACACTGAGCGGCTGCCAGACCGCCAAGCGGCCTGTTTCTACATTAAGTAAGCCGCCCAGTGCAGAAGACATTGCGGAACAAGACAAGCGGCAGCGTGAAGCCGAGCGTATACAGCAGTGCCAGCGCGAGTTGGATGCCATGCGCGGCATGGATAACGAAAAATACCAAAAATTCAAACGCGAATTCGATACCTTGATGGGCGGCGCCGCGCAGTATGCCGGGGTACGCCAGCGGGTCAACACGGGCACGCAGGAAACCGTCGACGCCCTGTATCGTTACCGCACCAGCCGTCTGTGCGCAGACATCAGTTCTGCCATGATGACCGGCCTGGCTGAGCGCGGAGAGCGCGCCCAATGACCCCTCGAGCGAGAAAGGCATTACTGAGCCTGATGATACCGCTGGCGTTTGCGCCAGCGATGGCCGCAGCGGATGACGATGTGCCGGCATTACTGCAGTTCGCCGAGCGCTACCAGCGGCAGGACGCACCGGCAGCTGACGCCGCGGTTACTCCCTCCCGGGAAACCCAAAAGTCGGCGCCCCGGCCGGTTCAACCGCGTGAAACGAGCTCGCAGAGAAAGCAACTGGCGCAGTTGCAAAAGACGCTGCGCGAGAAAGAGGCTCGATTGGAGCAACAGCAAACCGCTATTCAATCACTGCAGCAGGAGCTGACCGCGTTGCGGGTTGCGTCGTCCCTGACGGCTGCCGATAAACCGACAGCTGCTCCCGATCTGAGCGCGTTGAGCGACTTCGCCAGCGGCGTGCGACGGGCGCTGAACCTGACGCCGCAGGAGCGCAAGGCTCAGGCGCAGATCGCCGAGACGCAGGCAGCGTTAGCGCAGGAAAAACAACAAACCGAGGAGCGCGATCGGCGTATCGCCTTGCTGGAACAACGGCTGGCGGCGTTGCCTGAACAGGCAGATAACGCCTGGCAGGAGAAACTGACGGCGGCGCAGACCGCCAACGATAAAGCGCGCCAGCGTTATGAGCAGGACAAACAAGCGGCCGCCGCTGAGCTGGCGCAACAGAAGGCGGAAGCCGCCAAGGCGACGGGTGAACTTCAGCAGCAGCTGGCACTGCGGCAGAAAGAACTGGATGAACAACGCCAACAGGCCGAGCGGCAAGAGAAAAGCCTGAAAACAGCGCTGGAACAGCAAAAGGCCGAAGCCGCCAAGGCGACGGGTGAACTTCAGCAACAGCTGGCACTGCGGCAGAAAGAGCTGGATGAACAACGCCAACAGGTCGAGCGGCAAGAGAAAAGCCTGAAAACGGCACTGGAACAGCAAAAGGCCGAAGCCGCCAAGGCGACGGGTGAACTTCAGCAACAGCTGGCGCAGCTACAGGAAAAAAACAAGACGCAAGCCGAGCAGGCGAAGGCATTGGCGCAGCGGCTGGCAACGGCGGTGGCGGAAAGCGAAAAATCAACGCTGCAACTGGCGAAAACGACGGAGCAGGCGAAAAAAAACGCATTGGCGCTAGCGGACGCCAACCAAACGCAGCAGGCATTGCGTGAGGAGCTGGATGGGCTGCGCTCTCGCGCCAAATGGCTGCCGGATGCGCAGGCGCTCGAGAAAAAGCCGGCGCAACAGAGCTATGCTGCCGGTGTCGCTTTGGGGCGCGATATTCAAACGATGCTGGCGGAGCGTAAAAATTGGGGCATCAATCCCGATAAAACCGTGCTGCTGGCGGGCGTGATCGATACCTTCAACGGCCATTACCAGTTAAGCGATGCGCAGTTGACCCGCGCGCTGGCGGAGTCGGAAAAAGCGGTGAACGACGCCCGGAACCAGGCAGCGAAGGTGCAAACCAGCAAGGGCGAGGCGTTCGTCACCGAGTTTAAAAAGAAAAAGGGCACGCAGAAGTCGCCTTCCGGTTTCTGGTATCGCATCGAGTATGCGGGTGATGAAGCCATTAAGGAAAACGCGCGGGTGGACATCGTGGTGAAGGAAAGTTTAACCGACGGCAGCGTGATTCAGGATATGGATCGCAGTGGGAAGGTGATGTCACAGCCGCTCTCTGCCTACCCGCCGTTGTTCCGCGAGGCGATCGGCCATCTGAAAAATCATGGTTCGCTGACGATGGTGGTGCCGCCGGCGTTGGCGTACGGTGAAACGGGCTATGCGCCGCAGATCCCGCCGAACGCGACCATGGTGTATGAGCTGCGGATTGTCGATGTCAACAACGGGTAACGTCGGGCCGGCCCTGGCCGGCCCGATTAGCGAGCGCTAGGGCTTTTTGGCGGTCAGCACGGCGCGCAGGGGCGCCGGATAGCCTTCGATCGTTTTGCTGCGATCGTTCGGATCGAGGAATTCGGCCAGTGATTCGCTGGTCATCCAGTCGGTGCGGCGCTGCTCTTCGAGGCTGGTGACACACATATCGGCGATCTTCACGTCGACGAAGCCGCACTTCTCCAACCAGCATTTCAGCGCCTCGGCGGAAGGGATGAAATACACGTTACGCATCTGCGCATAACGATCGCCCGGCACCAGCACCTGGTGGCGATCGCCTTCCACCACCAGCGTTTCCAGCACCAGTTCACCTTCAGCCACCAGCTGGTTTTTCAGCTGATACAGATGATCGAGCGGCGAGCGGCGGTGATACAGCACCCCCATCGAGAACACGGTGTCGAATGCCGCCAATTCCGGCAATTGCTCGATGCCGAGCGGCAGCAGGTGGGCGCGCTGATCGCCGCCTAATAGCTTGCGCACCGCTTCGAACTGACACAGGAACAGCTGCATCGGATCGATGCCGACGGCGAGGTGTGCGCCGGCGCCAATCATGCGCCACAGGTGATAACCGCTGCCGCAGCCGACGTCGAGAATGGTGCGGCCGGCCAGCGGAGCAATGTGCGGCAGCACGCGATCCCACTTCCAGTCGGAATGCCATTCGGTATCGATATCGATGCCATACAGCGAGAACGGCCCTTTACGCCATGGCATCAGGGTGCGCAGCATTTTCTCGATGCCTTCAAGCTGGCCCGGCGACAGGCCCGGCTCCATCTCGGCGCGCACGCCGTGCAGCAGATCGAGGCGGGTTGGGGTCAGCGTCGGCAAATGCTCGACCGAGTTGAACCACTGTTTGAATTTGCCGTGCAGCGATTCGCGTTGCCAGGCGCTCAGCTGCGCAGGCAGCGTGTCCAGCCAATGGCTGAGGGGGCTTTTGGCGATGCGTTGATAGAAATCACCGAACTCGATCATTGCGCATCCCCCGCTTTCAGGGCGATCAGCGAACCGAAGTTGAAGCATTGGAACCACACTTCGGCATGCTCGAACCCGGCCTGTTGCAGGCGCGCCTTGTGCGCTTCCACCGAGTCGGTGAGCATCACGTTTTCCAGCATGCTGCGTTTTTGGCTGATCTCCAGCTCGCTGTACCCGTTGGCGCGTTTGAAATCGTGGTGCATGTTGAACAGCAGCTCGCCGACTTCAGCGTCCTCAAAGCTGAACTTCTCCGACAGCACCAGTGCGCCGCCCGGGCGCAGGCCACGATAGATTTTCTCCAGCAGACGCAGGCGATCGGCCGGTTCGAGGAACTGCAGCGTAAAGTTCAGTACCACCATCGAGGCGTTCTCGATCTCGATGTCGCGAATGTCGGCTTCGATGACATCGACCGGCGTGTCGGCGCGGAAGGCGTCGATATGGCGGCGGCAACGTTCCACCATCGCCGGCGAATTGTCGACGGCGACGATATTGCAGCCGGGCACCTTGATATTCCGCCGCATCGACAGCGTCGCCGCACCCAGCGAGCAGCCCAGGTCATACACCCGGCTGTCGGGTTGCACAAAGCGCTCGGCCAGCATGCCGATCATCGATATGATGTTGGAATAGCCGGGAACGGAGCGTTGGATCATGTCGGGGAACACTTCGGCGACGCGTTCGTCAAAGGTCCAGTCGCCCAGTTTGGCGATGGGGGCGGAAAAAAGGGTATCGCGGTTTGGCATAGCGGCAAATCAGTTCAGAATTCGAAGCTGCGTAGTCTAACAGAAAAGCGCAAAAAAGCGGAGCGGAAGCAGGCGGCGCGGCCGCCTGATGATAAAACGAGATCAGTGCAGGCTGAAAATCAGATCCCAGGGCAGATAGAAGATATTTGCCAGAACCATCAACAACAAAGAGATATAGGTCGCGGCCATGCCCGAACGGCGCCAGCGAACCTCGCGGTTGCGCAAACCGTAGTAATGCACCAGTCGCCCGGCCATCAGCATCAGGCCGCAAAGGTGAATCATCCAGATTTCCGCGCCGTTCATTTCCATAATCACCAGCAAGACGGCAGCAATCGGAATGTATTCAACGGCGTTGCCATGCACGCGGATGGCGGTCTGCAATTCGTAGAAACCGCCGTCGCCATAGGCTACGCGGTACTGCATCCTTAATCTGACTACGTCATAAGAGAGTTTGATCAACAACAATGCGCCGAGCACCACATAAAGCGCGCTTACCATTTTTAACTCCGTTCCCTAACCAAAACTGGCAGCCAGCATCATAGCCGTCATTGTATTCACTGTCGCGGGGAAATATTTGATGTTATTGGTCAGATTAATAGGTCAAAACAGTGCATCTTGTTCTGGCCAGTCCGGCGGCGCAGGCAAATCGGGGATCGCCAGCCGTAGCTGCTGCCAAATTTTTTGCGCTTGCTGGGGCGAATCGCCGTTGTCCGGCGTATGAATAAACAGATAGGGCTGATGCTGTTGCTGCCACAGCGGCAGTTTTTGCTGCCAGGCCTCGAACCAGCGCAGGTTGTCGGCCAATTGGTCACCGCCGATAAAGCGCACCAGCGGTTGGTCGGCGGTGACCAGAGCGTGCACCGGCAGCTTCGGCTTTTTCTGCTGGGCATCGCGCACGGCGGCGGTGTTGGGGGCGGCGTGATGCACCGGGCGGCTGTCGAGGATCACCCGATTGATGCCGCGCTGGTGCAATCCCTGATTCAGCGCACGCTCTTCCTCGCCCTTGGCGAAAAACGCCGGATGACGCACTTCTACGCCGTAGGTGAATTCCTTCGGCAGGTTTTCGAAGAACTTCCACATGCGCGGCAGCTCATCGGGGCCGAAGGCGGCGGGCAACTGCAGCCACAGTTGGCCGATGCGTTGATGCACCGGGCTCAGGCAGTGGTAAAACGCCTGCAGCTCGGCGGCGCAGTTGCGCAGGGCGGCCTTGTGGCTGATGTCCGACGGGAATTTGAAGCAGAAGCGAAAATCGTCACCGGTCATGTCGCGCCAGCGCTGCACGATTTCCAGCTTCGGCAGCGCGTAGAAGGTAGTGTTGCCTTCCACGCAGTTGAAATAGCGGCTGTAATCCGCCAAATCACGCAGCCCGATGCGATTCCAGGCTGCATGTTGCCATTGCGGCAGTCCGATGTAGATCACGGCGTCGTCTTCCTTTACTTGTCCTTGGCTTATCAGGCTACAACTTAACGTTACCGCTCGAGCGCGGCAAGAATTTCGCCGGTGTCGCGCACTCGTGCCAAACGCGGGAAGATGTGTTCGAACGCGAAACGGTGCATTTCCGCGTTCTGCGCGCTGCAGACATCTTCGGCGATCACCAGCTCATAGCCATGCTCCCAGGCGGCGCGGGCGGTGGATTCCACGCCGATATTGGTGGATATGCCGCCCAATACCACGGATTTGATGCCGCGACGGCGCAGCTGCAAATCCAGATCGGTGCCGTAGAAGGCGCCCCATTGGCGCTTGATGACCAGAATATCGCTGTCGCAGACCGCCAGCGGCGTGGGGAACTCCCACCAACTGGCCGGCAAGCCGCCGGCGGGCGCGGGAGCCGGCTTGTCCACCGGCTGTTTCAGCGCTTCGGCGAAGGAGTCTGACCAGCCGACGCGCACCAGCAGCACCGGCGCGCCCAGCAGACGAAAACGGGCGGCCAGCAGGGCGGCGTTCGCCACCACCTGGTCGGCGCTGTGCGGGCCGCCGGCGTAGGGCAGAATGCCGTTTTGTAAATCGATCAGCACCAGAGCGGTGGTTTGGGCGTCAAGTTTCAGCATGGATTTCATCTCGTTGCGAAGTGGATAAAAACTGATCGGCGCGCCGGGCGAGCTGCGTTCGGCGCAAAACCGGGGGAGAATCAGGCTACGTGAAAAAACTGTCGCAGGTTAATGGGAAATTTGTTAACCGATGTGTTGATTCGAGCAAAAACGCGCCATTTAGTGCAGTAACAATGCTGTGTTCGCACTTATCGGGCGGATGAATTTCCTTTATAATGACTCCCTTTTTTCAACACTCTTTAATCCAACGACCTATGCCGATTTATGAATATGCATGTGGTGCTTGCAACCATCGGTTAGAGAAATTGCAAAAATTTTCCGATGCGCCGCTGGCAGACTGCCCGGCGTGTGGGCAGCCCGCGTTGACCAAGTTGATTTCATCCTCCGGTTTCCAGCTTAAGGGCACCGGCTGGTATGCGACGGATTTTAAACCGGGTAACAAGTAGAATTTATCAGATAACAGCCGCGCGACAGGGGCGCAGTAGCCCGGCGCGGCATCGGCTGTGTAAAAGGATAGCGTATGCGTACTGAATATTGCGGGCAGTTGAATCTGTCCCACGTGGGCCAGGAAGTCACTCTGTGTGGTTGGGTCAATCGTCGTCGCGATCTCGGCGGCCTGATCTTTATTGATATGCGCGACCGCGAAGGCATCGTGCAGGTGTTCTTCGATCCGGACCAGAAAGTGGCGTTCGACAAGGCCTACGACCTGCGCAATGAGTTCTGCATCCAGATCGTCGGCACCGTGCGTGCGCGTCCGGACAGCCAGATCAATAAAGATATGGCCACCGGCGAAGTGGAAGTGTTCGCCCACGCGCTGGAGATCATCAACCGCTCCGAGCCGCTGCCGCTGGACTCCAATCAGGTCAACAGCGAAGAAGCGCGCCTGAAATACCGCTACCTGGATCTGCGCCGCCCGGAAATGGCCGAGCGTCTGAAGACCCGCGCCAAAATCACCAGCTTCGTGCGCCGCTTCATGGACAGCCACGGCTTCCTCGATATCGAAACGCCGATGCTGACCAAGGCGACGCCGGAAGGCGCCCGCGATTACCTGGTGCCGAGCCGCGTGCACAAGGGCAAATTCTACGCGCTGCCGCAGTCCCCGCAGCTGTTCAAACAGCTGCTGATGATGTCCGGCTTCGATCGTTACTACCAGATCGTCAAATGCTTCCGCGACGAAGACCTGCGTGCGGACCGTCAGCCTGAATTCACCCAGATCGACGTCGAAACCTCCTTCATGACCGCCGATCAGGTGCGTGAAGTGATGGAGAAGCTGGCGCGCGAGCTGTGGCTGGACGTGAAGGGCGTGGATCTGGGCGATTTCCCGGTCATGACCTTCGCCGAAGCGATGCGTCGCTTTGGCTCCGACAAGCCGGACCTGCGTAACCCGCTCGAGCTGGTGGACGTGGCCGACCTGGTCAAAGACGTCGAGTTTAAAGTGTTCTCCGGCCCGGCCAACGACGCCAAAGGCCGCGTGGCGGCGATCCGCGTACCGGGCGGCGCGCAGCTGACCCGCAAGCAGATCGACGAGTACGGCGCTTTCGTCAATATCTACGGCGCCAAAGGCCTGGCGTGGCTGAAGGTCAACGACCGCGCCGCCGGCATGGAAGGCGTGCAGAGCCCGATCGCCAAATTCCTCAGCGCGGACGTGCTGGAAGGCATCCTGGCGCGCACCGACGCGCAGATCGGCGATATCCTGTTCTTCGGCGCCGACAGCGTCAAGATTGTCACCGATGCGATGGGCGCGCTGCGTCTGAAGCTGGGGCGCGATCTGGCGCTGACCCAACTCGACAGCTGGGCACCGCTGTGGGTGGTTGACTTCCCGATGTTCGAAGAAGACGAAGAGGGGGGCCTGGCGGCCATGCACCACCCGTTCACCTCGCCGCGCGACATGAGCCCGGAAGAGCTGGCGGCAGCGCCGGTCAACGCCATCGCCAACGCCTATGACATGGTGATCAACGGTTACGAAGTGGGCGGCGGTTCGGTGCGTATCCACCGCAGCGAAATGCAGCAGACGGTGTTCAGCATTCTGGGCATTAACGAACACGAACAGCGCGAGAAGTTCGGCTTCCTGCTGGACGCGCTGAAGTACGGTACGCCGCCGCACGCCGGCCTGGCCTTCGGCCTGGATCGTCTGGTGATGCTGTTGACCGGCACCGACAACATCCGCGACGTCATCGCCTTCCCGAAAACCACCGCGGCGGCCTGTCTGATGACCGACGCGCCGAGCTTCGCCAACCCGGCTGCGCTGCAGGAGCTGGCGATCAGCGTGGTAAAGAAAGCCGGTGCGGAACAAGAGAGCGAGTGATGAGTTACAAGCGCCCTGAATCTATCCTGGTAGTGATTTACGCGAAATCCAGTGGTCGGGTGCTGATGTTACAGCGGCGCGACGATACCGAGTTCTGGCAGTCGGTCACCGGCAGCCTGGAACAGGATGAGTCGCCGCCGCATGCCGCGCGGCGTGAAGTCATGGAAGAGGTCGGCATCGATATCGAAGCAGAGCATCTGCCGTTGTTCGATTGCCAGCGCTGCGTGGAGTTTGAACTCTTTGTCCATTTGCGACATCGCTATGCGCCGGGAACCACGCGCAATAAAGAGCACTGGTTCTGTCTGGCGTTGCCCGAGGAGCGCGATCCGGTGATTACCGAGCATCACGCTTACCAATGGCTTGAGGCGGCCGAGGCCGTGAAGTTGACCAAGTCGTGGAGCAATCAGCAGGCGATTGAAGAGTTCGTGATCAATTCAGTCCAGTAGTTTTTTTCGGAGATTTTTTATGGCAGGTCATAGTAAGTGGGCCAACACAAAGCACCGTAAAGCGGCGCAGGACGCCAAGCGCGGTAAAATTTTCACCAAGATTATTCGTGAGCTGGTCACGGCCGCCAAGCTGGGCGGCGGCGATCCGGATTCCAACCCGCGTCTGCGCGCGGCGATGGACAAGGCGCTGTCGAACAACATGACGCGCGACACCATGAACCGTGCGATTGCGCGCGGCGTGGGCGGCGATGATGATACCAATATGGAAACCATCATCTATGAAGGTTACGGCCCTGGCGGCACCGCCGTGATGATCGAATGCCTGAGCGACAACCGCAACCGCACCGTGGCGGAAGTGCGCCACGCCTTCACCAAATGCGGCGGCAACCTCGGCACCGACGGTTCCGTGGCTTACCTGTTCACCAAGAAGGGCGTGATCACCTACGCACCGGGCCTGGATGAAGACACCGTGATGGAAGCGGCGCTGGAAGCCGGTGCGGAAGACATCGTGACCTATGACGATGGCGCCATCGACGTGTTCACCGCCTGGGAAAGCCTGGGCGCGGTGAAAGACGCGCTGACCGCGGCGGGCTTCGAAGCCGAAGCGGCGGAAGTGTCGATGATCCCATCGACCAAGGCCGACATGGACGCGGAAACCGCGCCTAAGCTGCTGCGCCTGATCGATATGCTGGAAGACTGCGACGACGTGCAGGAAGTTTACCATAACGGTGAAATCTCCGACGAAGTGGCGGCGACGCTGTAATCCGGTAAAACGGGCGCCGCCGTTCGGCGGCGCCGTGCATGCAAGGTGGATGTAGATATGGCGATCATACTCGGTATCGATCCCGGCTCACGCGTCACCGGCTATGGCCTTATCCGCCAGCAGGGGCGTCAGTTGAGCTATATCGCCAGCGGCTGCATCCGCACGGTGGTGGACGACATGCCGACGCGGCTGAAGCTGATTTACGCCGGCGTCAGTGAGATCATCACCCAGTTTCAGCCCGATTTCTTCGCCATCGAACAGGTGTTTATGGCCAAGAACCCGGATTCGGCGCTCAAGCTCGGCCAGGCGCGCGGCGTCGCGATCGTCGCGGCGGTGAATCAGAATCTGGAAGTGTTCGAGTATGCGGCGCGGCAGGTCAAACAGACCGTGGTCGGCACCGGCGCGGCCGAAAAGGCGCAGGTACAGCACATGGTGCGCTCGCTGCTCAAACTCTCGGCCAACCCGCAGGCGGACGCCGCCGATGCCCTGGCCATCGCCATTACCCACTGTCACCTCAGCCAGAACGTGCTGCGGATGAGCGAAGGGCGGTTGAACCTGGCGCGCGGGCGTTTGCGCTGACGCAAAGCGATGATTGCTCAGGCTGGATATTCATCCAGCCTTTTTTATGTTATAAGCTTTACCAGCAACGGCATGGCAGGGCGCCATGCCCGGTCATTCTGCAGGAGGGTAAATGATAGGTCGTCTCAGGGGAAATATTCTGGAAAAGCAGCCGCCGCTGGTGTTACTGGAGGCGAACGGCGTGGGCTATGAGGTACACATGCCGATGACCTGCTTTTACGAGCTGCCGGAACTGGGGCAAGAGGCCATCGTGTTTACCCACTTCGTGGTGCGTGAAGACGCGCAGCTGCTGTACGGTTTCAACGACAAGCAGGAGCGCGCGCTGTTTCGCGAGCTGATCAAGGTCAATGGCGTCGGGCCGAAGCTGGCTCTAGCGATCCTGTCAGGCATGTCCGCGCAGCAGTTCGTCAGCGCGGTGGAGCGCGAAGAGATCACCGCGCTGGTCAAGCTGCCGGGCGTAGGCAAGAAAACCGCCGAGCGCCTGGTGGTAGAGATGAAAGACCGCTTCAAAGGGCTGAACGGCGATCTGTTCAACAGCAGCAGCGAGATCAGCCTGCCGTCCGCCGCCGCCAACGCGCCGGAAGCGGACGCAGAAGCCGAAGCTGTCTCGGCGTTGGTGGCACTGGGCTATAAGCCGCAGGAAGCCAGCCGCATGATCAGCAAAATTGCCAAACCGGGCGCCGACTGCGAGACCCTGATCCGCGACGCGCTGCGCGCGGCTTTGTAAGGCCGCTAAGAGGTAGATAATGATTGAAGCCGATCGCCTGATCTCCGCCGAACCGATCAACGAGGAAGAAGTCCTCGATCGCGCCATTCGTCCCAAGCTGTTGACCGAATACGTGGGCCAGCCGCACGTGCGCGAGCAGATGGAGATCTTCATCCAGGCGGCCAAGCAGCGCGGCGACGCGCTCGACCATCTGCTGATCTTCGGCCCGCCGGGCTTAGGGAAGACCACCCTGGCCAACATCGTGGCCAACGAAATGGGCGTGAATCTGCGCACCACGTCCGGCCCGGTGCTGGAGAAGGCGGGTGATTTGGCGGCGATGCTGACCAACCTCGAACCGCACGACGTGTTGTTCATCGACGAAATCCACCGTTTGTCTCCGGTGGTGGAAGAGGTGCTGTATCCGGCGATGGAAGACTATCAGCTGGATATCATGATCGGCGAAGGGCCGGCGGCGCGTTCGATTAAGCTCGATCTGCCGCCGTTTACCTTGGTGGGCGCCACCACCCGCGCCGGCTCGCTGACCTCGCCGCTGCGCGATCGTTTCGGCATTGTCCAGCGGTTGGAGTTTTATCAGGTGGCGGATCTGCAGCACATCGTCTCGCGCAGCGCCGGTTGCCTGGGGCTGGAGCTGTCCGACGAGGGTGCCCATGAAGTGGCCCGCCGTGCGCGCGGTACGCCGCGTATCGCCAACCGCCTGTTGCGCCGGGTGCGCGACTTTGCCGAGGTGCGCGCCAACGGCGTGATCAGCGGCGCGGTGGCGGCGCAGGCGCTCGATATGCTCAACGTTGACGCCGAAGGCTTCGACTATATGGATCGCAAGCTGCTGTTGGCGATTATCGACAAGTTTACCGGCGGCCCGGTCGGGCTGGACAACCTGGCGGCGGCGATCGGCGAAGAGCGCGAAACCATCGAGGACGTGATCGAGCCGTTCCTGATCCAGCAGGGCTTTATCCAGCGCACGCCGCGCGGCCGTTTGGCGACCCAGCATGCCTACCGGCATTTCGGGCTGGAACGCGAAGCATAAGTTTGCCATCCTCCATACAAAAGGGCCGCATCTGCGGCCCTTGACGTTAATATTGAACTTGATGACGTTATCGGATTAATAGAAGGCGCATATAAAAAATAAGGAAAATCAATTCATTGATTTTCGGCTGCTCACCACAGAGGAGGAAAAACCGCGTTTTTTCCTCCTCTGTCAGCAGTAGAAAGGGCCGCATCTGCGGCCCTCGTCATATTCTGGTTCTGGCTTCAATCAAGCCTGCTGTTTTTTGAACAGGCTCAGCGTGAACAGCACGGCGGCGCAGAGCACTACCGAAGGGCCGGCCGGCGTATCGTAACACGCCGAGAAAGTCAGGCCGCCGGTGACGGCCACCATGCCGAGCAGCACCGCGACGCCGGCCATCTGTTCCGGCGTGCGCGCGAAGCGGCGAGCGGTGGCTGCGGGAATGATCAGCAGCGAAGTGATGATCAGCGCGCCGACGAATTTCATCGCCAGGCCGATGGTCAAGGCGGTAACCAGCATCAGCACGGTGCGCGCCCGCGCCAGATTGACGCCGTCGACGTGCGCCAGCTCCGGGCTGATGGTCATCGACAGCAGATCGCGCCACTGCCACCACAGCACCAACAGCACCACGGCGACGCCGCCGGCGATCATCAGGATATCGCTCAGCGTAACCGACAGCAGATCGCCGAACAGGTAGGCCATCAGATCGACCCGCACGTTGGACATCAGCGCCACCACCACCAGCCCCAGCGACAGGGCGCTGTGGGCCAGAATGCCGAGCAGGGTATCCACCGAAAGCTGCGGGCGGCGTTCCAGCCATACCAGGGCCAGAGCCAGCAGCAGCGTAATGGCGATCACCGCATAGAAAGGATTGATGTCGAGCAGCAGACCAAAGGCGACGCCGAGCAGCGAGGCATGCGCCAGGGTATCGCCAAAGTAGGACATGCGGCGCCAGACCACGAAGGAGCCCAGCGGCCCGGCGGCGCCGGCCAACAACACGCCGGCCAGCCAACCGGGAAGTAACAGTTCTATCATGCTTCGCGGCTCCCGGTTTTCTTCAAGACAATTCTTCCCTGCAGGTCGTGGCGGTGATTGTGATGGTGGCGATACACCGCCAGTTGCTCTGCGCCGCGATTGCCGAACATGGCGATGAATTCGGGATGCATCGAGACCACCTCCGGCGCCCCTGAGCAGCAGATGTGCTGATTGAGGCACAAGACCTCGTCGGTTTTCGCCATCACCAGATGCAGATCGTGCGACACCATCAGCACGGCGCAGCCCAGCTCTTTACGCAGTTGATCGATCAGATCGTAGAGCGCCAGCTGGCCGTTGACGTCCACTCCCTGCGTGGGTTCGTCCAGCACCAGCAGCTGCGGTTTGTTCAACAGCGCTCGCGCCAGCAACACCCGCTGGTTTTCACCGCCGGAGAGCTTTTGCATCGGCTGGTCGAGCAGGTGGGCGGCGTGCACGCGCTTGAGCGCCGGCAGAATGTCGGCTTTCTTGACGCCGGGCTTGAGGCGCATAAAGCGGCTGACGGTCAGCGGCAGGGTGGCGTCGAGGTGCAACTTTTGCGGCACGTAGCCGATGCGCAGATCGGGCTCACGCTCCAGCGTGCCGGCGGTCGGTTTGACCAATCCCAGCACCACGCGCACCAACGTAGATTTGCCCGCGCCGTTCGGGCCCAGCAGCGTGAGAATACGGCCGGGTTGCAGGCTGAGGGAAATGTTCGACAGCACCTTGCGGCTGCCGAAGGCGACGGAGATATTTTTTAGCGTTATCAGTGTAGACATCTCGAGATTACAGGTTGCAGAACGAAGCGAATGTTATAATATCACGCCTTGTTGATGAAAACGATGGGATTACTGATGATGGCAAAGAAAAATAAATGGCTGCAGCGCACGCTGCTGGCCAGCGCACTGTTGATGGCCGGCCCGCTGAGCAGCGCTTCCGCGGCGGTGGTGACCTCGATTCGTCCGTTGGGCTTTATCGCTTCGGCCATCGCCGACGGCGTGACGCCGACCGAAGTGTTGCTGCCGGATGGCGCTTCACCGCACGATTTTGCGTTGCGTCCTTCCGATATCCAGCGCTTGCGTTCCGCGGACCTGGTGCTGTGGGTTGGGCCGGATATGGAGGCGTTCCTGAATAAGGCGCTGGTGCCGATCTCGGCGACCCGAAAGCTGGCCATCAGCGAACTGCCGGCGGTGAAGCCGCTGCTGATGAAAGGCGAAGAGGACGACGATCATGATCATGCAGGCGAAGCGCATAACCATGCCGATGACGATCATGGGCATCATCACGGCGAGTACAATATGCACGTTTGGCTGTCGCCGGAGATAGCAAAAGTGACCGCGATCGCGATTCACGACAGATTGTTGGAACTTATGCCGCAAAATAAGGACAAATTAGACGCAAACCTGCGCCAGTTCGAGAATCTGCTGACGCAAACTGACAAAAATGTTGGTAACATGCTTACGCCTGTGCAAGGTAAGGGTTATTTTGTTTTTCATGATGCTTACGGCTACTTTGAGAAACACTACGGTTTGAGTCCGCTGGGCCATTTCACCGTCAATCCCGAAATTCAGCCTGGAGCACAGCGCCTACACCAAATTCGAACACAGTTGGTTGAGCAGAAAGCGGTATGCGTTTTTGCTGAGCCACAATTCAGGCCGGCCGTAATCAATGCCGTCGCCAAGGGTACCAAAGTGCGTTCCGGAACGCTGGACCCGCTGGGCGTCGGCATCGCGCTGGGGAAGGACAGCTACGGGAAATTCCTGACTCAGCTGTCAAACCAGTACGTGAGCTGCCTGAAGTAAAGCTTATGAGGATAATATCGAGTGCAGCAGATAGTCCGAACTATCGCTCTGGCGTATAACAACCTGCCACGGCCCCACCGCGTCATGCTGGGGTCGCTGACAGTCGTCACATTGGCCGTCGCTGTTTGGCGGCCTTTTGTTTACCACCCAGAACACAATCCCATCGCCAAGAGCGTCGAGTTAGAATCCAGCCAGATGCGGTCATTGCTCCCCGAAGCCAGTGAGCCGATTGATGCCGACCAACCCACCCCCGATGACGAAATCCCGCAGGATGAGCTGGATCAGAAAGACGCCGGCGACGATGGCGTGCATGAATATGTGGTTTCCACCGGCGACACCCTCGGCAGCATTCTGACGCAATATGGCATCGATATGTCGGATGTCACGCTGCTGGCCTCGCAAAACCGCGACCTGCGTAATCTGAAGATCGGCCAACAGCTGTCGTGGACAGTGAACGATGCGGGCGATCTGCAGCAGTTGACCTGGGAAGTTTCCCGCCGCGAAACCCGCACCTATGACCGCGTCGGCAACAGCTTCAAAGAGTCGAAAGAGGCGCAGCAGGGCGAATGGCGCAACAACGTGATCAGCGGCCGGGTCAACGGCAGCTTCGTCAGCAGCGCCGGCGACGCCGGGCTGAGCCGTAACGAAATCAACTCGGTGATTAAGGCGCTGCAGTGGCAGCTCGATTTCCGCAAGCTGCGCAAAGGCGACCAGTTCTCCGTGCTGATGTCGCGCGAGCATTTCGACGGCAAGAAATCGCAAAGCCAGCTGTTGGGCGTGCGTCTGCGCACCGGCGGCAAGGATTACTACGCGATCCGCGCCGAAGACGGCAAATTCTACGATCGCCAGGGCTCAGGCCTGGCGCGCGGCTTCATGCGTTTCCCGACCATGAAACAGTTCCGCATCTCCTCCAACTTCAACCCGCGCCGCGTGAACCCGGTGACCGGTCGCGTGGCGCCGCACAAAGGCGTCGATTTCGCCATGCCGGTCGGCACGCCGGTGCTGGCGGTCGGCGACGGTGAAGTGGTGATCGCCAAGCGCAGCGGCGCAGCGGGCAACTATGTGGCGATCCGTCACGGTCGCCAGTACACCACGCGCTATATGCACCTGAAAAAGCTGCTGGTGAAACCGGGCCAGAAGGTGAAACGCGGCGATCGCATTGCGCTCTCCGGCAACACCGGCCGCTCCACCGGGCCGCACCTGCACTTTGAACTGTGGACCGGCCAACAGGCGGTGAACCCGCTGACGGCCAAGCTGCCGCGTTCCGAAGGGCTGGGCGGCAAAGACCGCAGCGATTATCTGGCACAGGTGAAGGAAGTGGTTCCTCAACTGCAGTTGGATTAACGTCCCCCTTTTTCCGGCGCTTCGGCGCCGCTAATTTCATCGGCCTGATTGCGGGCCGATGCTGTTTTATCTGGGCGGTTCGCGGTTGTTAATTGCAAAATCGGTGATGGCAATTATGATTAGCCGAATCGCTAAGCTAAGAGCATGTGCATGCAAAACGAGAAGAAATCGAACGTAGAGTTCATCCCGCAGTTTCAAAAAGCCTTTTTATATCCGCGCTACTGGGGCGTGTGGTTGGGAACCGGCCTGATGGCCGGCATTTCGCTGGTGCCCGCGCGCCTGCGCGATCCGGTGCTGGGTGCGGTCGGCAAACTGGCCGGCAAGCTGGCGAAGGGCGCGCGCCGTCGTGCCCGCATCAACCTGCTGTATTGCTTGCCGGGGCTGCCGGAAAGCGACCGCGAGCACATTATCGACCAGATGTTCGCCTGTGCGCCGCAGTCGATGGTGCTGATGGCTGAGCTGGCTTGCACCAAGCCCGAGAAAGTGCTCAAGCGCGTGCGTTGGCACGGTGAAGAGGTGTTGGACAAGATCCGGGCGGAAGGGCGCAACGTGATTTTCCTGGTGCCTCACGGCTGGGCGGTGGATGTGCCGGCGATGCTGATGGCCGCGCGCGGCCAACCGATGGCGGCGATGTTCCACAACCAGCGCAATCAGCTGATCGACTACCTGTGGAACGCCGTGCGACGTAAATTCGGCGGCCGCATGCACGCGCGCAACGACGGCATCAAACCGTTTATCAGTTCGGTGCGGCAGGGCTATTGGGGCTACTATCTGCCCGATCAGGATCACGGCGCCGAGCACAGCGAGTTCGTCGATTTCTTCGCCACCTATAAGGCGACGCTGCCGGCGGTGGGGCGGCTGATGAAGGTGTGTCGTGCGGCGATCGTGCCTTTGTTCCCGGTGTACGACGGCAAAACCAGCATGCTGGATATTTATATTCGCGAGCCGATGGACGATCTGGCCGAAGCCGACGATCCGCGCATTGCCCGCCGCATGAATGAAGAAGTGGAAAATCTGGTGGGCCCGAATCCGGATCAGTATACCTGGATCCTCAAACTGCTGAAGACCCGTAAGGAAGGGGAGATTGAACCTTACTCGCGCGACGATCTGTATCGTTAATCCTTTCTGCCGCTAACGCCGGCCGGGCCGCAATCCGGCCGGCGTCTCTTCATATATGCACCCTACAGCCGCGAGCCCGCAGGATGTCGATGACGTTGGGCGTGTGGGTGAAATCATTCCAGCGCAGGTCCAGCTTGCGCAGGCGGCTCAGTTCGCCGAGGCTTTCCGGCAGGTCGCTCAGGCGGTTGGCGCGCAGATCCAGACTTCTCAGCGCCGTCAGCTCGCCGATATTTTCCGGCAGGCGCGTCAGCTGATTGAAACGCAGGTTCAGCTCGCTCAGCCGCGGCAACCGACAGAAGGCCTGCGGCAGCTCGGCGATGGCATTGTTAGCCGCGTCGAGTATCTCCAGCTCACCGAGCTGAGCCATTTCCGCCGGCAGCGAGGTCAGGGCATTTTTCATGATATGCAGTTCGCGCAGCGCGTGCAGTTGCCCGATTCCGGCGGGCAGGTTGCCGATGCGGTTGTTGTATAAACGCAGCTCCTGCAATGCCGTCAGCCTCGGTATCGCCTGTGGCAAAACGGTTAAATGGTTGTCGGTCGCGTTGAGGTAAACCAACTGCTGCAGCTGCGCCAGCGAGCGCGGCAGATCGCTAAAGCCGTTATCGCTCAGATAGAGGTATTTCAACCGATGCAGCTGCCCCAGTTCTTCGGGGAGTTCGTTTGCGCGATTGTGGCCAAAGTCGAACATCTCGAGCTGTTGCAACTGGCCAATCTCCGGCGGCAGGCGGTCGAGCTGATTGCAGGAGATATTCAGCACCCGCAGATTTCGGTGCCTGAAGAGGGCGACAGGGAGGGCCGTCAGCTGATTGTCGTACAGGCTAATCTTGTGCAGCGCGTGGCCGGCTAACGGCGACTCGTCGAGCTGCGTCAGGCCGTGGCCGTCGAGATCGAGCTCATCACCGCTCGCTGCGGGAGTGTGTTGGTGGAGCATGGCGTTCTCCGTCGTTCATGGCGGTGCAGGGGCAAAAAAAAATGCCGGCCAACGTGAGCCGGCCGGCATTCGTCTGCGGCGTGGATTACTCGACGCGCAGGATACGGCTGGTATTGGTGGTGCCGACGGTTTCCATTACGTCGCCCTGGGTGACGATCACCAGATCGCCGGAGACCAGGAAGCCTTTGTCGCGCAGGCGATTGACGGCTTCATTGGCGGCGATCACGCCGTCTTTGTGGCTGTCGAAATACACCGGCGTCACGCCGCGATACAGCGCGGTCAGATTCAGCGTATGCTCATGACGCGACATGGCGAAGATCGGCAGGCCGGAGCTGATGCGCGACATCATCAGCGCGGTGCGGCCGGACTCGGTCATGGCGATCAGCGCGGTAACGCCTTTCAGGTGGTTGGCGGCATACATCGAAGACATGGCAATCGCTTCTTCGATGTTGTCGAACTGCACGTCCAGGCGGTGTTTGGAAACATTGATGCTCGGGATCTTCTCGGCGCCCAGACAAACGCGCGCCATCGCCGCCACGGTTTCCGCCGGGTATTGGCCGGCGGCGGTTTCCGCCGACAGCATAACGGCGTCGGTGCCGTCCAGCACGGCGTTGGCCACGTCCATGACTTCGGCGCGGGTCGGCATCGGGTTGGTGATCATCGACTCCATCATCTGAGTTGCGGTGATCACCGCGCGGTTCAGGGTACGGGCGCGGCGGATCAGTTTCTTCTGAATGCCGACCAGTTCCGGATCGCCGATTTCGACGCCGAGATCGCCACGGGCAACCATCACCACGTCGGAGGCCAGAATAATGTCGTCCATCGCTTCGTCGCTGCAGACCGCTTCGGCGCGCTCCACCTTGGACACGATCTTGGCGTTGCAGCCGGCGTCGCGCGCCAGGCGGCGGGCATAGTTCAGGTCTTCACCGGTGCGCGGGAAGGAAACCGCCAGATAGTCGACGCCAATCTTGGCGGCGGTCACGATGTCCGCCTTGTCTTTTTCGGTCAGCGCTTCGGCCGACAGGCCACCGCCGAGCTTATTGATGCCCTTGTTGTTGGACAGCGGGCCGCCGACGGTCACTTCGGTAAACACTTTCATGCCCTGAACTTCGAGCACTTTCAACTGAACGCGGCCGTCGTCGAGCAGCAGGACATCGCCCGGCACCACGTCGGCAGGCAGGCCTTTATAGTCGATACCGACTTTTTCTTTATCGCCTTCGCCTTTTGACAGGTTGGCGTCCAGCAGGAATTTATCGCCCACGTTGAGGAAGATTTTGCCTTCCTTGAAGGTGGAGACGCGGATTTTCGGCCCTTGCAGATCGCCGAGTATAGCGACGTGACGTCCCAGTTTTGCGGCGATTTCGCGCACTTTGTCAGCGCGAGCCTGGTGATCTTCCGGGCTGCCGTGGGAGAAGTTAAGCCGAACTACGTTGGCGCCGGCGGCAATGATCTTTTCCAGATTATTGTCGCGGTCTGTAGCCGGACCCAGGGTGGTAACGATTTTGGTTCTTCTGAGCCGTCTGGACATGTATTACTCCGTTGACTGGTGAAGCAAATATTGGTGTTGCGATAACGTCGGATAACGAAACCAGGCGTGAAATGTAATTTTAAAACACTGATATTTCACCCGGGTTACCCGCATGAGCATGTTAACAGGGTACCGCCTCTGATGCCGTCATTCAAATGTCTGTTGAACGGCGATTTTTTCTTCGTCGGGTCACGAATCAAAACTGTTGGGAATGACCACGCCTTTATCAAAGCGCGATTCTTTGAGCGCTTCTTTGACCCGCTTCAAGTTATCTCTGAATTTAGCCCCTCGGCGCAAGGTAAATCCGGTGGCGAGCACGTCAATGAGCGTTAATTGCGCGATCCGCGACACCATCGGCATGTAAACGTCGGTGTCTTCGGGCACGTCGAGCAGCAGAGCGAGGGTCGCCGCCTGGGCGAGCGGGGTGTCGCGCGAGGTGATAGCCAATACCGTGGCGTCGTTTTCTCGCGCCAGGTGGGCCATCTCCACCAGATTCTTGGTGCGGCCGGTGTGTGAGATCAGCACCACCACGTCGCCTTCGCCGGAGTTCATGCAGCTCATGCGCTGCATAACGATGTCATCGAAGTAGACCACCGGAATGTTGAAGCGGAAAAATTTGTTCATCGCATCGTGCGCCACCGCCGCGGAGGCGCCCAGGCCGAAGAAAGAGATCTTTTTTGCCTGGGTGAGCAGGTCAACCGCACGATTGATTGCGGCAATATCCAAATTTGCCTTTACTGTATCCAGACTAGCCATGACCGATTCGAAGATCTTGCTGGTATAGGCATCGACGCTGTCATCTTCCTCGACGTTACGGTTTACGTAGGGCGTGCCGTTAGCCAGGCTTTGGGCGAGATGCAGTTTGAAGTCGGGAAAGCCTTTGGTATCAAGGCGGCGGCAAAAACGGTTGACGGTGGGTTCGCTGACGTCGGCCATGCGCGCCAGCGTGGCGATGCTGGAGTGAATGGCGGTCTGCGGGGAGGCCAGGATCACCTCGGCGACTTTCCTTTCAGATTTGCTCAGGAGTTCCAGATGGCTCTGGATTTTGTCCAGCGTATTCATATAACGAGAGTCACTCATGGTTTTATCCCTGTGGCTTTCAAGCAACAGCGTCGAATCTCGCCCGTGTTCGCCGTGCAAGCAGACGCCAAACGAGCGGCTGTAACCTGGAATCGATAGGGTATGACGATTTCAAACAAAGGAGAAATCAATGCCGGTTTAGTGAAAATATACTACGTGCTGGTAACCGTTGGCAGTCTCGACAGGGCGTATGCAGGCTTTTTTCACCAGAATATGACCTGTGTCTAACTTTCATAATGGTAACAGAGCGTCAAAAAAGACGAAAAATTACAGTTTTGCCCGGGACGAGGGCGCTGGCGCACATTGGCGCTTTCCACTGGAATATTGAGGTCTTTTTTTCTGCTTCTGCGCTGGGTTTGCTGGCCGTAGTCAAACAGAGTACATTAGTAATGTAAGAAAATTACAAATATCCTGCAACGAGGAGATGAACATGGCGGTAACCTCTACAGCCCAGGCGTGTGACCTGGTTATTTTCGGCGCGAAAGGTGATTTGGCGCGCCGTAAGCTGCTGCCTTCCCTGTACCAGTTAGAGAAAGCCGGACACATCCACCCGGAAACGCGGATCATCGGCGTCGGCCGCGCGGAGTGGGATAAAAAAGCCTATACCGAAGTGGTCAAGGAAGCGCTTGGCACCTTCATGAAGGAAAAACTGGATGACGAACTCTGGGCCACGCTGAGCGCACGCCTGGACTTCTGCAATCTGGACGTCAACGACAGCAAGAACTTTACCAAATTGGGTAAAATGCTGGATCAGAAACACCGCACCACCATCAACTACTTCGCCATGCCGCCAAGCACCTTCGGCGCCATCTGCAAAGGGTTGGGCGAAGCCAAACTGAACCATGAGCCGGCGCGCGTGGTGATGGAGAAGCCGCTGGGCACCGATCTGGCGTCTTCCCGCGTGATCAACGACCAGGTGGCGGAGTACTTCAACGAATCCCAGGTTTACCGTATCGACCACTATCTCGGCAAAGAGACGGTGCTGAACCTGTTGGCGCTGCGTTTCGCCAACTCGCTGTTCGCATCCAACTGGGATAACCGCACCATCGATTCGGTGCAGATCACCGTGGCGGAAGAGGTGGGCATCGAAGGGCGCTGGGGTTACTTCGACCAGGCCGGCCAGATGCGCGACATGATCCAGAACCACCTGCTGCAGATCCTGACCATGATCGCCATGTCGCCGCCGGCGGATCTGACCACTGACCGTATCCGCGACGAGAAGGTGAAGGTACTGCGTTCGCTGCGCCGCATCGATCAGACCAATGTACGGGAAACCACCGTGCGCGGTCAGTACACCGCCGGTTTCGTCCAGGGCAAGAAAGTGCCGGGTTATCTGGAAGAGGAAGGGGCGAACAAGAGCAGCAGCACCGAAACTTTCGTCTCCATCCGCGTGGATATCGACAACTGGCAGTGGGCCGGGGTGCCGTTCTACCTGCGTACCGGTAAACGTCTGCCGACCAAATGCTCGGAAGTGGTGGTGTACTTCAAAAACCCACCGCTTAACCTGTTCAGCGACTCTTACCAACAGCTGCCGCAGAACAAGCTGACCATCCGCCTGCAGCCGGACGAAGGCATCGAAATTCAGGTGCTTAACAAGGTGCCGGGGCTGGATCACAAGCACCGTCTGCAGACCACCAAGCTGGATCTGAGCTTCTCGGAAACCTTCAACCAGGAGCACGTGGCGGACGCCTACGAGCGCCTGCTGCTGGAGACCATGCGCGGCATTCAGGCGCTGTTTGTGCGCCGCGATGAAGTGGAAGAGGCCTGGAAGTGGGTCGACTCCATCATGGACGCATGGAAAGCCGACAACGAGGCGCCGAAGCCTTATCAGGCGGGCACCTGGGGGCCGGTGGCCTCGGTGGCGATGATCACCCGCGACGGCCGTTCCTGGAACGAGTTCGAGTAATGCGCAATGCCGGCAGCCTGTCTGCCGGCTTTTTTTTGCCTGCGATCTGCGCGTGGGCCACATCACTTACGGTACGGCCGGACGTCCGCGCATTTGCGCGGAGCCCTGTGGCAGGGGCGTGCCATTGTTAACCGCGAGTAATGGAGAAATAACGATGAAAAACTGGAAAACCAGCGCCGAGCAGATCCTGACGGCAGGGCCGGTGGTGCCTGTTATCGTGATCAACAAGCTGGAGCAGGCGGTGCCGCTGGCGAAAGCGCTGGTTGCCGGCGGCGTGCGGGTATTGGAGGTGACGCTGCGCACCGCCTGCGGGCTGGAGGCGATCCGCGCTATCGCCAAAGAGGTGCCGGAGGCCATTATCGGCGCCGGTACGGTGATCAATCCGCAGCAGCTGCGGGAGGTGACCGAGGCGGGAGCGCAGTTCGCCATCAGCCCGGGGCTGACCGAAGCCTTGCTGCAGGCGGCGACGGCGGGGCCAATCCCGCTGATCCCGGGCATCAGCACCGTTTCCGAGCTGATGCAGGGCATGGATCACGGCCTGCGCGAGTTCAAATTCTTCCCGGCGGAAGCCAACGGCGGCGTGAAGGCGCTGCAGGCGATCGGCGGCCCGTTCCCGCAGGTGCGTTTTTGCCCGACCGGCGGCATTACGCCGAACAACTACCGCGATTATCTGGCGCTGAACAGCGTACTTTGCATCGGCGGTTCCTGGCTGGTGCCGGCGGACGCGCTCGAAAGCGGCGACTACGCGCGCATCACTGAACTGGCGCGCAGCGCCGTCAGCGGGGCCGCGTTGTAACCCGCGCCGCGCCTGGGGTTGGCGCTTATTTGCGCGCCCGCGAATATCGCAAGGCTCAACGCTCCGTTGAGCCTTTTTTAATTTTTATCGTGATTAACGTTCTTATTTTTAACCCGTTTTTTTTCGATTTTTATGAAAACGGCAGTTTGCTTTCTTATTTTGGCTGTGGTAAAAATATCTCAGTCGAAAATTTTACTTTCATGAGGATATTGGGCAAATCGCACGGTGTGCGGCTGATAATAGAGAACGATTATGATGACTATTAACGGAATTACCCTCAGAACCTCTACGTGCCAACTCTTCCTGTCTGCGATCCTTGCCAGTGAGCATCACTGGTGCAGCGAGCTATAGCGTCTTTCTCCCTTAACCGGTGCCGGTAGCGGGCTTTCGCCTTCGCTCTACCGTTCAGCCGGGCAAACATTCTTTTTGCGTTTGGGTCAGTTTATCCCCAGGGATCTCTGCGTCTTGCGCGCCGCAATGCGCCGTTTGACGAGATAAATCGGGATAAATATGCCTTGGCGCGCGTTATTCGCCGTTTGGGAGAAAAATTATGATTTATTGGATCTTTTTAGGTTTGGCCATCATGACCGAAATCATCGGCACCTTGTCGATGAAATACGCCAGCGTCAATGGCGGCATGATTGGGCACATCGTGATGTACGTGATGATCACCGCGTCTTATGTGTTGCTGTCCGTAGCGGTAAAACGCGTGGCGCTGGGCGTGGCCTATGCGCTGTGGGAAGGCATCGGTATTCTGTTCATTACCCTGTTCAGCGTGCTGTGGTTCGACGAGCCAATCTCGGCGCTGAAGGTGCTGGGTCTGGCTACGCTGATCGCCGGCATCATGCTGGTGAAATCCGGTACCCGCAAAGAGCGAAAACAGGTCAGCCCGCGAGGTAACAACCATGCAACAGTTTGAGTTGTACCACATTGGGTTCCTGGGGCTGGCGATCGTGCTGGAAATCATCGCCAACATCTTCCTGAAGATGTCGGACGGCTTCCGTAAAATTTGGCTGGGGCTGTTGTCGCTGCTGTCGGTGCTCGGCGCGTTCAGCGCCCTGGCGCAGGCGGTGAAGGGCATCGATCTTTCGATCGCTTATGCGCTGTGGGGCGGTTTCGGTATCGCCGCCACCATCGCCGCAGGCTGGATCATGTTCGGCCAGCGGTTGAACGCCAAAGGCTGGATTGGCCTGGCGCTGCTGCTGATGGGGATGGTGATCCTTAAACTGTCCTGATAACGGGCAATAAAAAACCGCAGGCGTTGCCGTCTGCGGTTTTTTTTCGTCTGCGCTCAGGCTTACAGCGCGGCGATGATTTTGATTTCCACCTTGTACTTCGGATTCATCAGCTGCGCCTGCACCGTGCAGCGCACCGGCGCGCTGCCGGCGACCACCCAGGCGTCCCAGGCGGCGTTCATCGCGGCGAAGTCGGTGCTGTTGGCCAGGAAGATGGTGGCGTCCAGAATGCGGCTTTTGTCCGAACCTACGCGCGCCAGCAGCACGTCGATGGCGGCGAGGGCGTTGGCGGTCTGCGCGGTCGCGTCGTCGTCCAGGTTCTCCGGCACGCTGGTGTAGTAAACAGTCTCGTTGTGCACCACGGCTTCGGACCAGCGCTGATCGGGATCAATTCTTTCGATATTCATTTGCTTATCTCCATATCATAGTCCCGCTAAGGGTAGCACAGCCGGTAATGAAAAAGCGCGGCGATAAAGTGGGTGGTAGCCGGGCGGCAGGCTTGGCATAATCACCGCTGAATGACACCGGCAGAGAGACAGCGTGACAGACGATTTTGCAACAGACGGCGCATTGGCGCAGGCTATCAAGGGATTCAAACCGCGTGAGCCGCAGCGGCAGATGGCGCAAGCCGTCACCGAGGCAATCAATTTCAAGCAGGAGCTGGTGGTGGAAGCCGGCACCGGCACCGGCAAAACCTTCGCTTATCTGGCGCCGGCGCTGCGCGCCGATCGCAAAGTGATCATCTCTACCGGTTCGAAAGCGTTGCAGGATCAGCTGTATGCGCGCGATCTGCCCACCGTCGCCAAAGCGTTGAAGTACAAAGGCAAGCTGGCGCTGCTGAAGGGGCGCTCCAATTATCTGTGTCTGGAGCGGCTGGAGCAGCAGTCGATGGCCGGCGGCGAGCTGGCGGGGCAGACGCTGATCGATCTGGTGCAGCTGCGCAAGTGGTCGTCGCAGACCAAAGAGGGCGACATCAGCACCTGCAGCGAAGTGGCGGAAGACAGCTTCGTCTGGCCATTGGTGACCAGCACCAATGACAACTGCCTGGGCAGCGATTGCCCGCTGTATCAGGATTGCTTCGTGGTCAAGGCTCGCCGCCGCGCGATGGATGCGGATGTGGTGGTGGTAAACCATCACCTGTTCCTGGCGGATATGGTGGTGAAAGAGGGCGGTTTCGCCGAGCTGATCCCGGAAGCCGAGGTGATGATTTTCGACGAAGCGCACCAAATCCCCGACATCGCCAGCCAGTATTTCGGCCAACAGCTCACCAGCCGCCAACTGTTGGATCTGGCGAAGGACATCACCATCGCCTACCGCACCGAGGTGCGCGACGCCGCTCAACTGCAAAAAAGCGCCGACCGTCTCAGCCTGAGCACGCAAGATTTCCGTCTGAATCTGGGCGAGCCGGGTTTTCGCGGCAATTTGCGTGACGTGCTCGGCGAACCGAACGTGCAGCGCGCTCTGTTGCTGCTCGATGACGCGTTGGAGCTGTGTTATGACGTGATGAAACTGTCGCTGGGGCGTTCGGCGCTGCTGGACGCCGCCTTTGAGCGCGCCACGCTGTACCGCGCGCGCCTCAAGCGGCTGAAGGCGGTGACGGAGCCGGGCTACAGCTATTGGTATGAATGCAACTCGCGCCATTTCGTGCTGGCGCTGACGCCGCTGACGGTAGCCGATCGGTTCCGCGAAATGCTGGACGAGAAGCCGGGCAGTTGGATCTTTACCTCGGCTACGCTGTCGGTCAACGATCGGTTGGGCCACTTCACCGAACGGCTGGGGCTGACCAAGGCCAAAACGCTGCTGTTGCCGAGCCCGTTCGACTATGCCAAGCAGGCGCTGCTGTGCGTGCCGCGCTTTTTGCCTTCGCCGAATCAGCGCGGCGGAGCGCGCCAGCTGGCGCGCATGCTGCGTCCATTAATTGAAGCCAACAACGGCCGCTGCTTCTTTTTATGCACCTCGCACCAGATGATGCGCGAGCTGGCGGAAGAGTTCCGCGCCACGATGACGCTGCCGGTGCTGTTGCAAGGGGAAACCAGCAAAGGGCAGCTGCTGGCGCAGTTCGTCGCCGCCGGTAACGCGCTGCTGGTGGCGACCAGCAGCTTCTGGGAGGGGGTGGACGTGCGCGGCGATGCGCTGTCCTGCGTCATCATCGATAAGCTGCCGTTCACTTCACCGGACGATCCGCTGCTGAAGGCGCGCATTGAAGATTGCCGCCTGCGCGGCGGCGATCCGTTCAATGACGTGCAGCTGCCGGATGCGGTCATCACCCTGAAACAGGGCGTCGGCCGTTTGATCCGCGACACCGACGATCGCGGCGTGCTGGTGATTTGCGATAACCGTCTGGTCATGCGGCCCTACGGCGAGGTGTTCCTCAATAGCCTGCCGCCTACGCCGCGCACCCGCGATTTGAAGCAGGCGATCGCCTTCCTGCAGGCCGCCGACACGTCGGCCACGTGAAAGATGAAGGGCTTACGGGGCTGTGCTACAATGCGCGCCCTGTATGAAAAACCCAGTTTTATTCCCGCCAGAGGTTGGCATGTCCACGCGAATTTTAGCGATCGATACCGCGACGGAAGCCTGTTCCGTCGCCGTCTGGAATCAAGGCGAAATCCACGCCCTGTTTGAGCTGTGCCCACGCGAGCATACGCAACGTATTTTACCTATGGTGCAGCAGGTGCTGGCGGAATCCGGCCTGGCGCTCAACCAGCTCGATGCGCTGGCCTTTGGCCGCGGCCCCGGCAGCTTTACCGGGGTGCGCATCGGCATTGGCATCGCTCAGGGCCTGGCGCTGGGCGCCGATCTGCCGATGCTCGGTATTTCCACGCTGCAAACCATGGCGCAGGGCGCCTGGCGCGTCTGCGGCGCGGAGCGGGTGCTGGCGGCGATAGATGCGCGCATGGGTGAAGTCTACTGGGGGCAGTTCGAACGCCAGGCGGACGGTAGCTGGTTGGAAAGCGAAGGCGAGGCGGTGTTGTCGCCGGCGCAGGCGCTGGAGCGTGCGCAGCGCCTGCAGGGCGAATGGGCCCACGTCGGCACCGGCTGGCAAACCTATCCCGATCTGGTCAAGGGGGCTACGCTGAGCGTGCGTGACGGGCAGATGCTGTTGCCGCAGGCGCAAGACATGCTGCCGCTGGCGCTGCACGCCTGGCAACAGGGGCTGGCGGTGGCGGTGGAAAACGCCGAGCCGACCTATCTGCGCAATGAAGTCACCTGGAAAAAACTGCCGGGCCGCGAGTAAGCGCGGCCTATTGTGCTGTTGTTGAGGCCGGGCGATGAAAGCCTGCAACTTGAACGATGAAACGCGGTCAAAGTTACAGCCATTTCAGGAGATTGCGACCATGTTAATCCGCACTGCAAGTAAAAAGCTGTCGCTGCTGGCCGTCGCCTGCGGCGCGCTGGTTCTGTCCGGGTGCGTCACCGTACCGGATGCGATCAAAGGTTCCACCCCTTCGCCGGTGACTCAACTTTCCTCGGTACAAAATGCACCCAATCTGTTTACCGGCGCGGAAGCCCGCTTCGGCGGCACCGTAGTAAACGTCGCCAACGAGCAGGGGCGCACGGTGCTGGAGATCGCGGCGGTGCCGCTCGACAGCGGTGCGCGGCCGATTCTGGGTGAACCGTCGCGCGGCCGCTTGCTGGCCACGGTAAACGGTTTCCTCGAACCGGTTGATTTCAAAGGCCAGTTGGTGACCGTCGTCGGCCCCATTACCGGCCTGAAAGAGGGGCGTATCGGCATGACGCCGTATCGCTTCGTGACGATGAACGTGACCGGTTTCAAACGCTGGCACCTGGTGCAGCAGGTGGTGATGCCGCCTGCGCCAATGGGCCCCTGGGGCTGGCGCGGTGGCCCGTGGGGACCCGGTTGGGGCGCAGGCTATGGTTGGTACAATCCCGGCCCGGCACAGGTGCAAACCATCGTAACCGAGTAGCATACGCTTGATGTGAACACATTTGACAGGGCGGCTCAGGCCGCCCTTTTGCTTTTTGGGATAAGGAATATCCGACAATTAGTGACGTACATCGCAACCTGAATAATGTTTAAAACCTGCACTGGTCTGCTGAGTTAAAATATTGTTATGGTTAGGCTGCGAGTTTGAGGCTGCGATGATAATTAGTAATGATTTCAGGAGTAATACCTTGGATAAGGTCTGGTTAAAACGGTATCCGGCAGATGTGCCCGCAGAGATTGATGCCGATCGCTATTCGTCGTTGATCGAAATGTTTGAGCATGCCGTGCAGCGCTATGCCGATCAGCCCGCCTTTATCAACATGGGCGAGGTGATGACCTTCCGCAAACTGGAAGAGCGCAGCCGGGCTTTCGCGGCTTACCTGCAAAATGAACTGGGCCTGAAGAAGGGCGACCGCGTCGCGCTGATGATGCCTAACCTGTTGCAATACCCCATCGCCCTGTTCGGCATTCTGCGCGCCGGTATGGTGGTGGTTAACGTCAACCCGCTGTATACCCCGCGCGAGCTGGAACACCAGTTGAACGACAGTGGCGCCAGCGCCATCGTCATCGTCTCCAACTTTGCCCATACGTTGGAAAAAGTGGTGTTCAACACCCAGGTCAAGCACGTGATCCTCACGCGCATGGGCGATCAGCTTTCGGCCGCCAAAGGCACGCTGGTCAACTTTGTGGTCAAGTACATTAAGCGCCTGGTGCCTAAATATAATCTGCCGGACGCCATTTCATTCCGCAGCGCGCTGCAGCGCGGACGCCGTCTGCAATATGTAAAGCCGGACATCATTAATACCGATTTGGCCTTCCTGCAATACACCGGCGGCACCACCGGCGTAGCGAAAGGCGCGATGCTGACGCACCGCAACATGCAGGCCAACCTCGAACAGGCCAAAGCCGCCTACTCGCCGCTGTTCCGTGAAGGGCAGGAACTGGTGGTGACGGCGTTGCCGCTGTACCACATTTTCGCGCTGACGGTGAACTGCCTGCTGTTTATCGATCTGGGCGGGCGCAATTTGCTGATCACCAACCCGCGCGATATTCCGGGGCTGGTGAAGGAGCTGGGCAAATACCCATTCACCGCCATGAGCGGGGTGAATACCTTGTTCAACGCGTTGCTGAACAACGAAGAGTTCCACAAACTCGACTTCTCCACGCTGCGTTTCTCGGTCGGCGGCGGCATGTCGGTGCAAAAAGCGGTGGCCGAGAAGTGGGAGAAAACCACCGGCAAACACCTGCTGGAAGGCTATGGCCTGACGGAGTGCGCGCCGCTGGTGGCCGGCAACCCTTACGATCTGAAACACTACAGCGGCAGCATCGGTTTGCCGGTGCCGTCGACGGATATTCGGCTGTTGGACGACAATGGCCAGGATGTGCCGCCGGGAGAACCGGGCGAACTGTGGGTCAAAGGCCCGCAAGTTATGTTAGGCTATTGGCAACGCCCGGAAGCTACCGACGAAGTGCTGAAAGATGGCTGGTTGGCGACCGGTGATGTGGTGACCGTGGACGAGCAGGGGTTTGTGCGCATCGTCGACCGTAAGAAAGACATGATCCTGGTCTCTGGTTTCAACGTTTACCCGAACGAGATCGAGGACGTGGTCAGCCAGCATCCGAAGGTGCTGGAATGTGCGGCGATCGGGGTGCCCAGCGAGGTCTCCGGCGAGACGGTGAAGATCTGCGTGGTGAAGAAAGACGCCTCGCTGACCAAGGAAGAGCTGTTGACCCATTGCCGTCGGCACCTGACCGGGTATAAAGTGCCTAAAATTGTTGAGTTCCGCGATGAATTGCCGAAGTCGAACGTCGGCAAGATTTTGCGGCGAGAACTGCGCGATGAGCTAAAAACGCCGAAACCGGCCGATGCCGCCTAGGTTTCGCTCTTGCGCCTGACTATCGACAACGCCGGTGAATGCCGGCGTTGTTGTGTTTGAATCCTACAAGAGAATGATGTTTTGAATTATCAGTTGATCACTACCGATGCCGGATTGCAGCAGGTCTGCGAGCAGGCGAGAAAGCATGCCCAGATTGCGCTGGACACCGAGTTTGTCAGAACGCGCACCTACTATCCGCAGCTGGGCCTGATCCAGCTCTACGACGGTGAACAACTCTCCCTTATCGATCCTCTGCCGATCAAGCAATGGCAGCCGTTTGTCGACCTGCTGGCCGATACCGCCGTGGTGAAGTTCCTGCATGCCGGCAGTGAAGATCTTGAAGTGTTTCTCAACGCCTTTAAAACGCTGCCGACGCCGATGGTCGATACCCAGATCCTGGCGGCGTTTACCGGCCGGCCGCTCTCCTGCGGTTTCGCGACGCTGGTGGCGGAGTATATGAAAGTTGAGCTGGACAAGAGCGAGTCGCGCACCGACTGGCTGGCGCGCCCGCTGACCGAAAGGCAGTGCGTGTACGCAGCCGCCGACGTGTTCTATCTGCTGCCGATGGCCAAACAGCTGGTGCAGGAGACCGAAGAGGCCGGTTGGACCGCGGCGGCCAACAATGAGTGCCTGCTGCTGTGCCAGCGCCGCAGCGAGGCGCTGGCGCCGGAATTGGCCTATCGCGAAATCAGCAATGCCTGGCAGCTGCGCCCGCGTCAGCTCGGTTGTTTGCAGAAGTTGGCGGAATGGCGGCTGCGCCAGGCGCGCGAGCGCGATCTGGCGGTAAACTTCGTGGTGCGTGAGGAAAACCTGTGGCAGGTGGCGCGCTATATGCCGTCTTCGCTGGGAGAACTGGATTCGCTGGGCCTGAGCGGGCCGGAGATCCGTTATCACGGTAAAACGCTGCTGGCGCTGGTGGCGGAGGCCGAAGCGCTGGACGAATCCGAGCTGCCGGCGCCGTTGGCTAACCTGATCGATCAGCCGGGCTACAAGAAGGTGTTCAAAGACATCAAGGCGGCGATCGCTACCGTCAGCGAGCAAAGCGGGTTGAGCAGCGAGCTGCTGGCATCCCGTCGCCAAATTAACCAATTGCTGAACTGGCATTGGCAACTGAAAGACGGCGAAAGTCGTCCTGAATTAATCAGCGGCTGGCGCGGCGATCTATTAATGGCACCGCTGCAGGACATCCTGAAAGATTATTAATCGCTGATTATCACCAGGGCAGGGTAGGGAAACTCTGCTCGGGTGAATATAGGCAGGAAATAATGCGTTGAAGGTAAATCTGGCCAGAATTTACTTTAAACGAGGCGGCGGCAAAGTTAATTGGGAATAGTCCCAAAGGGAAAAATCACTTTTTTACTGCCGATAAAGCTTAATAACTGGATGCACATACAGTTACCCCCTGCATAAAATATACAGGGGGTAATTAATGCGTCGCAATCATTTAGCTGCTTCTTCCGATTCCGGTAATGTCACGTTAAGTTCAAGTACCGAAATATCGTCCCCTTTCTGCTCGAATTGCACGTGCAGCATTTCAGGATCGATCTGAATGTATTTGCAAATAACCGCCAGAATATCGCGTTTCAGATCAGGCAGATACGGGGGCTCGCTGTCCCCGCGACGACGCTCTGCGACGATAATCTGCAGCCGTTCCTTGGCTATATTGGCTGTCTGTTTTTTGCGGGACAGAAAGAAGTCTAATAAGGCCATGGTTTATCCCCCAAAAAGGCGTTTCAGGAAACCCTTCTTCTCTTCTTCAATGAAGCGGAATGGGCGTTCTTCCCCCAACAAGCGGCAAACGGTATCGTCGTACGCCTTACCGGCGTCTGACTCGGCATCCAGAATGACAGGCTCACCCTGGTTGGAAGCGCGCAGCACGGACTGGTCTTCCGGGATCACACCCACCAGTGGAATGCGCAGGATTTCCAGCACGTCTTCCATGCTCAGCATGTCGCCACGGCTGACGCGGCCCGGGTTGTAACGGGTCAGCAGCAGGTGTTCCTTGATGGGCGACTCGCCTTTCTCGGCGCGGCGTGACTTGGAGGAGAGGATGCCCAGGATACGGTCGGAGTCGCGTACCGAAGACACTTCCGGGTTGGTGGTGATGATAGCTTCGTCGGCGAAATACAGCGCCATCAGCGCACCGGTTTCGATACCGGCCGGTGAATCGCACACCACGAAGTCAAAATCCATCTCGCCGAGATCGTTGAGAATTTTTTCAACGCCTTCGCGGGTCAACGCGTCTTTGTCGCGCGTCTGCGAAGCAGGCAGGATATAGAGGTTTTCAGTGCGTTTGTCTTTGATCAACGCCTGATTCAGCGTGGCATCGCCCTGAATCACGTTCACGAAATCATACACTACCCGACGTTCGCAGCCCATGATCAGGTCAAGATTACGCAGGCCGATATCGAAATCGATCACGACGGTTTTCTTGCCTTTCTGGGCCAGGCCGGTAGCGATGGCCGCGCTCGAAGTGGTCTTGCCAACGCCCCCTTTACCCGATGTAACAACAATAATGCGTGCCATGAAATGGATTCCTTGTCAAAAGGGCTTAATTTAAAGGTTGTATGGTTAAAGCGTTATCCAACAGGCTGAGTCGTACGGCCTGCCCGACGTAATCGGACGGGATTTGGTCGCTCAACCAGTACTGCCCTGCGATAGAGACTAGCTCAGCCGCCAGGTGGGTGCAAAAAATCTGACATTGCGTGTCGCCTGACGCGCCTGCCAGTGCGCGACCGCGCATCATGCCGTAAACATGAATGTTGCCGTCGGCAATCAGTTCGGCGCCGGCGCTGACGCTGCTGGTCACGATAAGATCGCAGTTGCGGGCGTAAATCTGTTGGCCGGAACGGACAGGCGTGCTGATGATGCGCGTTTTGGCGGGGGCGTTATCCGCCACCACGGGCGCAGGTGCAGGCTCCGGCGCCGCCATTTTCTGGCCTTTGCCTTCGCTCAGCAGCGGCAGCCCGGCGCGGGCTATCGCGCGCTTTTGACGCTCATCTCTGCAACCGCTGATACCCACAACGCGCAGACCTGCTGCCGCGACAGCCTGTTGAAGTTCTTTCCAGTTCGCATCGCCTTCCAGCGTTGCGACGTTGATAACAACAGGGGCGTTTTTCAGAAAAGCGGGCGCTTGCTCAACTTTTTCCTGTAACGCCTGACGTATTACCTCGGGCTGCGAATTATGCAAATGAACAACCGATAGGGTAAAACTGCTGCCTTTTAGCTCAATTGGCGATTGTGACATCTATCCTGACTCAGTCTCAGCAACTTTAAATCCCCGGAATACCACTCGGGGTGCGATATTCCGATGTACTATAAGCATGTTATAGTCAGAGTTATATCCAGGCAAGACGCTCCCTCAATTAAATAGAGTTAAAAAAATGCTTTGTGTGATCTATAGAAGCCCGAAACGCGATCAAACTTATCTTTATGTCGAAAAAAAAGACGATTTCTCTCGTGTGCCAGAGGATCTGATGAAAAGTTTCGGCGTGCCGCAATTCGCCATGATGCTTTCGCTCGATGAGCGCAAGAAATTGGCCTCGGCGGATATCGAAAAGGTGAAGCAGGCGTTGAAAGACGAAGGCTATTACCTGCAGTTCCCGCCGCCGGTTGAAAACCTGCTCAATCAGCATCTGGCGGGCGACAAGGCCTGAGACAGTCGCCACGGCCAAGGGAGGCGCGATGACACGTTCGGCGAGAAGAACCGTATTGGCCGCCTGGCTGGCGCTGGGCGGTGTGCTGATGCCCGGCGCGCCGCAGGCGGCTCAGGAGACGACGCTGGCGGCGAGCGGCCGCGATCCGGCGCAGTTCCCGGCGTATGTCGAGCAGCTCAAGCGCCGGGCGCGGGAGCAGGGCATCAGCCAGGGCACCCTTGACCGCGCTTTTGCGCAAATCCATTTCGTCGATCGGGTGATCAAGGCCGATCGCAATCAGCCGGAGCACAAGGTCACCCTGGACGACTACCTGCGGCGGGTGATGTCGCCCGTTAAGATGCGTCAAGGGCGCGAACTGTATCGGCAGCACCAGGCGCAATGGGCGCGCGCCAGCGAGCGCTACCGGGTGCCGGGGCGCTATATCATTGCGCTGTGGGGCATGGAGAGCGCCTACGGCAAGATTCAGGGGCGGGAAGACGTGGTGTCCGCGCTGGCGACGCTGGCGTTTGAAGGGCGCCGCGAGGCCTTTTTCAGCCAGGAGCTGATGGCGGCGTTGCAGATAGTCGAGCAGGGGCACGTCGGCGATACGCCGCTGAAAGGCTCCTGGGCCGGCGCGATGGGGCAATGCCAGTTTATGCCGAGCTCTTTCTTGCGCTACGCGGCGGACGGCGACGGTGACGGGCGCATCGATATCTGGAATAACATTGATGACGTCTTTGCGTCTACGGCCAGTTATTTGTCCAAAGAGGGCTGGCAGCCCGGTATCGGCTGGGGGCGCGAGGTTAAACTGCCCGCCGGTTTCAAGCGATCCGAGCTGGGGTTGAAAGACGCGCAGGCGCGCAGCGTCAACGCCTGGCAACAGCGCGGGGTGCGTCGTGCGGATGGCAGTGCATTGCCGCATGCCGTCCAGCGCGGTTGGATCATCGCGCCGGATGATCTCCAGGGGCGGACGTTCCTGGTCTATGATAATTTCCGCACCCTCATGCACTGGAATCGCTCTTACTATTTCGCCATCGCCGTGGGTATGATGGCGGACGCGATCGGGCATTGATCCGGCACACCAATAATCGGCTTGGCGCGCCAAGCCTCCACAGTTTGGGAGAAGCGGTATGTATCAACATAGAGACTGGCAGGGTTCGCTGCTCGATTTTCCGGTGAACAAGGTGGTTTGTGTCGGCAGCAACTACGCCGATCACATCAAGGAAATGGGCAGTGCGGTTTCCGTCGAGCCGGTGGTGTTCATCAAACCGGAAACGGCGCTGTGCGATATTCGCCAGCCGGTGGCTATCCCCAAAGAGTTCGGTGCGGTGCACCATGAGGTGGAGCTGGCGGTATTGATCGGCACGCCGTTGAAACAGGCCAACGAAGACCGCGTTGCGCGGGCGATCGCCGGCTACGGCGTGGCGCTCGATCTGACGCTGCGCGATCTGCAGACGGGTTTTAAAAAGGCCGGTCAGCCGTGGGAAAAGGCCAAGGCTTTCGATGGTTCCTGCCCGATGTCGGGGTTTATCCCGGTGGCGGAATTTGGCGATCCGCAAAACGCCGAGCTGTCGTTGACCGTCAACGATCAACTGCGCCAGCAGGGCAATACGCGTGACATGATCACGCCGATCCTGCCGCTTATCAGTTACATGAGCCGTTTCTTCACGCTGCGCGCCGGCGACATTATCCTGACCGGCACGCCGCAGGGCGTGGGCCCGATGGCCTCCGGCGACATGCTGAAAATCAGCCTGAACGGCAAAATGCTCAGTACCCGCGTGATCTGATCTCTCGCCGCCGGCGCCGTCGGCGGCAAAGCTTGCATCTTGCGGCTAAAATGTCTATATAGTCCCCCCTCGAACCTGTGCGCAGGTGACTTATCCATTTACCGAAACCGGACGCTAACATGTCACAACTCGCTTTTTGGCAACAGAAAACGCTGGCGGAAATGTCAGAACAAGAGTGGGAATCGCTGTGCGACGGGTGCGGGCAATGCTGTTTGAATAAGCTGATCGACGAAGATACCGACGAGATTTATTTTACCAACGTAGCCTGCAACCAGCTCAACATCAAATCCTGCCAATGCCGCCACTACGAGCGGCGCTTCGAGCTGGAAGAAGACTGCATCAAACTGACGCGCGAGAACCTCACCACCTTCGATTGGTTGCCGCCGACCTGCGCCTATCGCCTGATCGGCGAAGGCAAGCCGCTGTTCCCCTGGCATCCGCTGCTGAGCGGCTCCAAGGCGGCGATGCACGGCGAGCGCATCACGGTGCGGCATATCGCGGTGCGCGAGAGCGAAGTGGTGGACTGGCAGGACCATATCCTCAACAAGCCGGACTGGGCCAGATAAAGGCGGGCGCCTGCAGGGCAAAATGGGGCTTCATGCAAGAGGGCGGCGTGTTCAGACATGCCGCCCTCTTGCATTATTTAATCATTGGCGTGCGAATGGCGTTGACGCTCGAGGCCGGACAGAGGCAAATTTCAACATTTGATTCAAGGATGATAGGGGCTTGCGTAATAAGAGGTAGGGGGAAAAAAGCCCCTGCAAAGATGAGGGGCAAGACACACAACAACACCAGGGAAATCGGTAGTACTCACTTTGCCGATACTATAAGGATTTTATGGGTAAACTTCACCAAAATATTGTGCTCTGAATGTGACAAAGGTGCAGTCGTTCATAAGTAACGGTAATTTATTGATGCCTGTAGGTAGGGAGGGCCGCGCTGGCGCAGCCTGTTTTTACCCGCCGGCGTCGCAGAAGTTTAATGTTATGTAAATTACGCGCTTAACCGCGCCAGGATGCTTCTTTTCAAACGATAAGTTGGGTAATTTGGCCGCTCTCCCGCAAGTTCGAGAGTATAACAATGAAAATGGTCCGTCTGTTTGCCGTGGCTGGAGCGCTGATCGTGCTCGTTTACTTCCTTACACATACCTGAGAGGGTTTTATCTCGGAATGTGACAGCAATACCTAAAAAAACGGCGCCTTTCGGCGCCGTTGTTGTTTGTCAGCCGATCAGCGGCCGAACAGATCGCGGCGACGTGGGCGAACAAATTGTGCGATCAGCACAATCAGCGCCACCAGCAGATAGGCGCCGAAGATGCCGACCAGCCACTGCGGCATTTCCAGCGTCAGGAATTGCCATTGGCGCACGGAGCAGTCGCCGGAAGCGTGGAACACCGCCGGCAGCCATTTGTCTAGCGGCAGCCACGAAGGGAAGCTCACGAAGAAGTCGCAGGTATTGAACGGCGAAGGGTGCAACTGGATCATGGTGTGCTTCCACGCCAGCTGGACGCCTTCCCAAGCGCTGTAGATCCACAGCAAGATCGCCGCGTAGCGCAGCGGGGTTTTCGGCGCGATGGCGCCCACCAGCGAGGCGCCGAGAATGCCGAACAGCGCACAACGCTCGTAAATGCACATCACGCACGGCTGCAGCAGCATAACGTGCTGAAAATAGAGCGCGACCAGTTCCAACACCAACGCTGTCAGGGCCATTAGCAGCCAGGCGCCGCGTCCTTGTGAACAGCGGTTAAAGAATTGCAACATATCTAGATTCTTCCATGCAGTAAGCAATTGAACCGGCAGTGTAAACCAATTCCTCCTCGCTGCCAGCCTCCTGGGCTGGATTCAGCGTAAAAATAGTCGGTTCACCCTGCCGGCACCGTCTCAGTGGCCGACGGAGTCGACGGGCGGCAGCGTCAGCCAATGCCACTGGGTCAACAGCTCGGTCGCCGGCTCCAGGGTGAACTGGACGCACAGCAGGCCAACTATCGTCAGCACCACCGTATAAGGCAGGGCCATCCACACCATGCGGCCATACGACAGACGTACCAGCGGCGCCAGTGCCGACGTCAGCAGGAACAGAAACGCCGCCTGCCCGTTAGGGGTGGCAACCGATGGTAGGTTGGTGCCGGTATTGATGGCGACCGCCAGCAGCTCGAACTGCTTCAGCCCGATAGCGCCGGTTTCCAGCGCGGTGCGCGCCTCGTTGATGTAAACCGTGCCGACGAACACGTTGTCGGAAACCGACGACAGCAGGCCGTTGAACAGGTAGAACAGCGAAAGCTGAGAGGCGGGCTCGGCGCGCAGCACGAACTGGATCACCGGGCTGAACAGGTGCTGTTCGATGATCACCGCGACCACGGTGAAAAACACCGTCAGCAGAGCGGTGAACGGCAGCGCTTCCTGGAACGCTTTGCCGATGGCGTGCTCATCGTTCACGCCGCACAGGGAGGTGGCGAGCACGATCACCGACAGGCCGATCAGCCCCACTTCCGCCAGGTGGAAGGCCAGCGCCAGCACCAGCCAAACGCCGATCAGCGCCTGCATCACCAGTTTGAGCCGTTCTTGCTTGCTGCGGCCCGCGGTGGCCTTGCGGTCATACTCTTTCAGCACGTCGCGCACCGCCTCCGGCAACTGCGCGCCATAGCCAAACAGGCGAAAACGTTCTACCAGCCAACAAACCAGCAGGCCGCACACCAACACAGGCAGCGTGACCGGCGCCATACGCAGGAAGAAATCGATAAAGCCCCAGCCCGCGTTTTTGGCGATGATCAGATTCTGCGGCTCGCCCACCATGGTCATGACCCCGCCGAGCGCGGTGCCGACGCCGGCGTGCATCAGCAGGCTGCGCAGAAAGGCGCGGAATTGCTCCAGCGTCTGTTTACGCTCTTCACCGGCGAAATCGCTGTCATCGCCGATGTCGCCATCGGGGCGATTCGAGGTCACGTTGTGATAGATGGAATAAAAGCCGGTGGCCACGCTGATCACTACCGCCACGACCGTCAGCGCGTCGAGGAAGGCGGAAAGTAAGGCGGCGGCCAGGCAGAACGCCAGCGACAGCAGCGTTTTCGAACGGATGTTGAGCAGCAGCTTGGTGAACACGAACAGCAGCAGCTGCTTCATAAAGTAGATGCCGGCCACCATAAAGATCAGCAGCAGCAGCACTTCCAGGTTATGTTCGATTTCCTGCGAAACCTGCGCCGGGCTGGTCATGCCGATGGCCACCGCCTCCAGCGCCAGTAGGCCGCCCGGCAGCAGCGGATAGCATTTCAGCGCCATCGCCAGGGTAAAGATGAACTCGACCACCAGCAGCCAGCCCGCGATAAACGGGCTGGCGAAAAAGAACACCAGGGGATTGATCGCCAGAAAAATGAGAATGGTCAGTTTGTACCAGTCGGGAGATTGCCCCAGAAAATTTTTGAGCAGAGCGCTGCGCAAGGTTGTTTCCATTGTCCTTTATGCATCCTTAAATCAGTCGTAGCACGTACCCTAACAATGCGGCGGGGGCGGGCGCAACCGGAGCTTGTTTTACGGCGGCAAATTTCCGCCGGCCGGTATTTTTGCTCGTTTTTTGCCACGTTATGCACACTTTCGTTTATTGTTTTTCGCTCACGCTATGTCATGTCAGCGCGATCTGGTATGATGAGCTGATTACTTTTACTGATTTTATCGTCGCAACGGAACGTCAAACACATGGTCATAAAGGCGCAGAGTCCTGCCGGTTTCGCGGAAGAGTACATTATTGAGAGTATTTGGAATAATCGCTTCCCCCCTGGCTCTATTTTGCCCGCGGAGCGTGAGCTTTCGGAGTTGATTGGCGTCACGCGCACCACGTTACGTGAAGTGTTGCAACGTCTGGCCCGCGATGGCTGGTTGACCATTCAGCATGGCAAACCGACCAAAGTGAACAATTTCTGGGAAACGTCCGGCCTCAATATCCTTGAGACCGTAGCCCGTCTCGATCACAAAAGCGTCCCGCAACTGATCGATAACCTGCTGTCCGTGCGCACCAATATCGCGTCGATCTTTATTCGCGCCGCGGTGCGCAATCATCCTGAGCAGGCGCAGGAAGTGCTGGCGAAAGCCGCCGAGGTGGAAGATCAGGCGGACGCTTTCAATCTGCTCGATTACGAGATCTTCCGCGGCTTGGCGTTCGCTTCCGGCAACCCGATCTACGGCCTGATTTTCAACGGCCTGAAAGGGCTGTATACCCGCGTGGGCCGTTACTACTTCTCCAACCCGGAAGCGCGCAAGCTGGCGTTGGCCTTCTACAGCAAGCTGTCCACGCTGTGCCATGAGAAGCTGTACGACCAGGTGATGGATACCGTGCGCAACTACGGTAAAGACAGCGGGGCGATTTGGCAGAGCATGCAGGGCACCATGCCGAGCGATCTGACCGAAGCGCGTCGCTAATCGCGTGTCGATGAAATAACGAAGGGCGCCATGCGGCGCCCTTTGTCGTTGTGGCGGTTACAGCGGCGTCGGCCGCGGCGGGCAGCGATCGAGCAACTCCACGCTGCCGTCTTCGTTTTGCTGTTCGAGGATCACGTCGAAGCCCCACAGGCGATGCAGGTGCTTCAACACGTCGCGGCGGCTCTTATCCAGCGGCGCGCGTTCCTGTGGGATGTAGCGCAGCGTCAGCGAGCGGTCGCCGCGCAGATCCACGTTCCAGATCTGAATGTTCGGCTCGTGATTGCTCAGGTTGTATTGTGCCGACAGCTCCTGGCGGATCGCCCGGTAACCGGCCTCGTTGTGGATCGCGGCAATTTCCAGATAGTTGTTGCGATCGTCGTCCAGCACGGTGAACAACCGGAAATCGCGCATCACTTTGGGCGACAGAAACTGGCTGATAAAGCTCTCGTCCTTGAAGTCGCGCATGGCGAAGTGCAAGGTGTCCAGCCAGTCTTTGCCGGCGATGTCCGGGAACCAGTAGCGGTCTTCTTCGGTTGGCGACTGGCAGATTCGCTTGATGTCCTGGAACATGGCGAAGCCCAGCGCATAAGGGTTGATGCCGTTATAGTACGGGCTGTTGTACGGCGGCTGATACACCACGTTGGTGTGGCTGTGCAAAAACTCCAGCATAAACCGCTCGGTCACACGGCCCTCGTCGTACAAATGGTTGAGGATGGTGTAGTGCCAGAAAGTGGCCCAGCCCTCGTTCATCACCTGAGTCTGTTTTTGCGGATAAAAATACTGGCTGACTTTGCGCACGATGCGCAGCACCTCACGCTGCCAGGGTTCCAGCAGCGGCGCATTTTTCTCGATAAAATAGAGGATGTTTTCCTGCGGCTCGCTCGGATAGCGGCGCGCCTGCTCCGGCGACTCTTCACGTTCGACGCGTGGCAGGGTCTTCCACAGCGTGTTCACCTGGCTTTGCAGATACTCTTCGCGGCTTTTCTGGCGCGCTTTCTCTTCCACCAGTGAGATTTTCTGCGGGCGTTTGTACCTGTCGACCCCGTAGTTCATCAGGGCGTGGCAGGAGTCCAGCAGCCGCTCCACTTCATCGACGCCGTAGCGTTCTTCGCACTGGCTGATGTAGTGGCGGGCGAACAGCAGATAATCGACGATGGAGCTGGCGTCGGTCCAACTGCGGAACAGATAGTTATTCTTGAAGAACGAGTTGTGGCCATAGCAGGCGTGCGCCATCACCAGCGCCTGCATGGTGATGGTGTTCTCCTCCATCAGGTAGGCGATGCAGGGATTGGAGTTGATGACGATTTCATACGCCAGCCCTTGCTGGCCCTGTTTGTAGCGCTGTTCGGTTTCGATGAATTTCTTGCCGAAGGACCAATGGGTATAGTTGATCGGCATGCCGACGCTTGAATAGGCGTCCATCATCTGCTCGGAGGTGATCACCTCGATCTGATGGGGGTAGGTGTCGAGCCGGTAATGCTTGGCGACGCGGTCAATCTGCTCCAAATACACCTGCAGCAGTTCGAACGTCCAGTCCGGTCCATCGCTCAGACGTTTGTCATCCTTGACCTTTTCATGTGTTGAAGTAGTCATCAGCGCACCCTCATTATTCACGGGTCTTGCTCAAACGGCAGACCCTGTATCAAGCATAGTTCAAGTCATAATTAACCATTGCAAATCAGTGAAATAAAAATGCCGGTACGCACGGGAGCGAGCGGCGGTCAATTTGACGCCCGTCCCGGCAGAAAGCGCCTCAGCACCTGGCTCCCTCTCCGAGTATAGCCCTGTGACAAGGGCGCGCAACACACTGCCTGCTGCGCGACAGGGATTGAAAAATGTTATGTTATATTGTAACTTTTAGTTTTTTCTCAATAACGGACAAGGAGCGCATTTTGGCGAGGCATTTTGGCAAACTGGCGGTGGCGCTGGCCGCACTGTTTATCAGCGGGCAGGCGTTTGCCCACGGGCATCATTCACATGGCAAGCCGCTGACGGAGGTGGAAAAAAAAGCGGAGGCGGGCGTGTTCGACGATAAGGACGTCAAAGATCGCAACTTGGCGGATTGGGAGGGCGTCTGGCAATCCGTGTATCCTTATCTACTCAATGGGGATCTTGACCCGGTGTTCAAGAAGAAAGCGGCAAAGGATAAGAGCAAGACCTTCGCGGAAGTAAAAGCGTATTACCGCAAAGGGTATGCTACCGATGTGGATACCATCGGCATTGAAAACGGCGTCATGGAGTTTCATCGCGGCGACCAATCCAGCGCCTGTCAGTATAAGTACGCCGGGCACAAGATCTTGACCTATGTTTCCGGTAAAAAGGGCGTGCGTTATCTGTTCGAATGCCAGGATGCCGGCAGCCTGGCGCCGAAATTCGTGCAGTTCAGCGATCATATTATCGGCCCGCGCAAATCGGCACATTTCCATATCTTTATGGGCAACACGTCGCAGGAAGCGTTGCTGAAAGAAATGGACAACTGGCCGACTTACTACCCATTCCAACTGCAGACCAAAGAAGTCGTGGACGAGATGCTGCATCATTGATGCCGCTCGCTCCCGTCACCACAAGCCCGCTTATGTGGGCTTGTGCTCAGTCAAACGGTCTGATTTGCAGGTAATCGTCCGTCACTGCCATTTCAAATAATGTTTCATCCGCCAACAGGGTCGCCCGCATTCGCTCCCGGGCTTGCCGGTAGCGTTCATCCAACTGAATATCACCGGAGTTTTCCCATGCGGCTCGGCTTGGCCATTGCGCATAGCCGATAAACTTCCCGCTCATATCTCGATGCAGGCGCGAGCCGAGGCTGCCGCGCTGCAGATAGATCCCTTGGGTCAACTCAAGCCAGGCAAGGCGAAAGGCGTGTTCGTGCCCGGTTTTGACTGAGAACCGGTAGATGGCGATGAACATAAGGGGTTCTCCAGAAAAGCGACAATGTGAACTTTAGGATCTGCTTCTGGCTTCAACGTTCATATCGTGCTGCCGCGTTCAACCTAAACGGGCGGGGCTAAGGGCTCGGCTGTTTTAATCCAGTAGTGAAAACAAGGTTAATTTTTTGCCGAAATTTTACGCGTTTTTTCTGCTGCGGGGAGAGGGGATTCATTTTGTCTGTTATGTTGGTATTTTTTATTTTATTGGTTTTTTATTCTGTTTATATGTTGGCTGATGTTTTTATATTCTGTTAAATCAATGTTGCTTATTACGCCTTTTTTGACTGCTGTCATTGATAGCGTTGCTATCGATTCAGCGGCGGTCTGACGCTATAATCCCTTCTAAACCGCATCTTATCGCTATTTACGAGCGGCTATTGCAAATGCTCGGCTCATCGACGATAAATTAATTGTGAATATTGTCACGTTTGATGACGAAGTTGTTGGACGGATTTTTTCACTGAGTTAATTTCCTGTGAGCAGAAGATTATGCTTTGTGAAGCCTTGGGCTGGAGTCAGCGATGCGAGTGGTAATTTTAGGTAGTGGAGTGGTGGGCGTAGCCAGTGCCTGGTATTTGGCGAAGGCAGGGCATGAGGTGACGGTGATCGATCGTCAGCCTGGCCCGGCACTGGAAACCAGCGCGGCGAACGCCGGGCAGATTTCACCGGGTTATGCCGCACCCTGGGCGGCACCGGGCGTGCCGTTGAAGGCCATCAAGTGGATGTTCCAGCGCCATGCGCCGTTGGCGATCCGCCTCGACGGCAGCAGCTTCCAGTTGAACTGGATGTGGCAGATGCTGAAAAACTGCAACACCGAACACTACATGACCAACAAAGGCCGCATGGTGCGCCTGGCGGAATACAGCCGCGACTGTATCAAGGCGCTGCGTCAGGAGACCGGCATCCAGTACGAAGGTCGCCAGGGCGGCACGCTGCAGCTGTTCCGCACCCAACAACAGTTCGAAAACGCAGCGAAAGACATTGCGGTATTGGAAGATGCCGGTGTGCCTTACAGATTGCTGGAAGCCGGCCAACTCGGCAGCGTCGAGCCAGCGCTGGCGCAGGTGGCGCACAAGCTGACCGGCGGCCTGCAGCTGCCGAACGACGAAACCGGCGATTGCCAGCTGTTTACGCAGCAGCTGGCGAAAATGGTGCAGCAGGCGGGCGTAACCTTCCTGTTCAACCGCAGCGTTGACCGCCTGCTGGTTGAGGGCGACAAGATCGCCGGCGTGCAGTGCGGCGAGGACGTGTTTAAAGCCGACAGCTACGTGGTGGCGTTCGGTTCGTATTCCACGGCGCTGCTGCGCGGCCTGGTTTCTATCCCGGTTTATCCGCTGAAGGGCTATTCGCTGACCATTCCGATCACCGATGAAGCGGCGGCGCCGTTCTCCACGGTGTTGGACGAGACGTACAAAATCGCCATCACCCGTTTCGATCAGCGCATCCGCGTCGGCGGCATGGCGGAGATCGTCGGTTTCAATACGCAGCTGGAGCAAAAACGGCGCGAAACGCTGGAGATGGTGGTGCGCGATCTCTACCCGAACGGCGGCAGAGTGGAAGACGCGACGTTCTGGACCGGCCTGCGGCCGATGACGCCGGACGGTACGCCCATTGTCGGCCGCACTTCGCTGAAGAATCTGTATCTCAATACCGGGCATGGCACGTTGGGCTGGACGATGGCCTGCGGTTCCGGGCAGTTGTTGTCCGATCTGATGTCCGGCATTACGCCGGCGATCCCTTCCGATGATCTGGCGGTGGCGCGTTACAGCGCCGGTTTTCGCCAGCAACACGCGGTTCCGCTGAACGACGTGCATCCCGCGCGTTAATCGTCGACGCTGTCATAGACTTTCCCGGCCACGCGCAGGCGCGCGTGGCCGCTGTACGCTGCCCCAAGGAGAAGCGATGCCCCGTCCGATAACCGCCACGATGCATCTTGGCGCAATTGAAAATAACCTGCAGGTGGTGCGCCGTTTCGCCCCCGGCGCCAAAGTCTGGGCGGTGGTCAAGGCCAACGCCTATGGCCACGGCATCAAACACGTTTGGCGCAGCATGGCGCAAACCGACGGCTTCGCCATGCTGGATCTGGCCGAAGCGGTGCTGCTGCGTGAGTCGGGTTGGCAAGGGCCGATTCTTCTGCTGGAAGGTTTCTTCCAGCCGCAGGATTTGGCGTTGCTCGATCGTTATCGCCTGACGACGGCGGTGCACAGCGACTGGCAGCTGGCGGCGATCGCCGATGCCACGCTGAGCGCACCGCTCAATGTCTATCTGAAAGTGAACAGCGGCATGAATCGGCTGGGGTTCGCACCCGAGCGGCTGCACGAGGTGTGGCGCAGGGCGCAGGTGGTTGCCAACATCGGCGAGCTTACGCTGATGAGCCATTTCGCCACCGCCGACGGCCCGGAAGGCGTGACCCAGCAGATGGCTACCATCGAGGCGGCCGCTGCCGATATCCCGCTGCCGCGCTGCCTGGCCAACTCGGCCGCCACGCTGTGGCATTCTTCTGCCCACGGCAGTTGGGTACGCCCTGGGATCATTCTGTATGGCGCTTCGCCGAGCGGGTGCTGGAATGACGTTGCGGCGACGGGGTTGCAGCCGGCGATGACGCTGAGCAGCGAGATCATCGGCATTCAGCAGCTGAAGTCTGGCGATCGCGTGGGTTACGGCGGCCGTTACAGCGCCGCCGGCGCGCAACGTATTGGCGTGGTGGCCTGCGGTTACGCCGACGGCTATCCGCGTCATGCGCCGACCGGCACGCCGGTATGGGTTGACGGCGTGCTGACGCGCACCCTGGGAACGGTATCGATGGATATGCTGGCGGTGGATCTGACGCCCTGTCCGCAAGTCGAGCTGGGCGCCGAAGTGGAGCTGTGGGGGAAACGCCTGCCGGTGGACGAGGTGGCCACGGCGGCAGGAACGTTGGGCTATGAGCTGCTGTCGGCGTTAGCGGCGCGGGTGCCGGTCGCCATTGAAGCCTGAGCCGCGGCTCAGGCGACTTTTCTGATCTGCCCTTTAATCTGCTTGCTGAGCCGCCGCGCGTGCAGCGCCAGCAGGCAGCCCGCCAGCATCACCAGCGCCAGCGACAGCTTCGGTTGCAGCGGCAACGCCATCGCCACCAGACCCAGCGCGGCACCGCCCGCCATCTGCACGAAACCGACCAGCGCGGACGCGACGCCGGCCTCATTGGAATACGGCTCCAGCGCGTAGCTGGTGGCCGGGCCCATCACGAACGCCAACCCGGCGCAGGCGCTGGCGACCGGCAACATATACGCCAGCCAGTGCGCTTGCGCCGTCGCGGGCAGTAGCATGACGCCCAGCAGCAGGCCCAGACAGCCCAGCCCCATCAACATGCCGCCGGTCGCCAGACAAACCGGGCGGCCGACCTTGTGGATGATGCGGTTGGCGAAGAAGCTGACCAGCATGATCCAGAAACCGTTGGCGCCGAACACCAGCGAGAATTGCAGCGGGGTCAGGCCGGCGGTGCCCATCAGCACGTTCGGCGCCAGAGAAACGTAGGTCAGCGCCATGCCCATCGCCCCGGAGTTCACCACCGCAAAGGAGAGGAAACGGCGATCGCTGAGGATGCGCGCGTATTGGCGCACCGGCAGCCCTTTGACCGGCACGGTGTCGGCAGGGCGAGTTTCCGGCAGGCGCAGCGCGATCAGCACCAACACCAGCAGCGCGTAGCCGACCAGGAACCAGAAGGGGGCGCGCCAGCCGAAGGCTTCGGCGAGCAGGCCGCCGAGCAGCGGCGCCAGCGCCGGGATGATGTTCAGCGTGCCGTTGAGAAAGCCGAAAGCGCGGGCGGCATCGTCGCCATTCAGGCGATCGCGCACGCCGCTGAAGGCGACGACGGCGGTGCAGCAAACCGCCACCCCTTGCAGCAGACGCGAAGCGATGAAAATCGTCGGGCTGGTGGCCAGCGCCGCCATCGCGGCGCCGATCATGTAGAGGATAATGCCGGCCAGCGCCACCGGCTTGCGGCCATAGTTATCCACCAGCGGCCCGGCGATGACCTGGCCGAGGCCAAGCACCAGAATAAACAGTGAAATGGTGGATTGGATCAGCGCTTCGCTGCTGCCCAGGCCGACGGCAATGGCGGGAATGGTCGGCAGGTAAAGATCGATGCCTAATGGGCCGAGCAGCACCAGGCTGAGAAGCATAAACAGAAACTTTTGCATAACAGGAAAGGCACGTCCAAGTGACAAAGAGGGCTAGAGTAGAGACTCTGGCGGCAAATGAAAAGGGGCAAAGCGGGTCAGCGCTGCGCCCCTTGGCGGTAATAGAGCGCCGAGACGGTATCGGCCACATAACGGGCCTGGTGGCGAGCATCATCCAGCGCGCGATGCGGCATACCTTCGAACGGGCGGGCTTTTTTCGGGTTAAAGCCGTGCAGTTCCGCCAGCGTGATCACCGTGCGCACGTCCTGGGTATCCCAGAATTTCCACGGGCAGGGCATTTCCAATTGCTGGAAGGCGTGTTCGAGGATCGCGCAGTCGAACTCTTTGCCATTGCCCCAGACTTTCACCGTGTCGGTGCTGTTCATATGGATAAAGCGGCTGAGGCTGCTCAGCACGCGTTTCAGGCTCTCGGTGCCGCTGAAGGCCTGTTTGCGGGCCTCATCGGACTGTTTCGCCCACCAGGCGACCGTGTCCAGGCTGATGGTACGGCCCGGCTGGTCTTTCTGGCTGCTGATGGCGGCTTCGAATTCGGCGCCCAGCTCCCCGGTTCGGGGATCGAAAAACACCGCCGCCACCACCAGAATGACGGCGCTGGGTTTTATATCCAGGGTTTCAATGTCTAACATCAGATGGTGCATCGGCGTATCCGGCGGTTGCGTGGTGGCTTAATGTTACTACAGAACGTGCGCCGATGAGGGCTGTGTGCGCATGAAATCCTTTTAAAGCGCCGCGTTCAGGTTATGATATTCGGGATACTCTTGTCAGGTTGGTCGCTATCGGTGAGAACGCTTATCTTTATTCTGTGCATGGTCGGCTACTTGCTGCTGCTGGGCTACCTTGGCATGTTCGTCACGGACAAGATCTGTGAGAAGGCGGGTAACTACACTAAAATCTGCCGTATCGTAGACATTTCCGAACCGCACATCCCCTAATAGCCCCCTGTTTATCCCAGATAGTCGGTGGTAATCAGCGGCGTCAGGATAGCCGCCAGCGCTGTGAGCGCTCCCCATTGCCGCCAGCCCAGCCGCGCCAGCCAGTCATGTCGCTGCGGTGGCGTGGCCAGTTGCCCGACGGCCACGGCGCCGGTAAGCAGCAGCGTCAGAATCAGCAGCACCAGGCCACGGCTCACCAGCGTGAACTCAACATGCAGCACATTGGCGTAATACAGGCGCATCAGAATAAAATAGCTGAGCAAGACCCAGGCGAAAACGACGTTCTTCTTGAGCACCTGCTGCAGCATCAGCGCGAGGAACAGGCTGTGAAACAGCGACAGCAGCGGGGCCTCGATCGGATGCCGAACGCAGACGTTGTAGACCGCCATGTAAATGTTGAAAACCAGCAGGCTATAGATCACGTAAATATACCAGCCGTAGATGACCTTGAGCTTTTTCGGGTTCGGCGGCAGAGAGTGCGTCCGGTTTCATTAATGCCTCCTGATGATGCCATGCGAACGCTGCGGTTGAAGGCGGCGCGGCGACATCGTAATTTAAAATCCACAGGGTATATATCACCCGAGCGCTAAATGACAATTAAACGCCGGATCGGCTTTATTTCCGCGTTTGCCTGGAACTCTTTTGCGCTTGCGGGGTCGATTGGCGTGTGAACGCCTGGCGGTGTTCGCACCACAATGGAAGACGTAATACATTGATATGAAAGATTATAAAAACACCTCGGGCACAAAAATCCTGCTGCTGTTCAGCCTGGCGTTTTATACGTTGTTGCCGCCGTTGTTGACGGCGGCCGTGTTTGACCGTTTCAATCTTAACCCGTTTGCGATCGTTAAATTTTTCCACTTTAACCCGTTTTCAGCCGATCGGGGCATACCCGGTTATCAGACGTTCTTCTACTTGCTGATGTTATGGTTGGGGTTGAATATTTTTCTCTGGCTGCTGGTGTGGGGCGCAGGGCGGCTGTATCAACGCTGGCGTGCGCCGCGCGGCTGATATTTTTCCAGGGGGGGAAGAGTTACGCAGGGAAATGACTTTACATTCAATAATGAGACGTATTATCATTTGAATCGCCGGTGAGGGGAAAAGGGTTGTCTCCTTCTGTGCCCCCCGATCCGGCACGACATTGCTCACATTGCTTCCAATTTTCATGCCAGCCTTGTGCTGGCGTTTTTTTATCCCGCGCCAAAAATCCACTGCGCCGGTGGTCGGCCTCTTTTCATTAGCATGCCTGTTTAAAAACCCACGCGAGGTATTGGGGGCGTCAGAACAGCGAAAACAGCAACACCACCGGCAGGCTTAACGGCCAGGTTAACCCGATGGTCAGCGCGCTGATACAGCGAATTTTGACGGTGTCCCGGCTAACCAGGTAGGTGAAAATCATAGAAACTAACAGGCCGATAAAATAACAGTATTGCGTTGCAACCCACAGCGACGACATGAAACCCGATCCCAGTTGTATTTTTACGCGCGAATTCTAGGAGCTTGGCGGGTGATAATCAATGACCAAAGACCGTTTATTCAAACCTTTATCCATAAGAATGCATAATTTATTTCTATAAAGAACGTAGGGTTATTAACGGTCTTACGTTTATTACCAAAAGAAATCAACAGCATAGTTACCGGTAACATTCCGCATCTGGCAAACCCTCTTTCTGGAGGTGACTCCCCTAAGCAGTAAAAGAGCCGGTGAAGGGGGGAACGCGATGGGGGTTATGACTCATAAAAATTAATGATGTATTGGCGGACGGACGGCTAAGGTGAGGTGGCGTGGGTTTGGCGGTACGTGAACCCTTCATGTGCCGGTTTTAGCGCATCTGTCACGATGCGCCGCCAGCCGGCCAGGGAGGGGAATTGTGGACGTTGCGGGTTTAATGAATGTTAAGACCGTAGACGAACAGCCACGAAAACAGCAGCGCCAGCAGGCATGCCATAAAAACGATGGAGATCATTTCCTTCACAACTTCATTCCTTTTCCCGTTGGGCTAAATTTACTTCTCTTTGTTTTTGCGCGAAATTTTAGATCGACATGGGTAAAAATCCTAGTTTTAATCGTTTTTTTCTCCCCCCTTGCGGCGTAAGCCGCTTCGATAAGGCCGTGGCGACGCCGGAAAACCGGGAACGCTAACTCGTCGTCGCCATTGCTGAACGCCTGAGGCTGACTATAGAAAATGGGGACTGCGTGGCGTCGAAGGCAGCCGGGCACGTTCCTTAAGGGGGCTGTTCATCTACCTGCGGTGCTTTACTATGAGATGAAGGAGTCGGCAATGAGCACGCAACCCATTATCGTGCTGGTACGCTGATTCTGGGACGGCGTCGCGCAGGGGATATTCGGCGATTCATACGGTGGAAATGCGTTGACCTCGCTGGTTTCCATGCCGATGAGGTGGCGGGTTTGATTGATGAGGCGGCCGGCGCGAAATACAGCAAGGGCAGAAAGGGTTTTCGGACTAAAAGATGACATTCTGCGGCAGGCTATCCCTTCGCTGATATCGCTATCGATATTAATAATCAACAGCATCATCGACACGCGGCGGCGGCAATAATGGCGTAGATGCCTGCCTTACGTATATCGCCTTAGCGTCCGTTAACGCCGATCATTTCTATGGCTGCACGATGCAACCGCTGAAAATAATCATCGGGCTGTTTTTCTATCTCCTGGATAAGGCTGGCGAGCAGGTTCTGTTTGGTTATCGGCTTGTTGGCGGTCAGCACCAGCAGCACGTTTTTGCCAAGCAGGCAGCATATTTGCTTATGGTATTCATCAACATCGTGCTTGTTGAGGCCATAGAGGGTGTAATCGATCATGATGTCTAACCTGCTGACAGGTAAATGCCCGCCGCAGCGGGCTGAGAAGCCATAGAAAAATAAAATGAGGCAAATTTCGCTTAGGAAGAGACTTAAGCGACGGGGTAACGATAACTGAATGGGAATATTCCTATCAAGCCGTGTGGGCACAGAGGCGAATGTTTAGGAATAACCTCAGAAGAACAAATAATAGAGACGGCCGTTCTGGGGAATCTGACTTATTATTGATATTGCCATTGCCTAAAAATCAAACATAGGTGATGTAAATATATAATGCGAAAAAGAAACAGCCGGAAAACGGCGTTTTCCGGCTGTGGTGACATTAACGCGACGTTATTCACACGGTCTGTTTGCGAAACAGTTCGCGGAATACCGGATAGATATCGTCCGGTTCGCGGATATGCTGCATGGCGAAGTTATCGAATCTTGCCTGCAGATCCTCATATTCGCGCCACAGCGTTTGGTGAGCGCGGCGAGTGATTTCTATGTAGCTGTAATAACGCACCATCGGCAGGATCTTCTTCGCCAACAGCTCATGGCACAGCGGTGAATCGTCGGCCCAGTTGTCGCCGTCCGACGCTTGCGCGGCGTAGATATTCCATTGCGCCGGGTCATAACGCTCTTCGACCACGTCGTTCATCAACTTCAGCGCGCTGGAGACGATGGTGCCGCCGGTTTCCTGCGAATAGAAGAACTCCTGTTCGTCCACCTCTTTCGCCTGGGTGTGATGGCGAATATAGACCACCTCGACGTTCTTGTAGGTTCGGCTCAGGAACAGATAAAGCAGAATGTAAAAGCGCTTGGCCATGTCTTTGGTCGCCTGATCCATCGAACCGGACACGTCCATCAGGCAGAACATCACCGCCTGGCTGGAAGGCTCCGGCCGGCGCTCATAGTTTTTGTAGCGCAGGTCGAAGGTATCGATAAACGGTACGCTTTCGATTTTCTTGCGCAGTTCGGCAATTTCCTTGCGCAGCCGCTCCTCTTCCAGCAATTGCACCGGTTCGGTGTTTTCCAGCTGGGTCAGCGCGTCTTCCAGCTCGTGCAACGCGCGTCTTTTACCGGCGGTCATGGCGGTACGTCGCGCCAACGAGTTCTGCAGCGAACGCACGACGCTGATGTTGGCCGGCACGCCGTTGGCGGTATAGCCGGCGCGATGGGTTTTGAACTCGGTCAACTGCTTGTACTGATTCTTTTTCAGGTTGGGCAGGGCGAGATCCTCGAACAGCAGATCGAGGTACTCGTCTTTGGAGATCTGGAAGACGAATTCATCCTGGCCTTCACCGTCCTGGCTGGCGTTGCCCTGGCCGCCGCCACCGCCTGCGCCGCCCTGAGGCCGCTCAACGCGATCGTTCTGCACGAAGTGGTCATTGCCCGGGTGAACGCGATGGCGAGTGCCGCCGCGCCCCTGATGAAACATCGGTTCGTTGATATCGTCAGTGGGGATGGAGACCGACTCCCCGCTGTCTACGTCGGTGACCGAACGCTTGTTGATGGCTTCGGCAATCGACTGTTTGATTTGCGACTTGTAACGGCGCAAGAAGCGCTGGCGGTTCACCATGCTCTTGTTTTTGCCGTTCAGCCGCCGGTCAATGAAATAGGCCATACTTCCCCCAAACGACGTTGCCAACTCTTCATGTCCCGGCCGCGACAGCGCAATATGCCAGCCCCTCCCTGGGCTGCGCTGCAACGTCCATGACTGTGGACATGGCCCTGATAATGCCGCTTACCTGAGGCGTTATGAGGATTTTCTGACCCGCAGATACCATTCACACAGCAGGCGAACCTGCTTGCGGGTATAGCCTTTCTCCATCATGCGGTCGACGAAGTCGTCGTGTTTCTTCTGCTCGTCCGTCGATGTTTTGGCGTTAAACGAAATGACCGGCAACAGCTCTTCGGTATTGGAGAACATTTTCTTCTCGATCACGGTGCGCAGCTTCTCGTAGCTGGTCCAGTTCGGATTACGGCCGTTGTTGTTGGCGCGGGCGCGCAGCACGAAGTTCACGATTTCGTTACGGAAATCTTTCGGGTTGCTGATGCCGGCCGGTTTCTCGATTTTCTCCAGTTCGGCGTTCAACGACTCGCGGTCGAACAGCTGACCGGTGTCGGGATCGCGATACTCCTGATCCTGGATCCAGAAGTCCGCGTAGGTCACGTAACGGTCAAAAATGTTCTGGCCGTATTCCGAGTAGGATTCCAGATAGGCGGTCTGGATCTCTTTGCCGATAAACTCGGCGTATTTCGGGATCAGATAGCCTTTCAGGTGCTCCAGGTATTTCTCGGCCAAATCCTGCGGGAACTGTTCGCGTTCGATCTGCTGCTCCAGCACATAGAACAGGTGTACCGGGTTGGCCGCCACCTCGGCGTGATCGAAGTTGAATACCCGCGAGAGGATTTTAAAGGCGAAACGGGTGGAGAGGCCGTTCATGCCTTCGTCAACCCCGGCGTAGTCGCGGTACTCCTGATAGGACTTGGCTTTCGGATCGGTATCCTTGAGGCTTTCGCCGTCATACACGCGCATTTTCGAGTAAATGCTCGAGTTTTCCGGCTCTTTCAACCGCGACAGCACGCTAAAGCGCGCGAGCGTTTCGAGGGTGCCCGGCGCGCAGGGCGCGTGGGTCAGCTCGCTGTGATCCAGCAGCTTGTCGTAAATCTTGATCTCTTCCGACACGCGCAGGCAGTAAGGCACCTTGACGATGTACACGCGGTCGAGGAACGCTTCGTTGTTCTTGTTGTTACGGAAGGTCACCCACTCGGATTCGTTGGAGTGCGCCAGAATGATGCCGTTGAACGGCAGGGCGGAGATGCCCTCGGTGCCGTTGTAGTTGCCTTCCTGGGTCGCCGTCAGCAGCGGGTGCAGCACCTTGATCGGCGCTTTGAACATCTCGACGAACTCCATAATCCCCTGGTTGGCGCGGCACAGGGCGCCGGAGTAGCCGTAGGCGTCCGGATCGTTCTGCGCATGGTTCTCCAGCTTACGGATGTCCACTTTACCGACCAGCGCCGAGATGTCCTGGTTGTTCTCATCGCCCGGTTCGGTTTTGGCGATGGCGATCTGCTCCAGGATGGAAGGGCGCACTTTGACGACTTTAAACTTGGTGATGTCGCCGCCGAACTCATGCAGGCGCTTCGCCGCCCACGGCGACATGATGGTGCCGAGATAGCGACTCGGGATGTTGAACTCTTTTTCCAGGATCGAGGCATCTTCCTGCGGGTTGAACAGGCACAGCGGATGATCGTTGACCGGGCTGCGTTCGCCGTTGGCGCTGAGGGTGTAGATGGGCACGCGCTGCATCAACGCCTTAAGACGCTCCGCCAGCGAGGATTTACCGCCGCCCACCGGGCCCAGCAGGTAAAGGATCTGTTTCTTCTCTTCCAGGCCCTGCGCGGCGTGTTTCAGGTAAGAGACGATCTGTTCGATGGCCTCTTCCATGCCGTAGAATTCTTCAAAGGCAGGATAGCGTGCGATCACGCGGTTGGAGAACAGGCGCGACAGGCGTGATTCTAGCGCAGTGTCGACCATCACAGGTTCACCGATAGCCATCAGCAGACGTTCGGCCGCGTTGGCATAGGCACTGCGATCTTGCCGGCAAATGGTAAGAAATTCCTGCAGTGTGAACTCTTCGTCCTTGGCAGCTTCGTAGCGCTGGCGATAGTGGTCAAATATGTTCATGATGCCCGTCCTTTCGTTATTAGCACAGGTTAAAGAGAGCGTGTGATAGTGTTCTGGCCCCCGGAAGATGAGAATACGCCTGAGTACAGCAACCCGTATGCCAACTTGGTGCGCTTATTATCGCGAGTTGCGCTGTTTGCCACTGGGCTCAGGATAAATTCACCTTCTGATTTAAGCTTAGTTTGCTTGCCGGAAAATTTCCTGCCGCAGAAAAAGCTTTTTTTAAGTCATATCAATGACTCAGTTATTACAGTGGAAGCCAAATGCCTTGTCTGGCGCGGCCTGCAGGATGAAACGTCATCGTTCCGCCATGATTAATTCATAATTCCGCTATAAGTTATTCGATCTTGGTCGTTTTCTATTGTAAAGATTAGGCGCGCAACTAAATTTTCACATAAACTATTGCGGCTATTAACCCTGTAATTTATGGAAAACAACCAGTGAAGATTTCAAAACTCAAAACGCTAGCAATTATCGCTTCCGCAATGGTTTGTGCGCAAAGTGCTCAGGCGGGAACCTGGTCACTCGGCGCCGGCGCGCTGGTTAGCCCGGACGCGTATCGCGGTTATCAGGATCGCGTATATCCGGTGCCCGTCATCGACTATGAAGGTGACGACTTCTACTTCCGTACTCTGACCGCCGGTTACTACCTGTGGAAAGATCAAGAAAACCAGCTGAGCATCATGGGTTACTACACGCCATGGGGCTACCGCCCTGGCGACAGCGATGACGATCGCATGAAGCGTCTCGACAAACGCCGCGGCACGCTGATGGCCGGCCTGGCTTATTCGCACCACGCGGAGTGGGGCACCCTCCGCACCACCTTCACCGGCGACACGTTGAACTACAGCAACGGGCTGGTGGGCGATGTGGCTTATCTGTACAAGTTTGATCTGGACGCGCTGACGCTGGTCCCGGGCGTAGGCGTGATGTGGAACAGCAAAAACCAGAACAAATATTACTACGGCGTCAGCGCCAATGAATCGCGCCGCAGCGGACTGGACAGCTACACCCCAGGCGATAGCTGGGCGCCGTATCTCGAACTGAGCGCCAATTACCAGATCAACAAAAGCTGGAACGCCTTCTTCCTCGGCCGCTATGTGAAGTTGTCGGATGAAGTGAAAGACAGCCCGATGGTGGATAAATCCTACACCGGTTTGTTGATGACGGGTGTGAGCTACACCTTCTAATCACGCATTGCACGATTATCGTGCATGGCGTGCATCAAAAAGGGGCGCTGGCGCCCCTTTTGCACATCTGCAGTGCGCTGTCGCGCGCGGCGCCTCAGGCCTTCTTACGGCTGCGGAAGGTCACGCCCAAACGGGCGGGTTGCTCGCCGGCGGCGACCAGCGGTTTGCTGACGCGCCCGGTCTCGATGCAGACCATGGTCTTGTAACCGTCGTTCGGCATATCCCCCATGCTGCAGGAGAGCTCCACGCCGGGGTTCCAGGCGATGACGTCGCTCATATGATGGTGGTGAACCTCTATGGTGCGCGCGAGCGCCGGATCGCGGATCTGGCTGAAGGCCTCCGGGCGGGTATAGACGCGGTCGGTTTGGCCGACGAAGGTCACTTCGCCTTCCTGAAGCGCCTCTGCGCCGCCCGCCACCTTGTCGATATAAGGCTCGCCCAGACCCGCCACGCTGACCCGATCGATGTCGCCGACCTGGAAGTAACTGTGCAGCGCCGCCGTGGCCTGATAATCGCCGTGCGATTCCAGTTCGATTTCGCACTCCGCACCCAGCTTGAAGCGGGCAATCAGCGTGAAGGCGTGCGGCCACAGTTTGCGGGTCTGCTCATTGTCTTTCAGCGTAAAGGTCAGGATGACGCCGTTGTCATCTTCATCGTGCGCCGTCAGGCTCCAGGGCTGGTTGCGGGCAAAACCGTGGGAGGGTTGCGCCACCGGGCCGAACCACGGCCAGCAGATCGGCACGCCGCCGCGGATGGCCTTGCCTTTGGCGAAGGGGGTATTGTTGCTGAGCCAAATCACCGGCTGCTCACCGCTAGGCTGCCAGGCCAGCAAATGGGCGCCTTGCAGCGCGACGGCAGCGCGCACTTTCGGATGCGACACCACAACCACGCCCAGCTCATCGAGTTGCCGCTGGCTGATGTAAGGCGAAATCTGTTCGGAAACGGGCAGGGTGAAAATTTTCTCGTTCATTTCATGACCTATTGTTTGCCGGAGAGACAAATAAAAAAGGGCGACAAAAATGTCGCCCTCATTATCAGCTTAACATCATGCCATTACTTGGAGATGTGAGCGATCAGATCCAGAACCTTGTTGGAATAACCGGTTTCGTTGTCGTACCAGGAAACCAGTTTCACGAAGTTGTCGTTCAGTGCGATACCGGCTTTGGCATCGAACACGGAAGTCAGCACTTCGCCGTTGAAATCGGTGGAAACCACGTCGTCTTCAACGTAGCCCAGAACGCCTTTCATAGAACCTTCAGCGGCGTCTTTGATGGCTTTCTTGATTTCTTCGTAGGTAGCCGCTTTTTCCAGACGCACGGTCAGGTCAACAACGGATACGTTTGGCGTCGGTACGCGGAACGCCATACCGGTCAGTTTGCCTTTCAGCTCTGGCAGAACAACGCCAACCGCTTTCGCTGCGCCGGTAGAAGAAGGGATGATGTTCTGGGATGCGCCGCGGCCGCCGCGCCAGTCTTTGTGGGACGGGCCATCAACGGTTTTCTGAGTTGCGGTGGTCGCGTGAACGGTGGTCATCAGGCCTTCAACGATACCGAAGTTGTCGTTGATGACTTTAGCCAGTGGCGCCAGGCAGTTGGTGGTGCAAGAGGCGTTGGACACGATGTCCTGGCCGGCATATTTATCAAAGTTGGCGCCGCGCACGAACATTGGGGTCGCATCTTTGGATGGGCCAGTCAGAACCACTTTTTTGGCGCCGGCGGTGATGTGCTTACGTGCGGTTTCGTCGGTCAGGAAGATACCGGTCGCTTCAGCAACCACGTCAACACCCACTTCGTTCCACTTCAGGTTAGCCGGGTCTTTCTCTGCGGTAACACGGATGGTTTTGCCGTTAACAACCAGGTGGCCGTCTTTAACTTCTACCGTACCGTTGAAACGGCCGTGAGTAGAGTCATACTTCAGCATGTAAGCCATGTACTCTGCGTCCAACAGGTCGTTGATTGCAACGATCTCGATGTCAGAACGCTCTTGAGCAGCACGGAAAACAATGCGACCGATACGGCCAAAACCGTTGATACCTACTTTGATAGTCATATATTCCACCAGCTATTTGTTAGTGAATAAAAGGTTGGTTGTAAAATTACAAAAACCTTACCCAGCGTCAAGCGGAATCGTGTCAATTCTTGCGGCAAGTCAAACCGGAAGGGTGGTTTTGCACGCTTATTGCACAGTCCATTTGCGCTCGGCCTCATCCGTTATATGGGGACAAGCCGCCAAGTATAAAGTCAGCATACGCAAGATGTGTGATCGCTATCACATATCATCGTGACGTGGCCTTTATGGGCTACAGTTTAGGCCAAAAACCCCTGCAGTGGTGTTAATTTTTTGTTATTATTAATCATTGTTTTCGTTGACATTATCCACATTCAGAGATAAGCACAAATGGCTAAAGAGACAACCCCCGGTCATCCGGTCACGGAACTGAATGAAATCCAACGTTATGTGACGCAACAGCGCGGCACCGAAGCGCCGTTCAGCGGCAAATTGCTGCACAACAAGCGCGAGGGCGTGTACCATTGCCTGTGCTGTAACCAGCCGCTGTTCTATTCCGAAACCAAATACGATTCCGGCTGCGGCTGGCCGAGCTTTTATGAGCCGGTTTCCGCCGATGCTATCCGTTATCTTGATGATAATTCACATAATATGCATCGTGTTGAAATCCGCTGTGGCCATTGCGACGCACACCTGGGGCACGTTTTCCCCGATGGCCCGCAGCCGACCGGCGATCGCTACTGCGTCAATTCCGCTTCACTGAGCTTTACCGATGGCGAAAATGGCGACCAAACGGCCGGTTAAGTGGTAATTTAACCAACAAAATCGATTCAGCTAATTATTCATCCGTAAGCGAGAAGGGCTCTGATGGACGTGAAAGATCTGATTGCGGCGATGACGCCCGAGATATACCAGCGCCTGGTACAGGCGGTTGAGCTGGGCAAATGGCCGGACGGCGTGGCGCTGACGCCGGAGCAAAAAGAAAACAGCCTGCAGGCGGTGATGCTGTGGCAGTCGATGAACAACGTCGATCCGCAGCACATGAGCATCGGCACCGACGGGCAGATCGTGATGAAGAGCAAGCAAGAGCTGAAACAGCAGTTCGTTGCCGAGCCGTTGGCCAAACTCAAACCGCAGTAAGGCTTCCCTAATGAAAGCGGGGCGATGTCGCCATCGCCCCGTCGATTCACCGTTTTTCGCCCTTAATTCCCAGCGATTCCGCCAGCTGCTGCGCCAGCCGATTGTCGTCATCCGCGCCGTATTCCCAGAACATCGCACCGCCCAATCCCTGACTTTTGATGTATTCGGCCTTGATGGCCACTGAACGCGGATTCTCGTAGGAGATTGCGAACAGCGGCTTGCCTTCGGCGGATTGCAGCGTCAGGTAAGGCACTTTGGCGTCGTCATCCCAGTGCTCGCGAAAACGATGCTGCGGATCGTTGAGCAATTTACTGACGATATCGTGGTATTTAAAGTAAGTGTCTTTGCTGAGATCCAGCCCCAGCGCGTTGAACAGGGCGGTTTCTCGCGCGCTGAAGTAAGGTTGCGTCACCGGATGTTTGGCGGCGTCCGGCTTGTCCCAGTCGATACCCGCCTCGGTCGCCCGCTTCGGTACCCGGCCGTAGAAACCGATACCCAGGTTCATCTGTGCCGGTTTCAGCCCTGCAGCCAGATAATTTTTGACCACGAAATCGGCGCTGTAGCGGTCGGCGGCCGCCACGGTTGGCCAACGCTTTGAATCGTACAGGTTGGCATTGAAATACTGTGTGCCGTAAGCCATGTCGTAGGTCATCAGATTGATGTAGTCGAGGTATGGAGCAATGCTTTTCACATCGACCCATTCCTGCGGGCTTTTGACGTTGGCCCCGACGGCGATGGTTAACAGCTTGCCTTTACCCAGCGCCTGATGAAGCTCTTTCAGCAGCAGGGTGAAGTTGTCGCGATCCGCCGGTTGGCTTTCCACCAGCCCCCAGGCGCCGTTCACCGGATATTCCCAGTCCAGATCGATACCATCCAGCTGATACTGGGCGATCACCTGCAGCGCGGAACGGATGAATATCGCCCGGTTTTCCGCAGTCGCGGCGGCGGCGGAGAAACCCCGTGCGCCCCAGCCGCCGACCGACAGCAGCACTTTCAGCTCGGGGTTCTGCTTGCGCAGCGTCGGTAGCCGTTGCAGATCGGCCATCACCTTCGGCGACAGGTAGATCTGGTGGCGACGAGCGGGGTCTTTCAACACCGCATTGGTTTCGTCTTTCTCGCCGTTGTAGATCAGTCCGAACGAATAGTTGAGGTGGGTGATTTGCGTGACGTCCAGCTTGTCGATGTCGCCACCGGGGCCGGCGGTGACGTCGCCGCCGCCGTTGAAGTAGCCGACGGAGAGATAAGCCGCCTGGGCCGTGCCTACGCCGGCCATAGCCAACTGCACCGCCGCCAGCAAAGGCAGCAGTTTTCGGGTTATTTTCATGTCTGTCTCCTTGGGTCGGCAAGGCCGACCGTACCGCCAGGGGCGGTCACAATAAAGCCGGGCTCAGTGGGCCCCGGATGCGTATAACCGATTGACGCCAAAAGCGTCGCAGCCATAACAGCAAAAGCGCCTGCTGCTCACAAGCCGTTGGGGAAGAAGAAGGGCGATATTGTGAGCGGCGTCGAAATTTTCGCCACCGCGCAGAGAGGGCGCTGATGGCGCCCTGGAGGATTTAGTTGGCGAGGAATTGTGACAGGGTAACCAGTTGCGCACCGGCGCACGCCATGTCCTGCAGCGCCCGCTCGCTGTCGTCCGGCTGCAGATTCACGCCGCGGCAGCCGTCGACGATCACCTGCGTCGGATAGCCGGCGGCCAGCGCATCCAGCACGCTGAACTTCACGCAGTAGTCGGTCGCCAGGCCCATGATTGCCAGCCGCCGGACGCCCTGTGATTGCAGCCAGCCGTGCAGTTCGGTCTGCGCTCGGTGGCCGTTATCGAAGAACGCGCTGTAGCTGTCGATATCCGTATCCTGCCCTTTGCGAAAAACGGCATTGATATGTTGCCGCTGTAACTGGGGGTGAAAATCGGCGCCGTGGCTCCCTTGCACGCAGTGCACCGGCCACCATACCTGCGGCAGGCCTTCCAGCTCGCCGAGGGTGCCGACCTGCGCATGGGAGTTCACCGCAAAACTGCGGTGATTGGCGGGATGCCAGTCCTGGCTGGCCACCACCGGCTCGCCACGCGCCAGACAGGCGGCGATCGCCTGATTGGCCACCGGGATGACGGCGTCGCCCGCAGTGACCGCCAGCGCGCCGCCGGGGCAGAAATCGTTTTGCAGATCGATCAACAACAGGGCCGTTTTCATCGCCGCTCCAGAGTTCAGTAGGTTAACCGTTGATGCTCAGCTCGCCGCGCAGGTCTTGCTGCATCAGGGCGCGGATTTGTTCCGGCGTCAGCGGCTGGCTCAGCAGGTAGTGCAGCTTGGTCAGGGCGGCTTCCACCGTCATATCGAAACCGCTGATCACCCCGGCGTGCGCCAGCGCGTTGCCGGTGGCGTAGCCTTCCATATTGACGCGCCCGGAGATGCACTGCGTCAGGTTCACCACCACGATGCCGCGTTCTGAAGCCGCGCGCAACTCGTCGATCAGCTCTGCCTTCTGCGGCGCGTTGCCGACGCCGTAGGAACGCAGGATCAGCGCTTTGACCGGCTGCAGCAGGAAGTTGCGCACCACCGCGCCGGAAATGCCCGGATAGATAGTGACCACGCCGATCGGCTGCGGCGTAATGTCGTGCACCCGCAGCGCGCCGTTGCATGGTGGGCTGTCGATGCCTTGCTGGCGGCGAATGTGAATACCGGCTTCCAGCAGCGGCGGCAGATTCGGGGAGGCGAAGGCGTCGAAGCCGTCGGCGTGCGCTTTGGTGGTGCGGTTGCCGCGGAACAGCTTGTTGTTGAAGAACAGGCTGACTTCATTCACCGGATGGTTGGCCGCCAGATACAGCGCGTTGAGCAGGTTGGTCTGGCCATCGGAACGCAGCTCCGCCAGCGGAATCTGCGAGCCGGTGACGATCACCGGTTTAGCCAGGTTTTCCAGCATGAAGGAGAGTGCCGACGCGGTGAACGCCATGGTGTCGGTGCCGTGCAGGATCACGAAGCCGTCGTAGCGATCGTAGTTCTGCTTGATGTCGTCGGCTATGTGCTGCCAGTCTTCCGGTGTCATATCCGAAGAGTCAATCAATGGCGCATATTCATGAATGGTGAAATCCGGCATTTCCGGGCGATGGAATTCGGGCATCAGCGCCAGCTGGCGCTGCAGGTGGCCGGAAACCGGGATATAGCCGTGATCGGAACGCTGCATGCCGATGGTGCCGCCGGTGTAGGCGACGTAAATGGATTTCTTTTGCATGGTCATGATTTTAACAAAGATAAGATGGGCTGAATTATAGGGGCATGGCGGCAGAAAAAAAGCCCGGCGATGGCCGGGCTGCAGAATTATTTGTTAGCGGACTTCTCCGCAGGTGAGACAGATCGCATAACGGTTTTGCGGATCGTTCAGGTTATTGAACAAGCCAGGCTGTTCTTTCACCGCGTTGGCGACCGAGGCCAGCGGAGCGGGCAGCATGGCCTGAATCGCCGCCGGCAGCATGGCGTGAACGGAAACGCCGAACTGGCTGAGCACCATATCGCTCAGGCTTGGGGTATCGACGAACCAGTTGAGCTGCCACTGCTGCAGCTTCGCCAGCTCGGCGGCTTTTTTCACCGCGTCGTCGAAATCGCCCAATTGATCGACCAGGCCGTTGGCCTTGGCGTCGCTGCCGAGCCAGACGTGGCCCTGGGCGATTTGGTCAACCTGCTGCGGGGTCATCTTGCGCGATTTGGCGACCAAATCGAGGAAGTTCTTATACCCGTTTTCGATATTCAGCTGCATCATCTGCGAGAACTCCTGCGGCAGCGCCTTGGTGACCGCAATGTCGGCCAGCGGCGAGGTCGCCACGCCATCGGTGTGCACGCCCAGCGTATCCAGGGTTTTCTCGTAGGTGTTGATGATGCCGAAAATGCCGATCGAACCGGTCAGGGTACTTGGGCTGGCGATGATGTAGTCGGCCGGCGTCGAAACCCAGTAGCCGCCCGACGCGGCCATGCCGCCCATCGAAACCACCACCGGTTTGCCGGCGGCGCGCACGGCGGCCAGTTCGGAACGGATCACTTCGGATGCGCTGACGCTGCCGCCCGGGCTGTTGACGCGGAACACCACGGCCTTGATGGCCGGATCCAGACGGGCCTGACGCAGTTCGGCGGCGGTGGTATCACCCCCGACGTTACCCGGCGTCTGCGGGCCGTCCATGATGGCGCCGTTGGCGAAGACCACGGCGATCTTGCCACCCTGGTTGGCGTCCGGCTTCGGCTGGTAGTCGTAGATGCTGATGGCGTTGAAATCGTTCGCCTGTTTATCCCAGCCGAAGGTCTTGACCAGCTGATTTTCGATCGCGGTGCGCGAGGCCAGCTCGTCCACCAGCTTATTGTCCAGCGCATAGCGAGCGGTGTCGCCACCGGCCGCCTGCAGGCCGCTCAGCACGCCGGCGGCGCCCGGGAACAGCTGCTGTGGCGTCAGCTGGCGGTTGGCCGCGACGGTTTCCAGATAGTTCTGCCACAGGCCGCCAATCCAGCGGCTGTCCGCTTCGCGCGCCGCCGGAGACATATCGTCGCGGATCAGTGGTTCGACCGCCGATTTATAGGTGCCGACGCGGAAGATATTGGTGGTGACCTTGAGCATGTCCAGCAACGACTTGTAATACAGGTTGTTGGTGGCGAAACCGTGCAGATCGACCGCGCCCTGCGGCGACAGATAGACCTTGTTGGCGTAGCTGGCCAGGAAGTATTGCGTCTGGTTGTAGCTGTCGCCGATGGCGAAGATCGGCTTGCCGCTGTCGCGGAACTCGCGCAGCGCCTTGCCGATATAGCGCAGCGACGGCTGATCGGCGCCGACGAAGTCATTCAGCTGCAACACCATGCCGGTAATGTTTTTATCGTCTTTGGCCTTGCGGATGCTATCGACCACGTCGAACAGCGAGTTTTCCTGCAGACGGCTGCTGGAGGCGCCCAACAGCTCGCGGCCCCATTGCCGCACCCGGTTGTTTACCGAGGGCTGATCGACCACCACGCCGCTTAAATCGACCAGCAGCGCACCGCGCGCCGGGGCCGTCGTGGTGGAGGAACTTTGGAAGGACAGATAGATGCCAACCCCAACCAGGATCAGCAAGACCAGGAACAGGTTAAGGATCAGTTCCCTGATAAAATTCAGCAGACGCCATGTCCACCGGAAAATGCCGGCAATAATTTGCCACAATGTGCGCATGTGCTCTCCAACAAGAGTCGAGAATGTTCCGCTATCCTAATGAGCGTCCGGGGAAATGTCAGCTTTAAATCGTGGCACACAGACGCTATTGCCGAGGCTGTAACTCGTCGTTTAGCTATGTTAACGTGGCCGGAATGAAAATTGTTATCAGGAGTTTACGATGGATGCTCTGGATCTTTTATTGAATCGCCGCTCGGCTTCGCGCCTGGCGGAACCGGCGCCGGCGGGGGAAGTGCGCCAAAATATCATCAACGCGGGCCTGCGTGCGCCCGATCACGGCGCGCTGCAGCCGTGGCGTTTCGTGATGATCGAAAATCAGGGTCTGGAGCGCTTCAGCCAGCTGCTGCAGGCGGCGGCGAAACAGGATCAACTGGACGAAGCGGCGATCGAAAAGGCCACCAAGGCGCCGTTCCGCGCGCCGCTGATCATCACCGTCATTGCGCACTGCACTGAAGAGACCAAGGTGCCGCGCTGGGAGCAGGTGGTTTCCGCCGGTTGCGCGGTGCAGGCGATGCAGATGGCGGCGCTGGCGCAGGGCTTTAACGGCATCTGGCGCACCGGCGCCTGGACCGAGCATGCGCTGGTGCGCGAAGCCTTCGGCTGCCGCGAGCAGGACGAGATCGTCGGTTTCCTCTATCTGGGTACGCCGCAGCTGAAGGCCGCCACCAAGGTGACGCCGCCGGACAGCACGCCTTTCGTCAGCTATTTCTGAGTTTTCTCCCGCGGGGCGCGGCGAAAATGCGCCAAACCCCGCAAAATCGCATGGTTTCTGAGCAGGCCGTTCGCTTATCGCTGGCGCGCTCTTATCAATCCCTTCGGCAAGCGCTACCCTATGTTATCTTGAGTGCCGTTACCGAAGGGAGTGGACTATGACATCGCCAGCGATCCGTTTAACCCAGTACAGCCATGGCGCTGGCTGCGGCTGCAAAATCTCACCGAAAGTTCTCGAAACCATCTTGCACAGCGAGCGGGAAAAGTTTGTCGATCCGCGCCTGCTGGTCGGCAATGAAACCCGCGACGACGCGGCGGTGTACGACATCGGCAACGGCGTCGGCATCATCAGCACCACCGACTTTTTCATGCCGATCGTCGACGATCCGTTCGATTTCGGCCGCATTGCGGCCGCCAACGCCATCAGCGACGTGTACGCCATGGGCGGCAAACCGATTATGGCGATCGCCATTCTCGGCTGGCCGATCGCCAAGCTGCCGCCGGAGGTGGCGCAGCAGGTGATCGACGGCGGGCGTTTCGCCTGCCAGCAGGCGGGGATCGCGCTGGCCGGCGGCCATTCCATCGATGCGCCGGAACCTATTTTCGGCCTGGCGGTCACCGGCGTGGTCAATACCGAGCGGGTGAAGAAAAACAGCGCGGCACAGGCCGGGGCGAAACTCTATCTGACCAAGCCGCTGGGCATCGGCGTGCTCACGACCGCCGAGAAACAAAGCAAACTGCGCACTGAGCATCAGGGCCTGGCGACCGAAGTGATGTGCCGCCTGAACAAGCCGGGCGCCGATTTTGCCGAGGTGGCGGGCGTCACGGCGATGACCGATATCACCGGTTTTGGCCTGCTGGGCCACCTGAGCGAGGTGTGCCAGGGCTCCGGTCTGCAGGCGACGGTCTGGTTCGATCGGGTGCCGAAGCTGCCGGACGTCGAAGCGTATATCGCCGAAGGGTGCGTGCCGGGCGGCACCGGGCGCAACTTCGACAGCTATGGCCATCTGGTGGGCGAGATGAGCGATTTGCAGCGCCAGCTGCTGTGCGATCCGCAAACCTCCGGCGGCTTGCTGTTGGCGGTATTGCCAGAGGCGGAAGCGCAGGTGCTGGCGATTGCCGGGCAGCACGGTATCACCCTCAACGCTATCGGTGAATTGCATGCCGCACAGACCGGGCAACCACTGATCGAGGTCGTGTAGTGTCCCACATGCAAGGAAGGCCGGACAGCGACGATTACCCACGCATTTTCCTGCAGGACGTGCCGCTGATTGACGTGCGCGCACCGATCGAATTTCAGCAGGGCGCTTTCGCACAGGCGGTGAATTTACCGCTGATGATCGACAGCGAACGCCAGGCGGTCGGCACCTGCTATAAGCAGCATGGGCAGCAGGCGGCGATCGCGCTCGGCCACAGCCTGGTGAACGGCAAACTGCGCGAACAGCGCACCGCCGCCTGGCTGGCGGCCTGCGCAGCGCGGCCCGAAGGCTATATTTACTGCTTCCGCGGCGGGCTGCGCTCGCAGCTGGTGCAGCAATGGCTGCACGAGGCCGGCGTGAGTTATCCACGTATCACTGGCGGTTATAAGGCGCTGCGCAATTATCTGCTCGGTGTACTGACGCAAAGCGCGCAATTGCCGATGGCCCTGGTGGGCGGCAATACCGGCAGTGGCAAGACGCTGCTGGTCAACGAACTGGCCGACGGCATCGATCTGGAAGGCGCGGCGCGCCATCGCGGTTCATCTTTTGGCCGAACGCTGGCGGGGCAGAGCTCGCAGATAGATTTTGAGAATCGTCTGGCTGTGTTATTGCTGAAAAAACAGCATGGTGGCAGCCGCCGTTGGGTGCTGGAAGACGAAGGGCGGATCATCGGCAGCAACAATCTGCCGTTGCCGTTGTTCAACGGCATGCAGCAGGCGCCGGTGGCGGTGATCGACGATCCGTTCGATATTCGTCTGGCGCGCTTGCAGGCCGAATATATCGACGGTATGCGCGAACAGTTCGAACAGGCCTATGGCATGGAAGAGGGCTGGCGACAGTACGACGACTATTTGCATCATGGCCTGTTCGCCATTCGCCGCCGTTTGGGCCTGGAGCGCTTCCAGCAGTTGACGCAGCGGCTGGAGGCGGCGCTGCGGGCGCAGCGCCTCAGCGGCCAGGGCGACGCGCACCGCGAGTGGTTGGCGCCTCTGTTGCAGCAGTACTACGATCCGATGTATTGCTATCAGCTGGAAAAGAAAGCCCAGCGGATCGTCTTCCGCGGGAACTATGCAGAAGTAAGAGAATTCTTGATGACGTTCAGCCAGAAAAACGGTGATTAATGCGACTGTTCATAGCCGAGAAACCGAGTTTGGCGCGCGCCATTGCCGACGTCTTGCCCAAGCCGCATCGCCGCGGCGACGGCTATATCGCCTGTGGCAACAACGACGTGGTGACCTGGTGCGTCGGCCATCTGTTGGAGCAGGCCCAGCCTGACGCCTATGACAGCCGCTATGCGCGCTGGTCGTTGGCGGATCTGCCAATCATCCCCGAAAAATGGCGCTTGCAGCCACGCCCTTCGGTCAGCAAACAGCTCAACGCCATTAAAAAGCTGCTGCACGAAGCCGATGAAGTGGTTCACGCCGGTGACCCGGATCGCGAGGGGCAACTGCTGGTGGATGAGGTGCTGGACTACCTGGATTTGACGGCGGAGAAGCGCCAGAACGTGCGCCGCTGTCTGATCAACGATCTCAATCCGCAGGCGGTGGAGCGTGCTGTCGAGCGTCTGCGCGATAACCGTGATTTCATTCCGTTGTGCGTGTCTGCGCTGGCGCGTTCGCGCGCCGACTGGCTGTACGGCATCAATATGACCCGCGCCTACACGCTGCTGGGCCGCAACGCCGGTTACGACGGCGTGCTGTCGGTGGGCAGGGTGCAGACCCCGGTGCTCGGATTGGTGGTGCGCCGCGATGAAGAGATCGAAAACTTCGTGCCAAAAGACTTCTTTGAGGTCAAGGCGCACATCGTCACGCCGAAAGAAGAGCGCTTCGTGGCGCTGTGGCAACCCAGCGAGTCCTGCGAACCTTATCAGGATGAAGAGGGGCGTTTGCTGCACCGGCCGTTGGCGGAGCACGTGGTCAAGCGCATCGAGGGGCAGCCTGCCCTGGTCACGTCCTATAATGATAAACGGGAATCAGATACCGCGCCGCTGCCGTTCTCGCTCTCTACGCTGCAAATCGAGGCGGCCCGGCGCTATAACCTCAGCGCGCAACAGGTGCTGGACGTTTGCCAGCGGCTGTACGAAACCCACAAATTGATCACCTATCCGCGTTCCGACTGCCGCTATCTGCCGGAAGAACATTTCGCCGGCCGCCACGCGGTGCTGAACGCCATCAGCGTGCACCAGCCTGAGCTGTATCCGCAGCCGGTGATCGACAGCGATCGCCGCAACCGCTGCTGGGACGATAAAAAGGTCGATGCGCACCACGCCATTATTCCCACCGCCCGCGCCGGCAAGGTGAATCTGACGCAGGATGAACGGAATGTGTATGGGCTGGTGGCGCGCCAGTACTTGATGCAGTTCTGTCCGGATGCGGTGTTCCGCAAATGCGTGATCGAGCTGGATATCGCCGGCGGCAAATTCATCGCCAAGGCGCGTTTCCTGGCGGAGGCCGGTTGGCGTACGCTGCTGGGCAGCAAGGAGCGCGACGAGGAAAACGAAGGCGCGCCGCTGCCGGTGGTGGCCAAGGACGATGAGCTGCTGTGCGAGCGCGGTGAAGTGGTGGAGCGCCAGACGCAGCCGCCGCGGCCGTTTACCGACGCCAGCCTGTTGTCGGCCATGACCGGCATCGCGCGGTTCGTACAAGATAAAGCGTTAAAGAAAATCCTGCGGGCGACCGATGGTTTAGGTACGGAAGCGACGCGAGCGGGGATCATCGAATTGCTGTTCAAACGGGCGTTTCTGTACAAGAAGGGGCGCTATATTCACTCCAGCGAAACCGGGCGCGCGTTGATTCACTCGCTGCCGGATCTTGCTGCGCGTCCTGATATGACGGCCAACTGGGAAGCCACGCTGACGCAAATCAGCGAGAAATCCTGCCGCTATCAGGACTTTATGCAGCCGTTGGTCGGCACGCTGCAAGAGCTGATTTATCAGGCCAAGCAGAGCCGGGCGAGCATGGCGTTTCGTGGGTTGCCGCCGCCGCCTTCCAGCGGGGGCAAAAAACGCAGGAAAAGCGCCGGCAAGGCGCAGGAGAAGAGTGAATGAAGCATGGACTCAGTGGGGTTTTAGCCGCCGCTGTCTTGGTGTTTTCCGGCCTGGCCGCCGCCAATCGCGGCGATGTGGACGTGGTGTTGCCGGTTTCGCCGGAGATTTGGGGCACGGCCAAAAGCGGCGTCAATCCGCCGCCGGCGCAGCCCTGCAATCGCTGTTGCGTCTACCAGAACCAGAATTATTCCGAAGGGGCGGTGCTCAAAGTCGAAGGGGAAGTGCTGCAGTGCGTGCGTGAGCCTAACACCATCGGCACCAACCCCTTGATTTGGGTGCGATTGAAGAAGTGACGATGTAACCTATCGCCGCGCTCAGCGCGCATCGCCTTGCGCGGCGATATAGTCCGCCAGCAGTGGAACGTCGGCGGGCGCCAGGGCGTATTCCTGCGCCTGTTGCGGCGTGACCCAGACCAGCGCCGAGTGGCAATGCAGCTGCAATTCACCGGAGAACTCCGCGACTCGCCAGGCATGCAGCCGGATGAGGCGTTCGCCTTGCTGCCACTGATTGCTGCCCACATGGTCGCCGATACGGGCGCAAATCCCCAACTCTTCATCCAGCTCGCGCGCCAGCGCCTCTGGCTGGCTTTCGCCGGCTTCAACCTTGCCGCCGGGAAACTCCCACAGACCGGCCTGATCGCTGCCTGCGCCGCGCTGGGCCAGCAAAATGCGGCCGTTCTGTTCCAGAATGGCGGCTACCACGTCGATAATTTTCATTGGCTTCACAGAGTAAAACCCCGGCGAGCGCCGGGGTGATGGGTTTACAGCGTAAATTCCGCCCACACCGGCGCATGGTCGGAAGGTTTCTCCATCCCACGGGTTTGGTAATCGATGCCGGTGGCGATGCAGCGCGAAGCCAGCGGGGTGCTGGCCAGCAGCAGATCGATACGCAGGCCGCGGTTGTCGTCGAACCCTTTGGAGCGGTAGTCGAACCACGAGAATTCGTCGCTGCGCCCCGGGTTGGCGTGGCGGTAGGTGTCCACCAGCCCCCAGTTCAGCAGGCGCTCCATCCATTCGCGCTCTTCCGGCAGGAAGGAACACTTGCCGGTGCGCAGCCAGCGTTTGCGGCTGTCTTCGCCGATGCCAATGTCATAATCGCTTGGGCTGATGTTCATGTCACCCATAATCAACACTGGGGATTCAGCCGACAGCTGCTGCTCCAGGTAGTTTTGCAGATCCTGATAAAAGCGTGTTTTAGCCGGGAATTTGATCGGGTGGTCGCGGCTTTCACCTTGCGGGAAGTAGCCGTTGATCACCGTCAGCGTGCCCTGCGGCGTAGCCAGATCGGCCATGATGATGCGACGCTGCGCATCTTCTTCATCGGTCGGGAAACCGCGGCGCACGGCCAGAGGCTCCGCTTTGGTCAGCAGCGCTACGCCGTAATGGCCTTTTTGCCCGTGATAGAACACGTGATAGCCGTGCTGGCTGACTTCTTCCAGCGGGAACATGTCGTCGTGAACTTTCGTTTCTTGCAGGCCGATCACGTCGGGCTGGTGCTGTTCGATAATTGCCGCCAGCTGATGCGGACGCGCGCGCAGTCCATTGATATTAAAAGAGACAAACTTCATGAGCGGTGCCGTTTTCACGATAAAAATGTGCTGTGATAGTAGCAGAGTTTGGCGGGAAATGTAACGCAGACAGCGGCGGGACCGCTGGCTGCGCAGCGGCTTTATCTCGCCCAGCGGTCGTAATTTTTGGGTTGATAGTCGTCAAACTGTTGCAGCAGCGTTTGCGCCGATTCACTGATGTGCAGGGTGCCGAGGTAGTCGTGGCGCATAAAGCCCTGATCGGCGACGTGCTTGAGGAACTGGCTCAGCGGGCGGTAGAACCCGTTGACGTTGAGCAGGCCGACCGGTTTGTTGTGATAGCCGATTTGCCCCCAGGTCCAGATTTCAAACAGCTCTTCCAGCGTGCCGATGCCGCCGGGCAGGGCGATAAAACTGTCCGCCAGCGCCGCCATACGGGCTTTGCGCGTGTGCATATCCGGCACCACTTCCAATTCAGTCAGGCCGCGATGCGCGGTTTCCGCTTCAACCAGGCGCTCGGGGATAATGCCGACAGCTTCACCGCCCGCCGCCAACACCGCGTCCGCCACGATCCCCATCAATCCTTTTTTGCCGCCGCCGTAGATTAAACGGCGCCCCTGTGCGGCCAGCAGCTGCCCCAGTTGACGAGCCTGCTCGGCATAAGCGGGATTGACGCCTTCGCTGGCGCCACAAAAAACGCAAATATTGTTTCGCATCCACCTGTTCCTTACTGCACTAAAGAAGCCAGTGGTATAGCGAATTGTCGGCCGGAGTTCAAGTTACGGCTGGGAGGCGGAAATAAAACGCCGGATGAGAGTGCCGTTCGACGGTGTGAGTTTTCCCGAAGCGGAGTGATAGATGCGATGTGCTTTGATGAGGTTTGGGGGATTTTATAAAAGATGGTGGTGGGGGAAGGATGATTCGTCGCTGCGCGACTCACCCTGCTGGCCGCGCTGAAGCGCGTTGTCTCACTGCGTGAGACTCGAACCTTGTCGAAGCTTCTCATCCTTCCCCAGTGCGGAGCATTATGGGTGCGATGTGCTTTAAGTTTATTTGGGATTTTCTATAAAGAGATGGTGGTGGGGGAAGGATAATTCGTCGCTGCGCGACTCACCCTGCGGGCCGCGCTGAAGCGCGTTGTCTCACTGCGTGAGACTCGAACCTTGTCGAAGCTTCTCATCCTTCCCCGGTGCGGAGCATTATGGAGGCGATGTGCTTTAAGTTTATTTGGGGTTTTCTATAAAGAGATGGTGGTGGGGGAAGGATTCGAACCTTCGAAGTCTGTGACGGCAGATTTACAGTCTGCTCCCTTTGGCCGCTCGGGAACCCCACCATGGTATTCATGGATTTACAAATTGTCGTTCCAGTTTTATCCGGAAGAAACCTGGCCGGTTTCTTTACTGCGTCCTCGCTCCTGGCGGAGAGAAGATGGTGGTGGGGGAAGGATTCGAACCTTCGAAGTCAGTGACGGCAGATTTACAGTCTGCTCCCTTTGGCCGCTCGGGAACCCCACCATATACATGGCTATTTAACTGGCCTTGCTTGCGAGAGCGCTGTCTCGGTAAGCGGGGCGCATCATATCAAATGAAGCGGATGTGTAAAGCATTGAAATGCAGAAAATGAATCGTTTGCCGTTTTTTTATTCTTGGCGGTGCATCCCTGAACGAAATGCACCGATTTATTGAGCGATTACAGAATAACGGTGCGGTTGCCGTAGACGAAGACGCGCTGCGCCAGCACCTGATACAGCGCGCGGCTGAGCACATTTTTCTCCACGTCGCGGCCGGCGCGCATCATATCCTCGGCGGAATAGGTGTGATCGACGTGGATCACGTCCTGCATGATGATCGGGCCTTCGTCGAGATTGTCGTTAACGTAGTGGGCGGTGGCGCCGATGATTTTTACCCCGCGCTCATAGGCCTGGTGATAAGGGCGCGCGCCGATAAACGCCGGCAGGAACGAATGGTGAATGTTGATCACCTGATTCGGATAATGTTGCACGAAGGCCGGGGTCAGCACGCGCATATATTTGGCCAGCACCACGTAATCCGGCTGATATTGATCGATCTTGGCCGTCATTTCGCGGTCATGCTGTTCACGCGTCAAGCCTTCGTGGCTCACCAGATGGAAAGGAATATCGAAACGCTCCACCAGCGATTGCAGCGTGTCGTGGTTGCCGATCACGGCGGCGATTTCAACGTCGAGGCCGCCATAGGCGCTTTTCATCAACAGATCGCCCAGGCAGTGGGCCTCTTTGGTGACCAGCACCACGATGCGACGGCGCCCGGTGCTGTGCAGCTCACGCAACGAACCTTCCGGCAGCGCGCTGTCCAGATCGGCCAGCAGCGTGTTGTCGTTGAAAATGCCTTCCAGCTCGGTGCGCATGAAGAAACGCCCGGTGCGGTGATCGACGAACTCATTATTCTGCACGATATTGAGTTCGTGCTTGTAACAGATGTTGGTGATCTTGGCGATCAGCCCTTTGGCGTCCGGGCAGATGGTGCGTAACACTTTCCGTTGTACATTTTGGTGTGGCATGGGTTTGAGGATCCTGTCTGATACTGAACGGCCTGTCTGCGCAGGCGTAAACGTGAAGCGCCGGCCGGCTAGCGCCCGCAGCACTTCTTGTATTTTTTCCCTGAGCCACAGGGACACATCGCATTTCTGCCGGGCTGGGGTTTGGTGCCGTCGATATAATACCAACGTTGATCGCGACGAAGGAAGCGCGAGCGCTCATGCATCGCCTGTGGTTCGCCGCTTTCGCCATCGATAAAGCGGGCGATGAATTCGACGAAGCCTTCATCCGGCTCATGACCGGCTTTCTCTTCCACGATCGTCAGGCCTAACCATTCGGTATTTTTAAAGCTGTCGACGATTGCATTGCGCCACGCTTCGGCGCCGCAGTCGGGGTGCCAGGTGGCGATCAGATAGTCGACGTTATGACTCACGTAGGCGGTGAAGCGTGAACGCATCAGCTGACCGGGCGTGGGTGCCGGCTGATTGCCGCTGATAAAAGGGGCGCAGCACGCGTTATACGCCTGTCCGCTGCCGCATGGGCATGATTCGGGCAAAATAACTCCTGAGAACACGAGGCAGAAAATGAATTTAGCGCATATGTTACCTAACAATATTCGTCAGTGACAATCTACCCTGAAAGCAGAGAACACCTTTCACCGCGAGGATGGCGCTATGCGGCAAATCAAGATCGGACTGGCGCTGGGGGCGGGCTCGGCCAAAGGCTGGGCGCACATCGGCGTGATTAATGCGATAAAGAAACTGGGGATTGAGGTTGATATCGTGGCCGGTTGCTCCGTCGGCGCGTTGGTGGGGGCGGCGTTCGCTAGCCACCGTTTGCCGGCGATGGAGCAGTGGGTGCGATCGTTCAGCTATTGGGACGTGATTCGCCTGATGGACTTTTCCTGGCACCGTGGCGGCCTGTTGCGCGGCGAGCGGGTGTTTAACGCCGTCGGACAGTTGTTGAAGATCAATGATATCGCCGAATGTGCGCTGAAGTTCGGCGCCGTGACGACCAATCTCAGCACCGGGCGTGAGCTGTGGCTGACCGAAGGTGATATTCATCAGGCGATACGCGCCTCCTGCAGCATGCCTGGCCTGTTGGCACCGGTGTGGGCCGACGGCTATTGGCTGGTGGATGGCGCGGTGGTCAATCCCGTGCCGGTGTCGCTTTGTCGCGCCATGGGCGCCGATATCGTCATCGCGGTCGATCTGCAGCATGACGCGCACCTGATGCAGCAGGATCTGTTCTCGATACGTATCGAGGAAGAAAGCCCGGACGATGCGCCTGCGGCCACCTGGCGCGGGCGTCTGCGGGAGCGCATCGGCAGAATGCGGCAGCGCAAACCGGCGACGGCGCCCACGGCGATGGAGGTCATGGGCACCTCGATTCAAATGCTGGAAAATCGCCTGAAGCGCAACCGGATGGCGAGCGATCCGCCGGATGTGCTGATTCAACCTTTTTGCCCGCAAATCTCGACGCTGGATTTCCACCGCGCCAATGAAGCGATCGAAGCGGGATTGCTGGCGGTGGAAAAACAACTGGATCGGTTGTTGCCGTTGATAAAAAATAGATAATTCTCGGTTCTCGGTTGGCATTGCGCGGTCAGTCTGTTTCAGACGAGCATAAGTGACCTTTTTGAGCCACTATTACACTATGGAAAGGGACGAGGCTCGGCTGATGGCATTACCACTTACTCACAAGCGCATCTTGATCGTTGAGGACGAACAGGTTTTTCGTTCGGTGCTGGTCGGTTATTTGGCCTCGCTGGGCGCTGAAACCGGCGAGGCGACCAACGGTTTACAGGCGTTGAGTGCCGTCGATGACTTCAAGCCGGATCTGATTCTGTGCGATCTCGCGATGCCGGAAATGGGCGGTATCGAATTCGTTGAACACCTGCGTTTGCAGGGGGTACAGATCCCGGTGCTGGTGATCTCGGCCACCGACAAGATGGCGGACATCGCCAAGGTGCTGCGGTTGGGCGTGCAGGATGTGCTGCTCAAGCCGCTGACCGATCTCAACCGCCTGCGTGAAGCGGTGCTGGCGTGCTTATACCCCAATATGTTCACCTCCCAGGCGATTGAAGAGGTTGAACTGTTTCAGGATTGGGACGCGCTGAGCAAAAATCCTTCCGAAGCCGTCAAACTGCTTAAACAATTGCAGCCACCGGTACAGCAGACCATTGCGCATTGCCGGATCAACTATCGGCAGTTAACCACCGGCGAAAATCCCGGCCTGGTGCTGGATATCGCCGCCTTGTCAGAAAAGGATCTGGCATTCTATTGTCTGGACGTCACGCGCGCCGGCGATAATGGCGTATTGGCGGCTTTGCTGTTGCGCGCGTTATTTAATGGGCTGCTGCAAGATCATCTGGCTAATCAACAGCATCGTCTGCCGCAAATGTCGGCATTGTTAAAGCAGGTTAATCAATTATTGCGGCAGGGGAAATTAGACGGTCAATTCCCTCTGTTGTTGGGATATTATCACGCCGAAAATAAAAACCTGATCCTGGTTTCCGCCGGGCTGCATGCCAACGTCAATACCGGTGACAATCAAATCCAGCTGAACAACGGCGTGCCGCTGGGGACGCTGGGAGCTACCTACATGAATCAGATCAGTCAGCGCTGTGCCGCCTGGCAGTGTCAGGTATGGGGCAGCGGTGGCCGATTGCGGCTGATGCTCAGCGCTGAATAACAGGCAGCGATCGGCGAGATCTTAAGCTATTCACTTATCGGTAATTAAACCGTTTATTTATTCTCCCGATTATCCGAACGGGTAATAGTCCTAAATGTTTTCTATTTGTGTTCCGGCTAATGCTCGGCGCGTATAAGCTGGTATACTCCGAAGGTTTTTTTATATCGAGCCCAAGCTCATAAAATGAGCGCTTTAGCTTTAAGAGAGGAAATAATGCCTGCTGTAAATCGCAAAGTCAGAAAAGCCGTGATCCCGGTTGCAGGCTTGGGTACGCGGATGTTGCCGGCCACCAAAGCCATTCCGAAAGAAATGCTGCCGCTGGTTGATAAACCGCTGATCCAATACGTCGTCAATGAGTGCATTGCGGCGGGGATTAACGAGATTGTGCTGGTCACCCACTCCTCCAAGAACTCGATCGAAAACCATTTTGATACCAGTTTCGAACTCGAAGCGATGCTGGAAAAACGCGTCAAGCGCCAATTGCTGGATGAAGTGCAGTCGATCTGCCCGAAAGGCGTTACCGTGATGCAGGTTCGTCAGGGCAATGCCAAAGGCCTGGGGCACGCAATTATGTGTGCCTACCCGATGGTGGGCGATGAGCCGGTCGCGGTGGTGCTTCCTGACGTGATCCTCGACGAATACAGCGCCGATCCGAAAAAAGACAACCTGCACGAAATGCTGCAGCGCTTCGAAACCACCGGCGTTAGCCAAATCATGGTTGAACCCGTGCCGCATAAGGATGTCGGAAACTACGGCGTAGCCGACTGCAAGGGCGTCGATCTGCAACCGGGCGAAAGCGCGCCGATGGTCAGCGTGGTCGAGAAGCCGTCGCCGGATAAAGCGCCTTCCAACCTGGCGATTGTCGGGCGTTACGTGTTGTCCGCCGATATTTGGCCGCTGTTGGCGAAAACGCCTCCAGGCGCCGGCGATGAAATTCAGCTGACTGACAGCATCGAAATGCTGATGCAGCAGGAAACGGTGGAAGCGTATCATCTGAAAGGTGTGAGCCATGACTGCGGTAACAAACTGGGTTACATGCAGGCTTTTGTAGAGTACGGCATGCGTCATGCCAGCCTGGGCAAAGAATTTTCTCAGTGGCTGCAACAGGTTGTTGCCGCTGACAAGAAGTAATTTGATCTTTCGTCTTAATTTGAAAAACTAGGATTTTCACATGAAAGTAACAGTTTTTGGTATTGGTTATGTGGGGCTGGTACAGGCCGCGGTGCTGGCTGAAGTTGGCCATGACGTTATGTGCATCGATGTTGATGAGCGAAAAGTCGAAAACCTGAAAAAAGGGAATATCCCGATTTTTGAGCCGGGCCTGGCGCCGCTGGTGCAGCAAAACTATGAGGCCGGGCGCCTGCATTTCACCACCGATGCCAAAGCGGGCGTGGCGCACGGGAATATCCAGTTTATCGCCGTCGGCACGCCGCCGGATGAGGACGGCTCCGCCGATCTGAAATATGTCACCGCGGTGGCGCGCACCATCGCCGAGCACATGACCGATCGCAAAGTGGTGATCGACAAATCCACCGTGCCGGTCGGCACGGCGGACAAGGTGCGCCAGGTGATGGCGGAAACGCTGGCTAAGCGCGGCAGCAACGTGCCGTTCGACGTGGTGTCCAACCCTGAATTCCTGAAGGAAGGCGCCGCGGTGGCTGACTGCATGCGCCCTGAGCGCATCGTGATCGGTACCGATAATAAAGAGGTGATCGAACCTATTCGCGAGCTGTACGAGCCGTTTAACCGCAATCACGATCGTATGATCATGATGGATATCCGCAGCGCGGAACTGACCAAATACGCCGCCAACTGCATGTTGGCGACCAAAATCAGCTTTATGAACGAAATGTCCAACCTGGCGGAAATGCTGGGCGCGGACATCGAGAAAGTGCGCCAGGGCATCGGTTCCGATTCACGCATCGGCTATCACTTCATCTACCCTGGCTGTGGCTACGGTGGCTCTTGCTTCCCGAAAGATGTGCAGGCCTTGATCCGCACGGCGGAGCAGATCGGTTACCAACCGAAGCTGTTGCAGGCGGTAGAGCAGGTCAACTACCAACAGAAAGACAAGCTGAGCAGCTTTATCAAAGACTATTTCGGCAGCGATTTGAAGGGCAAAACCTTCGCACTGTGGGGCCTGGCGTTCAAGCCGAATACCGATGACATGCGTGAAGCCTCCAGCCGCGTGCTGATGGAGCAACTGTGGGCTGCCGGCGCCACCGTTCAAGCCTACGATCCGGAAGCGATGAACGAAGTTCAGCGCATCTATGGCCAGCGTGACGATCTGAAACTGATGGGCACCAAAGAGGCTGCGTTGCACGGCGCCGATGCGCTGGTGATTTGCACCGAATGGCAGAATTTCCGCGCGCCGGACTTCGACGTGATCAAGGGTGCGTTGAAACAGCCGGTGATCTTCGATGGACGTAACCTGTACGATCCGGAGCGTTTGGCGAATCGTGGCTTTACCTACTATGCGATTGGCCGCGGCGCATCGATTAAACCGGTTATTTAAGGAGTGACCATGAAATTCCTGGTTACAGGCGCCGCAGGGTTTATTGGTTATCACGTTGCAGAGCGTTTGTTGACCGCCGGGCATCAGGTTGTCGGCATCGATAACCTGAATGACTATTATGACGTGGGCCTGAAAACGGCCCGTCTGGACAGACTGGCGGATAAGCCGGGATTCTGCTTTATCAAGCTGGATTTGGCCGATCGCGAAGGCATGGCGGCATTGTTCGCCGAGCATCAGTTTCAGCGCGTCATTCATTTGGGCGCGCAAGCCGGCGTGCGTTATTCGCTGGTCAACCCGTTGGCTTATGCGGACGCCAACCTGATCGGCCATTTGAACGTGCTGGAAGGCTGCCGGCATAATAAGGTCGAGCATTTACTTTACGCGTCCTCCAGCTCTGTTTATGGCCTCAATCGCAAGCTGCCGTTTGCTACCGAAGATTCTGTCGACCACCCTGTGTCACTGTATGCGGCAACCAAAAAAGCCAATGAGCTGATGTCACACAGCTACTCTCATTTATACGGTCTTCCGACGACGGGGCTGCGCTTCTTTACCGTATATGGTCCCTGGGGGCGTCCGGATATGGCGCTGTTCAAGTTTACCAAGGCCATATTGGCGGGGGAGAGCATCGATGTATATAACCACGGTGAAATGCACCGTGACTTTACTTACATTGATGATATCACCGAGGCTATTGTGCGGCTGCAGGCGGTTATTCCGCAGGCAGATCCGTCATGGACCGTTGAACAGGGATCGCCGGCGACCAGTTCCGCGCCGTATCATGTTTATAATATCGGCAATAACTCCCCCGTTAAACTGATGGAATATATCACGGCATTGGAGCAGGCTTTGGGGGTAACGGCCCGCAAGAATATGCTGCCGATGCAACCTGGCGACGTGATGGATACCAGCGCGGATACCGCAGAGCTTTATCGTGACATTGGTTTTAAGCCGGAAACCAGCGTTGAAGAGGGTGTGAAGCGCTTTGTTGATTGGTATAAGGCATTCTACCAGGTTCAATAATTGAACGAGGGTAAATGCGATAAAGGGGCCTTAGGGCCCTTTTTTTTCACTGGGATTTCGTGCAAGGAGGAAAATGCGAATTAGGATATTTACTAAAAGAAAAGGGATGAGGCGGGATCACGGCTATAAGCTTTAAAATGAAAAGGCCCCCCGCAGGGAGCCTTTCAGATACGGACTGAATCGCTATTACAGCAGGAAATCATCCAGAGATTTACCTTGCTCTTCGATAGCTTTCTTAATCACCGCAGGGGTACGGCCTTGGCCGGTCCAGGTTTTCAGTTCGCCGTTTTCGTCTTTATATTGGTATTTAGCAGGACGTGCTGCACGTTTTGCTTTGCCGGCAGCCTTGTTGGCAGCCATGGTTTGCAGCAGTTCATTCGGATCGATACCGTCAGCAATCAGCATTTCGCGGTATTGCTGCAGTTTACGGGTGCGTTCTTCGATTTCTGCTTGAGCCTGGCTGTCTTCTTCGCGACGTTCGTTCACAACAACTTCCAGTTTCTCGAGCATTTCTTCCAGCGTTTCCAGTGTGCATTCTCTTGCCTGGGCGCGCAGAGTGCGGATGTTGTTCAAAATCTTTAATGCTTCGCTCATTGTCCTAGTCTCAAATTATATTGGTGGGGGGCGTCTCGATAATAATAGAGTGCTATTTTCCTTTCTGCAATAGCCAAATTGACTTGAATACTCAAATTTACCTTTTAAAAAACCGTTAATCGGATCTGTCCGACTAATATAGGAAGGGCTGTTAACTATTACCCTCACCGCACTTAAGTCAAAATTTCAGCAGGCATGCTTTAAAATGCGCGTGGCACAAGGCTTTCATCGATAAGTTATCGCTGTAATTTATATCAATATTACAATGGGTTCTGTGGGCTTAATCACGTCATGACGAGGCAGACATTGTAAACAATAGGGGTATCTGGGTAAAGATTGCGTCAGGAAACGTCGGGGGAGAACGAAGGCGATTAAATGCCCTGTATTGGCCTCACGTATAATAGGCAAGCACTCCGCCGCGGTCGCGGCGCCTGCCGAGGTGAAAGGGGGGATTATGCATTAATCGGCAAATGACCGGCTTAACCATTAGCAAGAATTAATAGTGATGACAGGCATACATTATCCTGTAAATAGCGGTAAAAAGAACGGGCCGACAGAAGGATATGTTTCGCTTGAAAGCGCATTATTACGGCGAACGCAATATTCGCTCGCTTTGGGCTGAGCCGGGGGGCGGGTTATGGTACACTCACCGTCCTAATCAACATTTGAATATTTCTTATACCATCGGAGTTGCGGGGCCATGGCTCAACTTTATTTTTATTACTCTGCGATGAATGCCGGCAAGTCCACCGCGCTGCTACAGTCTTCATATAACTATCAAGAACGTGGTATGCGCACGCTGGTGTTCACCGCGGAGATCGATCACCGCTTTGGGGTGGGCAAAGTCAGCTCGCGCATCGGTTTATCCTCGCAGGCCCAGCTCTATAACAACGACTCGATGCTGTACGCCATGATTCAGCAGGAGCATCAACAGCAGCCGGTGCATTGCGTGCTGCTGGATGAAAGCCAGTTCCTGACCAAGGCCCAGGTTGAGCAATTGTGCGATGTGGTGGACCAACTGGACATTCCCGTATTGTGCTACGGCCTGCGTACCGATTTTCTCGGTGAGCTGTTTATCGGCAGCCAATATTTGCTGGCCTGGGCTGATAAGCTGGTGGAATTGAAAACCATCTGCCACTGCGGGCGCAAAGCCAATATGGTGTTGCGGTTGGATGAAAACGGCCAGGCGATGCACGCCGGTGAGCAGGTGGTGATTGGCGGTAACGAGAGCTATGTCTCCGTCTGCCGCAAGCATTATAAAGAGGCGATTCACTCCCTGGAGTAGGGGAGAAAACGCCGCCAAAGCCCGCTGAAGCGTTTTGGTGACCTGAGTCGAAATGCAGCGCCTCGGGCGCAATAAAAAACCCGCCGTGTGGCGGGTTTTTCTATCGGTTCACGGAACCGTTATTTCTTGGGCTTCTTTACCGCGGTTTTGGCGGCAGCAGGAGCGGCAGCTTCCTCTTCTACCGCTTCGCTGAATTCGCGGCCGTAGAAGGTATCCAGCATGATTTGCTTCAGTTCGGCAATCAGCGGATAGCGCGGGTTGGCGCCGGTGCATTGGTCGTCGAACGCGTCTTCCGACAGCTTGTCGACTTTCGCCAGGAAGTCCGCCTCCTGCACACCCGCTTCGCGGATGGAGGTTGGGATGCCCAACTCGGTTTTCAGCTCGTCCAGCCAGGCCAGCAGTTTCTCAATCTTCTGCGCGGTGCGGTCGCCCGGAGCGCTCAGGCCGAGGTGGTCGGCGATTTCAGCGTAGCGGCGGCGCGCCTGAGGGCGGTCGTACTGGCTGAAGGCCGTCTGCTTGGTCGGGTTGTCGTTCGCATTGTAGCGAATAACGTTGGAAATCAGCATCGCGTTGGCCAGGCCGTGCGGAATGTGGAACTCCGAACCCAGCTTGTGCGCCATGGAGTGGCAAACCCCAAGGAAGGCGTTGGCGAAAGCGATACCGGCGATGGTGGCGGCGTTGTGCACGCGTTCACGAGCAACCGGGTTTTTCGCGCCTTCTTTATAGCTGGCCGGCAGATACTCTTTCAACAGTTTCAGCGCCTGCAGCGCCTGGCCGTCGGAGTATTCGTTCGCCAGCACCGAGACGTAGGCTTCCAGCGCGTGGGTGACCGCATCCAGACCGCCGAAGGCACACAGGGATTTCGGCATGTTCATCACCAGGTTGGCGTCGACAATCGCCATGTCCGGGGTCAGCGCATAGTCGGCCAGCGGGTATTTCTGCCCGGTGGTGTCGTCGGTCACGACGGCGAATGGCGTGACTTCCGAACCGGTGCCTGAGGTGGTAGTGATAGCGATCATCTTCGCTTTCACGCCCATTTTCGGGAACTTGTAGATACGCTTGCGAATGTCCATGAAGCGCAGCGCCAGATCCTCGAAGTGGGTTTCAGGATGTTCGTACAGCACCCACATGATTTTCGCAGCGTCCATCGGCGAACCGCCGCCCAGCGCGATGATGACGTCCGGTTTGAAGGAGTTCATCTGCTCGGCGCCTTTACGCACGATGCTCAGCGTCGGGTCGGCTTCCACTTCGAAGAACACTTCGGTTTCGATGCCGTGAGACTTCAGAACCTTGGTGATCTGGTCGGCATAGCCGTTGTTGAACAGGAAACGGTCGGTCACGATGAAGGCGCGTTTTGCCCCGTCGGTCGCCACTTCTTCCAGCGCGATAGGCAGCGAGCCACGGCGGAAGTAGATCGATTTCGGAAGTTTATGCCACAACATGTTTTCTGCTCGCTTCGCTACAGTTTTCTTGTTGATCAGGTGTTTAGGTCCGACGTTTTCAGAGATGGAGTTACCACCCCAGGAGCCGCAACCCAGCGTCAGCGAAGGCGCGAGTTTGAAGTTATACAGGTCGCCGATACCGCCCTGAGAAGCCGGGGTGTTGATCAGGATGCGAGCCGTTTTCATTTTATCGCCGAAGTAGGCAATGCGAGCCGTTTGGTTATCCTGGTCGGTGTACAGGCAGGAAGTGTGGCCGATACCGCCCATGGCGACCAGTTTTTCGGCTTTGGCGACGGCGTCTTCGAAGTCTTTGGCCCGGTACATCGCCAGCGTCGGCGACAGTTTTTCATGGGCGAAAGGTTCGGACTCGTCGACCAGCTTCACTTCGCCGATCAGCACTTTGGTGTTGGCCGGCACTTTGATGCCTGCCATCTCGGCGATTTTCGGTGCGGATTGCCCGACGATGGCCGCGTTCAGACCGCCGTTTTTCAGGATGATGTCCTGCACCGCTTTCAGTTCTTTACCCTGCAGCAGATAGCCGCCGTGCGAAGCGAAGCGTTCGCGTACCGCATCATAAATAGAGTCGACGACGATGACCGACTGTTCGGAAGCGCAGATAACGCCGCTGTCGAAGGTTTTGGACATCAGGATAGACGCGACCACGCGCTTGATGTCTGCGGTTTCGTCTACCACCACCGGCGTATTACCGGCGCCGACGCCGATGGCCGGTTTGCCGGAGCTGTAGGCGGCTTTCACCATGCCCGGGCCACCGGTGGCCAGGATCAGGTTGATGTCCGGGTGGTGCATCAGCTGGTTGGACAGTTCGACGGTCGGTTGGTCGATCCAACCGATGATGTCTTTCGGCGCGCCGGCGGCGATAGCGGCTTGCAGCACGATATCGGCGGCTTTGTTGGTGGCATTTTTCGCACGCGGGTGCGGCGAGAAGATGATGCCGTTACGGGTTTTCAGGCTGATCAGCGCTTTGAAGATCGCGGTAGAAGTTGGGTTGGTGGTAGGGACGATACCGCAAATCAGGCCGATAGGCTCGGCGATGGTGATGGTACCGAAGGTGTCATCTTCAGACAGGATGCCACAGGTTTTTTCATCTTTATAGGCGTTGTAGATGTACTCGGAAGCGAAGTGGTTTTTGATCACTTTGTCTTCGACGATACCCATTCCGGATTCTTCCACGGCCATTTTGGCCAACGGGATACGGGCATCAGCAGCGGCGAGGGCGGCAGCGCGGAAAATTTTATCCACTTGCTCTTGAGTGAAGTTGGCATATTCGCGCTGGGCTTTTTTGACACGTGCGACAAGCTCGTTCAGTTCAGCGACATTCGTTACAGCCATAATGCTCTCCTGATAATGTTAAACTCTTTCAGTAAATAAGCCGTGCGAGCCACTAGTATAGTCATAACGGGAATAAACGGTGATTTGAATACCGGGGCTTTCCCGCGTTATTTCTTCGCATGCTGCTGATTTGCTTAAAGAGCTTCACCCTACGCCAACCGGAGGGGCAGGCAGTGAGGAGAAGGGAACCGGCTGGGTTGCCGCCGACTTTGTTCTACTCCCTGACTACGACTAAGAGCTTACCTACTGTTGGGTAGTCGATTTGTGATCTAAATCATGAAAAGTGCAAGCTGACACCTTTCAGCTTGCCGGTGTTGGGAATCATTCTTGATAACTGTGAGCGATGACTCTTTTTTCAACATAAAAAATCAAAAGGCCATACATCACTTTAACAAAGGGCATTTGTTTCGTTGCATAACTTGCTGACAGTCAAAAATGCTGCTTTGGCCGGATGGATTACCCGCGCCAATTCCATTACATTAGCGCGCATAGGCAGCACACCTTTTTTATAGCGATTAATGCGGAGCATCTGTGGGCCAATCTCTGTTGGATCTTTCCGGCTTTATCAAGTTCTTTGTCGGTCTGTTTGCGCTGGTCAACCCGGTGGGCATCTTGCCGGTGTTTATCAGCATGACCAGCTACCAGGCGGAAGCGGGGCGCAATAAAACCAACCTGACCGCCAACCTGTCGGTCGCCATCATTTTGTGGACGTCGCTGTTCCTGGGCGAAGGGATCCTGCGGATGTTCGGCATCTCTATCGATTCGTTCCGCATCGCCGGCGGTATTCTGGTGGTGACCATCGCCATGTCGATGATCAGCGGCAAGCTGGGGGAAGACAAGCAAAACAAACAGGAGAAATCGGAGAGCGCGATCCGCGAAAGCATCGGCGTGGTGCCGCTAGCGCTGCCGCTGATGGCGGGGCCGGGGGCGATCAGTTCCACCATCGTGTGGAGTTCCCGTTATCACAACTGGCAAAGCCTGCTCGGCTTTACGGTGGCGATCGCCTTGTTCGCCTTTTGTTGCTGGCTGTTGTTCCGCGCCGCGCCGCTGTTGGTGCGTTTGCTGGGGCAGACCGGCATCAACGTGATCACCCGTATCATGGGTCTGTTGCTGATGGCGCTCGGCATCGAGTTTATCGTTACCGGCATTAAGGCGATATTCCCCGGCCTGTTGTAATACCCTTTGTTTAGCCGCGTACCTTTCGCGTCGGCGCGGCTAAAATTAATTTTAAAGTTTAAATTATTTATTGGTTCGCATTATTATAGTGCACAGAGTGAATAAAAATTATGCCGTTGCACTCTTATGTTGCATAAATCTCATGTTGCTGCTCAAAAAAAACGCTGAGCGTTATTTCAAACACTTTTCCTCCCCCCTTTTCGCGCATTTTGCCCCCGTTCAACGGTAAAGCTGTTGTTAAATTAGTCACATCATTCTGTGGGGCTTGTCTCACTTTCATCCAGGTGTTATTAGTGATTAACCGCCCGTAGACAGGTGTTTGTTCTTTGAATGATTGGATTGTTAACTGAATGTTTCTTTTCGCGGCGGTGAGATCGTGCTGACGGTTTCAATTGAAATGAATTCGGTTTTTTTGCCTTTAAAATCATATCAATGACATTGGTTTTTCTTGGCCTCGAACGCAGGGGACGGATCGGGCTTCGGGCGATAAAAGAGAATTGCTTAACATTTTCGTAAAATTTATTGGCTATGGAATTTGGCTTCTGCTAATTTCCGAGCAACTTTCCCGTGGTCAATTAACTGAAATGCGCCATAAAAACGGGAATGATTTTTGCTGGTATCCGTTTATTTAGAATTCTTATAAACACTTCACAAACTTCGATAAGCGATGCTTGTCGGTGAAAAGGAGCCTCGATTATGCAGCAAACCCTGAAGCGTACTTCTTTGACCTTGTTGATTAGCGGCGCGCTGAGCGTCGGCGCCGTAAATAGCGGTTGGGCGGCGCAGGTGCCGGCCGGCGTTCAGTTGGCGCAGCAGCAGAATATTGTGATCAACAACGGTAGCGAAGTGGCTTCATTGGATCCGCATAAGGTCGAGGGCGTACCGGAAAGCAATATCATTCTTAATCTGCTGGAAGGGCTGGTGAGCACCGACGCCAACGGGCATGTGGTGCCGGCGGCGGCGGCGAGCTGGGAAAACCAGAATTATCAGCAGTGGACTTTCCACCTGCGTCCCGGCGCGGTGTGGAGCGACGGCAGCCCGGTGACCGCGCAAGATTTCGTCTACAGCTGGCAGCGTCTGGCCGATCCGAAAATCGCCTCGCCCTATGCCAGCTACCTGCAATACACCAAAGTCGAGAATATCGACGACATCCTGACCGGTAAGAAGAGCCCGCAGACCCTCGGCGTCAAGGCGCTGGACGACCAGACGCTGCAGGTGACGCTGAGCGAGCCGGTGCCGTATTTCATCAGCATGCTGAGCCACACGTCGCTCAAACCGGTCAAGCGGGCGGTGGTGGAGAAATTCGGCGATAAATGGACGCTGCCCGCCAACTACGTCGGCAACGGCGCTTACCGCCTGAAAGAGTGGGTGGTGAACGAGCGCATCGTGCTGGAGCGCAGCCCGAGCTACTGGAACAACAAGCAGACGGTGATCAATCAGGCGACCTTCCTGCCGATTACCTCGGAAGTCAGCGACGTTAACCGCTTCCGCAGCGGCGAGATCGATATCACCAACAGCGCCATTCCGCCATACCTGTACGTCAAGATGAAGCGCGAAATGCCTGAACAGCTGCACGTTAACCCTTATCTGTGCACCTTCTATTACGAGCTCAATAACAAGCAGGCGCCGTTCACCGATGCGCGCGTGCGTACGGCGGTGAAGATGACGCTGGATCGCGACATCATCGCCAACAAGATCATGGGCCAGGGGCAGATCCCGGCCTACAGCTTCACGCCGACCTTCACGGAAGGCGCTAACTTCACGCAACCCGCGTGGGCCGGCTGGAGCCAGGAACAGCGCAACGCTGAAGCCAGGAAACTGCTGGCGGAAGCGGGCTACAGCGACGCCAAGCCGCTGAAATTCTCGCTGCTGTACAACACCTCCGATCAAAACAAACAGCAGGCGATCGCCGCCGCGTCGATGTGGAAGAAGAACCTGGGCGCTGAGGTCACGCTGCGCAACCAGGAATGGAAAACGTCGCTGGAGAGCCGTCATCAGGGGCAATACGACGTGGCGCGCGCCACCTGGTGCGGGGATTACAACGAGCCCAGCGCGTTCCTGAACCTGGTGCTGTCCAACAGCAGCATCAATACCGTGTTCTATAAGAGCCCGGCGTTCGACGCCATCATGGCCGCCACGCTGAAGGCGCCGGATGAGGCCGCGCGCGCCGCGCTCTATCAGCAGGCGGAAGCGCAGCTGGACAAAGACTCCGCGTTGGTCCCGGTTTATTACCGCGTCAGCGCGCGGTTGATCAAGCCGACGGTGGGCGGGTTTACCGGCAAAGATCCGCTGGACTATACCGACGTTAAAAATCTGTACATTATCAAGCAGTAAAAGGGGTATTCCTGGCGCTAGTTCGCTGAGGAATATAGGGAAGGCCGGCCGCCGCATTCGTTCCGCGGCGGCGGGAAAACAGAGTCCGCTTACGGGCAACGCAGGTTCCACGAAGAGCCTGTGATAATAAAAAACTGGAGTCGATAAGTATGACCAACATCACGAAGAAAACGCTCATTGCCGCCGGCGTCATCGCCGCGCTGGGCATCACAGCAACCACCTCCGCCTTTGCCGCCGACGTTCCTGCAGGCGTGCAGCTGGCCGACAAGCAAGAAATCGTCAAAAACAACGGTTCCGAAGTGCAGTCGCTGGATCCGCACAAAATCGAGGGCGTGCCGGAAAACAACGTCACCCGCGATCTGATGGAAGGCCTGGCGAACAACAGCCCGGACGGTTCCATCGTGCCGGGCGTCGCGGAAAGCTGGGATAACAAGGATTTCAAAGTCTGGACCTTCCACCTGCGTAAAGACGCCAAATGGTCCAACGGCAAGCCGGTAACGGCGCAAGATTTCGTCTACAGCTGGCAGCGCGTGGTGGATCCGAAAACCGCGTCGCCTTACGCCAGCTACCTGCAGTACGCCCATGTGGAAAACGTCGATGACATCATCGCCGGTAAAAAAGACAAGTCGACGCTGGGCGTGAAGGCCATCGACGACCACACCTTCCAGGTGACCCTGAGCGAGTCGGTGCCTTATCTGGTTGAAATGACCCCGCACTACGCCATGAAGCCGGTTTACAAAGACGCGGTGGAGAAGTTTGGCGAGAAGTGGACGCTGCCGGCCAACTACGTCAGCAACGGCGCCTACAAACTGAAAGACTGGATTGTCAACGAACGCATCGTACTGGAACGCAACCCGGAATATTGGGATAACGCCAAAACCATCATCAATAAAGTGACGTTCCTGCCTATTTCGTCGGAAGTGACCGACGTTAACCGCTACCGCACCGGTGAAATCGACATGACTTACAACAACATGCCGATCGAACTGTTCCAGAAGCTGAAGAAAGAGATCCCGAAAGAGGTGCATGTCGATCCTTACCTGTGCACCTATTACTACGAAATCAACAACCAGAAGGCGCCGTTCACCGATGCGCGCGTGCGTGAAGCGCTGAAGCTGGGCATGGATCGCGACATCATCGTCAACAAGGTGAAAAACCAGGGCGATCTGCCGGCCTACAGTTTTACGCCGCCATACACCGACGGCGCCAAGCTGACCCCGCCGGAGTGGTTCGGCTGGACGCAGGAAAAACGCAACGAAGCGGCGAAGAAACTGCTGGCGGAAGCCGGCTACGGCCCGGGTAAACCGCTGACCTTCTCCCTGCTGTACAACACTTCAGACCTGCACAAGAAGCTGGCGATCGCCGCCGCCTCCATCTGGAAGAAAAACCTGGGCGTGGACGTGAAGCTGGTGAACCAGGAGTGGAAAACCTTCCTGGATACCCGCCATCAGGGCACCTATGACGTGGCGCGCGCCGGCTGGTGCGCCGACTACAACGAACCGAGTTCGTTCCTGAACATGATGTTGTCCGACAGCAGCAGTAACACCCCGCACTACAAGAGCGCCGAGTTCGACAAGCTGATGGCCAACGTGCTGACCGCGAAGACCAAAGACGAGCGCGCCGATCTGTATCAGAAAGCGGAAGTTCAGCTGGATAAGGATTCCGCCATCGTTCCGCTGTATTACTACGTGAACGCCCGTTTGGTGAAACCTTACGTCGGTGGCTACACCGGCAAAGACCCGCTTGATAACGTGTACGACAAAAACCTGTACATCATCAAGCATTGATACGGTAAGAGCCGGCGGCGCAGGCCGCCGGCCCATGTTGAGAATAATAAGCCGTCATCAGGCTGTCGCACAGGGTTAGGGCAATGCTTAAATTTATACTTCGTCGCTTGCTGGAAGCGATCCCGACACTATTTATCCTTATCACCATCTCATTCTTCATGATGCGCCTGGCGCCCGGCAGTCCATTTACCGGGGAGCGCGCATTGCCGCCAGAAGTTATGGCGAATATCGAGGCCAAATATCATTTGAACGACCCGATCTGGAAACAGTACGGTCATTATCTGGCGCAGCTTGCGCAGGGAGACTTCGGCCCGTCCTTTAAATACAAGGACTATTCGGTCAACGATCTGGTCGCCGGCTCTTTCCCTGTGTCCGCCAAACTCGGCCTGGCCGCGTTTCTGCTGGCGGTGGTGCTGGGGGTGAGCGCAGGCGTGATTGCCGCGCTGAATCAGAACACCAAATGGGACTACACGGTGATGGGGTTCGCCATGACCGGGGTGGTGATACCCAGTTTCGTGGTGGCGCCGCTGTTGGTGCTGATCTTCGCCATCACGCTGAAATGGCTGCCGGGCGGCGGCTGGAACGGCGGCGCGCCTAAATTCATCATCCTGCCGATGGTGGCGCTGTCGCTGGCCTATATTGCCAGCATCGCCCGTATCACGCGCGGCTCGATGATTGAAGTGCTGCACTCCAACTTCATCCGCACCGCGCGCGCCAAAGGCTTGCCGATGCGTCGCATCATTTTCCGCCACGCGCTGAAGCCGGCGCTGCTGCCGGTGCTGTCCTACATGGGGCCGGCGTTCGTCGGCATCATCACCGGTTCGATGGTGATCGAAACCATCTACGGTCTGCCGGGGATCGGCCAGCTGTTCGTTAACGGCGCGCTGAACCGCGACTACTCCCTGGTATTGAGCCTGACCATTCTGGTGGGCGCACTGACCATTCTGTTCAACGCGATCGTCGATGTGCTGTATGCGGTCATCGATCCGAAAATCCGTTATTAATCTGGAGCACGCGAATGATGTTGACTAAAAAGAACAGCGAAGCTCTGGAACACTTCAGCGAGAAGCTGGAAGTGGAAGGACGCAGCCTGTGGCAAGACGCGCGCCGGCGCTTTATGCACAACCGCGCGGCGGTCAGCAGCCTGTTCATTCTGGTGTTGATCACGCTGTTTGTGGTGCTGGCGCCGATGCTGTCGCAATTTGCCTACGACGATACCGATTGGGCGATGATGTCCGCCGCGCCAAGCGTGGAATCGGGGCACTATTTCGGCACCGACTCCTCCGGGCGCGATCTGCTGGTGCGCGTGGCGATCGGCGGGCGCATCTCGCTGATGGTCGGCGTGGCGGCGGCGCTGGTGGCGGTGATCGTCGGCACGCTTTACGGCGCGATGTCCGGCTATCTGGGCGGCAAGGTCGACTCGGTGATGATGCGCCTGCTGGAGATCCTCAACTCCTTCCCGTTCATGTTCTTCGTGATCCTGCTGGTGACCTTTTTCGGCCAGAACATCCTGCTTATCTTCGTGGCGATCGGCATGGTGTCGTGGCTGGATATGGCGCGTATCGTGCGCGGCCAAACCCTCGGCCTGAAGCGCAAGGAGTTCATCGAAGCGGCGCTGGTGTGCGGCGTCTCCACGCGCAATATCGTGCTGCGGCATATCGTGCCGAACGTGCTCGGCGTGGTGGTGGTGTATGCCTCGCTGCTGGTGCCGAGCATGATCCTGTTCGAATCCTTCCTCAGTTTCCTGGGGCTGGGCACGCAGGAGCCGCTCAGCAGCTGGGGCGCATTGCTCAGCGACGGCGCCAACTCAATGGAAGTTTCACCGTGGTTGCTGCTGTTCCCGGCGGGTTTCCTGGTTGTCACTCTGTTCTGTTTCAACTTTATCGGCGATGGCCTGCGTGACGCCCTCGACCCGAAAGATCGTTAAGGAGTGCAATCATGAGCACCATTGAACATCCTCAACTGCAAACCGGCGCCGGCGTCAAAACGTCGCCGCTGCTGGACGTGAAAGACCTGCGCGTCACGTTCTCCACCCCGGACGGCGACGTGACGGCGGTGAACGATCTGAACTTCGACCTGCGCGCCGGCGAAACGCTGGGCATCGTCGGTGAATCCGGTTCCGGCAAATCGCAGACCGCGTTCGCCCTGATGGGGCTGCTGGCCAGCAATGGCCGCATCGGCGGCTCGGCCAAATTCAACGGCCGTGAAATTCTCAACCTGCCGGAAAATCAGCTCAACAAGCTGCGGGCCGAAGAGATCTCGATGATCTTCCAGGACCCGATGACCTCGCTCAACCCTTATATGCGCGTTGGCGAACAGCTGATGGAAGTGCTGATGCTGCATAAGAAAATGAGCAAAAGCGAAGCCTTCGAAGAGTCGGTACGCATGCTCGACGCGGTGAAAATGCCGGAAGCGCGCAAGCGCATGCGCATGTATCCGCACGAGTTTTCCGGCGGCATGCGCCAGCGCGTGATGATCGCCATGGCGCTGCTGTGCCGGCCGAAGCTGTTGATCGCCGACGAACCGACCACCGCGCTGGACGTGACCGTCCAGGCGCAGATCATGACGCTGCTCAACGAGCTGAAGCGCGAATTCAACACCGCGATCATCATGATCACCCACGACCTGGGCGTGGTGGCCGGCATCTGCAACAAGGTGCTGGTGATGTACGCCGGCCGCACCATGGAATACGGCAGCGCGCGCGAGGTGTTCTACCAGCCGAGCCATCCGTACTCCATCGGCCTGTTGAACGCGGTGCCGCGCCTCGACGCCGAAGGCGAAGCGTTGCTGACCATTCCCGGCAACCCGCCGAACCTGCTGCGGCTGCCGAAAGGCTGCCCGTTCCAGCCGCGCTGCCCGTACGCCATGGAGCAGTGTGCGAGCGCTCCGCCGTTGGAGCAATTTGGGGAAGGGCGCCTGCGCGCCTGCTTTAAACCGGTGGAGGCGTTGGTATGACAACGGTAACCGACAAGAAAGTGCTGCTCGAAGTGGCCGATTTGAAAGTGCACTTCGACATTCATGACGACAAACAGTGGTTCTGGCAGCCGCCGAAAACCCTGAAAGCGGTCGATGGCGTCACGCTGCGGCTGTTCGAGGGGGAAACCCTGGGCGTGGTCGGCGAGTCCGGCTGCGGCAAATCCACCTTCGCGCGCGCCATCATCGGCCTGGTGAAGGCCACCAGCGGGCGCGTCGCCTGGCTGGGCAAAGATCTGCTGGGCATGAGCGACGCCGACTGGCGCAAAACCCGCAGCGATATCCAGATGATTTTCCAGGATCCGCTGGCTTCGCTCAACCCGCGCATGACCATCGGTGAGATCATCGCCGAGCCGCTGCGCACCTACTACCCGAAAATGCCGCGTCAGGAAGTGAAGGACAAGGTCAAGGCGATGATGCTGAAGGTCGGCCTGCTGCCTAACCTGATCAACCGCTACCCGCACGAGTTTTCCGGCGGCCAGTGCCAGCGTATCGGCATCGCGCGCGCGCTGATCCTCGAGCCGAAGCTGGTGATCTGCGACGAACCGGTCTCCGCGCTGGACGTGTCGATTCAGGCGCAGGTGGTGAACCTGCTGCAGCAGCTGCAGCGCGAGATGGGGCTGTCACTGATCTTTATCGCCCACGACTTGGCGGTGGTGAAGCACATTTCGGATCGCGTGCTGGTGATGTATCTGGGCCATGCGGTGGAGCTGGGCACCTATGACGAGGTGTACCACAATCCGCAGCACCCTTACACCAAAGCGCTGATGTCGGCGGTGCCGATCCCGGATCCGGACAAGGAGAAGGAAAAGCAGATCCAGTTGCTGGAAGGGGAGCTGCCTTCGCCGATCAACCCGCCGACCGGCTGTGTGTTCCGCACCCGCTGCCCGATCGCTGGGCCGGAGTGCGCCAAGACGCGTCCGCTGCTGGAGGGCAGTTTCCGCCATGCAGTTTCGTGCCTGAAGGTCGATCCGCTGTAATGCGCCGCTAGCTGGCAACAAAAAGCCCCGCTGAATGAGCGGGGCTTTTTTTTATCCGATATGCTATCGGCGAATCACTCTTTCCACAGAATGTGGCACAGCTTGTGGTCTTTCTCGCGGCAGATCAGCACGCGGGCGAACACGTCGTTGATCGGCTCGCCGTCGCTGTCCGCCAGACCGATCACCACCTCGGCGAAGAAGTCCGGGTTCAGATCGTAATCCACGTGCTCGCTCCAGTCTTCGGAGGGGTCGTACAGTTCGGCGCCGCCGCGCTCTTCAAACTGCAGGTTGAACAGCAGAATATCCGCCGGATCCAGATTGTCGCCGGCCAATTCGAGGAAGATGTCGTAGGCCTGTTCCAGCGTTTCGTCTTCGGTAAGGCGGTTATTCAAATCCATAAAAAAATCCTGATAACAAATGATTTGGCGCTATTAAAGCACGCTCGTCGCGGCTTTTACAGCAGCGGGCTGAAAAAGTAGAACAGGCGCTCGACCAGGCGATGCCAGAACGGCCGCTTCAGCCACTCTTTGGCGTTCAGCAGCTTGGAACGGGCGATGTAATCTTCCTGCACGCAGGCCAAATCGCTGCCGAAGCCGTCATCATCGATCACCAGCGTGATCTCGAAATTCAGCCACAGGCTGCGCATATCCAGATTGACGGTGCCGACCAGGCTGAGTTGCCCGTCCACCAGCACGCTCTTGGTATGCAGCAGGCCGCCTTCGAACTGATAGATCCTGACGCCGGCCTCCAGCAGCTCGGAGAAGAACGCGCGGCTGGCCCAGCGCACCATCATCGAATCGTTGTCGCGCGGCACGATGATGCTGACCTCGACGCCGCGCAGGGCGGCGGTGCAGATGGCGTGCAGCAGATCGTCGCTCGGCACGAAGTACGGCGTGGTCATGATCAGCTGCTCGCGGGCGGAATAGACCGCGGTCAGCAGCGCTTGGTGGATCATCTCCTCGGGGAAGCCGGGGCCGGAGGCGATCACCTGAATGGTGTGGCCGCTCTCCTGCTCGAACGGCATGATGTTGACGTCCGGCGGCGGCGGCAGAATGCGCTTGCCGGTTTCAATCTCCCAGTCACAGGCATAGACGATGCCCATGGTGGTGGCCACCGGGCCTTCCATGCGCGCCATCAGGTCGATCCACTGGCCGACGCCCGCATCCTGCTTGAAGTAGCGCGGATCGACCATGTTCATGCTGCCGGTATAGGCGATGTAGTTGTCGATCAGCACCACCTTGCGGTGCTGACGCAGATCCATGCGGCGCAGGAACACGCGCAGCAGGTTGACCTTCAGCGCTTCCACCACTTCGATGCCGGCATTGCGCATCATCGCCGGGTAGGGGCTGCGGAAAAATTGCAGGCTGCCGGCGGAGTCGAGCATCAGGCGGCAGTGTACGCCGCGCCGCGCGGCGGCCATCAGCGATTCGGCCACCTGATCGACCAGGCCGCCGGGCTGCCAGATATAGAACACCATTTCGATGTTGTGGCGCGCCAGCTCGATGTCGCGGATCAGCGCTTTCAGCGTGTCGTCGGTGGTGGTGAGCAGCTGCAGCTGGTTGCCCTTGACGCCGTCGATGCCCTGGCGGCGGTTGCACAGCTGGAACAGCGGTTCGGCGACTTCGCTGTATTCGGTGGCGAAGATGCGGCGGCTCTCTTTCAGCTCCTTCAGCCAGCGCGCGGTCGACGGCCACATGGCCTTGGCGCGCTCGGCCCGGCGCTTGCCCAGATGCAGCTCGCCGAACGATAAATAGGCCACGATGCCGAACAGCGGCAGAATATAGATAACCAGCAGCCAGGCCATGGCAGAGGGAACCGCACGGCGTTTCATTAAAATGCGCATCGTCACGCCGGCGATGAGCAGCCAGTAGCCGAACACCATGAGCCAACTGATTACGGTATAAAATGTTGTCATAAAGGCGAAAAATCCCGTTCGCAAACCACCAATGATGAGTGTACGCACAGATCGGGCAAGGCGAAACCTTTTATCGGCGCTTATGTTACATAAATATGATGAAGTTAAGGCACTTGCTGAAAATGAAAGGGCGGCTTTTGCCCGCACGGCGTCCGCTGTGCCGCCGATAACGGCGGCTTGGATCACGGGCGGAAAGGGCTATAATGCCCGCGGTTGGCATTAGACGAACGAGTGACGGAATTATGAGACGCAGTAGAAATGAAGTGGGCCGCTGGCGCATGTTGCGGCAGAGCCAACGCCGCCGGCATCGCTGGCTGGAGCGCCAGTCGTGCAGCAATCGCCATATCATCCGGGTGCGGCGCCGCCTGGACGATCAGCATCGGCGCGCGCTGCTGTTTGCGGTATCCTGCGAGTGGTAAAACGAAAACAGTCCCGTAAGGGACTGTTTTGTTATGGCGCCAGGGTTATTTGCCCAGATAGGCGTTGAGCATCCAGACCTGTTTTTCCTGCTCTTTGATGTAATCGCTCATCAGCGACGCGGTGCCTTCGTCGCCGGCGTCCGCCGCCACCGTCAGCAGTTCACGCTGCTGTTGCAGCAAGATTGAATACCCTTCCAACAGGCCGCGCAGCGTGCCCTTATCATCGGTCACGTTGGTGTGTTCCTTGATGTCGGCGGTTTTCAGATAGTCGCTGAAAGCGTGACGCGGCTGCGAGCCCAGCGTCAGAATACGTTCCGCCAGCTCGTCCACCTTGGTCAGCAGATCGTTATATGTCTCTTCGAACTTCGCGTGCAGTTCAAAGAACTGCGGGCCGGTAATGTTCCAATGATAGCCGCGCACGTTCATATACAGCACCTGATAGTTCGCCAACAGCGCGTTCAGCGCTTCGGCGAGTTTTGCCGATTGTTTACTGTCGAGGCCGATATGGGTTTTCGCTGCTTTCTTTGCCGTTGCCATAATAATCTTCTCCTGATTATTGATAACTATCCGGTAAGTAACGAGAAGGGTGTGGAGTCGCAACGATAGGGCAGCTGAGACCATTGAGTCAATGACTTTGTGTCTACCTTGTGCCTCACCTTGTGTCTGAGCTGCGGCTGGAGCTGGGTGGATGACCAGTGGTCTTTGTTGGGTCGTGTTGTTATAACATATCATTAATCTAGCCCTGCCAGACCCTATGGGGGAAACTGGTCAGGAATGAAGTATTAGATGGGTACTCAGATTTTTGTGGTAGAAAACATTCTAGCTGCCAGCCAAAGAACCAGATGGTCGATGACCCAGAGTAACAGCCAGATGATGAACAAGGGGCTCATGCATGACGTCTCCTCTTGAGGTTGGTGACTGGATGTCTGTACTAGTTGACTGGTACAAAAAGAACTCCAGACCCCAAAGTAGGAGACTGGAGGTGTAAAGAGAAAATGGAGATTGCTCAGACCATCGATTAGGCATTCTGGTATGAGGCTCAGAGTCTGTTACTGGAAGGTCTGACTTAAAGTTAATTGTGATTGTTAATAATATTAATCACAATAACCCGTAGTGAGAGCTTTAAGTAAGAGACTTAGAGTAAAGAGCTTTAAGTAAGGAACTAAAGGGGATAGCTTAGAGTGCCCCCCCTTACCCCCCCCCACGATGCTCTGTGGTGGTCGGTTGACGTGCCCCCCTCTCTATAGTCAGGGTTTAGTCCTTGGCCTCCCAGTCCTGACGTTAACTCCCTGACAGTAAAGCAATAACCAGTCTAATGCTCAGTCTTTGACCATTGAGCACCAGCACCGGGTCTTTACCTCTGGCTCCTGCCACAGTCCCGGCCTCACGGTGGCCGATACGTCCTGCCGTCCCCACAGTGACCTTCCAGACAAGACCGGTAGGTGACTCAGGGTCAAGGGCTAAACGTTCCTCTATGGCGCTCCTGTGGGCTTCAACCAGAGCTATGCGACGTTTGGTTGACTCAGAGACCAGTGGTTTAGGTGGACGCTTAGGCTGTGGGACTTTACCGGACTTGAAGGGCGGAGCTTTGGGTCGGGAGGGGCTGGTGAAGACTTCAAGTAGTTGGAATGGTTGAATTGTAATCATGGTAATCGTCCTCCTTATGGTGGTGGTTATCTCCTGCGGGTGGTTGCCTTCCTCTTGGCTCGTGTCGCTGCGGCCTTGGCCTGCTTATCACGCTCCAGAACCTCAGACCATCGGGCTGCATTCTCCTGCATCCACGCATAGCCCTTGGCTGTCACCTTCCAAGAGTCTCGACCGTAGAGGCTAGTGTCGATGACGAACAGTCCCAGCTTGAAGCCCGCAGCGTGTGGGACAATCACATCGTCGCCTCTGTCGTGACAGAATTTGGTGGTGAACTTACCGCTACGCAATAGCCCTTCTTTCAATAAGTTAGGCGGCAGCCGCAGGGACTTACAGCAGGCAGACCACGGAGCGGCTCCACCATTCCGTAGGCGGTCAAAGAACACATCGGAGGCAGGCTCCAGCTTATCAATGATAGCGGTCTTCTCAGCTAACTGGAGGACGGCTACACGCTCCCGGAGAATCAGGTCGTTGCGCATCAAGACGTAGGCATCGACAACCTTCAGGTAGAACTCAGGAGACACCCACATTGCATAGGCGACCGCACCATGCTCAGTTGCCCAAGTACCATTACCATCGGAGGTCTGCAAATTTGCAGAGCTGACCATCACATCTTTAATTCTATCGCGCCATTGGCTAGGCTCTTTATTGACCGGTAGTCCCAACTCACGGTGAATCTCGTTCAGTGACCACATCCGGTCTTCACCTGCATGGAACTCCTTCCCGTCGATTACGATGGGCAGGGCTGGCAGCTGCGACTCATTGGTCAAGACTTCAGGTTGTTTATTAATCATATTTGATGCTCCTGTGTGAAAAGTAAAAAGCCAGCAGGGTTATCTCCCACCAGCTTTTACGTACAGTTACCGACTGCTGTTACGCCTTCCAGCTAATCCGGGTCACGATTGGGAACTTAGCGTCAACCGTAGCCATGTGCTCCTTGTCTTTAACCTTGGCAGTCGCTTCAGTCATCACGTAGGCACGAGCCAGAATCTCGAAGCTCCAAGCCTGACGTTGAGGAATACGGGTACGCTTCACAGAGAACCACTCACCATCTTTATCCAGAGGGCTGAAGGCAATAGCGGAGAACATCTTAGGCAGGGCAAAGACGCCACGGTCTTCACCACCGTAGTAACGCACATGGGTTCCCAGCAGGTCGTCCACATCTTCCAGTCCTGCACGATGAGCCGCACGGGTCAGGGCGCGATACATGTCAGCATGTACCAGATAACCGTAAGCAGACACCTCGTTGCCCACCGATGGGTCAAGACTCATGGTGATGACGTCGAGTAGGTCTTCAGCCATCTCACGTGGTTTACCGGAAGGCTTATCCTGCTCGGTGGTACGCATAGCGCTAGAGGTCAGCAGGACGTCAACCAGCTTGCTATTGATTGCAGACTGAAGGGCAACATGGATTTGCGTCAGGTGCTGCTCAAGGGCTGCTGAAGTCCATCCAGCCATCATGGCGAAGTCGGTCACGTGGAACTGGTGAGAGACCAGTAGTGCTTTGTCAGCAGGCAGTGAGAAGATTTCAGTACCGGCCAACAGCTCACCCTTTTCAGGTTTAGACCAATCGCCATGCAGGTTCAGCCATGCGCTCCGGTCTTCCAGCAATGAGGCTTGTACTGGGGTCGGCTGGTCTTGCTTGGTCGGTAGCCATTCGGTCGGGAATACTTCATTAGCGGTGGCCTGATTGTCGTCACTGTTCAGGCTGGTGCGCAGGGATTCCTCCAGAGCGACAGCGTAATCGTGGGAGGTATTAGCCCCAGCCAGAGTGTCGCCAGCATCAGCGATAACGACAGAGCTGTTCATGTTCGACAGGTTGGAGACTTGCAGGTCTTGAGGTGCTTCATAGTTGAATGGTTTCATAGTGATATTACTCCTTCTTAAAGTTTGAATAGGATAGGTCGTCGACACCATTGCTAACGACCCTGGGCAAATGAGTGATGAGGGTTAGAACTTCTCGTCCAACATGCTGTAGTTGCTACCGTCAGCCTGAGTGAACTGTGGCCGGTTGCTACGAGTCTGCGCCCGCAGGTCAGCGAAGTGGTTTCGAATAGCAGCCTGCTTACGCTCACGCTCTTCCCGCTTCTCAAAGTCCTTACTGGTAGGCGGCAGGTAGCTTGCGAACCGCGCAGCGTGCGTGTCAGCGTCTTTCTGTCGCATGTCCTTTTCAGCTTTCTGCTCTGCCAGTAACTCGCGCAGACCGGTAGTGAAATGACCGTATCGGGTAAGGTCTAACTCCGGGTGCTGTTCCATCAGGGGCAGCAGAACCTTCGTAGCGCCTTGACGTGGGCGACTCTGGTACGGTGCCAAGGCCATCGGGATTAGGACGTCCTGAAGATAATCCACGGTCACAGGCTGGCCGGACACGTTGGCTTCATTCTTCTTCAGGTCGAGGTGGATAATGTTCAGTTTCATGGTTGTGGTCTCCTTATTGATGGTTAAACTTACGGTCTGCCAACTGCTTAGCGAGACCATTGATTACTTCTTGGGGTGTGCCCGGTAGTCGGGACTCTGGGTCGAGGCCAAGCATGGACTTGAGGGTCTCCACCTTGTAGCCACGTAGCATTAGTTCGTAGCGGTCACGTGATGACTTAGGGTTCAGGCTGTGGGTCATGACTGGATGCTCCGGCGCTTCAGCTGAGAGAAGTCACAGCGGCCTACACGTCTCTCCTCGTAGACCTCTTCTGAGACCAGCTTGCCTCTGCTGTAATGCTTCACAGCGTGTCGGGAGATGAAGTCCTGAGCGTTGGTATCAATGCTGTCGTCAGCAGCCACAGCGGCCTGTACAGAAGCGCTGGAGGTCATTGCCACAAATGCCTTAGTGACTTCCAGTCCGTACTCAAAGTCTAACCAGCGTCCGAACTCAATGGCGGCTTCAGGTGTTGCTAACCAGCTGGTGCCGAGGCGACCCATATCTATTTTCTTTATGAACCCGTTTTTCGGGTTGATAAGATGCCTGCCTACATTGGTACGCATGAAGCGGGTAACTTCAGTCGAGCGACCATCAGCCACCTTGCCAATCTGAATGCCAATGCGTCGAATCTCATCGAGTCGGAACAGGCCGTCTTGGGACTGGATGTCTTGACCGAAGATGTGAATGGTGTATTCGTTACTGCTCATAATCGTTGTACTCCTTTTAAATATGCTCTCGTCCGTGTCCCCTCTGCGCGCAGCTACGTAAGCCCCCAACGATAGGGAACTGCGTCAGCACTTCAGAGAGCACATTCAGAAAGACTTACGGTTGGTGTGATTGGTCTGGGGGGAGACCGTGGTGATAAACCGGATTTTCTGGTTATTCATTTATGAGGGTGATTTTCGCCCGCATTAAATATCGACCAATCCTAACCTTCAGACCCACGAGTCAATGCGTACAGTCAAGAAGCCATCGCTGGCTAGCTGTCGTATCAATCAAGAAGTGAGCAACGAGATAAGGATGAGGTGTCGTTGGCAAAGCTAACTGTAAATTGTCGATGGATAGGTGAGTGGAGAGGCCGCGGCCATTCCCTCCGGTCTGTCACTACCGGGATATGCTTTAAGTCTCAACCTGATAGGGGTTGACTTAGTGGGTCGGGAATGTTGGTGACAGTTAGGTCACGGCATCTCATCCACATCAATCAAGCTCACTCCCAGTGAAGGAGACCAACCCGTTAATGAAAACCGGAAGTAAGCTTGTTGATGAAGACGATTAGGATTGAACTGGTCGTTCTACCTATAGTCGGGGTTTAGTACCTGAGGGTCATTCTCTCTATAGTCAGGGTTTACTTAACCACATGTTATATCTAACAAAAAGGCCACCCTCTCAGGTGACCTCATTCTCTTTCCTTATTACCGTAGACAGTCAGCTTTGCTCACAACACCGCCTTCTTTATCGCATCCTGCATCTTGACCAGCTCCGCCACTGCACCCTTGCCGTAATGGTCGTAGGTAATGGAGTTGCTGCTGTGCCCCAATATCGCCTGAGCTGTCGTCAGAGCCACGTCAGCAGCCTTCAGTCTCCCGGCCATAGAATGCCGTAGGCTGTGGAACGTCAATCCCTCACCGTCTGCCTTGGTTTTATCCTGAAGGTTTCGGAAATGCTGGCTTGCAACCCCACGACTGATAGAGAAGACCTTGCCTCCATCAAGCGGCAGACCCTCAAGGAATCCTTTGAGGTCAAATCCCAGAGCACCGTCTACGAGTGGGACTACACGCTTACTGTATTTATTCTTCAGGCTCTTGCCTTCACCGCTATCATTAATGTCGATGAAAGTTATTCCCCCGAACGTCTTAACGTCCGATACATCCAATTGCATCAGCTCCCCAAGTCTTGCCCCGGTAATAGCAGCAAGGGTCACCAAAGCCGCTATAGGCGTTCCCTTCGAGCCTTTCAATAGGTTGACCACCTGCTCATTGCTGAAGGCTTTGCGCTTGGAGTCAATATCCTTCGTATACTTCAGTTTCGCACTGTAATCATTGTTTATATGACCGTTCAATTTAGCCCAGCTGAGTAAAGTAATAAGTTTCGCCAGCAAGGCATTCACAGTGGAATTACTTCGAGTCTGAGCCAAATACTCTCTAATAGCCACGAGGTCAGCACGAGCATGATTAGCCATATCAACACAGCCTACAGCCGCCGAAGCCTCATATAGTGTCTTATGAGCAGACTGCACGACTCGCAGGGTAGAGGCCGACAGGTTGACTGCGTGTTCCGACAGGTAGATAGACGATAAGGTCTTGATGCTTAGGGCTTCAGTAGCATTTGAGAGGCCGGAAGGATTGTTGATTAAGGATTCATTGTGAGCGTCTTTCGGTTGTTCCATTCGGTTAAGCAGCCCACGAGCCTCACCACGAGCTTTAGACTTTACGTCTTCCATCAGGCTCAGTGCATCCACGAGGTGCCGGTGCTGGTCGATAGATAACTGCTGAGTTGCTGCAATTTCCTTAAGACTGGAGACCGTATCCTCCACCAGATTAACCATAGTTCCATCAGCATCAGGTTCGACCATATTCCAATACCCACGAGCATCACTGTCGGTTAGGAACTGTTCGGCCATGACCCGAAGATGCTCCTTTAGCTCCTCTCTGGTGGCGTCTGGCTTATCCAACATGAACGCCTTGAGGGTAGAGGACAGGTGGTCGTAACGCTGCATGGCTTCGCCTTTTAGTTTGGTCTTGAGAGATAACGCGAGCAGAGACTTGGTGCTGCCTACGATGCGGAGACGGTAAGTATAATACCCTGAGTCACTGCGCTTAACGAGCTGCGGCCTAGCAAGCGCTAGTAGGGCTACCTGTGATAGCTGCGACCTAGCAAGCTTTCGGTCTGAGACTGTAGGTTTGACTTCGTTGGGAGTTGACTCTGTGACCTCAGGGAGAAGTAACGAGTGACTAACAGGTTTGTGTCTACCTTGTGTCGGTAGACTTACAGATAGGGGCTGATGGACAGGTAATAACGTAGCGTTACTATGTGGCTGAGGCCGCATGGAGACTGACTCCTAGTCTTTAACTGTGAGTCCCTTCTCTTAATCTTCTCCTGATTATCTGTTCCGATAGTAGACAGAATCAATTTCCATAGGGGATACAGTAACCGGATTTATCGCAGGGTTAAATACGATAACAGGCATTATTGCCATCGTTCAAACCGATGACGACAAATCCGTCGAGCAAATTGCCGAATCAGTTTACGCAGGTTCCGCCGGCGAAAAAAGCCGCTTTTATCGGTTACTTGCGCAGCGCCAGTTTTACCGCCCCGGCGCCCAGCGCCATTAACAGCGCGGCGGCGATCAGTACCGTAATAAACGCGCGATCAAAGGCCAGACGCGCCAGCTGCGTCAGCTGCTGCGCGCGATCGGCCGCCATCCCGGCCGCCAGGCGCAGGGCTTCGTCGATGCTGTCGTATGCCAGCGGGTTGACCGGCAGCTCCGCCGGCAGCGCCAGGCTATGGCTGTAAACCGCCGTCATCAACCCGCCGAGCAGCGTCACGCCCAGCACGCCGCCCAGCTCGTAGGAGACGTCCTCGATCGACGCCGCCATGCCGGATTTTTCCTCCGGCGCGTTCAGCATGATGGCGGTAGAAGCGGCGGTGATCACGCCACCGAGGCCAAAACCCACCAGCGCCAGGCTGACCAATTGCAATGCCATGCCGCTCTGGTATAACGCGGCAAGACCGGCGATGCCGAGAGTGGTCAGGACAAAACCGCCGAGGATGATGCTGCGTTCGCCGTAGCGCGGCAACAGCAGGCCGGCTACGGGCCCCGCCAGCGCCGAGGCCAGCGGGATCGGCAAAATAAACAGCGCCGCCTGCAGCGGGCTGAGGCCGAGCACCAGCTGTAGGCGTTGGCTGAGCACCAGTTCGATGCCGATCAGCGCCACCATCGAAAGCAGCGCCACGCCGATGCCGCCGGCGAACAGCCGGTTGCGGAACAGAGAGAAATCGATCATCGGGTGGGCGCTGCGCTGCTGACGACGCACGAACAGGGCCAGGAACAACACGCCGATCAGGGCTGCCACAAGCAAGGCACTCACATCAGGCGTCGGCTTGCTCAGCTCCTTCAGCGCATAGATAGCGCCGACCAGGCCAATCATGATCTGCACCGAGCCGACGATGTCCGAAGGGCGCGGGTTATCGCCACCGCAGCGCGGGATCAGTTTCCACGCCAGCGGCCAGACCAGCAGCACGACCGGCACATTGATCAGGAACACCGAACCCCACCAGAAATACTCCAGCAGCAGGCCGCCGACCACCGGGCCGATGGCCGCGCCGCCGGAGGCCACCGAGGCCCAGATGCCGATCGCCAGCGCGCGTTCGCGTTCGTCGGTAAAGACGTGGCGCACGATGGACAGCGTGGCGGGCATCATCATCGCCGCGCCAACGGCGAGGAACACCCGGGCGGCGATCAGCCACTCGGCGGTGGGCGAGAACGCGGCGCACAGTGACGCGACGGCAAACACCGGCAGTCCGGCGAGAAACAGCCGTTTATGGCCGATGCGATCGCTCAGCATGCCGGCGCCGGGCAACAGGCCGGCCACCACCAGCGGATAGGCGTTGACGATCCAGAGTTTTTGCGAGGCGCTGGCGTCCAGCGCCTGGGTTAAGCGCGGCAGGGCGGTATATAACACCGTCATATCGATGACGATCAGGAACAGGGCGCTGGCGACCATCGTCAGGATCAACCAGCGGTTCTTGGCGTACATAAGTCATAATCCAGTTGAAGTGGGCCGCGCGGAGGCGCCGCCATTCGGATAACCCACCGGCGATGCCGGGTGGTATACTGGTGATAATATATATCCATACGTTCGTATTGAAAAGAAGGGTTTCTTAATGGGACGTCAACGCAGCATCGATCGCGACAAGGTTTTGGACATCGCCGAAGAAATCGTCGCCACCCAGGGCGCCGCCGGCTTGACCATCGACGCCGTCGCCAAAGCGATGGGGATCTCCAAGGGCGGGGTGCAGTATTGCTTTGGCAGCAAAGACGCCCTGATTGATGCCATGTTCGATCGCTGGGGCAGTGCCTATGAAACGCTGTTCAAGGCTATCGCCGGCGACGATCCTTCACCGCAGACCGCCGTGCGGGCGCATATGCTGGCCACCCACAGTTCGGATCAGACCGCCAGCGCCAAGGCCGCCGGGCTGATGGCGACGCTGATTCAAACGCCGGAGCATCTGGTGAGCACGCGCGAATGGTATCGCAGCCGCATCGCCGGGCTCGATTTGACCACCGAAGAGGGCAAGCGCGCGCGCCTGGCGTTTCTCGCCACCGAAGGCGCTTTTATGCTGCGTTATTTTGGTTTGATGGATATCGACCAGGCGGAATGGGAAACGATGTTCACCGATATGCAGGCGTTGATTTTAACTGAGGATGCCTATCGCACTGATAGCTAGTAAAGCCCGCAGTGAAGGGCGTATGGTTATCGAACAAGATATTCCCTCGAAGAACTTTTAAGCCAGCCACTCCGTGCTGGCTTTTTTTTTGTTTGCAGGCAAGCGCCCAAGCGGTGCCCCCTGGAGGCAGGGGGCGGGGGGATTATTTACGGGCGTCCAACAGCGATTGGGCGTTCTCTGCGGTGACGACGGTCCACGGAATGTAGTAATGCTTCTGCGTGCCGCCTTCCCATTTCAGATCCTTGGCGTACTGTTTCCAGATATCCGACTGCGGCTGATAGCTTTCACCTTTCACGGCGCGCAGCGCGACGTCGATGGAACCCTGCATCTGGCCTTTGGCATCTTGCAGGATAGAGACCATTTCACCGGCCTGCACCGCATGAATCGCGTCGGAAACGCCGTCAACGCCGGCAATCGCGAAGTCCTTCACATTCAGGCCGGCGCCTTTAATCGCCTCGATAGCGCCCAGCGCCATCTCGTCGTTTTGGCCAATCACGCCGTTGATTTTGCCCCGATGTTTCTGCAGCCAGTTTTCCATCAGCGGCTGCGCTTCCGCGCGTGACCAGTTGGCCGTTTTGCGTTCAAGCACGGTGACCTGGCCGGCGCCGCACTCGGCTATCGCTTTATCATTGCCCTTGCCGCGCTGGATCTCGCCGCTGCCGCCTTTCGGGCCTTCGATAATCACCACGTTCACCTTATGGTTCTTGCAGTCGAGTTTGTCCAGTACGGCTTTGGCTTCCAGATATCCCCCCAACTCGTCGTTAGACACCACTTCAGACGTCATCGCGTCTGTGTTCAGGCGCGCATTGGTGACCACCACCGGGATTTTGGCCTCGTTGGCATTGGTGACGATATCGATATTGGCCTCAAAATCCATAGGGTTGACGATAATGGCATCGGCGCGCGTCTGGATAGCGGTGGCGGCCTGATCGTTTTGCACCGATGCATCATAACGCCCATCGTAGAAGGTCAGCACGGCTTCGCCGCTTTTCACCGCCGGGTGTTCCTTCCCGAACCTTTCCATCAATTGCACGAACTCGGCTTTGTTGCCGTACATCAATACCGCGATTTTAACCGGGGCGGCCTGGGCTGCCGACAGGCTGCCCAGCATCAGGGCAGAGGCAAACAACGCTATCTTGGTCTTATTCATGGTTTTCTCCTGGTAGAGTTGGGTCTGATGTTATTAATCGCGCTGTTGCTTACGCGAGGGGTCGAGCAATACGGCAAGGACGATCAATGCGCCTTTGATAATTTGTTGGTAATACGACTGCACGCCGAGCAGATCGAGGCCGTTATTCATCACCCCGATAATCAGCACGCCGAAGAAGGTGCCGACCAGCGTACCGACGCCGCCGGCCATGCTGGTGCCGCCGATCACCACCGCCGCGATGGCGTCCAGCTCATACCCTGCGCCGGCATTGGTCTGCGCCGAACCGGTGCGCGCCGTGAGGATCAGGCCGGCGATGCCGGCCAGCGCGCCGCACAGCGTATACACCAGTATTTTGATGCGGGTCACGTTAATCCCCGAGGTGCGCGCGCTCTTCGGGTTGCCGCCGACGGCGTAGATGTAGCGCCCGAAGAGGGTTTTATTCAGCACGAGCCAGGCGAGGGCGAACAGCACGATGAAGATGATGACGGGCACCGGAACGCCGCCGACATAGCCATTGCCTAACCAGCGGAAATCGCTGTTCAATTGCGATACCGGATTGCCGTTGGTGGTCAGCATGGTTAAACCGCGCGCCGCGGAGAGCATGCCCATGGTGACGATAAACGGCTGCAGCCGATAACGGGCTAACACGGTGCCGTTCATCAGGCCGCAGACGATGCCGATGCCCAGCGCCACAATCAGTGGCACCATGACGGCGGTCGCGGTGTCGCCGATAGCCAATCCGCTGTTGTTGGTGGCGAAGCGGGCGGCGACGATCCCGCTTAACGCCAGCACCGAGCCCACGGAGAGATCGACGCCTGCCGTAATGATGACGAAGGTCATGCCGATCGCCAGAATGCCGTTGATCGAGACCTGGCGCAGGACGATCAGGGTGTTTTCATTGCTGAGAAAATAGTTGCTGCTCCAGGCCCCCTGAGCGACCTGATATTCGCCAATCAGCGCCACGATCAGGCACAGGGCGAAAAAGGCGATGATAATGCCGTATTTGTGCATACGGCGCTTATTGCGGGTGAAAAATGAAATTCCTGGTGATAAGGAGTGGGCGCTGCTCATTTTTTTTCTCTCTCTGTTAAACCGCAAGTTTCATCAGTGCTGCCTGGGTCGCATCGGCTGCCGAAAGCTCGCCGGCCAACTGCCCGTCACGAAACACCAATATGCGATCGCTCATGCCGATAATTTCCGAAAGCTCGGAGGAAACCATAATGATCCCTTTGTTTTGCAAGGCGAACTCCGACATAAATCGATAGATCTCTTTCTTGGCCCCGACGTCGATACCGCGCGTCGGCTCGTCGAGCAGCAAAACCTCCGGATCCAGCAGCGCCCAACGGCCCAGCACGACTTTTTGCTGGTTGCCGCCGCTCAGGTTGCCCACCGGCTGTTCGCCGTCGTGGGTTTTAACGTTGAAGCGCTGGATCATGTCGCGGGTTCGCGCCTGCTCCCGTTTCTCGCTGACAAACCCCATCCGGCTGATGGCGGCAAAAGAGGCGATATTGATGTTTTCACTGACGGAACGGCACAGCACCAGGCCGGTTTCCTTGCGATCTTCTGTCACGTAGGCAATACCGCTGTCGATGGCCTCGCGCGGAGAGTGGCGGTTCAGCGTCTTGTCGCCCAGGCGAATCGTGCCGCTGTCGGCATGCTGAATGCCGAAGATAAGATCGAGAAATTCACTGCGGCCCGATCCCACCAGCCCATAGATGCCCAGGATCTCACCGTGCTTCAGCTGCAGGCTGATATCTTTTATCTTGCTGCGCCAACACAGGTTATTGACCGCCAGCAAGACCTGTTCGCCGGGCTGATTGAATTTGGCGAACTCGCTGTCGTACCCGCCGCCAATAATGTGTTCGATCAGCTGTTCACGGGTAATGTCGGCGATATAGCCTTCATGGATATAGGCGCCGTCGCGGAAAATGGTGTAGCTGTCCGCGATTTGGAATATTTCTGACAAACGGTGAGAGACGTAAATAATGCCTTTACCTTTTGCCGCCAGTTGCTGAAGCGTCTGAAAGATTTTCTGCGCATCCTCTTCGCCAATCGCCGAGGTGGGTTCATCCATGATGATGATGTCGGCATTGGCATGCGACAGCGCCTTGGCGATCTCGACCAGCTGCTGTTCGGCGACGCTCAGGTTGCGCATTTTTTCTCGGGCGTCGATCTTGAAATCGAGTTCTTTGAGCAGGCTGGCCGTGCGCTGGTTGAGCGTTGCGAAATCGACGAACCCCAGGCGTCTCGGCTCGCGGCCCAGCCAAATGTTTTCGGCCACCGTCAGATCCGGGATCGCGCTCAGCTCCTGCTGCACGATGGCGATGCCGGCATTGAGGGCTTCCCGCGGATGATGAAATTCGCAGCGTTGGCCATTGATAAAAATGTCGCCGCCGTCGGGTTGAATAAAGCCCATCAGAATGCTGAGAAAGGTGGATTTACCCGCGCCGTTGCCGCCGCACAGGGCATGGATGGATCCGCGCCGCAGGCAAAACTCCGCATTCTTGAGCGCCACGACCGGGCCGAAGGCTTTCCTGACGCCGCTGACCTCCAGCAGGTAGGCGGGCGCTGGCGTATGGGGGGCTCGCGTCACAGTTGCACCTCCGGGTAGTTCTGCTGCAAGCGTTGCAGGTAGCGTTGATAAAGCGTCTCGTATTGCGCCTGCCTGCCGGCGTTTGGCGGCGTGCGCGTGGCCTCATCCAGCGCAACGAAGCGTTGGCACAGTTCGGCCAGCAATGCGGCGGCGTTCCGGCGCGGATCGTCGGCCAACATCGTCGCCCACATCGCCTGAATGGCGCCGCCCAGCGCCGCGGTCTCTTTGGCTTTCAGACAGACCACCGGGCATCCCATTACGTCCGCGACGATTTGTCGCCAGGCGGCGCTGCGGGCGCCGCCGCCGGTGAGGCGGATTTCGCGCGCTTCGATGCCCTGACGGCGAAATAGCTCGATGCCATAGCGCAACCCATACGTGGCGCTTTCGACCACCGCCAGGCAGAGATTGGCGCGGGTAAAGTTGTCGCTATCGAGGTTATGCAGGCTGGCGCGCGCGTGGGGCAATGGCGGAACGCGTTCGCCATTGAAGAACGGCAGCATCTCGACACCGCCTGCGCCGGGCGAAGCCTGCGCCAGCAAAGCGTTAAAGCCGGCAAGATCTTGGTCCAGCAGCGTTTGTACCGCGGTGGTGGCCGAGGTGACATTCATGGTGCAAATCAATGGCAGCCACCCGTTGGTGCTGGAGCAGAAGCCGGCAATCATGTCCGATTCCGCCGTGACGGGGGCGGCGGACCAGGCGAACAGCGTGCCGGAGGTGCCCAGGCTCAGGGTGAGGGTGCCGGCCTCGATGTTGCCGGAACCGATGGCCGCCATCATGTTGTCGCCGCCGCCGGTCGAGACCCGCACTGCCGGGCCGAGGCCGAGTTTTTCCGCCGCGGCGGGGCGCACCGTGCCGATGCAGCACTCCGCGCTTTTGAGCGGCGGCAGGGCTTGCCACAGGCGGCCGCTGTCGTCGATGAGATCGACGGCGGTTTTGCTCCAGCGACGGGTGCGCACATCGAACAACCCGGTGCCGGAAGCGTCGCCATATTCCGCTACGCGCTCCCCGGTCAGCCAGAAGTTCAAGTAGTCATGGGGCAACAACACGGTATGCAGTTGTGCCCACAGCGCCGGATGGTGCGTCTTGAACCAAAGGATTTTTGACGCGGTATAGCCGGTGGCGATCCGCAGGCCAAGCGTTTCCAGCGAGCCGTTGGTTCCGCCGAGCTGTTGCAGGAGCCGTTCGTTTTCCTCTGCGGTTTCGGTATCGCACCACAGCTTGACGCTGTGCAGCACGTTGCCGTCTGCGTCCAGCGGCACAAACCCATGTTGTTGGCCCGAGACCCCCAGAGCGTGAATCTCCCGTGCATCAACGCCGGCGTGAGTCACGGCTTGGCGAAAAGCGATGACTAGCGCCTCAATCCACCAGTCGGCCTCCTGTTCGCGCCGGCCATTGGCTTGGCTGATGAGGCGGTGAGGGGCATTGCCCTCACCGAGGATCACGCCCTGTGTGCTGTCGACAATCACGACTTTCGTGCCTTGCGTACCGCAGTCTATGCCAGCATAGAGCGCCATAGGATCACTCCATCTCCAGCATGATTTTGATGTCTGAGGCATGTCCCGCCGCCGCGCGCTCGAAGGCCGCCACACTGTCGGAGAACTTGTAGGTTTGGCTTATCAACGGCTGGACACGCAGCTTGCCGCTGCTCAACAGCCGCAGCGTGCGCGGGTACATGTTGGCGTAGCGGAAAATGGTCTTGAAGGTAATTTCCTTGGCCTGCGCGGCGACGATATCCAGCGGCGCGGCATCGATCGGCATGCCGACCAGCACGGCGGTCGCCCCGGGCGCCGCATGTTCGGCCAGCGTAGCGATAGCCGGTTTCGCGCCGCTGCATTCAAACACGACATCGGCGCCATTGCCGCTGGTGAGGGCGGCCACTTTCCCCGCCAGGTCGCCGGTTTTGATATTGACGGCGTGCAGCCCCTCGTAACTGGCCTCAACGGCGAGTTTTTCGTCGAACAGATCGCAAATAATGACGTCCGAGCAGCCGCCCGCCAGCGCCGCGAGGGCGGTGACCACGCCGATCGGCCCGGCGCCGATCACCAGCGCGATATCGCCGGGTTTGATCCCGGCTTTGGTGGCCGCTTGCATGCCGATGGCTAAGGGTTCCACCATGGCGCCTTCAGCGAAACTGACGTTGTCCGGCAATTTGAACGTGAAGGCGGCAGGGTGGATGACGGTTTCGCGCAGGCAACCGTGTACCGGCGGCGTCGCCCAGAAGCGAACGGCCGGGTCAAGGTTGTAAATACCGGCGCGCGTCTGCGCCGAGTTGAGATCGGGAATGCCGGGCTCCATGCAAACGCGATCGCCGATGCTGAGGTGAGTGACGTTTTTACCTGTCGCGAGCACCACGCCGGAGGCTTCATGGCCGAGCACCATCGGGGCGTTAACCACGAACGGGCCAATGCGGCCATGTTGGTAATAGTGCACATCACTGCCGCAGATGCCCACGGAATGAATTTTTATCTGCACATCATCGGGGCCCAGCGTTTCGGCAAGCTGGACGTCCTCGATAGCGATTTCCCCCGCTTTGGCCAACACTAATGCTTTCATATTGCCTCCTGGTGAATCATTTTTATGGTAACGGTATCATTTCAATGCGGCGATATTGGGCCAAAGCGAGGGGGTAAACTGTGATCGATGTTGGAATTACTCGACGAGAGTTAATTTTGCTGGTGGGTTGTTATTCAATATGGGGATAACGATCACAAAATCGGCGATGCAATGACGGTTTTAATATCAGCGTGTTGATATCGATACCGTTACTTTGCAGGGGAAATGATGAACAAACGACAAACCGCCATGGCCGCTACGCTGGAATATTTGCGCAAGGCGGACATTATTCTGACCGAAGAAGAACAGCAACGTATTGAAATTGCTACATTTGGTCTGGCCGATTATCCCGCCTCAGGGCTGCAACTGCTGACCTATGTCAACTCGCCTCGCTATTGTGCGAAAGAGCTGGTGCTGTTTCCAGAGCAGACTTGCCCGGAACATTTGCATCCTCCTTTCGCCGGCACGCCGGGCAAGCAAGAGACGTTTCGCTGCCGTTGGGGCGAGGTGTTTCTGTTTGTCGATGATGAAAACCTGACGCTTAATGACGCCGGCGGTGAACCGGTATGCCGGGTGCCAGAGGGCGCGGAGCCTTGGTATACCTGCAATCGCTATATCCTCTTGCGGCCGGGCGAGCAATACACCATCGCGCCCAATACCCGGCACTGGTTTCAGGCTGGAAAGCGGGGGGCGGTGGTGTCCGAGTTCTCTTCCGAGAGCCGTGACGAGCTGGATATCTTTACCGATCCCCGGATTAACCGCCTGGCGGGCGTAAACCATTAGCGCCACGATGAAAGTTCTGTCATGATGTTGTTAATGGTACAAAATGATACTCAAAGCTAAGGAGCTGCATTTGGCAGTGGGTCGAGGACGGAAAGCGACGCTGGCTAGCGTCGCCGCACAGGCAAACGTCAGTAAAATCACCGCGTCGCGGGCATTTTCACAGCCGGACAAAGTTCATCCGGAAACGCTGCGCCGCATTCGGGAGACCGCTGCCGAGCTCGGCTATGTGGTCAATGCCGCAGCGCGCAACCTGCGGGCGAAAAGCAGCAGAACCATCGGTATCGTCAACCCTGATATGGCCAACCCGTTCTTTGGCGGCCTGACGCGGCTGATGACGCTTGAAGCGCAAAAAATGGGATACGACACCCTGGTGTTCGACTCCTATGAGTCTCAGGAAAGCGAAGACAGAATCATCGACAAACTGATTGGCTACAACGTCGATGCGATCATTCTCTCGGTCATTTCCAACGATCATCTGTACCAGCCTTCCTACCTAAAACGGTTGGAAACATTGAATATCCCGGTGGTTTTGATCGACCGGGAGCTGGACAATCGCCACTGCAGCGGGGTGTATATCGATAACCTGGACTGCGGCCTCCAGGCGGGGCGCTGGCTGCTGGAACAGAAAGCGCAGCGGGTGGTGGTGGTGTCCGGGCCGGAAAACTCCAACGTGGCGCGTGACAGGGTAACTGGCTTGCAAGCGGCATTACAAGGCAAGGTGGCGTCGCTTGAAGTGCTGTATGCCGATTTCTTTATGGATGTCGCCTGGCAAGAAACGAGCCGTTGGCTGGCCAATAACCGCGCACCGGACTTTTTCGTCGGCTGCAATAACCAGATCTCCCTGGGCATTATCAAGGCCTGCATTGAACACCGGCTGCCGTTGATGCAGGACGTAGCGCTGTTCAGCATCGATGAGGTTTCACATGCTGAGATCTACGGTTTTCATTTCCCCTGCGTGTCGCATGATTTGCAAGAGATCGCCTGGCAAGCGTTGAATCTGGCGATCCGGCGCATTGCCGACCCCGATATCAAGCCGGGCAAGGTGGTGGTGCGGGGAAAACTCATCGCGTAGTGGCCTTTCTCTGCCTTTGTATGGGGATAACGGGAGCGAAAGGAAGCGTTATATCCAATTGACCGGTATGTTCGGTGGGTAATAGAACAACATCCCCGCTATTGATGCACGGTTCATTCGCTTATAGAGTCACATGGCTGTATATAAATACAGTAATCACATGAGGATAATATGATGAATACCTGCCCTGATATCGCTACGTTGCGAAACACTCTTCCTGGCGCGGTCGGCGAATTGATCACCGTGACCGCATACTACGGCGATTGGAATGTCAGCAATCGTCAGCCCATCGGCGGCGGTATCTTCGTCGCCAAAGCACAATCTACACCGATGGATGACGGCGGGATGTTCATCCGCCCTAACGCCGCTTGGTTGTGGGTGCGCGTTCTGGACGTGGCCGGCACGGTGTCGCCTTATATGTTCGGCGCGAAAGGTGACGGTATTTCAGAGGATGCCACTGCCATTCAGGCTGCTCACGATTATGCCAGTTCACAGGCTGTCTCCAGCGGTTCTCGTATATTGAAAAACGGCAATCTGCAGTTCGGGAGCGGACAATTTAAATGTACGAAAACGCTGAAGCTGGATTTGAAAACCGTTGATTACGATTTTTCCGGCGCCTTGCTGGATTTTAGCGCCATGACACAAGGCAACAGCATCGACCGCAAAGTCGCGATTCAATGGCAAAACAACGCCGGTTATACCCAGGGCAATCTCAGCGTGAAAAATTTGCGTATGATTGGTCCTGGGGCCAATTCATTTGTCGATGGCATGACGTTTTCTACTTCGCTCTCGGCAAGCTATGGCCGAAATTCGCTGACCTTTATCGGCGGCGGGATCGAAGGTTTTGCCTATGGCATAACAGGTACTACCGATTTTTACTTCCTGCGCATGTACGGCTTTAGTTTCAATCACTGCGACATTTGCTATTACTTCCCCGACAATACTTCCAATTCCGGTGAAGAGATGAATTTCCATAGCTGCATTTTCGCTCAGAGTAATTGCGGGGTGAAATTACAGGGAGGGTACAGCTATTTCTTAAACTGTTCCTTCGATTACATTTACGGTAAAAACGGACCGCAAACCTCCACCAGTCATGTCGGAAAGTATATGCATATCGAGGGTGGGCAACATATTTTCCGCGATTGTCACGTTGAAGGCTATGGCCCACAAAATTACATCCTGAACATCCCGGATGCTAAACGTTGCAAGGTCAATATTATCGGCGGTCTGTTTACCTTCAAAGCCGGCGGTAGCCCAACGGCCTATCCGACAACCTCTAACCCATTCTATGTGGGTGATTTGGCGCGAGTGGTATTTGATAAAGTCAATATCGGTCAGATGCAACAAGGTGGTGACACCAACGTCAGTGGTTGGATTGATGGCACGGGTTCTGTCTCTTTGCGTAATACGCAATTGCCTATCGCCTGGCCTTATCTGTTAACTCAGGTGCGAACCGATACCGCCGTAGAGGACAATTGGCTGGATGGCACGACGTATAGCAACGGTAGCGACAAATGGACTGAGGAAGTTTGGGTTCTGCCGCCGGGAGGTGTTAATACGGTACGCAAATCTCGCTACGGGTGGGGTACGGCTAACAGCACCAATTTTAGCCTTATTCGCCAGGCCGATTTCGTTTCATTGGGGCGCAACGCGGCCGCTGGTGATGGTGTGTTCCAGGCGGTGCTGGGAACCCTCAGCCTGAAAGGTTACGGCAGCGTTATTCACCATGTTCGCGCCAACACTTACGCGGGTGATGGGCAACGCTGCCAGGTCAAAATCTTATGGGCGAAACTGCGCGAATATGGTCCGCACCAGGACGTTGAACCCCAAATTCTCAAGCAACAAACCGGTCACGTTTACACCTATCAATTTAGCGGCAATGAATCTGATCTGAAGAGCGTTATCATCCCAGGCCAAATGCAGGGCTATCCTACGCAGCCTCCCGCCTTCGAGCGAGCGCCGGACTGGGCTACGCACGCTTTCTTGCTTATTGACGTCACCGAAATGAAAAGCAACTTTGACCTGCGCATTACGGATGTTTATCTGCGACAGGTCTGACGCAGTTTCCCAACATTAACCTGTCACGGCATGTCGCACACCCCGTTATTACGAGAGGGGTGTGCGACATTGACGACGCAGCGTTTTACGCGGCTGTCGCTGGCGCTACGTGAAGCGCGACTTTTTAAAGAGCCGCATAAAGCCCACTTGAGCTAGCCGGAATCCGGGGCTGGAATGGAGTCTCCTGCCCGTTACTGAATGACGACGGATCTTCAGTCCGTGCTCAGCCCAAACACCGCCGCCGCATTGCGATCCAAAATGGCGTTCACGTCTGCCTCCGGCAATCCCGCACGGCGGATGTAGTCCACCGTGGTTTGAAACAGGTCGCCCGGCTGGAACGGGAAATCGGTGCCGAACAGCAGCCGCTCTGCGCCGAAGGTCGCCGCCGCCGCTTGCAACGCGGGCACCTGATCGTGGCCTACCGTGTCGTACCACATGCGCAGAGCGGCGCGGCTCGGCGGTTCCGGCGTATGCGGCGCTTCCCACGCGACGGTTTGGTCGAGACGCTCCAGCGTCATCGGCAGCAGGCCGCCCAGGTGCGGCACAATGATTTTCATCTCCGGAAAGCGTTGGGGGATGCCGTGGAGAATAAAGTGCATGGCGGCGACCGTATCTTCGATCGGCGCGCCAATCGACCAGGTCAAAGCGTAATCGGCGATCAGCGGCGAATGCGCGCCGCGGCCGGCGGGATGAATGGCCAGCACGCTGTGGCGGCGATTGAGTTCCTGATAGAGCGGCTCGAACAGCGGGTTGGCAATAGACAGCCCGAGCACCGAGGTGGTGATGCAGGCGCCCAGCATATTGAGCTGGGTAAAGGCCCTTTCAAGCTCGAGCAACGCCGCGTCGATATGCGGCAGCGGCAAAGAAGCGATAGCCCGAAAGCGGGTGGGATAACGCGCTACCAGTTCCGCATATTCATCATTGATCCGGCGCGCGGCATCAACAGCCGCCTGTTCGTCTTCCAGATGCGGCGACAGCGGCGTCGCCGACAGGATTTGCATGTCGATGCCGGCGCTGTCCAGCAGGGCGAAGCGGGCGTCGAGTTCGCGCTCGGTGCGGCCGGCGCCCAGTTGCCGATAGGCGGCGACGTCGTGCACGCCATGCGCTTGCAAAAGATCCAGATACTCTGTGCTCCACAGGTGAGCGTGTACGTCGAGTCGCATCGGTCTATCTCCCGGCTTCGCGGCGATGCCGCGGGTTCAGGAGAGTATAGGCGGGCGACGCGACGCCTCCTGAAGGGAGAGCATTTTTTCTACCGACGGGTTAGGGTGAAAGCACGCATTGATCCGGGAACGGCGCGCGAACGGGCGTTCCCGGTATTGCGGGGCTGGAGATCAGAACACCTGCTTGAACGGTTTCACCGTCACGTCGGCATAGACACCGGCGGCGATATAGGGATCCTGTTGCGCCCAGGCCTGGGCTTGCGCCAGCGACTCGAATTCGGCGATCACCGTCGAACCGGTAAAGCCGGCGGCGCCGGGATCGTTGCTGTCGATGGCCGGGTTAGGGCCGGCGACCACCAGGCGACCGGCGTCGCGCAGCGCCTGCAGGCGCGCCAGGTGTGCCGGACGCACCGCCAGACGATTTTCCAGCGAGTTGGGGACGTCTTGCGCGTAGATCAGATAAAGCATGTTTCACCTTTAAAATCATGGCTATAAAACGGTGCTACCAAGGTAGCGCAAAAGGCGCGACAGGGGAACGGCGTAGGGCGAATTTCCCGGCGGATTGGCGCTTATGCCTTGAAGCCGCTACTTTTTATTCGTATAGTGCGGCGCGCTTAAACTGATATGCCATTGAGGTGAGGACATGACGGAACTGGTAAGGGAAAAACTCGATTTGCCGGCGGGCAAAAGCAAACTGCTGCTGCATTCGTGCTGCGCGCCCTGTTCCGGCGAGGTGATGGAAGCGATCCAGGCCTCCGGGATCGAGTACGCCATTTTCTTCTATAACCCCAATATTCATCCGCAAAAAGAGTATCTGCTGCGCAAGGAAGAGAACATCCGCTTCGCCGAAAAGCACGGGGTGCCGATCATCGATGCCGATTACGATACCGACAACTGGTTCGCCCGCGCCAAGGGGATGGAGAATGAGCCGGAGCGCGGTATCCGCTGCACCATGTGTTTCGACATGCGTTTCGAGCGCACGGCGCTGTATGCGCATGAGCACGGTTACGACACCATCTCCAGCTCGCTCGGCATTTCGCGCTGGAAGAACATGCAGCAGATCACCGACTGCGGCATTCGCGCGGCGGAAAAGTATCCTGACCTGGTGTACTGGGATTACAACTGGCGCAAGAAGGGCGGTTCGTCGCGCATGATAGAGATCAGCAAGCGCGAACGCTTCTATCAGCAGGAATACTGCGGCTGCGTCTATTCGCTGCGCGACACCAACCTGCACCGCAAGGCGCAAGGGCGGCCGCTGATCAAGCTGGGCGTGCTTTACTATGGCGATGAAGAATAACGCTTAATCACCGCAATCAACCCGCTACGGCGGGTTTTTTACTTTTTGACGCCAGGCGAAACGTTAATGAAGCGTGGTGTTCCGGCGATAAAAAAGCAACGGCCAGGTTAATATCCTTATGAGTTTGCTGGTTTTAGCCGCGCATACTGACGATTAAAGCGATAGTTTGCCTTTCGTTATTGAATATGATTGCTATTTGCATTTAAACTTGGCGAACCAGAGGAAACAGAATCATTATGCCGCTAAAAAAGATGTTCCTTAATCGCCGTATATCCGTGCCTTTCGTCTTGTCCGTAGGCCTGCACAGCGCCCTGGTGGCGGGATTGCTTTACGCTTCGGTAAAAGAAGTGGTGGAGCTGCCGAAGCCAGAGGACGCGCCGATCAGCGTCATGATGGTCAACACCGCCGCGATGGCCGAACCGCCACCGCCGGCACCGGCCGAGCCGGAGCCGCCGCAGGTCGAACCTGAGCCGGAGCCAGAACCGGAGCCTATCGTGGAGCCGCCGCCGAAGGCGATCGTGAAGCCGGAGCCGGTCAAGCCGAAACCGAAGCCTAAGCCGAAGCCGAAGGTCGAAAAACAGGTCAAACCGGAGCCGAAGAAGGTCGAGCCGCGCGAGCCGTCGCCGTTCAACAACGATTCGCCGGCCAAGCCGATCGATAAAGCGCCGGTGAAACAGGCGCCTGCTGCGCCGGTGCAGGGCAACTCGCGCGAGGTCGGGCCAAGGCCGATCAGCCGCGCCAATCCGCTCTATCCGCCGCGGGCCCAGGCTTTGCAGATCGAAGGCAACGTGCGGGTACAGTTCGATATCGACAGCGACGGGCGCGTGAGCAACGTGCGCATCTTGTCGGCCGAGCCGCGCAACATGTTTGAGCGTGAAGTGAAGCAGGCGATGCGCAAGTGGCGCTATGAAGCCAAAGAAGCGAAAGATCGCACCGTCACTATCCGCTTCAAGCTGAACGGCACGACTGAATTGAACTGAGTTCGGTCAACACAAAAAGAAAGGGTCGCCTCGGCGACCCTTTTTGCATTTGCGGCGTAGCGTCAGTTTATTCTTCGAAGCCGACGCGGAAATTCATTTTGCCCTCAGGCAGCGCGCGCGAGTTGCCTTCCGCATCGACAGCCACATAGGTGAACACCGCTTCGGTCGCCCGGTAGCGCTGGCCGATCGGGGCGGAGGAGACTTTCTTGACCCACACTTCGATATTGATGGTGATCGAGCTGCGCCCGGTGCGGATGCAGTGCGCATAGCAGCAAACCACATCACCTACCGCCACCGGTTTCAGGAAGGTCATGCCGTCCACGCGCACGGTCACCACGCGCCCTTCGGCGATCTCTTTTGCCTGGATGGCGCCGCCGATATCCATTTGCGACATCAGCCAGCCGCCGAAGATATCGCCGTTGGCATTGGTATCGGCCGGCATCGCCAGCGTGCGCAGCACCAGCTCGCCGCTGGGTAAAGGTCGTTGTTGTGTCATAGCAGTCTGCTTTTAAAGGGAGGGAATAACATCATACTGCCCGCGGCAAGCGCCGCAGGCATTAACAATTTTGTAACTATTTTTTCTGTTCTTCCGGCATGTGCCGGTAAATATAGATACCGCTGAGGAGGGTGAAGACCAGCGTCAGCACCGTCAGGCCAAAGACTTTGAAATTGACCCAGACGCTTTGCGGCAGCCAGAAGGCGACATAGATGTTCGCCAGGCCGCAGGCCAGGAAAAAGACCGCCCAGGCCAGGTTAAGGTTGCTCCACACTTTGTCCGGCAGCGTCAGCTCTTTGCCCAGCATGCGCTGAACCAGCGGTTTTTTGAGCACCCATTGGCTGATCAGCAGCGCCAGCGCGAACAGCGCGTAAATCACCGTGACCTTCCATTTGATGAACAAATCGTTGTGGAACACCAGCGTCAGGGTGCCGAACACCAGCACCATCAGGAAGGTGATCAACGTCATCTTCTCGACCTTGCGGTATTTAACCCAGGTGAACACCAGCGCCAGTGCGGTAGCGACGATCAACGCGCCGGAAGCGACGTAAATATCGTACAGCTTGTAAAAAGCGAAAAAGACAATTAACGGGAGGAAATCAAGAAACTGCTTCATAAATCAATCCATCATCTGTTCATCGGCCGACTATACCGGATTCGGCGAGCTCTGTGTACCGCCGGGCGCTGCCGATTATCGGCGTTTGGCCGGCGGATTTCTGCCGCGAAAGCAGGAATTTGCATAAACTTACGCGAGAAAGCGCGGGCGCATTGCCAGCGCGTGCCGCAGGCCGCATAGTAAGTAGCATAATAACCAGATAATTTATCGCGGAAAACAGCATGCAGTGGAAATCTCTCCAGGCTCTGACGCCGGGTTTGACGCATTTATTGGGCTATCAACGCAGTTGGCTCAAGCCGGATATTCGCGCCGGCCTTTCCGTCGCCGCCGTCGCCTTGCCGGTGGCCATCGCCTATGCCGAGCTGGCCGGGGTCAGCCCGGTGGTGGGGCTCTATTCCTGTATTTTGCCGATGGTGGCCTATGCGCTGTTCGGATCGTCACGCCAGCTGATCGTCGGGCCCGACGCCGCCACCTGTGCGGTGATCGCCGCGGTGGTGACGCCGCTGGCGGCGGGCAATATGGAGCGCCATTGGCAACTGACCATCATGATGACCGCCATGATGGGCGGCTGGTGCCTGCTGGCCAGCCGGTTCAAGCTGGGGGCGCTGGCGGATCTGCTGTCGCGGCCGATCCTCAGCGGGTTGCTGAACGGGGTGGCGATCACCATTATGGTCGATCAGATCGGCAAGGTGTTGGGGTTCACGGTGCGCCCGGCGCAGCTGATCGAGCGCATCTACGCGCTGCCCGGCAACCTGCTGCACAGCGACTGGCTGACGATGGCGGTGTCGTTATTGACGCTGGTGACGCTGCTCGGATTTAAAAAATGGCGGCCTAACTGGCCGGCACCGCTGTTCGCCATCGTGCTGGCGGCGTTCGTGACCTGGGCGGGCGGCCTGCAACAGCATGGCGTGGTGACGGTGGGCGGTTTCAGCGGCGTGTTGCCGATCGTCCAGTGGCCGGATTTCCAGCCCGGTTTACTGCGCGACATGGTGATCCCGGCGCTCAACCTGGCGGTGGTGAGTTTTGTCAGCATGATGCTCACCGCCCGCAGCTTTGCCGCCAAAAACGGTTATGAGGTGAACGCCGACGCCGAGTTTCGCGCGCTGGGGCTGGTGAATATCGTCTCTGCGCTGTCACAAGGTTTCGCCATCAGCGGCGCAGACTCGCGCACCGCGGTGAATGACGCCAACGGCGGCAAGAGCCAGCTGGTGTCGATCATCGCCGCCGCGGTAATCACCTTCGTCTTGCTGTTCCTGATGTCGCCGCTGCAGTTTATTCCGGTGGCGGGATTGGGGGTGGTGCTGATGTATGCGGCCTGGTCACTGCTGGACATCCGCGGCATCTGGATCTTGCGCCGTCGCAACGCGCAGGCGTTCCGCCTGGCGCTGTTTACCTTCCTCAGCGTGCTGCTGGTGGGGGTGATCAGCGGCATCGGGCTGGCGGTGTTGCTGGGGTTGATGCAGTTTCTGCGCACCGTCTTCCGGCCGACGGAACAGCTGCTGGGCGTCAACGACGAAGGCATGATCCATTCCATGGGCAACAACAATGGGGTGAAGGCGGTGCCCGGCGTCATGATGTATCGTTTCAATTCGCCGCTGACCTATTTCAACGTGGCGTACTTCAAACGCCGCATTCTCAATTTGGTCGACGGCACGCCGTTCCAGCCGCGTTGGGTGGTGGTGGACGCGGTGGCCAGTTTTACCCATGCCGATATCAGCGTGTTGGCGGCCATCGACGAACTGAAACGCGATCTGTTACAGCGTAACGTTAGACTGGTGCTGGCGGGGCGCCGCACCGAGCTGACGCGCTGGTTCCGCATCAACCGCTTAGGGCGCGACAAAGAGCTGATTTTGGTGCCGGATCTGTATCTGGCGCTGAAGCTGATTCAGAGTAAGGAGCAGGCGGAAGCCGCCGTGATGGGGTAAACAAAAAAGGGGCGCGCCGAAGCGTGCCCCTTGATTTTCGCTGACGCCGGCGTTAGCCGCGCAGCAGCATATACAGGCGGAACAGGTAGATCAGCAGCAGGGCAGACACCAGGTTGCTCAACGCGGTCAACACCACGCTGGCGACGTTCGGCGTCAGCACCGACAGATGGCTCACCAAAAACAGCACCAGCAGTTTGGCCGCCAGCCACAGCATCATCGCCGGCACGATCACGCGCGCATTGGCGAAGGCCAGTTTGCTGCTCAGCTTGAGCGAAGCGAACACGCCTTTCTTGTCGACCGAGGCGATCACCGGCGCCAGCGCGAAGGCGATCGCCATCAGCACGCCCGGCACCACAAACAGCGTCAGGCCAAGCTGGATCAGCAGGGTGCAGATAAACAGCAGCAGCAGCAGGCGCGGCAAGTCGGGCGCCGAGGCGCCGAGCGCGCGCAGGGCGCTGGTGCGTTGCCCTTGCGACACCAGACGAATCAGCGTCAACATCCCGCCGACCAGCAGCACGTTGCCGACCAGCGCGGAGAAGGTGGCGGCCGCCGACACTTTCAGCAACACCATCTGCTGTTCCGGCGTCATCTGCTGGATCACTTCCTGAATGCCCATACCGGTAGACGAAGCGAAATCGCTGGTGGTGGCAGCGAGCGTCGCCAACTGTTCGGCATCGGGGCTGAAGGCCTGATTCAGCAGCACGGAGATAAACGCCGTCAACAACGCCAGCATCAGGATACTGGCCAGTTGGTTGCGTAAAAAGTTAAAACTGTCACGGTACAAAGCGTTGGCCGTGATAGACATGCAGACTCCTTGGCGTCGGGAAAACAGAGATAAATCAGTGGGTGATTGTACCCTGTTCCACGCCGCTGTGGCACCCCGCGAATTGCACTACGCCTATTTCTTCAACGATCGTCGTCTCAGGCAGCGACAGCGGCAGGGGCACCGGCAAGGGCGGCAGGCCGTAGCGTTCCCGGGCGCGATCGCAGGCTTCGTTGCGCAGGCCGTTTTCACCGGACTGATCGAACTCTCTGCACGGGCTGGGCCGATTGAGGTAGATCGAGCAGGACACGGCTTTGCCGATCTCGCCGTCCAGCGCGTTGCAGCGGGGGGACTTGCTGTTGGTCCCCTGCATGCAGCGCAAGAACGGGGTCAAAGGCTCCGTCAGGGAAAGAGGGACGGTGCCGCCGCCGTCTTCGGCTTCGGCCCAATAGAATGACACTCGAAAATAACCGCAGCATGCGCCGCAGCTGACACAGGGATTAAGGATTTCGCTCATCTTGATTGCCCGCCGACTCCTCACGGCACCAACCAAAACCAACACGGAAAATGAAATTACCTCAGCCGCAATTTTCTCCGCAACCGAAATTTGAACATGTAGATAATTTGCAACAAAATCGATTTTTTGATGCAGATCAATCCTTGATTTATTAGGCGGTTAGGTAACCTTGTTTTTAGTGGGATTTTAAATTTTTACACATAAGATGTGATCTCGATGGGATCACAAATACCCGAAAGTAGGTATATTCCCTCCCGAGTGATTAACCACACAAATGGAATGGATAATGAAAAAGACAACTCTGATGGTATTGGCGACGATGATGGCGCCTATGTTGGCAAGTGCGCATCAGGCCGGTGATTTCCTGTTCCGCGCGGGCACCGCGACAGTGCGTCCAAATGCGGGTTCGGACAACGTGCTGGGGTTGGGTTCGCTGGATGCGAAAAACAACACCCAGCTCGGTCTGACCTTCGGTTATATGGTGACGGACAACATCGGCGTTGAGTTGTTGGCCGCAACGCCATTCCGCCACAAGGTGACGCTGGGCGGCACCGATCTGGCGACCGTTCACCAGTTGCCGCCTACGCTGATGGCGCAATACTACTTCGGCGATAAGCAGGACAAACTGCGTCCTTACCTGGGCGTCGGCGTTAACTACACCACTTTCTTCGATGAGAAGTTCAACGACTACGGCAAAAGCGCCGGGTTGAGCAATCTCGATCTGAAAGATTCCTGGGGTGTGGCGGCGCAGGCCGGCCTCGATTACAACCTGGATGAGCACTGGATGCTGAACATGTCGGTGTGGTGGATGAATATCGAAACCAAAACTCGCTTCAACGATGCGAATGGCGGGCACCACAGCTTCGACACGCGTTTGGATCCGTGGGTGTTCATGTTCGGGGCGGGGTACCGCTTCTGATGAAGACTCCAAGCAGGGAGGCGTTGCGCCTCCCTGTGTCGGTATTATTTAATCTGCATTACGTTTTCAACCGATTTCACGCCGGCCACGCCGCGTGTGACCTGCACCGCACGGTTGGCGTCATCGCTGGACGTCACGAAGCCGCTCAACTGCACGCGTCCCTTAAAGGTTTCCACGCTGATTTCGCGTGACTTGATGTTTTTATCCGCCAGCAGTGCCGATTTCACTTTGGTGGTGATCACCGTGTCATCAATATAACCACCCGTTCCCTCAGATTTTGCCGTCGGCGCGCAAGCGCTCACCGCGACCGCCACAACGGCTGCCATGCACAAGGCCGAAAGGGTTTTAAAAAGCTTCATAAATTACTCTCCATGCAATGTTATGGTTGAAATTCGCTACGGTTTTTCGCCGCAGCGGGCGCATTCCCCAAATCAAACGAAGAAATGCATAGCGAACAAAGTTCATTGTGAGACAAGACCTGGGTTTGTTCAAATTTTTGCTGTAAATAAATGGAACAAACTTTGAGGGGAAACAAGCTGTTAAAGCGAGCGCCGGCAGGGCGCTCGCTGAAGAGGATCACGCCCGGGTGGCGCGCTTCATATTGCTGACGAAGGCCGCCAGCTTGGTCAGCATCTCCGCCGGGTTGGCATGGTGCTGTTCGATGATTTTGACGATTGCCGAGCCGGAGATCGCGCCGGCGGCCCCGGCCTGCAGCGCGGCCTTCACCTGCTCGGGTTCGGAGATGCCGAAGCCCTGCAGCGGCGGCGCGGCGTGGTACTCGCGCAGCTTGTTCACCAGGTGATGCAACGGCAGCTGCGCCCGGCTTTCGGTGCCGGTGACGCCGGCACGCGACAGCAGATAGGTGTAGCCGCGGCCGTGCGACGCGATTTCCCGCAGCAGATCGTCATCGGCGTTCGGCGGGCAGATGAAGATCGGCGCGATGCCGTGGCGCGCGGCGGCGGCGCGGAACGGCGCAGACTCTTCAAACGGCACGTCGGCGACCAGTACCGAGTCCACGCCCACTTCGGCGCAGCGTTGATAAAACGCATCGATGCCTTTATGGAACACCAGGTTGGCGTACATCAGCAGGCCGATGGGAATGGTCGGGTGCTTCTGGCGGATGGCCGCCAGCATCTCGAAGCACTGGGTCGGCGTGACGCCGGCGGCGAAGGCGCGCAGCGTCGCGCTCTGGATGGTGGGGCCATCCGCCAGCGGATCGGAGAAGGGGATGCCCAGCTCCAGCGCGTCCGCGCCGGCTTCGATTAGGGTGTCGATAATCTGCAGCGACAGCGCCGGATTAGGATCGCCCAACGTCACGAACGGGACGAAGGCGCCTTCCTTGCTGCTTTCCAGACGCGTGAACAGTTGCTGATAACGTTCCATCAGATTTCTCCCCGTGCTTTCAAAATGTCGTGAACGGTAAATATGTCTTTGTCGCCGCGGCCGGACAGGTTGACCACCAGGATCTGCTCTTTCTGCGGCGTTTCACGGATCATTTTCAGCGCGTGCGCCAGGGCGTGCGAGGATTCGAGCGCCGGGATGATGCCTTCATGGCGCGACAGCGCCTTGAACGCTTCCAGCGCTTCGTCGTCGGTGATCGACACGTATTCGGCGCGGCCGGTGCTGTTCAGGTAGGCGTGCTGCGGCCCGACGGACGGGAAGTCCAGCCCGGCGGAAATTGAATAGGATTCTTCAATCTGGCCTTCGGCGGTCTGCATCATCGGCGCCTTCATGCCGAAGTAGATGCCGACGTGGCCGTGCTTCAGCGGCGCGCCGTGCTGGCCGGTTTCGATGCCCAGGCCGGCAGGTTCCACGCCGATCAGCCCAACGTCGGCGTCATCGATAAAATCGGCGAACATGCCGATGGCGTTGGAGCCGCCGCCGACGCAGGCGATGACCGCATCCGGCAGGCGGCCTTCGCGCTCCAGCACCTGCGCTTTGGTTTCTTCGCCGATCATGCGCTGGAATTCACGCACGATGGTAGGGTACGGATGCGGGCCGGCGGCGGTGCCGAGCATATAGTGCGCGGTTTCATAGCTGCCGGACCAGTCGCGCAGTGCTTCGTTGCAGGCGTCTTTCAGGGTGGCGGAGCCGCTGTGCACCGGGATCACTTCCGCGCCCATCAGCCGCATGCGGAACACGTTAGGCGACTGGCGCTCGACGTCTTTGGCGCCCATATAGATGCGGCATTTCAGGCCGAGCAGCGCGCAGGCCAGCGCCGACGCGACGCCGTGTTGGCCGGCGCCGGTTTCCGCGATGATCTCGGTTTTGCCCATGCGCTTGGCCAGCAACGCCTGGCCCAGCACCTGGTTGGTCTTGTGCGCGCCGCCGTGCAGCAGGTCTTCACGCTTCAGGTACAGCTTGGTGTTGCTGCCGGCGGTGAGGTTTTTACACAGCGTCAGCGCCGTCGGGCGGCCCGCGTAGTTCTTCAGCAGATCGATAAATTCCGCCTGGAATGCCGGATCGCGCTGGGCGCTGACAAAGGCTTCTTCCAGTTGTTTCAGGGCCGGCATCAGAATTTGCGGCACGTATTGGCCACCAAATTCGCCGAAGTAGGGGTTAAGCAGCGTCATGAGAGTTCCCGTTATTATCCGTTATTAATGTTGAGCCGTATTCAGTAGGCGCGCAGGGTCTGGAAGACCGAGGCCAGGCGCGCGGGATCTTTGATGCCCGGTTCGCTTTCCACGCCGGAGTTGAAGTCCAGCCCGGCGCAGCCGAGCTTGGCAGCCTCGACGCAGTTGTCGGCGCGCAGGCCGCCCGCCAGCATCACGTTAGTCAGATCTTCGCCTTGCAACACCGACCAGTCGAAGCGTTGGCCGGTGCCGCCGGCGCCGTTGTCGAGCAGATAGCGATCGACATGCTGCAGATCGCGCGCCGGCACCCGATCTTTCACGCTCAGCGCCTTCCAGAGGCGGCAATCGGCCGGCAAGCGGGCGCGCAGGGCGTTGATATAGGCCTGGTCTTCTGCGCCGTGCAATTGCACCGCGTGCAGACCGAGGCGCTCAACGGTCAACGCCACGGTATCGACCTGGGCGTCGCAGAACACGCCGACGTACTTCAGCGGCGCGCCGGAGATCACTTCGCGAGCGCGGGTGATGTCCACATAGCGCGGCGAGCGGCCGACGAAAATCAGCCCGCCGTAGATGGCGCCGGCCTGATAGGCGGCGGCGGCGTCCTGCGGACGGGTCAGGCCGCACACTTTGTTTTCGCCCAGGATCACGCGGCGCACGGCGGCGCGCAGATCGGGTTCCGACATCAGCGCGCTGCCGATCAGGAAACCGTTGGCGTAATGGCTCAGCTCGCGGATCTGCCCGTAGTTGTTGATGCCCGATTCGCTGATCACCGTCACGCCGTGCGGCACGCGCGGCGCCAGCTGACGGGTGCGGTTCAGATCGATGCTCAGATCGCGCAGATCGCGGTTGTTGATGCCGACCACGCGCGCTTCCAGCGCGATCGCGCGCTGCAGCTCTTCTTCACTGATCACTTCGGTCAGCACGCCCATGTTCAGGCTGTGGGCCACCGCCGCCAGTTGGCGGTACTGCTCGTCGGTCAACACCGACAGCATCAGCAGGATGGCGTCGGCCTGATAGTAGCGCGCCAGGTAAATCTGATACGGGTCGATGATAAAGTCTTTGCACAACACCGGTTGGCTGACGGTTTTACTGACCAGCGGCAGGAAATCGAAGCTGCCCTGAAAGTATTTCTCGTCGGTCAGCACCGAGATCGCCGAAGCGAAATCTTTATACACCGTGGCGATCTCCACCGGATCAAAGTTCTCGCGAATCAGTCCCTTGGAAGGCGAGGCCTTCTTGCATTCGAGAATGAAAGCCGTCCGGGTGCCCTGCAGCGCGTGATAGAAGCTGCGTTCGCTCGGTACGATGTCGTTCTGAAAGCCGGCCAGGGGCTGTTGCTGTTGTCGCGCCGCGATCCATTGCGCTTTGTCGCGGACAATCTTGTGTAGCACGGTTTCCTGCATCATTTATCCTCTTGCCGCCAGTGCGATGACACGCTCATAGGCCTGCCCGCTGTTGATCATATCCAGTGCCTGCCGCGCATTTTGGCGCAGGTCTTCATGTCCGAATAACTTCAGAAGCAACGCGACGTTGGCCGCGACCGCCGCGGCGTGCGCCGGCTCGCCTTTACCTTGTAACAGCCGCGCCAAAATGTCACGGTTTTCTTCCGGCGTGCCGCCCAGCAAGGCTTCCAGCGGATAGGTTTCCAATCCGAAGGACTGCGGCGTGAGCTGGTAGCTGCTGATTTCGCCGTTGTTCAATTCCGCCACGTGCGTCGGGGCGTGGATCGCCACCTCGTCCATGCCGCCGCCGTGAACCACCGCCGCACGCTGATAGCCCAGCACGCGCAGGGTTTCGGCGATCGGCAGTACCAGTTCCGGGCTGTAAACGCCGATCAGCGCCAGCGGCGGACGCGCCGGGTTGATCAGCGGGCCCAGCACGTTGAACAGCGTGCGGGTTTTCAGCTGCTGGCGTACCGGCATGGCGTGACGAAAACCGGTGTGGTACTGCGGCGCGAACAGGAAACACACGCCGAGATCGTCCAGTGCCTTGCGCGCTTCTTCCGCCGGCAGATCCAGGCGGATGCCGAACGCCGCCAGCAGATCCGAAGAGCCGGAACGGCTGGAGACGCTGCGGTTGCCGTGTTTGGCGATCTTCGCGCCGCACGCCGCCGCCACGAAGGCGCTGGCGGTGGAAATATTGATGCTGTTGGTGCCGTCGCCGCCGGTGCCGACGATATCGGCGAACGGGTAGTCAGGGCGCGGGAACGGCTGAGCGTCGTCCAGCAGCGCTTTGGCGGCGCCGGCGATCTCTTCCGGGCGCTCGCCGCGGACTTTCATGCTGATCAACGCCGCCGCCAGTTGGCTCGGCTCCAATTCGCCGCGCACGATGGCGCTGAACAGCTGTTGGCTTTCCTGCTGGCTCATCGACTCGGCGCGGTACAGTTTCTCAAGAATAGGTTGCATCGTCGTGTTCCTTATATTACTTCGCCAGCGCCCAGGCCAGGGTCTGCTCAAGCAGGCGCGCGCCGTGGGTGGTCAGAATCGATTCCGGGTGGAACTGGAAGCCGCACACGCGGCGATGATCGTCGCGCACCGCCATCACCATCTCGCCGAACCGGGCGTTGACGGTGAGATCGACCGGGATATTGCTGCCGACCAGCGAGTGGTAGCGCGCTACCGGCAGCGGGTTGGCCATGCCGGTGAACATGCCTTCGCCGTCGTGAACGATCGCCGAGGCCTTGCCGTGCAGGATCTCGCCCGCCTGGCCGACCTGGCCGCCGTAGGCTTCGACGATCGCCTGGTGGCCGAGGCAGATGCCGATGATCGGCAGCCGGCCGCGCAGGCGCTGCAGCAGTTCCGGCATGCAGCCCGCTTCGGACGGGGTGCCGGGGCCGGGCGACAGCATCAGCACCGGCTGGGTCATGTGCTCCAGGCGTTCGATGATCACCTCGGCGGCGATCTGGTTACGGTAAATCACCACCTGGTGGCCGCTGGCGCGCAGCTGATCGACCAGGTTGTAGGTAAAGGAATCGACGTTGTCGAGCAGCAGAATATCGGCCATCAGAACACCTCCTTGGCATGGTGCGCAGTGGCGATGGCACGCAGCACGGCACGGGCTTTGTTGCGGGTCTCGTCGGCTTCCGCCTGCGGGATGGAATCCAGCACCACGCCGGCGCCGGCCTGCACGGTGGCGATGCCGTCTTCAACGTAGGCGGAACGAATGACTATGCAGGTATCCAGATCGCCGGTGGCGGTGAAGTAGCCTACCGCGCCGCCGTAGCTGCCGCGGCGTGTGCCTTCGGAGGCGGCGATCAACTGCATCGCCCGCACTTTCGGCGCGCCGCTCAGGGTGCCCATGTTCATGCAGGCCTGGTAGGCGTGCAGCACGTCGAGATCGGCGCGCAGGGTGCCCACTACCCGGGAAACCAGGTGCATGACGAACGAATAGCGGTCCACCTTGGTCAGGTCGGCGACGTAGCGGCTGCCGGCCTGGCAGATGCGCGCCAGATCGTTGCGCGCCAGATCGACCAGCATCAGGTGCTCGGCCAGCTCTTTGTGGTCGGTGCGCATTTCCAGCTCGATGCGGCTGTCGAGATCCAGATCCAGCGAACCGTCCTTACTCCGGCCGCGCGGGCGGGTGCCGGCGATCGGGTAGATTTCGATTTGCCGATTGCTCGCGTCGTATTTCAGCGCGCTCTCCGGCGAAGCGCCGAACAGGGTGAAGTCATCATCCTGCATGAAGAACATGTACGGGCTGGGGTTGTTGTCTTTCAAGGTCTGGTAGGCCGCCAGCGGCGCCGGGCACGGCAGGGAGAAGCGGCGCGACGGCACCACCTGGAAAATCTCGCCCTGGCGGATCGCTTCCTGCAGCCCGCTGACCACCGCGCCGTACTCTTCGTCGCTCTGGTTACAGCTCAGCTGCATGTTTTCCAGCGTTTGGTGCGGGATCGGCTGCGGGGTTTGTTGCAATTCGGCCTGCAGCTGTTCCAGGCGTTGCTGCAAACGCTGCGCTTCACTCGCCTGCTCACTGAAGACGCTGGCTTGCAGACGGGCCGTACCGCGTTGGTGATCCAGCACCAGCAGGGTTTCCGCCAGATAGAAGCAGAAGTCCGGGCAGCGCTGATCCTGGCGCAGCGCCGGCAGGTCTTCGAAACCGGCGACCAAATCGTAGGCGAACAGGCCGCCCAGCATCACGGCTTCGCGCTCGTCCGCCGGGGAGTCCACCAGGGTCAGCAGCGTGCGCAGCGCGTCGAACACCGACAGTGAACGCAGGCGGGCGTCTTCGTCCTGCACCGCGTCGATCGCCGGGAAGCTCAGCTCGCGGCCGTTGGGGCGCGCCTGATTGCGCACCTCGGGCGGCAGCGCTTCGTCCAGCAGCGGCAGCAGCGCCGCGCCGTTGGCGGTCAGCGCCTGCACGCTGACGGTGTGTCCCAGTGCGGTAATACGCAGCGCGCTGTCAATCACCAGCAGGCTCTGCAGATTCTGTTTGCTGTTGATTTCCGCCGATTCCAGCAGCAGGGTGGCCGGACGGGCGCCGCACAGCTGGTGGAAAATGGTGGTGGGATCGCCCCGGTAGCTGGCTTGCGCCTTCAGCAATGTCAGTTGTGGTTTGATGTTCATCATCGGTGGTTCCAGTGAATTCTGTCCATAAAAAAGCCCGCATCAGGTGCGGGCTCAGGAAATCTGCATTGTCAGATGACAGCTATGCGCGATTACACCGCCCGCAAGAGGGAGGTACGCCACCAACCGTGAAGAGAAATGTAGTTGTTCATTTGCTGACTCTCTCTGTTAACGCTCATCCGACACGGCCGTTGCCGTGAACTTGTGTACTAGTTAACTGGTTCGAGAGGGCAAAGTCAACCCTCTTTTTGCACAATGTTTTAGCGGTCAGCGTGAATTCTATTCATCATTATTCCGCCTGGCGTCCGCGGCCGGGGCAGAATAGATTTCCGTCCGGCCGCCGATCGCGGGTATGATAGAAAACCAAGCCATTGCCGGATAGCCGTTTTGACAGACAGTAACCCCCCATCCACCGCCTTTACTCTGTACGACCTCCACAGCCACACAACCGCCTCCGATGGCTACCTGACGCCGACGCAGCTGGTGCAGCGGGCGGTCGAGATGCGCGTGGGCGTGCTGGCGATCACCGATCACGACACCACCGCAGGCCTGGCCGTGGCCGCCGCCGCCATTGCGGAGCAGGCGTTACCACTGCGGCTGGTCAACGGGGTGGAAATCTCGACGCTGTGGGAAAATCATGAGATCCATATCGTTGGATTGGGCATGGACGTCGCGCACCCGGCGCTGGTGGCGCTGTTGGCGGAACAAACCGAACGGCGCAATCGGCGTGCGCAGGAGATCGGCGTGCGTCTGGGTAAGGCGCGCATTCCCGACGCCTATGCCGGCGCCCAGCGGCTGGCGGGCGACGGCGCGGTGACCCGCGGCCATTTCGCCCGTTATCTGGTGGAGATTGGCGTGGCGGACAACATGGCGCAGGTGTTCAAGAAATACCTGGCCAAGGGCAAAACCGGCTACGTGCCGCCGCAGTGGTGTACAATAGAACAAGCCATTGATGCGATTCATCAATCGGGCGGCCAGGCGGTGATGGCGCATCCCGGCCGTTACGATCTGACCGCGAAGTGGTTGAAACGTTTGCTGGCGCATTTCGCCGAACACGGCGGCGACGCCATGGAAGTGGCGCAGTGTCAGCAGGCGCCGCATGAGCGCTCGCAATTGGCGAAATACGCCCAGGACTACCGGCTGTTGGCCTCGCAAGGCTCTGATTTTCATCAGCCTTGTTCGTGGATCGAACTGGGCCGCAAACTGTGGCTGCCTGGCGGCGTCGAGCCGGTGTGGCGCGATTGGCCGCAGCCTGGCGAGGCGGTCTGATTTTACGCGCGTGGCAACGCGCGCGGGCATCATTTTAGGAGCAAGTCATGAGTCAGCTTTTTTATATTCACCCGGACAACCCGCAGCCGCGTTTGATTAACCAGGCGGTCGAGGTGTTGCGCAAGGGCGGGGTGATCGTTTATCCCACCGATTCCGGCTATGCGCTGGGTTGCATGCTGGAAGAGAAGGCGGCGATGGAGCGCATTTGCCGCATCCGTCAGTTGGACGGCAACCACAACTTTACCCTGATGTGCCGCGATTTGTCCGAGTTGTCGACCTATGCGCACGTCGATAATACGGCGTTTCGCCTGATCAAAAACAATACGCCGGGTAACTACACCTTCATTCTGAAAGCGACCAAGGAAGTGCCGCGCCGCCTGATGAATGAAAAGCGTAAAACCATCGGCCTGCGCGTGCCGTCGAACCCGATCGCGCTGGCGCTGCTGGAGGCGCTGAACGAACCAATGATGTCCACCACCCTGATGCTGCCGGGCAATGATTTTGCCGAATCGGATCCGGAAGAGATCAGCGATCACCTGGGCAAGGTGGTCGATCTGGTGATCCACGGCGGTTTCCTCGGTCAACAGCCGACTACGGTTATCGATCTGACCGAATCCTCGCCGGAAGTGGTGCGTGAAGGGGCGGGCGACGCGGCGCCTTTCCGCTGATGTAAACCGTCGCCGACTTGCCCATTGTCTGAAAATCGGCTGAAGCGACGCTATTTCGGGTGAAAGCAGCTATTCTTGCTACTTCAGAATTGATAATGGGCAGGATGCGCACCAATGATTAAACGGGTTTCTTTTTTAGCGGCCTTATTATTTTCCTCGATGGCAAATGCGGGTTTTTATTCGGGCAGTTCCTTGCTGGCGGAATCCGGCGGTTACGTAAAAAATAAAAACGGTGAGGCCACCGTGGCCGAAGCGCTTAACGGCGGCATGTTTATGGGATACGTCGCCGGCGTATTCGATACTTATTCGATGCAGGGCAACCGCAATATTTGCCCGGAAGCCGGGATGAGTATCGGCACGGCCGCCGATGCGGTGATGCGCTATTTGAACGAGCATCCCGAGCAGTTGCATTACTCTGCGCCTTCGGTGATCATGCTGGCGTTAAGCGCCGCCTATCCCTGCGTGCGCCATTAAATTTGCATTCCATTTAGTGCGCATTTTTTCATAAGGTGCGCTCTCATACTTTCCGCACGAACTTCAATAGATCAATCTCCGCGGCGCTGTCACCTTAGCATCGTCGGCATCCCCCGAACGGGTCGGGGAGAGACGCGCAGGAGGTTATATGACCACATTTCACAGCGCCAACATCGCTCTCGATTATCAGGATATCGGCTCAGGGCCGCTCACGCTGGTGCTGCTGCCCGGCTGGTGCGAGCCGAAAACCGTGTTCGATCCCTTCATCGCCCTGGCGGCAGAACGTTATCGGGTTATCAGCATCGACTGGCGCGGCCACGGCCTGTCGTCAAAAACGGCGGAGATGTCGCTCGCGGCGGACGATTTGCTGGAAGATGTGCGTCAGCTACTGACGGCGCTGCGTTTGGATAACGTGGTGACTCTGTCGGTGGCGCACGCCAGCTGGCTGGCGGTGGCGTTGGCCGAAGCGTTGCCGCAGCGGGTGCGGGGCATAGTGTTTCTCGATTGGATCATGACGCAGCCGGAACCGGCGTTCTTTACGGCGGTGAGCCGCATGCAGCAGCCGCAGCAGTGGCTGGCGGCGCGCGATGCCTTGTTCGCCTTCTGGCAGGGCGGCATCCGCCACGAACGGGTCAAACGCCATCTGGAGGTCGAGATGGCACAAGAAGATTACAGGCTCTGGCGTGCCGCCGGCGTGGCCATCGAACAGGCCTACCGGCAATTCGGCTCGCCGCTGCAACGTCTGGCGGGAATGAGCGCGCCGCCGCCTTGCCGCCACATCTACTCGCTGGATCGCCGCGACGACTATCTGCGGCGCCAGCAGGCATTTGCCGCCGAGCAGCCGTTTTTCTCCGTGGTGCGTTTGGGGGAGGCTCGCACTCACCTCGGCATTCTGGAACGGCCCGACGCGGTGCTGTGGGCGGTGGAGGATTTTTTGGCGCCGTGAACGCCGTCTGAAGGGGGCCACCGCCGATAAAGTGGGTTTCAACACCTTAGAAAGCCTGTATAATGCGCGGTTCGATCCTGATAAATGTATTGTTACCGTTGTGGCGGTTGGCCGCGGCGGTTATCCCCCCGACGCCTGTGAAGGCGACATTAGAGGTTGCTCAATGAGCGAAAAGTTACAGAAAGTTTTAGCGCGCGCCGGGCATGGCTCGCGTCGTGAAATCGAAACCATGATTGAAGCCGGGCGCGTCAGCGTCGACGGCAAGGTCGCCAAGCTGGGCGATCGCGTTGAAGTGACGCCGGCGATGAAAATTCGCCTGGACGGTCATGTCCTGTCGATCAAAGAGTCTGAAGACGTGGTCTGCCGGGTGCTGGCCTACTACAAACCGGAAGGCGAGCTGTGTACCCGCAGCGATCCTGAAGGCCGCCCGACGGTGTTCGATCGTTTGCCTAAGCTGCGCGGTTCGCGCTGGGTGGCGGTAGGGCGCCTGGACGTCAACACCTCCGGTCTGCTGCTGTTCACCACCGATGGCGAGCTGGCCAACCGTCTGATGCACCCGAGCCGTGAAGTGGAGCGCGAGTACGCGGTACGCGTGTTCGGCCAGGTCGACGATGCGAAAGTGAAGCAGCTGAGCAAGGGCGTGCAGCTGGAGGACGGCCCGGCCGCCTTCCGCACCATCAGCTTCCAGGGCGGTGAAGGCCTCAACCAGTGGTACAACGTGACCCTGACCGAAGGCCGCAACCGTGAAGTGCGTCGCCTGTGGGAAGCGGTGGGCGTGCAGGTGAGCCGCCTGATCCGCGTGCGCTATGGCGACATCGATCTGCCGAAAGGCCTGCCGCGCGGCGGCTGGGCAGAGCTGGATCTGCCGGCGATCAACTACCTGCGCGAGCTGGTGGAATTGAAGCCGGAAACGGTCAGCAAGATGCCGGTGGAGCGTGAGCGCCGCCGCGTGAAGGCCAACCAGATCCGCCGCGCGGTCAAGCGCCATTCGCAGGTGGCCGGCAGCGGCCGCCGCAGTGCGCCAGGCAGCAAGCCGGGTAAACCGGGCAAGCCGAGCAAACGCGTCTAATCTCTCATTCTGGCCCCGTTCGGGGCCAGAACTTTTGTTACCAATCGATCCCCTGTTGCGCCTTCACGCCCGCATCAAACGCGTGCTTCACCGGCCGCATCTCCGTGACCGTATCCGCCAGTTCCAGCAGATCGCGATGGCAACCGCGCCCGGTCAGGATCACCGTTTGGTGCGCAGGGCGCTCCAGCAACGCGGCCTTCAGCTCTTCCAGTTCCAGATAGCCGTAGGTCAGCATGTAGGTCACTTCGTCCAGCAGCACCAGATCCAGGCTGCTGTCGGCCAGCATGCGTTTGCCGTGTTGCCACACCGCCTGGCAGGCGGCGGTATCGCCGGCTTTGTTCTGCGTCTCCCAGGTGAAGCCGGTGGCCATCACCTGAAATTCAACGCCGTGTTGCTGCAGCAGATTCTTTTCGCCATTGGGCCATTCGCCCTTGATGAACTGGATCACCCCGGCGCGCATGCCGTGGCCGACCGCCCGGGTGACGGTGCCGAAGGCGGCGGTGGTCTTACCCTTGCCGTTGCCGGTAAACACCAGCAGCAGGCCGCGCGTGTCCTGCGCCGCGGCGATGCGCGCATCGACCTGTTCTTTCAGGCGCTGCTGGCGCTGTTGATGACGATCTTCCGCCATGAAAACGCTCCTTATTCGGCCGCGCCGGGTTTACGGTTCGGCTGGGCGTCGAAGCTCATGCCGGTTTTGCGGCGGCTGTCTTCGCCCATCAGATACAGATACAGCGGCATGATATCGGCCGGGGTTTTCAGCTTGTTCTTGTCTTCGTGCGGGAAGGCAGATGCGCGCATTTTGGTGCGGGTGCCGCCCGGATTGATGCAGTTCACCCGCAAATTGCGGTTTTTATACTCGTCGGCCAACACCTGCATCATGCCCTCGGTGGCGAACTTCGACACCGCATAGGCGCCCCAGTCTGCGCGGCCGGTGCGCCCGACGCTGGAACTGGTGAACACCAGCGAACCGGCGTGGGATTTCAGCAGCAGCGGCAGCAGCGCCTGAGTCAGCATAAAGGTGGCGTTGACGTTAACCTGCATCACCTCTTGCCACATGGTCATCGACAGGTCGGCCATCGGCGCGATGTCGCCGAGCAGGCCGGCGTTGTGCAGCACGCCGTCAAGGCGGGGGATCTGGCGCGCCAGATCGTCGGCTATCTGCCGGCATTGCTCCGGCGTGGCGTGCAGCAAGTCCAGCGTCACCACCAACGCCGGGGCGCCGCCCTGGGCCGCGATCTCTTGTTGTACCGCCAGCAGCTTGCTTTCGGTGCGCCCCAGCAGCACCAGCCGGGCACCGAAGCGCGCGTAGGTCAGCGCCGCTTCGCGGCCTATGCCGTCGCCGGCGCCGGTGACCAGAATGATACGTTGTTCGAGCAGATCTTGTTTGGGTTGGTAATGCACGATAAATCCTCGCCTGGGTGGCCGTTCTCCCGCAGATATCGGGGAGCAAGAGTGAAACGCGCGGCCGGGGCGGGAGCGAAGGCTCGACCGTCTGCGGGCCGCGCAGCGAATGCGTCTCATCATATTGATGAATAATGGGTGTTATATGCCTTAATCCGCCGGCATTTTCAATGCGTAGCAGGCTGAAATGGCATTCTTTTGTAACAAAAGCGCGGCGGCGACGGCTTGGTTCGGCCGCAAATCGTCCCCATAGTGATGCTCCGTGCGCAATGAATTTTCATTTAGCCGCGACAGCAGCCGCTGCGGTTGGCTAAAATGGGAAGAATCATACTAACAACCTGTAAATAAAGGCGGAATCTGTGGAGTTTATATCTGTTTATGGCCTGTTTCTGGCCAAGGTTGCCACGGTGGTGCTCGCCATCGCCGCGTTGGCCATACTGGCTGTCAGTCTGGGGCAACGCAAGAGCCGCCAGAAAGGGGAGCTGCAGCTGACCGATCTCGGTGAACAGTATCGCGAGATGCAGCGTGACATGCGCCTGGCGCGCATGGATGCCGCCGAGCAAAAGGTTTGGCTGAAACAGTTCAAGAAACAGACCAAGGCCGACGACAAGCTGAAAAAGCAGCGCGCCAAGTCCGGCGCGGTCGAGGTGGCCAAGCCGTGCCTGTATGTGCTGGATTTCAAGGGTAGCATGGACGCGCACGAGGTGACCTCGCTGCGCGAAGAGATCTCGGCGGTGTTGGCGGTGGCGTCGGCGCAGGATGAAGTCCTGCTGCGGCTGGAAAGCCCTGGCGGAGTGGTACACGGCTACGGCCTGGCGGCCTCGCAGCTGGAGCGCCTGCGTAAAGGCGGCATTCGCCTGACGGTAGCGGTGGATAAAGTGGCGGCCAGCGGCGGCTACATGATGGCCTGCGTCGCGGATCGCATCGTGGCGGCGCCGTTCGCCATCATCGGCTCGATCGGCGTGGTGGCGCAGATCCCGAACTTCCACCGCCTGCTGAAGAAGAACGACATCGACGTGGAGCTGCACACCGCCGGGCAGTTCAAACGCACGCTGACGCTGTTCGGTGAAAACACCGAGCAGGGGCGCGAGAAGTTCCGCGAAGATCTGAACGAAACCCACGAGCTGTTCAAACGCTTCGTGCATGAGCAGCGCCCGTCGCTCGACATCGACAGCGTCGCCACCGGTGAGCACTGGTTCGGTTCACAGGCGAAAGAGAAGGGCCTGATTGACGCTATCGGCACCAGCGATGACTTGCTGATCGCCGAGCTGGATAACCACGAAGTGATCGCCGTGCGCTATTCGCGCCGCAAACGCCTGATGGATCGCTTTACCGGCAGCGCGGCGGAAAGCGTCGATCGCTTGCTGTTACGCTGGTGGCAGCGTGGGGAAAAGCCGCTGCTGTAACGGCGGCGATAGCGTGAATCAGCGGGGGCCGGGCGCCCCCGTTTTCTTTTCTCAATCGACCAGGTGGTATTTTTCCGAAAGCAGATGGGCCAAATGTTTAAACATATTAAATACCGCGGTGGTTTTGGCGGTGGGCAATCCGTCGGCATCCAAAAAGTATTCGCCGCGGAAAACTAAAACGCCGTTTTTTTGTTCAACGTCGGTGGCGATCATGCCGTGCAGATAATCTTCGTGTTGGCGGATGATGTTATTTGCTTCCGCCAGCAGGGCCTCGCGGCCGATAGGGGCAGTATTTGTGCGCATTTATTAGACTCCAAACTAAAAACTCTGCGCATATTCTAACGCCGGTTCGCTTTTATCCGCAAACCGACTAAGGTTTATTTGCCGTCTGGATGGCCATGCGCGGCCGCCGGTTGGCGAAATCGGCCTTTCCGTGCTAATTAGGTTGCGTGACGCTTTTTATCAGGTACAGTGTGGGATTTTGCGGCGTCGGGTGGAAGGTTTTGTTTACGCCATGAATAAAACTCACACAGCCATACTTCTGGGGCATGGGTGAATAGCAGGCAGGATCAACAACTTGCGTTCAGGTTGAGCGGTTGGGCAACCAAAAGGAAAAAATCTGTTGATCTCTTGCCAGACTGCCGCAATATAAAAAAAGAGACACGAATGGCCGCGGCACGGCGAGATAAAAGACTTCTTTTTAGAAGAAATAAATTAGGTAAAGGTAAATATGGGTAAAGCTCTCGTAATAGTTGAGTCCCCGGCAAAAGCCAAAACTATTAATAAATATTTAGGAAGTGACTACGTGGTGAAGTCCAGCGTCGGTCATATCCGTGATTTGCCGACCAGTGGCTCAGCCAGCAAAAAGAGCGCTGACTCAACCGAAGACAAAGCCAAGAAAAAAGTTAAAAAAGATGAGAAGGCGGCGCTGGTAAATCGCATGGGCGTCGACCCTTATCACGGCTGGAAAGCGCATTATGAAATCCTGCCGGGTAAAGAAAAAGTGGTCGCCGAGTTAAAATCGCTGGCGGAAAACGCCGACCACATTTATCTCGCAACCGACCTTGACCGCGAAGGGGAAGCCATCGCCTGGCACCTGCGGGAAGTGATCGGTGGGGATGACAAACGCTTTAGCCGCGTGGTGTTTAACGAAATCACCAAAAACGCGATCCAGCAGGCGTTCAAACAGCCGGGCGAGCTGAACATTGACCGCGTCAACGCGCAGCAGGCGCGCCGGTTTATGGACCGCGTGGTGGGCTATATGGTCTCGCCGCTGCTGTGGAAGAAAATCGCCCGCGGCCTGTCCGCCGGCCGCGTGCAGTCGGTGGCGGTGCGCCTGGTGGTTGAGCGCGAGCGCGACATCAAGGCCTTCGTGCCGGAAGAGTACTGGGAGCTGCATGCCGATCTGCTGGCGAAGGGTGAAACCGCGCTGCAGATGGAAGTGACCCACGCGCACGACAAGCCGTTCAAACCGGTCAACCGCGAGCAGACTCACGCCGCGGTCAAGCTGCTGGAAAAAGCCCGCTACACGGTGCTGGATCGCGAAGACAAACCGACCAGCAGCAAACCGGGCGCGCCTTTCATTACCTCCACGCTGCAGCAGGCCGCCAGTACCCGCCTGAGCTTCGGCGTGAAAAAAACCATGATGATGGCGCAACGGCTGTATGAAGCCGGCCACATCACCTATATGCGTACCGATTCCACCAACCTGAGCCAGGATGCGCTCAACATGGTGCGTGGCTACATCGGCGACAACTTCGGCGACAAATACCTGCCGAAGGCGCCGAATCAGTACAGCAGCAAAGAGAATTCGCAGGAAGCGCACGAAGCGATCCGTCCTTCGGACGTGAACGTGCTCGCCGAGCAGTTGAAGGACATGGAAGCGGACGCGCAGAAGCTGTATCAGCTGATCTGGCGCCAGTTCGTTGCCTGCCAGATGACGCCGGCGCAATACGATTCCACCACGCTGACGGTGAAGGCCGGCGATTATCAGCTGCGCGCCAAGGGCCGTACGCTGCGCTTTGACGGCTGGACCAAGGTCATGCCGGCGCTGCGCAAGGGCGATGAAGATCGCACCCTGCCATACGTCGAAATCGGCAGCGAACTGGATCTGCAGAAACTGATCCCAAGCCAGCACTTCACCAAGCCGCCGGCGCGCTACAGCGAAGCCTCGCTGGTGAAAGAGCTGGAAAAACGCGGCATCGGCCGCCCGTCCACCTACGCCTCCATCATCTCGACCATTCAGGATCGCGGTTATGTGCGGGTGGAAAGCCGCCGCTTCTATGCCGAGAAAATGGGCGAGATCGTCACCGATCGCCTGGAAGAAAACTTCCGCGAGCTGATGAACTATGACTTCACCGCGCGCATGGAAGATGGCCTCGATGAGGTCGCCAACAACCAGGCCGAGTGGAAAGCGGTGCTGGACGAGTTCTTCGTCGACTTCAGCGAGCAGCTGGAAACGGCGGAGAAGGATCCGGAAGAAGGCGGCATGCGGCCTAACCAGATGGTGATGACCAGCATCGACTGCCCGACCTGCGGCCGCAAGATGGGCATCCGTACTGCCAGCACCGGCGTGTTCCTCGGCTGTTCCGGCTACGCGCTGCCGCCGAAGGAGCGCTGCAAAACCACCATCAACCTGGTGCCGGAAGCGGAAGTGCTCAACATCCTCGAAGGCGACGAGGCGGAAACCAACGCGCTGCGCGCCCGCCGCCGCTGCAAGAAATGCGGTACGGCGATGGACAGCTATCTGATCGACAACCAGCGCAAGCTGCACGTCTGCGGTAACAACCCGGCGTGCGACGGTTACGAGATCGAAGAGGGCGAGTTCCGTCTGAAAGGCTACGACGGCCCGGTGGTGGAGTGCGACAAGTGCGGCTCGGAAATGCACCTGAAAATGGGGCGTTTCGGCAAGTACATGGGCTGCACCAACGAGAACTGCAAAAACACCCGCAAGATCCTGCGTAACGGCGACGTCGCGCCGCCGAAGGAAGATCCGGTGCCGTTGCCGGAGCTACCGTGCGAGAAGTCCGACGCCTATTTCGTGCTGCGTGACGGCGCTGCCGGCGTGTTCCTGGCGGCCAACACCTTCCCTAAATCGCGCGAGACCCGCGCGCCGCTGGTGGAAGAGCTGGCTCGCTTCAAGGATCGCCTGCCGGAGAAGCTGCGCTATCTGGCCGATGCGCCGGTAGCGGACGCCGAAGGCAATAAAACGCTGGTGCGTTTCAGCCGCAAAACCAAACAGCAGTACGTCTCTTCTGAAAAAGACGGCAAGGCGACCGGTTGGTCCGCGTTCTACGTGGACGGCAAGTGGGTCGAAGGCAAGAAGTAAGGCCAATGTCCCGCCCGCAAGATGAAAAACCAGCCCTGGCGGCTGGTTTTTTATTGGTGAAAAGGGGGAAACGGATCTATCCTTTGCTGTTTTTACCCCTCCGTCACCGCCGTTTCACGTTGATACCAATGCAAAATAATCGTTATCATAGTGTGACGCGGATCTATACTTGAAGCTGCAACGTGGTATAGTGGTTATATAAAAATTTTTTTTATTATTAAAGCTTATTAACAACGGCGTTTTCTTCACCATCAGGGTAAAACACGGTGTTTATGGCTTGTGAGTTTCAGCATACCGGGGCGACACCGATATACCTGGCTGCGGGTAAGCCGCAGTGTTTAACCTAGGATGGTATAAGATATGAAATTGCAGCAGCTTCGTTACATTGTGGAAGTGGTTAACCACAACCTGAATGTCTCCTCGACGGCAGAAGGGCTCTATACCTCGCAACCCGGCATCAGTAAGCAGGTGCGCATGCTTGAAGATGAGCTGGGCATCCAGATCTTCGCCCGCAGCGGCAAACACCTGACCCAGGTCACCCCGGCCGGCCAGGAAATCATTCGCATCGCGCGTGAAGTGCTGTCCAAGGTGGATGCCATCAAAGCTGTCGCCGGTGAACATACTTACCCGGACAAAGGCTCGCTGTACGTCGCCACCACGCATACCCAGGCTCGCTACGCCTTGCCCAACGTCATCAAGGGCTTTATCGAGCGTTACCCGCGCGTCTCGCTGCACATGCACCAGGGCTCGCCGACGCAGATCGCCGAAGCGGTCTCCAAAGGCACCGCCGATTTCGCCATCGCCACCGAAGCGCTGCACCTGTACGACGATCTCATCATGCTGCCGTGCTACCACTGGAACCGCGCGGTGGTGGTGAAGCCCGATCATCCTTTGGCGGGCAAAAGCAGCATCAGCATTGAAGAGCTGGCGGCTTACCCGATCGTCACTTACACCTTCGGCTTTACCGGGCGTTCGGAGCTGGATACCGCTTTCAACCGCGCCGGCCTGACGCCGCGCATCGTCTTTACCGCCACCGACGCCGACGTGATCAAAACCTATGTGCGTCTGGGATTGGGGGTGGGGGTGATCGCCAGCATGGCGGTGGATCCGGTGCAGGATCCGGATCTGGTGACGGTGGATGCAAGTGATATCTTCACCTACAGCACCACTAAAATCGGCTTCCGCCGCAGCACCTTCCTGCGCAGCTACATGTACGACTTCATTCAGCGATTCGCGCCGCACCTGACGCGTGACGTGGTCGACAGCGCGGTGGCGCTACGTTCCAACGAAGAGATCGAGGCGATGTTCAAGGACATCAAGCTGCCGATTAAGTAATCGTTGACGATATCAAATCAAACCCGGAGAGGCGCCTGCCAAACCGGGTTTTTTTAGCCCGGAAATCCGCACCTTGCTTGTTGATCATCCTGAAAAGTCGCCGTCCTCCAGGAACACTCTCTATCAGGTATCTGACTTTCATATCCTTCGGGATGCGCTGCTAAGGCGTAGCTAACCCCCGCTAAAGCCGCGAGGTCTTCCTCGCCAAAGCGCCGCCTCGTTGCAGCGTTTTCGTTGGCGCGCAGCCTAACCCCTTGGCGGCGTTCGGACTTCCTTTGCGCTGATTGTTCCCACCTATCGTTGTGATCAAATCGTGTTGTTATCAAAACGTTAACTTATCTTTGTGGTATCTTTAAACAAGACCTCAGTGATTACCCTGTTTTATCACAATAAGAAATGGAGGAGCTATGTCGTCCGATCTTCGTGAAACAAGTATGGATAAGCTGGTTGCGCTGAATAGCGAATATTACTATTACAGTCTGCCGCTGGCGGCGAAGCAGCTGGGTGATATCGACCGGTTGCCGAAATCAATGAAAGTGCTGTTGGAGAACCTGCTGCGCCATGTGGATGGCGATACCGTGCAGGTTGACGACCTCAAGGCCATCGTCGCCTGGCTGCAAACCGGCCATGCCGACCGTGAGATAGCCTACCGCCCGGCGCGCGTGCTGATGCAGGATTTTACCGGCGTTCCGGCGGTGGTGGATCTGGCCGCGATGCGCGAAGCGGTGCTGCGGTTGGGGGGCAACGTCGATCAGGTGAACCCGCTGTCGCCGGTGGATCTGGTGATTGACCACTCGGTCACCGTCGATGAATTTGGCGATGACAACGCCTTTGAAGACAACGTGCGTATCGAAATGCAGCGCAACCACGAGCGCTACACCTTCCTGCGCTGGGGGCAGAAAGCCTTCAACCGCTTCCGCGTGGTGCCGCCGGGCACCGGCATCTGTCACCAGGTCAACCTTGAATACCTTGGCCAAACGGTCTGGCACAGCGACGAAAGCGGCCGCCGCGTGGCTTATCCCGATACGCTGGTGGGCACCGACTCCCACACCACCATGATCAACGGCCTCGGCATCCTCGGCTGGGGCGTCGGCGGCATCGAAGCGGAAGCGGCGATGCTGGGCCAGCCGGTGTCGATGTTGATCCCCGACGTGGTCGGCTTCAAGCTGACCGGCAAGCTGCGCGAGGGCATTACCGCCACTGACCTGGTGCTGACCGTCACCCAAATGCTGCGCAAGCATGGCGTTGTCGGCAAGTTCGTCGAGTTTTACGGTGATGGCCTGGCCGATCTGCCGCTGGCGGACCGGGCAACCATCGCCAACATGTCGCCGGAATTTGGCGCCACCTGCGGCTTCTTCCCGGTGGATGACGTTACGCTCGGCTATATGAAGCTCAGCGGCCGCAGCGCAGAACAAATCGCGCTGGTGGAAGCTTACGCCAAGGCGCAGGGCATGTGGCGCAACCCTGGTGATGAACCGGTCTTCACCAGCTCGCTGGCGCTGGACATGTCGACGGTGGAAGCCAGCCTCGCTGGGCCGAAACGCCCGCAGGATCGCGTTGCGCTGCCAAATGTGCCGCAGGCGTTCAAGGCCGCCACCGAGCTGGATATCGGCGGTCAAAAGGCCAAAGCCGACGGCAAAACCTTTACGCTGGACGGGCAACAGCACGAACTGCGCGACGGCGCGGTGGTGATCGCGGCGATCACCTCCTGCACCAACACCTCCAACCCGAGCGTGATGATGGCGGCCGGCCTGCTGGCGAAAAATGCCGTCAAGAAAGGGCTGCGCAGCAAGCCCTGGGTAAAAACCTCGCTGGCGCCGGGATCCAAAGTGGTGACCGACTACTTCGACAGCGCCAAACTTACCGCCTATCTGGAAGAGCTGGGGTTCAATCTGGTGGGCTATGGCTGTACCACCTGCATCGGTAACTCCGGCCCGCTGCCGGATCCGATCGAGCAGGCGATAAAAGAGGGCGATCTGACCGTGGGCGCGGTGCTGTCGGGCAACCGCAACTTCGAAGGGCGCATCCACCCGCTGGTGAAAACCAACTGGCTGGCCTCGCCGCCGCTGGTGGTGGCTTATGCGCTGGCGGGCAGCATGAAGATTGACCTGACCAAAGAGCCGCTGGGCGAGGGCAACGACGGTCAACCGGTCTATTTGAAGGACATCTGGCCGAGCAGCCAGGACATCGCTCAGGCGGTGGAAGAAGTGCGCACCGAGATGTTCCACAAGGAATATGGCGAAGTGTTCGACGGCGACGCTAACTGGCAGGCGATCCAGGTGACCGGCTCGGCGACCTATCAGTGGCAGGAGGATTCTACCTATATCCGCCATCCGCCGTTCTTCAGCACCATGAAAGTGACGCCGGATCCGGTGCAGGACATCAAAGACGCGCGCATTCTGGCGATTCTGGCCGACTCGGTGACCACCGACCACATCTCGCCGGCGGGCAACATCAAGCGCGACAGCCCGGCGGGGCGTTACCTGAGCGAGCACGGCGTGGCGCCGCAGGATTTCAACTCTTACGGCTCGCGCCGCGGCAACCACGAAGTGATGATGCGCGGCACCTTCGCCAATATCCGCATTCGCAACGAAATGGTACCGGGCGTGGAAGGGGGCTATACCCGCCATATCCCGTCGCAGCAGCAGCTGTCTATCTACGACGCCGCCATGCAGTATCAGCAGGAAAAGGTGCCGCTGGCGGTGATCGCCGGTAAAGAATACGGTTCCGGATCCAGCCGCGACTGGGCGGCGAAGGGGCCGCGCCTGCTGGGCGTGCGGGTGGTGATCGCCGAATCCTTCGAGCGCATTCACCGCTCCAACCTGATCGGCATGGGGATTTTGCCGCTGGAGTTCCCGCAAGGGGTGACGCGCAAAACCCTGGGGCTGACCGGGGATGAGCAGATCAGCGTCGGCGGCCTGCAGCTGCTGCAGCCGGGCCAGACGGTGCCGGTGCACATCACCTATGCCGACGGGCGCAAGGAAGTGATCGACACCCGTTGCCGCATCGATACCGGCAATGAGCTGACCTACTACGAAAACGACGGCATCCTGCATTATGTGATCAGGAAAATGCTGTAATTAAGTAATAAAAAGGGCGCCGCAAGGCGCCCTGATTGTTTCCGCCGCGGCGGCGATCACTTCTGGTCGAGCAAATGGCCCATTTTGGCGGCCTTGGTCGCCAGATAGTGTTCGTTCTTCGGGTTGCGGCCGACGATCAGCGGCACGCGCTCGCTGATGTTGATGCCGGCTTCGGTCAGGATCTCGACCTTTTTCGGGTTGTTGGTCAGCAAGCGCACCGCATCGACGCCCAGCAGTTTGAACATGTCGGCGCACAGGGTGAAGTCGCGCTCGTCGGCGGCGAAGCCGAGCTGGTGGTTGGCTTCCACGGTGTCTGCGCCCTTATCCTGCAGGGCATAGGCGCGGATCTTGTTCAACAGGCCGATATTGCGGCCCTCCTGGCGATGATAAAGCAGAATGCCGCGGCCTTCTTCGGCGATTTGCTCCAGCGCGGCTTCCAGCTGAAAACCGCAGTCGCAGCGCAGGCTGAACAGGGCATCGCCGGTAAGACATTCGGAATGCACGCGCGCGAGCACCGGCGCTTCGCCGGAAATATCACCGAATACCAGCGCCAGATGGTCATGCCCGGTCGCCAGTTCTTCGAATCCTACCATCAGGAAATCGCCCCAAGGTGTCGGCAGTTTAGCCTCTGCCACCCGTTTAAGCTGCATGTCACTCTCCACAAAAACCTACGATTCAATCATTGTCGCGCATCCTAAGTCCGGTTCGGTAAATTGACCAAGACTAAAACGTGCTGCGCCGATCTCTATTTCGTTAATTATCGGCTATTTTGCCACAACTTCTTGCCGGGCGGTGCTCAGCAAACCAGCAGATGGCGTTTTCCGGCTACCTATTATTGCGATAGGTTGCCTATCTGTTTAATTTTTCGCGTGTTATCAAGATTACACTCTTGTTACACTGCAGTCTGATTCACGCAGAGGAAAACGGGAATGTATGAGATAGCAAAACGCACGGCGGGCGGCGCGCTGCTGCTGCTGTTGATGCCGCTGGCGGTCTGGGTATCCGGCTGGCACTGGCAGCCCGGCGGCAATGATCGGCTGCTGAAAGCGCTGTACTGGGTGACCGAAACCGTGACCTCGCCGTGGGGCATTTTGACCAGCGCTATCCTTTGCGGTTGGTTTTTGTGGTGTCTGCGCTTTCGGCTCAAGGCGGCCATCGGTCTGGCGATCCTGCTTTCCGCCGCGTTGGTGATTGGGCAGGGGATCAAGTCGCTGATCAAGGATCGGGTGCAAGAACCGCGGCCGTTTGTGGTATGGCTGGAGCAAAACCACGGCGTGGACGGCAAATACTTCTATTCGCTGCATCGCAAAGAGCGCAGCGCGCTGGTGCGCGAGCAATTGCAGGATCAGACCCTGGTGCCGAACTGGCTGCGCAAGCACTGGCAGTTTGAAACCGGTTTCGCTTTCCCGTCGGGGCATACGATGTTCGCTGCCACCTGGGCGCTGTTGGGCGTAGGGCTGCTGTGGCCGCGCCGCCATTATAAAACCGTCGCGCTGCTGATGGTGTGGGCAACGGGGGTGATGGGCAGCCGTTTGCTGCTGGGCATGCACTGGCCACGCGATCTGGTGATGGCCACGCTGATCAGTTGGCTGTTGGTGGTGGTCACCTGCTGGCTGGCGCAGCGCTGGTTTGGCCCGCTGACGCCGCCGCCGCAAGAGCAGCAGGAAATCGCGGCGCGCAAGCCGGAATAAGCATTCTTCTCGCAGGCGCCCGTCAGGCGCCTGCCACCAACACCTTTACTCCCACCTTCTCAAAGGCCTGTATGGCGGTATTGCTGATACCGTCGTCGGTGATCAAATAGTCGATATGCTGCCAGTCACAGGGCAATGCGAACATCGACACCTTATCGATTTTGCTGGAGTCGGCAACCACATACACCGTGTTGGCTGCGTTGATCATCGCCGTTTTCAGTTTGATGTCGGTTTCGCTTGGGAAACTGAGGCCGTGGCGGGGTGAGATGCAGGCCGTTGCGAGGAACAGTTTCTGGGCCAGCACGTTCTCGAAGAAGCCGGCGGCTTTGTCCCCCGAAGTGGAAAGCGTCGGAAATTTGAACGAGCCGCCGGTCAGCAAAATGTTCACGCCCGGTTCGCCGCCCAGCTGCAGCGCGATATTGACGCCGGTGGTGATAACGGACAGTTTCTTGATGTGGCTCAGGTGATTGGCGATAGCCGTGGTGGTGGTACCCGAATCAAGAATGATGGTGTCGCCCGGTTCGATAAAACCGGCGGCGAGCTTGCCGATGCGATCCTTGGCGGTCAGGTTGACCTGGCGTTCCAACAGCATGGCATGGGTGTTTTGCTTGCCATCGACCAGGGTTGCGCCGCCGTGGAAACGCTGCACATAACCTTGTTGCTGCAGGACCCGCAGGTCGGTGCGAATGGTCGCTTCGGTCAGCTTGAAGGTATCGGTCAGCATTTTGACCGTCGCCGAGCCGTCTTCGCGGATCATGTCGAGGATCTTTTCGCGCCGTTGCTGCATTTCCGCCAGCTGTTCGCTTTTGCTTTTCAATCGAAAGACTCCTGCACCTGTCAGTTCCCGCCGGGCGGTTTGCCACGGCAACTCCTTATTGATGCGCTGAATTTTAGCTCGCGATTATTGATAAAGCTATGGATAAACCCGGTCAACCCATATTGATTTTTATTCGAAAGTCTATGGCATCAGTGAAAGTCACCGGGTAAAACGAATTTTAAGTTGTTTGAATACTCGCATTTCATTGTTATTCATTGCTTTTTGTGAATTGTGATTCCGCCTGTTGCGTGCTTTTGCTTGAAATTTGATCTTGCCCACATTAATTATCGTTTTTGCTGCATATGATTTCCATTCGAAAGTCAATGACGGGTTAGAGGATCGTTTTAGAGGCGATAACGATAATCAATGTGCTCAAGCAGAGGTGACGATGGACTTCCAGGCGATTAAAAACACGGCGCGCCAGGCGCGCCGATATGTGGTGACCATGAACCATAAGGCAGGCAAGGGCCATACCGGCGCCGATCTGTCGGAAATCGACATCATCTGCACCTTGTATATGGCGGTGATGGATCGCGGCAATGCCCGGCCCGATCAGGATCGGTTCATTTTGTCTAAAGGGCACGGCGCCGGCGGTTTTTACTGCAGCTGCGCGGCGATGGGCCTGCTCGATCCGGCGGTGCTCGATCAGTTCATGGGCGACGACACCTTACTGGCCGGGCATCCGGTGCGGCAGAAGCTGCCGGAGCTGGTGGAGATCAACTCCGGCGGTTTGGGGCATGGCCTGCCGATCGCCGTGGGGCTGGCGCTGGGCAACAAACTGGCCGGGCGCGCACATCGCCGCGCTTTCGTGCTGCTGGGCGACGGCGAGCTGGCGGAGGGATCCAACTGGGAGGCGGCGATGGCGGCCAGCAAATTCAAGCTGGATAACCTGATTGCCATCGTCGATCGCAACCGGCTGCAGCTGGCGGGCAAGACAGAGGCCATCATGCCGCTGGAACCGCTGGCGGAAAAATGGCGCGCTTTCGGTTTCGAAACCCTGGAATGCGACGGGCACGATCCGGCGGCGCTGGTGGCGGCGATCCAACGCCCGAGCCAGGACAAGCCGCGGGTGATTTTGGCCAATACCGAAAAGGGGCACGGCGTGTCGTTTATGGCTAACGTTGCCGCCTGGCATCACGCGGTACCGGACGAACAACAGCTGGCGCAGGCGCTGGCGGAACTGGAGGGGTGAACATGCAGGATTTACGCGATGCCGTGGTGACGGCGTTGATCGAAGAGCAGCTGGCGGGGGCAGATCTGAGCGTGATGGTGGCGGACTCCACGTCCACGTCGAAAATCGCGCCCTTTGAGCAGGCTTATCCGGAGCGTGTGGTGAACGTCGGCATCGCCGAACAAAATATGGTGGGCATGGCCGCCGGCATGGCGCTCAGCGGCCGCACGGTCTTTACCGCCAACGCCGCGCCTTTCCTGTTCGCCCGTTCTAACGAGCAGATGAAAAACGATGTTTGCTACACGGAAACCAACGTGAAAATGCTCGGCCTGAATGCCGGATTCGGCTATGGGCCGCTGGGGGCGACGCACCACTGCATGAACGATATCGCCATCGCTCGCACGCTGGGTAATCTCAGCGTCTATGCGCCGGCGGATGCGCGACAAGCGGCAGAGATTGTCCGTTATGTCATCGCGCAACCCGGCCCGGCCTATATCCGTATGGACAGCGACAAGCTGCCGGTGCTGAACGCGAGCTATCACTTCCGCCCCGGAGAGCCGGAGGTACTGCATCAAGGCTCTGACAGCCTGGTGTTTTGCCTGGGGACGGTGGCGCATGAGGCGATGAAGGTGCTGGAATTGGGCGATAACCCGACCATCGTCTCGCTGCCTTCGCTCTGGCCACTCAATGAGGCGGCGGTAGTGGCGTTGATACGTTCGCACCGCCGGGTGCTGACCATGGAGGAGCACGCCCTCAGCGGTGGCCTGGGCACCATCATCGGTGAGCTGTTGCTGCGGCATCAGCTGCCGCGGCCGTTTACCGCGCTGGGCGTGCCGGCTTATGAATTTACCCACAGCAGCAGCCGGGCGGCGCTGCGGCGGCAATACGCCATCGACGCCGCAGGGTTGCATGCTCAGTTAACGCCATAGGGGGAATGCGATGGAGCGGAACGAATACGACGTTAATTTACGCTACGGTGTCGATAGCCGGATGTCGCTGGCAGGGAAAGTGGCGGTGATCACCGGCGGTCTGGGCGGCATCGCGATGGCTGCCAATCGCCTGCTGCTGGAAAAGGGCGCGCGCCTGGTATTGATGTATCCGGCCTTTGAACAGGACAAGGCCGCGGCGGCGCTGCGGGAGTTGGGGGAAGAACAGGTGTTCTGCCAGGTGTGCGACGTGACCGATTCCGACTCGGTGGCTGCCGCCTTCAATGCGGCTCAGCGGCGCTTTGGCCCGCTCGATATCCTGGTCAACTGCGCCGGCTACGTCAATCTGCAACCGGCGACGGAAGTGACGCTCGAGGAGTGGCAGCGCCACTTGGCGGTCAACCTCACCGGGCCTTTTTTGTGCTCGCAGGAACTGGCGCGCCGTGCGATAGCCGCCGGCCACGGCGGGAAAATCATCAACATCGCGTCGCAGGCGGCCTCCATCGCCATTGACGATCACTGCGCTTACACCGCCGCCAAGGCGGGGCTGCTGGGCATGACCAAGGTGATGGCCAAAGAATGGGCGCCGCACGGCATCACCGTCAACACGTTATCGCCCACCGTGGTGCTGACGCCTATGGGAGAGAAAGCCTGGCGCGGCGAGAAGGGCGAGGCGATGAAAAAGCTGATCCCGCTGGGGCGTTTTGCTTATACCGACGAAATTGCGGCGGCGATCCTGTTTTTTGCCAGCAACGGCAGCGACATGATCACCGGCGCGGACCTGATGATCGACGGCGGTTTTACCATTTGGTAAGCGGCAACCGCAGCGATCGCCAACACCAGACGATGTTCAACACAACGATAAGAGAACACCATCATGAGAAAAATAGCCACTTACCTTACCCTGCTCACCGGTTTTGCCTGCACCTCTGCCATGGCGGCGGAAAAGGGCACGATCGCCATTCTCGTCAATTCGCTGGATAACCCTTATTACTCCGCGGAAGCCAAGGGGGCCGAGAGCAAGGCCAAGTCGCTCGGTTACCAGACGTTGGTGCTATCGCACGGCGAAGACGTTAAGCGCCAGGGGGAGCTGATCAGCCTGGTTATCGGCCGCAAAGTACAGGGCATCATTTTGGATAACGCCGATTCCCAGGCCAGCGTCGCCGCCGTGCAGCAGGCGAAAAACGCCGGTATTCCGGTGGTACTGATCAACCGCGAGATCCCGGTCGATGGCGTAGCGTTGGCGCAGATCACCCATAACAACTTCCAGGCCGGCTCGGACGTCGCCAACCAGTTTGTAGAAAAAATGGGAGAAACCGGCAAATACGCCGAGCTGACCTGCAACCTGGCGGACAATAACTGCGTCACGCGCTCGCAGTCGTTCCACAACGTGATCGACCAATATCCTGAGATGGTCAGCGTGGCGCGTCAGGATGCCAAGGGCAATCTGCTGGAAGGGAAACGCATCATGGACAGCATTCTGCAGGCGCATCCGGACATCAAAGGCGTGATCTGCGGCAACGGCCCGGTGGCGCTGGGCGCAGTGGCGGCGCTGAAGGCCGCCGGCCGGCAGGATGTCACCGTGGTGGGCATCGACGGCAGCAACGATGAACGCGACGCCATTCTCAACGGCAGCCTCTATGCCAGCGTGATGTTGCAGGCGCAGGCGATCGCCGCGCAGGGCGTTGAAATCCTCGACGGCTATTTCCAATCCGGCAGCTATACCGGCAAGGAGCGCGTGATGTTCCGCGGCATCCTGATCGGCAAAGACAATGCGCAACGAGTCAGTGACTTCAACTTCAAACCGTAATCCGCGCTGAGCGGCGTCTTTCACCACCCCGTCCCGGCGGCGGGGTGCGATCGGAGGTGTTGTTATGTCGATGCGCATTGCGCTGGCCGTCACCGTCGTCCTGGCGTTGAGCGGTTGCCGTATCGTTTCGGAGAAAAAGCTGGCGGAGCTTCGCTCCCCGGTGAATCCGCATGTGGCGCAGGCGGCGGAAATTTACCGCAGCCAAATCGCTCCGCAAGCGGTCAAAACGGCGCAGCCGCTGGGCGAGCTGCTCGCCCGGATCGCCCAGGCCAAGGATTTTGACAGCGCCTGCGATCTGCTGGGGTACCGCGCTCAACCGGAGTTCCCTTGTTATTTCAACGTTAAGGTCAGCGGTGAAGTCGTGGCGGTCAACACCCGTTCGCGCAGCGGAAAATTAACGCTCAAGCTGACCGATGCACCGCTCAGCAGCGTGGAGGTGCAGATCGGGCCGGTTTATCGCGGTACGGCGTTGCGCGACAGCTATCGCGGGCTGAGCTACGGCGATTTCAATGACCAAGCGCTGTTCGGCGATTTTGCCAGGGCGATTAATCAGGCTTCGATCGACGAACTGGCCGGATCCCCGCCCAAGGTGGGTGACCACATTACCGTGTACGGCGTATTCAGCAGCTGGCAGGCGCCTGCCGAGCCGCTGTTGATCACGCCGGTACGCATTCAACCTTAAGGGGGCGTGATGAGCGATCCGATCATTATTCAAACGCGCAACGTTTCGCGTCTCTATCCTGGCGTCACCGCGTTGGATAGCGTGAGTTATCAAGTGTTTCGCAATCAGGTCAACGTGCTGATCGGCGAAAACGGCGCCGGCAAGTCGACCATGATGAAGCTGCTGGCGGGGGTGGAAACCCCGACCTCCGGCACCATCGAGCTGGAGGGTAAAGCGGTGACGCTAACTTCCACGCAGCAGGCGGAGCGGCTCGGGATCAGCATTATTTTCCAGGAGCTGAACCTGTTCCCCAACCTGTCGGTGATGGACAACATTTTTATGGCCAACGAGTTCTTCCAGCGTGGCCGCATCAATGTGGACTATCAATATCAGCTGGCCAAATCCTTGCTGCAGCGGCTGGAGTTGGACATCGACCCGCATACGCCGTTGGGCAGTCTCGGCATCGGACATCAGCAGCTGGTGGAAATTGCTCGCGCCTTGGCGAAGGACACCCGGGTGCTGATCATGGATGAGCCGACGTCGGCGCTGAGCCAGGCTGAAGTGCGCACGCTGTTTCGGGTGATCGCCGATCTGAAAAAACGCGGCGTCACCATCATCTACATTTCTCACCGTCTGGAAGAGCTGATGGAGATTGGCGATCGCATCACGGTGTTTCGCGATGGGCGTTTTGTTGCCGCCGAGCCGGTCTGCAACGTCAGCATCCCGTGGATCATCGAAAAGATGGTCGGGGAAAAGAGCAAGCACTTTGATTATTGCGCGGCAGAGCAAGGGGATGAAGTGCTGAAGGTTGAGCAGTTGACGCTGCCGCGTGAAAACGGCGGCTATTGCCTTAACGACGTCAGTTTTTCACTGCGCAAAGGGGAAGTGATCGGCATTTATGGCCTGTTGGGCGCCGGCCGCACCGAACTGTTCAAGGTGATCAACGGCGTGATGCGCCAGACGGCAGGCCGCATTCTGCTCAACGGCAAAAGCGTGGAGCGGTTGGGGTTTCGTCAGCGCATGGCGTTGGGCATGGCGCTGGTGCCGGAAGACAGGCAGGCGGAGGGCTTGGTGCAGATGATGTCGATCAAGGCCAACATGACCCTGGCCAGCCTGGGGCGCAACGCGCTGCGGCCGTTGGCGTCGGCCGGGGAGTGTGCGTTGGTCGACGGCATGATCGAAAAACTGGCGATCAAGGTGAGTGACCGGGAGCTGCCAATCACCAGCCTGAGCGGCGGCAATCAGCAGAAAGTGGTGTTGGGCAAGGCGCTGCTGACCGGGCCGCTGGTGGTGTTTCTCGATGAGCCGACGCGCGGAATCGACGTCGGCGCCAAAACGGACGTTTATCACCTGATTGGCGCGATGGCACGCCAGGGGCTGGCGGTGATGTTCTCTTCGTCGGAGCTGGATGAGGTGGTCTCACTGGCCGACCGGGTGATGGTGATGGCGGACGGGAAACTGACGGCCGATCTGCCGCGCGAACGGGCCGACCGCGAAACGCTGATCCGCGCCTCAACCCCACACGCATAAGGATAAGGCAATGCAAACCAAGTATCGGTTGTATATGTATTTGCTGCAGGCGCGCACTTTCATCGCCCTGTTGCTGGTGGTGCTGTTCTTCAGCGGCATGGTGCCGAATTTTCTGACCGTCTCCAATCTGCTGATTATGACGCAGCACGTGGCGATTACCGGGCTGCTGGCGGTTGGCATGACGCTGGTGATCCTCACCGGCGGCATCGATTTGTCGGTCGGCGCGGTGGCGGGCCTGTGCGGGATGATCGCCGGTGCGCTGTTGACCGTCGGCATCCCGCTGTGGGATGGCAACCGGCTGTTTCTCAACGTCTTTGAAGTGATCGGCGCGGTGGCGCTGTTGGGCGTGTTGTTGGGTTTGATCAACGGCACGCTGATCACGCGGCTCGGCGTTGCGCCGTTCATCTGCACCCTGGGCGCAATGTACGTGGCGCGCGGAGCGGCGTTGTTGACGGCGGACGGCAAAACCTATCCCAATCTGGTGGGCATGGAAGCGCTGGGCAACACCGGTTTCGCGGCCCTGGGATCCGGCACCTTTCTCGGTATTTACAACCCGATTTGGCTGATGTTGGCCATCGTGTTGTTGGGGATCTATCTCACCAAGAAAACGCCGCTGGGCCGTTATATCTATGCGATTGGCGGCAATGAGCCGGCGGCGCGGCTGTCGGGGGTGCCGATCGTCAAAGTGAAAATGTTCGTCTATGCCTTCTCCGGGCTGTGTGCGGCGCTGGTGGGGCTGGTCATCGCTTCTCAGTTGCAAACCGCGCACCCGATGACCGGCAATATGTTCGAGATGGACGCCATCGGCGCGACGGTGCTGGGCGGTACGGCGCTCAGCGGTGGCCGCGGCAGGGTATTCGGTTCGATCATCGGCGCCTTTGTGATCGTTTTTCTGGCGGACGGTCTGGTGATGATGGGCGTCAGCGAGTTCTGGCAAATGGTGATTAAAGGGCTGGTGATCGTTACCGCCGTGGTGATTGACCAGTTCCAGCAGCGTTTGCAGAGCAAGGTCATTTTGATGCAGCGGCAGGATAAAAAAGCGGTGCAGCCGCTGGCTGAGGTGAGCCATGGTTAAAGCGGATTGCATTGTCGCGTTGGACGAAGGCACCAGCAACGCCAAGGCCGTGGTAGTGGATGCGCAGGGGGCGATCGTCGCCAGAGCCAGCAGGCCGTTGACGCTGCAGACGCCGCAGCCCGGTTGGGTGGAACAGCGGGGCGAGGCCTTGCTGGCAGCCTCTCTGGCGGTGCTGCGGGAAGCGATTGCGTTGGCCGGCGCATCCCGTATTGCCGGTATCGCCATCAGCAACCAGCGTGAAACCGCCATCGGTTGGCGGCGTTCCGACGGCCAGCCGATCGGTCCGGCCCTAACCTGGCAATGCGCGCGCGCCGCCGATTTCTGTGAACGGCTGCGGCACGATCGGCAGGCCGAAGTGGTGCGTCGCGCCACCGGCCTGCCGCTTTCACCCCTGTTCTCGGCGGCGAAAATGCGCTGGTTGCTCGATCGCTGCGAAGGGGGGCAACGGATGGCGGAGAACGGAGAAATCTGCCTTGGCACCATCGATGCCTGGCTGCTGTGGCAGTTGAGCGGAGGACAGGCATTCGGCTGCGATACCTCCAATGCCGCTCGCACCCAGCTGTTGAACCTTGCCTCCGGCGATTGGGACGAGCGGATGCTGGCGCTCTTCAACATTCCCCGCCAGGCGCTGCCGACGATCTCCCCCTCCAGCCATGTGTTCGGCGCGACGTTGGGATTGGAAGGCATTGCCGACGGCATTCCGATTGGCGCGATGGTCGGTGATTCGCATGCGGCGCTGTACGGCCATGCGCTCGGCCAGGCGGGGCAGGTTAAGGCCACCTATGGCACCGGTTCATCGGTGATGGCGCCGATCGCCGAAGCGCAATGCGACACGAGCGCTCTGGCAACGACCGTCGCCTGGCACGATGGCGAGCGTATGCAGTATGCGCTGGAGGGCAATATTCCCCACACCGGCGACGCCATTGCCTGGATGCTGGATATCACCGCCATGCCGGCGGGGGGCGAGAGGCCGTTAAGTGAACTGCCTGTTTGCGTGGCCGACAGCGGTGGCGTCTATTTTGTGCCGGCACTGACCGGGGTCGGCGCACCCTGGTGGGATGAGCAGGCGCGCGGCGTGATCTGCGGCCTCAGCCGCGGCACGCGGCGGGAACATTTGGTGCGGGCCGCTTTTGAGTCGGTGGCTTATCAAATCGCCGATGTGATCGGCGTATTGCGGCAACAGCCGGGTTTTGCATTGCAGGGGTTAATGGCCGATGGCGGCCCCAGCCGCAATGACTGGCTGATGCAGTTTCAGGCCGATCTGCTGGGTTGCCCGGTGTGGCGCAGCAACACGGCGGAACTCTCGGCGCTGGGGGCGGCGCTGATGGCGATGCGCAGCCTGTGGGGGACTACCGATCGGCAACTGGCGGCATTGTTGCCCCAACATGATGAATTTAAACCCGATATGCAGCGCCACCGGCAGCTGCAGGAAAACTACAGCGCCTGGCGGCAGGCGGTGCAACGCACCTTGTGGCGGCCGCAGGCGAGCTCATTGATGACAGGAGAACAACCATGAATCGTGATTTCACGGGGAAAACCGTGGTGATTACCGGCGCATGCCGCGGCATTGGGGCCGGCATCGCCGAGCGCTTCGCCCGTTTGGGCGCCAATCTGGTGATTGCATCGAATGCGGAACGCATTCTGACCACGGCGGAAACGCTGCGCCAGCGTTATGGTGTGGAGATTCTGCCGGTGATCCTCGACGTCACCGATGAGGCGCAGGTGGTTGATTTTTATCGTCAGGCTTGGGAGCAATTCGGCGCGATCGACGTTTCCATTCAAAACGCCGGGGTGATCACTATCGATCGTTTTGACCAGATGCCCAAAAGCGATTTTGAGAAAGTGTTGGCGGTAAATACCACTGCGGTGTGGCTCTGCTGCCGGGAAGCGGCTAGATATATGGTCGGCCAGCGCAAGGGGCGGCTGATCAACACCTCTTCCGGTCAGGGGCGTAACGGATTCATTTACACACCGCATTACGCCGCCAGCAAAATGGGCGTGATCGGCATTACGCAAAGTTTAGCGCTCGAGCTGGCACCGCATGGCATTACCGTCAATGCATTCTGCCCCGGCATCATTGAAAGCGAGATGTGGGAATATAACGACCGCGTTTGGGGCGAAATTCTCAGCGGGCCGGAAAAAACCTACGGCAAAGGGGAGTTGATGGCCGAGTGGGTGGCGGGCATTCCGCTCAGGCGCGCCGGTCAGCCCGAGGACGTGGCGGGTCTCGTGGCCTTTCTTGCCTCGGACGATGCCGACTACATCACCGGCCAAACCATCAATGTGGACGGCGGGTTAATTATGTCATGACGTGACTGTGTCACAAAAACGCGGCGTCGGAACGGCGCCGCATTAACCGCTTACATTTTCCCGCCATTGCAATCCGCGCCGTCGCCCCCATATCCTTATAAATTCGACGTTTTGAGAAGCTTTCTCATCAATTTGTTCGCTAAGGCCGTTTACTGCCGAATATGCCAGCAGATATGTGGTTTTATCGTGCCGCAGGGTTTCCCTGCCGCAGTGGGAAATGCTAACTTAAGGGTTAGGGACGCCACGTTTTGGCATCGTTCATCCGATTCACTCGGCATCGCGGGAAAGAATGTGAAATATTTGCTGATTTTTTTGTTGGTTCTGGTGATCTTCGTGATTTCTGTCACCTTGGGTGCGCATAACGATCAGGTGGTCAATTTCAACTATCTGGTTGCGCAGGGTGACTATCGCGTATCGACCCTGTTGGCCACGCTGTTTGGCGCCGGTTTTGTTCTCGGCTGGATCATTTGCGGCCTGTTTTACCTGCGCACGCGCATTGCGTTGGGCCGCGCCGAGCGCAAGATCAAAAGGCTGGAGCTGCAGCTTGAGCAGCCCGCTGAACCGGCGGCTCAGCCCGTTGTCAGCAAGGAATAATCCTCTATGTTAGAACTGCTGTTTCTGTTGCTGCCCGTGGCTGCCGCGTACGGTTGGTACATGGGGCGCAGAAGCGCTCAGCAGGATAAACAGCAAGAAGCCAACCGCCTGTCGCGTGAATACGTGGCAGGGGTGAACTTTCTGCTTTCCAACCAGCAGGACAAGGCGGTCGATCTGTTCCTCGACATGTTGAAAGAGGACAGCAACACCGTTGAAGCCCACCTGACGCTGGGTAACCTGTTCCGTTCGCGCGGCGAAGTCGACCGCGCCATCCGCATCCACCAGGCCTTGATGGAAAGCGCCTCCCTGACCTTTGAACAGCGTCTGCTGGCGGTACAGCAGCTGGGCCGCGACTATATGGCGGCCGGGCTGTACGATCGCGCGGAAGACATGTTCAGCCAGTTGACTGACGAAGCGGATTTTCGCGTATCGGCGCTGCAGCAACTGCTGGTGATCCATCAGGCCACCAGCGATTGGCAAAAAGCGATCGACGTGGCGGAAAAGCTGGTCAAGCTGGGTAAAGAGAAACAGCGCGTTGAGATCGCGCACTTCTATTGTGAACTGGCGCTGCAGGCGATGGGCAGCGACGATCTCGATCGGGCGATGAGCCTGCTCAAACGTGCGGACGCAGCCGATAAACAGTGTGCGCGCGTATCCATCATGTTCGGGCGCATCTACATGGCGCAAAACGACTACGTCAAAGCGGCAGAGTCGCTGCAACGCGTGCTGAGCCAGGATAAAGAGTTGGTCAGTGAAACGCTGCCGATGCTGCAGGAATGCTACACGCATCTGCCGGAACAACAGCACAGCTGGGTTGAATTCCTGAAACGCTGCGTGGAAGAGAACACCGGCGCCACCGCCGATCTGATGCTGGCCGAGATCATCGAACAGCACGAAGGGCGCGACGTGGTGCAGGTCTATATCAACCGCCAGCTGCAGCGCCATCCGACCATGCGCGTGTTTTACCGGTTGATGGATTATCACCTGGCGGACGCCGAAGACGGCCGGGCGAAAGAGAGCCTGCTGCTGTTGCGCGATATGGTCGGCGAGCAAATTCGTACCAAGCCGCGTTACCGCTGCCACAAATGCGGCTTCACTGCGCACTCGCTCTATTGGCATTGCCCGTCGTGCCGAGCCTGGTCATCGGTCAAACCGATCCGCGGTCTGGACGGGCAATAAGGCGGCGGCGGGGCAAAACAAAACGGGGCGATTATCGCCCCGTTTTTTCGTTTGCCGCTTACTTTTTCTTGCCGCCTTTGGCGCCGGTTTTCAACAGCTGGCGCAGTTTCTTCAGTTCTTTCTGGCTCAGTGGCTGTTCAACCTCTTCTTCGGTGCTTTGATTGTCGATCTCGCCGTGGTGCAGCTCATCCGCCTTTTTGGCCGGCTTTTCTGCCTTGGCGGGGGGCGCGTTGAAGCTGTTTTCCAGGCGCTGGCATACTTCCACGCTCAACGAAAATTCGTTTTCAGCGGCGGCGGCGCGGATTTTTTCCTTCAGTTCCAGAGGAATTTTGATGGTAAGTGTCGATATCTCGCTCATTTTGAAAGCCTTTCTGCAGGAAGATGCCTTCAAGCTAAGCCACTGGCGATCGGGTGTCTAGTGTGTAATAAAAATTTAATATTTCTGTAACGAAGAGGGGTGAGGCAAACGCGGGTTTTTTAGGCGAGAAACAGAGGCAGGGCCCGAGCGTGCGGGCCCTGTACCGGAAACATTATTTATAGATGATCGCGGTGCCGCTCAGCATGTTGTTACCGCCGGCGGAGATGATGCGGTAGCTGCCGGCGCCTTGGGCATCGGCTTTAGCGGCCAGTTTTTTCTCCAGGCTGCTGAGGGTGGTCGCATGGCCCGCGGAAACGATGCCGCTGGCGGTCAGGCTGTCAGCCTGTTGGCTGTTGACCGGCTCAGCGGCGAAGGTAGCGAAAGAGGTCAGTGCGATAGCGGTAGCGGCTGCAAAATATTTGATGGTTTTCATAGGTGACTCCAGTCTGTTTATTTAGGAAGGAAGCCATTCGCTTCCGATGTGGTGAATAATAAAGCATCTGCGCCGTTTGAAAATCTGATAATGCTGAGCAAGTTGTTCAAAATGTTTGATTGAGAATTTACGCATCTTTACGACGTTTTACGCTGCGTGGTTTATCGCTGACGCGCTTTTGTTGACGCGCCATGACAAAGGTGAGAGGTAACATGACAGAGCGGCGGTACGCGCTGCGGCTGGGATTTCTGGCCCCCGGCATGTAGAATGCGGCGGTCAGTTTCGCGGGTGAGTACCTGATTATGTCCATTTTACAGAAGGTAGAAGAAATGAAGTCTGAAAATAACACTAATAACAATGACTTAAAATCATCTCCAATCGTTGTGGCGTTAGATTACGCCGATAAGAACGCTGCGCTGGCGTTCGCCGACCGTATCGATCCGCAAGACTGCCGGCTGAAAGTGGGCAAAGAAATGTTCACGCTGTTTGGGCCGCAGCTGGTGCGCGATCTGCACGGGCGCGGTTTCGACGTGTTTCTCGACCTGAAATTCCACGATATTCCCAATACCACCGCGCATGCGGTTGCGGCGGCGGCCGAGCTGGGCGTTTGGATGGTCAACGTCCATGCCAGCGGCGGCGCGCGCATGATGACCGCCGCTAAAGAAGCGCTGCTGCCTTACGGAGCGGATGCGCCGCTGCTGATCGCCGTGACGGTGCTCACCAGCATGGAAGCGGAAGACCTGCGCGGCATTGGCATCGAGGCCAGCCCGGCGGAACACGCCGAGCGCCTGGCGCGCCTGGCCCGCGACTGCGGGCTGGACGGCGTGGTCTGTTCGGCACACGAAGCGCAGCGCCTGAAGGCCGCCTGCGGGCAGGCTTTCCAGCTGGTTACGCCGGGGATCCGCCCTGAAGGCAGCGCGGCGGGCGATCAGCGCCGTATCATGACCCCGGTGCAGGCCCAGACCGCCGGCGTGGAATACATGGTGATTGGGCGTCCGATCACCCAATCTGCGGATCCGGCCGCGACGCTGCGCGCGATCCGTGCCTCTTTGGCCTGAGGAGGCAATGATGAATGACGATAACAGCCGCCTGGTGTATTCCACGGACACCGGCCGCATCAAGCAGGAAGACGTTAAGCCGCAACGCGCCAAGGGCGACGGCATCGTGCGCATCCAGCGTCAGACCAGCGGCCGCAAGGGGAAGGGGGTATGCCTGATCGCCGGCGTCGATCTGGATGATGCCGCGCTCGACAAACTGGCGGCCGAGCTGAAAAAGAAATGCGGTTGCGGCGGTTCGGTGAAAGACGGGATTATCGAGATCCAGGGCGATAAACGCGATCTGCTCAAACAGCTGCTGGAAGCCAAAGGCATGAAGGTCAAACTGGCGGGCGGTTGAGGTGAATCGCCATGCCGCGGTGCAATACTGCGGCATGGCTTGAGGTTGTTGCTGCCGGGGGTTAGCCCGTTAACGGCAAAAGAACCATAGACTTAAAGTAAAACAGACCTGAAATCATCGTTATTCTGGTTAATACGTCAAAGCGCCGAGGCGCTTTTGCCAGCCTGTCGGCCGAGGTCTCTCGGTCAGGTTATTTGCCAACCTGGTGACCGATGATGCCCCCTACCGCAGCCCCACCCAGCGTGCCCAGCGCGCTGCCGTCTGTCAGCACTGCGCCGCCGACTGCACCGGCGCCGGCACCGATAGCGGTGTTGCGATCGCGTTTGGACATGTTGGAACAGGCGCTGAGTGAAAACGCCAGAGTCAGTGCCAGCGCGGCGGTGGCGAAACGTTTATTGATAATCATCATAATGACTTCTCCTTAGCATTGGCTATATGGAAGTGCCCTATAAGTATAGGCGTTAACCATAAATCAGGCCTGCCGTTGATTCCCGTACAGTATCGATATAAAAAAATGGCATTTTTTGTTAACGGCCGAATAATTAGCAAGTTACGGCCCAAAAGGCGCCGAAACTGAGTATAGGTTTCTCGGGAAGGATAAACAGGTAAATAGTCTTAAAATCCCGCTGCGCAAGGGGAAGGCGCGCGGTGTAGCCCGCGCGGTGCGGCAGTGACCTGCGTTATTCGTTAACCAGCTCCACCTGTACGCCCTGGCGTTTCAGCTGATGCTGATACTCCAGCGCCAAGCGCGAATCGGTGATCACCCGGCTGATCTGGCCGGTCTGCGCCAGCGGGTTGGGCTGGATCTGGCCGAATTTGCTCGAGTCCGTCAGCACGATATTCTCCACGCCCTTGGCCAGCACCGCGCTGACCACGTCGGCGCGCATCATGTCGCGGCCGGTAAAGCCGGTTTCGGCCTGAAAGCCGTCAATGCCGATAAACGCCTTGTTGAAATGCACCTGCTGAATGCACAGCCGCGTAAGCGGGCCGACCACGGTCTCGCTTTTCTTCTGGTACATGCCGCCCAGCACAATCACGTCGCAGTCAGTTTCTTTCAGCAGGTTGGCGATGTAGTGGCTGACAGTGATCAGCGTAATGCGCTTGCGCTCGGCGATGTAGCGCGCCAGCAGGGCATTGGCGCTGCCGCTCTCGATGAAGATCGTCTCGCCGTCGTTGACCTGCGCGGCAGCATATTGCGCCAACCGTTGTTTGAGGGTGAAATTGGACATCATGCGGGCGTCGACGTCGTCGCTCTCCAGCGCCACGGCGGAACCGTGTACCCGCTTCAGATAACTGCGCTTTTCCAGCAGGTTGAGATCCTGCCGGATGGTGACTTCCGAGACGCCCGAGGCGCGCGCCAGCTCATTGACGCTGATCCGCCGGCGATCGTTAACCAACTGCAATATGGTCTGTTGTCGTAAATTCATATCGGCCTGATGATGCGGCCGCCAAGGTGCGGCCGCTAAGAGTCAAAGGTTTAAAGAGTATGTTCTGTGCGCGCAATAATATCATCCTGCGCCTCAGGGGATAATGCGGTAAAGAAGGCGGAATAGCCAGCTACGCGAACCACTAAATCACGATATTGGTCAGGGTGTTGCTTCGCCGCCAGCAGCGTTTCGCGCGACACGATATTGTACTGCACATGCCAGCCGCGATAGCTCTCGAAGAAGGTGCGCAACATCAGCATCAGCTTTTCCCGATCGCGCGGGTTGTCCAGCGTCGCCGGGTTCAGCTTTTGGTTGAGCAGCACGCCGCCGAGAATTGCCTCGGTAGGCAACTTGGCGAGCGAATTGAACACCGCGGTCGGCCCCAGGTGGTCGGTGCCGGACGCCGGGCTGGCGCCTTCCGCCAGCGGCTGGTGCGCCTTGCGCCCATCCGGGGTGGCGAGGGTGGCGGCGCCGAAGGGCACGTTGGCCGAGATTGACGAGGTGCCGGCGTAGTAGCCGCCGCCTATCGGCCCGCGGCCGAAGCGGGTGTTGCGATACTGCTTCAGTTCCTCGATGTAGGTTTGGTAGGCGCGCACCAGCAGCCGATCGACCTCGTCCACGTCGTTGCCGTATTTGGGCGCGGCGTTGAGCAGCCGCTGGCGCAGCTGTTCGCCATCCAACCCGGCGAAGTCGTCGGCCAGCGCCGCCGCCAGCCGCTGCTGGCCGATCGCCCCCTGGTCAAACACCAGTTTGCGCACCGCCGCCAGGCTGTTGCCGAGGTTGGCGATGCCGACCTGCAGGCCGGAAATCCAGTCGTACTTGGCGCCGCCTTGCTTGATGCTTTTGCCGCGTTCGATGCAGTCATCCACCAACGCGGAGCACAGGATATCGTGGGCGTTCTCCTCCAGCACGCTGTCCACCACGCATTCGATCTCAATTGACTTGCGCGTGTAGTAGCGGATTTGTCGGTCCCACGCCGCCATCACCTGCTCGAAATCGGCGAAGTTTCCTTTGGACAGCGCCTGTTCCTGCGGCAGGAAAATCTGCCCGGAGGTGGCGTCGCGGCCCTGTTCCAGCGCCGCCAGCAGCACGCGGGCAAAGTTGATGAAGCTCATGCCGGTGCAGCGATAGCCCCATTTGCCGCCGACGGCGGTCTCGATGCAGCCGATGGCGGCATAGTCGTAGGCGTCCTGCGGTTCAACCCCCAGCTTGATGAACTCGGGAATGACGATTTCGTCGTTGTTGAACGCCGGCATGCCGAAGCCGCAGCGGATCACCTGTACGCAGGCGTCGAGGAAATCGGCGCTCATTCCTGCGTGGTAACGCACGCTGAGGTTGGGTTGGGTGGAGCGCAGGCGGCCGCAGGATTCGAGGATGGCGTAGGACAGCGGGTTGACCGCATCGCACGGCCGGCCGTCGAGCAGTTTTTGGCCGCCGATGGTGACGTTCTGGTACAGCGGGCTACCGGCGGAGGCCTTGGAGTGCGAGCCGGAGCGGATCTTGTTGACCTCCAGCAGCTTCAGCCAGCAGCTGTGCAGCAGCTCGATGGCGTCTTCCCGCGCCAGGTTCTGCTCCAGCTCGACGTCGCGCCGATACCAGGGATAGAGATATTGGTCGAGGCGGCCGAAGGAAACCGAATGGCCGTTGGATTCGATCTGCAACGTCAACTGGATGAAATAGCACAGCTGCAGCGCCTGCCAGAAGGTGTGCGGCGGGCGATGGGCGATCAGATCGCAGTTGTCTGCGATGGCCAGCAGCTCGGTGCGCCGCCAGTCGCGGGTTTCGCGCTGCGCCATATCGCGCGCCAGGTGAGCGAAACGCAGGATGTGTTCGCTCAGCGCCGCCAGCACGATGTCGATGGCGTTGAGAAACTGCGCTTTATGCAGATCTTCCCACTCGGTCAGGCGCAGGCGGCTGCGGCGCGCGTTCACCTTTTCACGCAGGCCGTCGAGGCCTAGTTCCAGCAGCAGCGGGAAGTTGACCGCCAGGTGGGCGTCGCCGGAGGTCATGTTGCCCTCGGCTTTGATGATGCCGGTGGCGAGCAGCGCCTTCTGTTCGTCGGTAAACATGCCATAGCAGCGATCCTGCACCGTTTGGCCGCGCCACCAGGGGCAAAGACGGTGCAAAATCGCCTTGTTCTCTTCGCTGACCGAGAAGCCGGCGCCCGGCCGGTCGGCCAACTGGTCGATCTCGTTTTCTATCCAGCCGACGGTGTATTCGGGGAAGATCGGCGCGGCGCGCAGCTCGCTGGCCTGGTTGCCGACGATCAGCTCGTCGTTGGCGATCCAGATGCTGCGCTTCGCCAGATGGTTGGCCAGCGCCAGCGCGCGGCGCACCGGCAGCGGCCGATCCTGATGCTGTTGATAGGCCTCGGTATAGTGCTGAGCGCGTTCGGTGCACACCGGCGGTTTGACGATGTGAATCAGCGCGTTCTTATGCGCCTGGATGCGGGCGCTGAGGGTGGTCAAATCCAACGTAGTCATGGCGTTATCCTCGCAAAATGGCGCTCAGGCCTTTGGCGCCGGCGTACGCTTCGGCGAAGGCCAGCAGATCGGGCGCGTCCAGCGGCGTGCGGGCGGCGCGGTAAGGTTCGCCGAGCAGGTGATACTTGTTGATGCCCAGCGTGTGATACGGCAGAAAATGGATCTCCGATACGCCGATCTCGTCGGCGGCGAAGTCGACAATCGCGCGGACAGAGTGGCGATCGGCATTGAAATCGGGGATCAGCGGCACGCGCACGGTCATTGGCACGCCGTGCGCCGCCAGCCGGCGGAAATTGTTCATCACCCGACGGGCGGAGCCGCCGGTCCAGGTTTTGAAACGCGCTTCATCGGTGTGTTTGAGATCGGCCAACAGCAGATCCAGCCAGGGCAACGAAGGGGCGATGTAACGCCACGGAACGTGCAGACAGGATTCGACGGCGGTGTGGATGCCGGCTTCGCGGCCGCGCCGCAGCAGCTCCGCCGCGACCTCCGGCTGCATAAAGGGTTCGCCGCCGGACAATGTTACACCACCGCCGCTGCGCAGGTAGAAAGGCTTATCCCGCATCACCTCGGCCATGATATCGTCGAGGTTGACCGCGCTGCCGCACAGGCTGAGCGCGCCGGTCGGGCAGGCGGCGGCCAGCGCCGCATAGTCGTCTGCGCTGATGGCTTCGCGCCGCAGCGTCAGCGCGCCCTCGTCACGCTGCAGGCCTTGCGGGCAGCGCTCGGCGCACAGCATACAGCCGCTCAGGCACAGGCGTTCGTCAAACAGCAGATCCGCGTGGCGCGAGCGGCTTTCGGGGTTCTGGCACCAGCGGCAGCTCAGCGGGCACCCTTTTAAAAAGACCACGCTGCGGATACCGGGGCCGTCATGGGTCGAGTAGCGCTGCAGATTGAAGAACATGAGTCACCCGTTTGGCGTTGCTGAATCTTTCGCCATTAAAGATGTTTCGAATGAAAGTTGGATTGATTTTGGTCAAAGGTTGGCGGGGTTTTTGCCCTATGATGATCAGAGTTTGAATCCGCCCACAGAACATGACACAGGAGTCCGTGATGGAGCTTTATCTCGATACCGCCGATGTGACGGCGGTAAAACGCCTGGCGCGCATTCTGCCGCTGCACGGCGTCACCACTAACCCGAGCATTGTGGCGAAGGAAGGCAAGCCGATTTGGGAAGTGCTGCCCGCGCTGCGCGACGCCCTCGGCGGCACCGGCAAGCTGTTCGCGCAGGTGATGGCGGCCGATGCGGAGCGCATGGTGGCGGAGGCGGCGCTGCTCAGCCAGCGCGTACCGGGGCTGGTGGTCAAGATCCCAACAACCGCCGAGGGGCTGGCGGCGATCAAGAAGCTTAAAACGATGTCCATCCCAACGCTGGGCACGGCGGTATACGGCGCCGGGCAGGGGCTGCTGGCGGCCTTGGCCGGGGCGGAATACGTGGCGCCTTACGTCAATCGGGTGGACGTGCAGGGCGGCGACGGCATCGAAATGGTGCACGAGCTGCAGCAGCTGCTGAGCCTGCACGCGCCGTCGGCGCAGGTGCTGGCCGCCAGCTTCAAGACGCCGCGCCAGGCGCTGGAATGCCTGTTGGCGGGCTGCCAGGCGATCACGCTGCCGGTGGATGTGGCGGAGCAGTTCCTGAGCGCGCCGGCGGTGCAGGCCGCGGTCGAGAAATTCGAACAGGATTGGCAGGGGGCGTTCGGCAGCAATTTGCTGGGCTGATAGCTGTCCGTCTCGTTTACTGATTCTCCTCCCGATCGACAATTAATTTTAAAGGATGGCGCATCATGGCGTCATCCTCCCGCCGTTTCGCCATTCTTCTTATGCCCGCCGCCTCCCTTATGGTTTTGTGAATCGCAGTGCCATAAAGCTGTTGATTTTTCCCCCCCGAAGCTCATAATTCGCCCCAGAGTAAGTTTATTTACATTAATTTACTTAACTTATGATTTTGACCAAATAAATAACTATAAGTAACGGTGAGGAGCCAAGGATGCGCTCAGATTCAGATACTGCTCGTGCTTTACTTTATTCTATCCGCTGCGGGCTGTCGGGATTATTGATCGGCGTTGTACCCCTGTTTTCCGCTTCGGCGTCTACCAGCGATGGAATGGCGTCCATTGATGCCCGCGAACAGCAGCGCCAGCAGGAGCGCGAACGCGCCCTGCAACAGCAAAATGCCCCGCAGGCCGATGCGCGCCTTTCCCGTCCCGACGTTGTGCTGCCCGATTACCCAACCGATGAACGCCCTTGCTTCATCATCAATCGGCTAACGTTGGTCGGCGAGTCTGCCGATCGCTTTCAATGGGCGTTGAACGCCGCGGCGGATGCCAGGGGCCGCTGTCTGGGTAGCCAGGGCATTGTGCTTGCCATCAACAAGGTGCAAAACGCCATACTGGCCAAGGGCTATGTCACCACACGCGTGATGGCGCAGGAGCAGGACTTGACCACGGGCGTGTTGGCGCTGGCGCTGCAGCCGGGGCGTATCGGTGAGATCCGCTTTGAGGAGCCGGTCTCCTGGCGTGGGCGGCTGTGGAACGCTATTCCGGCCTCACGCGGCGATATTCTCAGCCTGCGCGATATCGAACAGGGGCTGGAGAACTTCAGGCGGGTGCCCAGCGCCAATGCCGATATTAAAATCGTACCCGGCGCCGAGGACGGAACCAGTGACCTGCAGGTCAACTGGCACGAAGGGCGCCCGGTGCGGCTCAGCCTGGGGCTGGACGACAGCGGCTCCAAAAGTACCGGGCGTTATCTCGGTTCGGCCACTCTGGCTATCGATGCGCCGTTTGCACAGAATGACCTGTTTTACGCCAACATCGGCAAGGATGTGTTTCAGCACGGGCCGTTCGGCAACCGTTCACATACGCTGAACTACTTTTTCCCGGTGGGATATTGGGCTTTCTCGGCCAATTACAACGACTACACCTATCACCAGAACATCCCCAACGCCAATGAGGTGCTGCGCTACAGCGGCAAGAGCGACAACATTCAGTTGACCGTCTCCCGGTTGCTGTACCGCGACCAGTCGCACAAGTTAACGCTCAACCTGCGCGGCTACCGCAAGCACTCGACTAACGCCGTGGACAACGTTGATATTGTGTCGCAAAAACGTCGGACCGCCGGCTGGGAGCTGGGGCTGAATCAGCGCAGCTACTACGGTACCACTACGCTGGACGCCAATATCAACTGGCGCCGCGGCACCGGCGCATTCAATGCCCTGCCTGCCCCGGAAGAGTCGCGTCATGAAGGCAGCGCACGTACCGGCATTTTGCTCGGCGACCTGGGCATCAATCAGCCGTTCTCCTGGGGCGATCAGCCCTGGCGGGTGTATACCAGCGTAAGGGGGCAGTGGAGCCCGAACGCGCTGACGCCGCAGGAGCGGATGGCCATTGCCGGGCGTTACACGGTGCGTGGCTTTGATGGCGAACAGATGCTGTCCGGCGAAAAGGGCCTGCTATGGCGCAATGAAATCGCCTGGAACGTGTTTTCTCGCGGGCATGAATTGTATCTGGCCGCCGACTACGGCCGGGTGGACGGCCCAAACACTCGCCACTTGGTTGGCCATCAATTGGCGGGCAGCGCGCTCGGCGTGCGCGGCGCGCTGTGGGGGCGATTCAGCTATGACCTGTTTGCCGGCGTTCCGCTCTACAAGCCTGCGGGGTTCCATACCTCCGGCGCGACCGCGGGTTTTAGCGTAAATATGGAAATCTGAACATCGCGATACCGGCAGCGTTGCTGCGCTGATCTGAACGGACTGACTTTTCTCACGGATGTGACCTATGAACAAACATTGCTATCGCCTTATCTTCAGCCGCACCCACGGGGAGTTGCGGGTGGTGTCCGAACTGGCCCGCAGCTGCAGCAGCGAGCCGGGGCAGCGCATCGGTTCAGGAATAACAGGTGGAAGTCGTCTGTGGGTCACCGTGCGTCGGTCAGTGTGGCTGCTTGGGCTGTTGATGTTCGCCGGCCCCGTCATGGCAGACGGCATTGTCGCGGACGGCGGTGCCAATCCTTCCCAGCGGCCGGAGGTCATCACTACCCAGAACGGCTTGCCGCAGGTCAACATCACCGCCCCCAACCAGGCTGGGGTCTCACATAATCAGTATCAGCAGTTCGACGTCGACGCCAAAGGCGCCATCCTCAACAATTCGGCGGTGATGACCGCGACCCAGATGGCCGGGATGATCCAGGGTAACCCTAATCTCAATCCCAATTCCGCGCCGGCTCGCGTCATCCTCAACGAAGTCAACAGCAACAATCCCAGCCAGCTGCGCGGTTTTATGGAAGTGGCCGGCGGCAAGGCGCAGGTGATTGTGGCCAACCCCGCCGGCATTGTCTGCAACGGCTGCGGCACCATCAACGCTGGGCGCATGACGCTGACCACCGGCAAACCGCAACTGAACGCCGATGGCAGCGTGGCGGGCTACCAGGTCGAACGCGGCGTGGTGCGCATCGAGGGCGGTGGGCTCAATGGCGATACCCGTCATGATACCGAGTACGTCGACATTCTGGCGCGCGCGGTGGAGGTCAACGCCGGCGTCTGGGCTAAAGAAGGCGTGACGCTGGTGGCCGGTCGTAACCGCGTGAGCGCGGACGGCAAAACCGCCGCGCCGCTTTCGGACGACGGTAGCGCCAGGCCTGAGCTTGCCATCGACATGGGGCAGATGGGTGGCATGTACAGCGGCAGTATCCGCATGATCGGCACCGAAGCCGGCGTCGGCGTGCGTAACCAGGGCGGACAGGTCCGGGCGGGCAAAACGCTCACCGTGAGCAGCGAAGGCAAGCTCAGTTGGCGCTCTGATGCGCCCACGCAGGCCGGCGGCGATATTCAGCTGGCGGCAAAAGGCGACATCGAGACGCACGGGAAAGTGTATAGCGGTGGCCAACTGGCCGTGCAGAGTCGCGAGGGAATGTTAACGCAATCCGGTACGTTGGCGGCGGCCGGGAATGTGCACCTGAACGCCGCGCGCGGCATCCAAAGCAGCGGCCACCTGCTGGCGGGCAGTAATGCCGAAAGCACGCTGGTCCATGATGCCAATCTGCAGCTTGATAGCCAGGGCGATATCCGCGCCAGTGGCAGTCTGCTCGGTAAAAAGAACGTCAACGCATCCGGGCGCCGGGTGGATATCAGCGGCGCGCAGGTTGCGGCCGGCCGCACCGCGCTGGCGGCCCGCGAGGGCGGCGTGGCCTTGCGCCAGTCCACCGTAGACAGCGGTGAGCTGGCCGTGAGCACGAAGGGAAATGTGGATGCGCAGCAGGCCAGGGTCAAGGCCGGGCGCTGGGCGGTCGATGCTGACAGCCTGTTCAACCAACAGGCTACCTGGTCTCAGACCGGTGACGGTGAGAGCCGTTTCACCCTGGCAGGCGCACTGGATAACAGTGACGGCACCATCGAGACGCAGAGCCTCCGGCTTTCGTCCGGCCGGCTGGTCAATCAGCGCGGCCGCCTGGTGGCGTTGGGGGAAACGGCGCAGCACTGGCGAGTGGGTGGCCTGCTCGACAATGGCGGTGGCACGATGGGCAGCAACGGAGCTCTTCGCCTCGACGCCGGCCGCCTCGATAACCAGCGCGGCACGATAAAAACCCAGGCGGGGCTCACGCTCCATGCTGATGGCGCGGTGAATAATGCCGGCGGCAACCTGCTGGCCGGGAACGGCCTGACGCTTGAGGCCGGTAGCGAGCTGAATAACCAGTCCGGCACCCTGAGCGGCGATGACGTGCGTCTGGCGGTACAACGGCTGGATAACGCGCAGGGGCAGGTCATTGGCCAGGGAAATCTCGAAATGACGGCCGGCCGCCTGGATAACCAACGCGGCCTGATTGGCGCCGGCAAGGCGCTGAATGTGCACGCCGGCGCCTGGGACAACCGTGGCGGCACGGCGCAAGGAGAAACGGTCGTCACGGCAACGGCGGGCAATCTCAACAACGACGGCGGTAAGCTGCTTTCAGGCCATACATCAACCCTGAAGACCTCGGGCAACGCCACCAACCGCGGCGGTGAAATCAGTGCTACGGTGCTGACGGTGCAGTCTGACCGTCTCGACAACAAGCAGGGCAAGGTGATTGGCCGACAACGGCTTAACCTGCATGCCCGTCAGGGGCTGGACAACACGCAGGGGCTGCTGGGCGCCGATGAGATGCTGACGGTGAGCAGTGAGGGCGAGCTGAGCAATCATCACGGTAGGGTGCAGGGGAATGGGCAAACCACGGTGTCAGCGCGAGACATCCACAACGAGGCCGGCAAGCTGCTGGGCGGGCAGAGACTCTCTCTCACTGCGTCGGGCGTGCTTGGCAACCGCGAGGGGGAAATCAGCGGCGAGTCGCTCACGCTAACGGCGCAGCGCCTCGATAACGCTCAGGGCAAGGTGGTCGCCAGGCAGGATGCGAACCTGACGGCGAAGCAAGGGTTGAGCAACGCCGCCGGCTGGCTTGAAGGCGGCAGCGCACTCGCCGTCAACACCGATGGCGATTGGGACAATCAGGGCGGCACCGCACAAGGTGGCCGGCAGGTCACCGCCAACGCGCAGTCGCTCGACAATACCGGCGGGCGGCTGCAGTCCGGCGGAGGCCTGACGCTTGACGCCGCAGGCAATATCCTCAACCGTTCCGGCAAACTGACCGCGCAGCAGGCCCTTGCCGTTAACGGCGGAGCAAGCAGCCTGTTCGATAATGACGGCGGCTCCCTGCAGAGCGGCGGCGACCTGTCTCTTCAGGGGGGCGAGTTGACCAACCGCGCCGCAGGGGTGGTGCTGGGCGGCCAGGCGCTTTCTCTGAATCTGGCGGGGGGCTGGGATAACCAAAACGGCACCTTGACCGGCAATGGCCGCACGCAGGTGCGCGCCGCCAGTCTGCTCAATGCTCAGGGCGCCATCAACGCGCTGGATAGCCTGGACATGCAGTTCACCGGCAAACTGGATAACCGCCAGGGGCGTGTTTTCAGTCAATCGTCTCAGGTGTTGCAGGCACAGGATATCGTCAACACGCAGGGCTGGATGGGCAGCCTGGGGAGCTGGCGGGCCATCAGCGGCGGTTTTGACAATACGGAAGGCAGCGTACAGAGCCGGCAGGGAGCACAACTTGCGGCGAACTGGCTGGACAACGCTAAAGGCGTGGTGCAGTCGGCGGCGGATCTGGTACTGCGCGTCGCACAGGATATTGATAATCGCAACGGCAAGGCCTCGGCGCAGGGGCAGCTTGCTGTCACAGGCATCAAAGACGGCGAACACGCCGGCGCCATCAATAACGCCGGCGGTCAGTGGCTGGCCGGCGAGGGGCTGACTATCGCCGCCCGCGCACTCGACAATACGCAGGGTGGATTGTTGTACAGCAAGAAACAACAACGCCTTACGTTGAGTGGCGCGCTGAACAACCGCGATGGGAAAGTGCAAGGTGGCGAGGCGCTTCAACTTGACGCACAAGCGCTGAACAATGCCGGCGGGACGATAGACGGCCAGCAACGCGTGGCGCTGCGTATTCTTGGCTTGCTGGAAAATACCGGCGGTGCAGTGCGCAGCAATGGTGGGCAAGAGGTGTCGGCCGCCGGTATCAATAATACACGCGGCGTATTCAGCAGCCGCGGCGGCATCACGGTGGCATCAAAGCAGCTGGACAACGCCGGCGGTACGCTCATCAGTCAGGGGGCGGGCATCTACCGACTCGACCGGCTTAACAATCAGCACGGCAAGGTGCACAGCGGCGACGCGCTCACCCTTGAGGGGGCGCAGGTCAACAACCGGGGTGGGCAACTGGTATCGACTCAGGGCCTGACGCTCAAGACCGAAGCGTTCGATAACAGCGGTCAGGGCACGCTCAGCAGCCAGGCGGAACTGGATGTGCAGGCCGAGCGCCTGAACAATCGCGATGGCGGACTGATACTGGGCACCACACGCACCGATATCACCTCTCGTGATATCGACAATACCGCAGGCCGCCTGCAGAGTAGCGGCCAGATGACCCTCTCGGGGGTAACGCAGCTGGACAACCGCCAGGGGCGTCTCCTGGCCAACGGCAACCTCAATATCAATACTGACCGGTCACGGACCGACTCGCCGCTGGCGCTGCTCAACCAGGGCGGGCGCGTGGAGAGCGCCGGGCAACTTACCTTGCATGCGCGTACCTTGGATAATCAGAACGGTACCCTGCTGGGGCTGCAGGCGCTGACGCTATCCGCGCAGCAGGACTACACCCATCAGGCCGGCGAAACGATCAGCAGTAACGGTACGGTGACGTTCTCCCTGAGCGGCGCCTTTACCAACCTGGCGGATTGGTTGCTGCCCGGCAAGCTGGCGCTCCATGCGGCCAGCATCACCAATCCGGCGGCGCTGGTGGGCAAAACGCTGCAGCTGACGACCGGAGCCTTGCAAAACACCGGGCGCCTTGAGGCGGACAGCATGGCGCTGAACGTCGATACCCTGGACAACGCCGCGGCGCTGATGGGCGACGACATCACCGTGAACGGGCGCATTATCGACAACCACGGTGCACCTGCGGTGATGGCGGCGACCCACAGCCTGACGGTGCAGGCCGGTGAGCGGCTGACCAACCGGGAGGGCGCGCTGATTTACAGCGCCGACCGTCTGCACCTGCACAGCGATGGCCTGATTGAAAACCGGGCCAGCTTTATCGAAGCGGACGGTGATGCCACCATCGAGGCCCGTCGCCTGAACAACCTGCGCGAAGGGCTGGTGATTGAGCGTAACGCCGAGAAGAGCGACTACAAATGGCACCGCTACAACTACTATTGGCGCTCCTACGGTTCAAAGGTCAATCCCGATAAAAGCACCCTGGCGCCGACCACCCAGCAGCTGACCTATCAGGATGACGCGGCGGCGCAAACCAACCGCTACGGCACTCTGCTGGCCATTGATGCGGCGGGCAAGCGCGCACAGGTGCGGGTCAAGGACAATAAGGGCCAACTGACCGACCTGTGGGTCAACTACCTGGCGCTCAAGCCGAATGCCGATGGCAGCTATGCGATGACGTTCTATGAAACGCGCGGGGGCAATCAGCTGGCGACCATCCCGACGCCTTATCAAAACGGCTTCCATTGGGAGCACGACTGGACGCAGGTGATGACCTGGGATCCCGAAAAGCATGTCGATATCGACAGCGCGCCGTTCATCACCGATTACAACAACTTCCGCGAACGTACCGAGAGCGGCACGGTGACGCGCGACAAGCTGGTGAGTGAGGGGATCGGCGCGCGTATTCTGGCCGGCGGCAACATGGTGCTGCGCATCACGGGAGCGTTGCTCAATGACGCCAGCGTCATTACGGCCAACGACAACCTGACGCAGGACGGCGGCGGCAGCGTGGACAACCGCGGTTACTCGGTTAACGAGCGGCGTCAGGCGGCTATCGTTGACCATTATGACAAGGACACGCATCACTGGTACCCCACGTTCAACCGGGACGAAACCACGGCGCTGGCGACCGTTGACGGGCTGATCACCGGCAATGGCACGGTCACCATCAACGGAGTCCGCATCACCAACACCACGGTCAATCAGGCGCAAATCAGTCAACTTGATGCGGCGTTAAAGGCGGTGGATGCCGAACGCGCCGAGCTTGAGCGCAATCCGCTGGCCTTCACGGTAGAGGGCGCTGCCCGACCTGACGGCGATACGACGCTGGCGCCGGGCGAGCAAATGACAAGACCGGGCGCCACGCCGTCCTCGCCGCTGGGGCGCCCACTGCTGCCGTCTGAGCTGGCGCTGACGCAGTTACAGCATCTGGGCAATGTGGCCACCGCCATCCCCAATAACGGCTTGTTTAGTCAACATACGGCGACCGGCAGCCCGTTCCTGGTGGTGACCGATGAACGCTTTACCCGCCGCGACAACTTTATCAGCAGTGATTATATGCTTGAGCGCGTAGGGTATGACCCGGCGCAGGCCCATAAGCGCCTGGGGGACGGCTTTTACGAGCAGCGTTTGGTACGCGAGCAGGTGCTGGCGCTGACCGGCAAACCGTCCGTCAAGGGCTGGGATGCGATGGAGCAGTATCAGCAACTGATGAACAACGGCAGCAAAGTCGCCCAGGACTTCCATCTGGTGCCGGGCGTGGCGTTGACGCCGGAGCAGATTGCGGCGCTGCAACAGGATATCGTCTGGCTGGTGAGCGAGACGGTGCAAACGGAAGGCGGCCCGCAAACGGTATGGGTGCCGAAGGTGTACCTGGCACAGACTACGCTGCGCCTGACCGGCGATGGCGCGCTAATTGGCGGCGGCGACCTGCAACTCTCGGCAAACAGCATCACCAATGCCGGCAACCTGTTTGCCGAAAAAGCCCTGACGGTTGACGCCGGGCAGTTCCTGCATCAGGGCGGCGACGTCAGGGCAGGCAGCATTGACGTGCAGGCAGACAGTCTGGCCATGAGCACTAACCTGCAGGACGCGCTGCGCCAGGCGACCATGAGCGCCGGCGACATTCGCCTGCGCGGTACCGATATCACGCTCACGGGGGCGAAACTGGATGCGACCGATACGCTCAGCCTGAGCGCGCGTAACGATCTGACCATCACCGCCGCGAAAAGCAGCCATACCGCCGATCTTGAGGTTATCTCCGGTTCAATGGGTAACCGCACCCGCGGCGGCACGGAAGCGGCAGGCTCCCGGATGGCGCACGTCAGCGGCGAATGGCAGCAGGCTCTGGGGAGTGAGCTTAACGCTGGCGGCAACCTCACGCTCAATGCCGGGCGAGACGTCACGTTCACGGGCAGCCAGGCCAGCGCCGCCGGCAGCACCCGCGTGCAGGCCGGCGGCGATATCAACATCAGGGCCGAAAGCACCACCAACACCACGCACCTGGACGCCAACAGCCGTACTTCATCAGTCAGCAACGACCGCCAGGAAGAGCGCCTGACAGTAAGCGCACTCGGCGGAGACCAGGGCGTCACCCTGGTGGCGGGCAACCGCCTGTTGGCCGAAGGCGCGCAGATTGACAGTAAAGAGGGGCGTATTGGCGTCAGCGCGCGGGACGTGAGCATTAAAGACGCGCGTACCCGCACGCAAGATCTGGACAGCGAAAACAAGCGCGAAGGCAAAACCAAGAGCCATCGCGAAGAGCAAACCGAGCGCGAAATCAGCACCGGCAGCACCTTCAGCGGGCGCGAGGGTGTGACCGTGATCGGGCGTGAAGGCGACGTCACGGTTACCGGCAGCGCCCTGCACAGTGACAGTAATAATGCCGATGTCAGTCTTTACCACCACTTAGTTTGCCGTTTAACCAGATTGGTGTGATTACTGATGCAGTGAAGACCTTCCCGCATCCTGACTCACACAGCGATCGACCTTTT